>NC_013526.1:0-600000 GCF_000025005.1 Thermobaculum terrenum ATCC BAA-798
CTACACTTTGGACTTGATTAAGATTCTATGTTCTGCTATATTGCATGCAGACGCCCCCTCCCATAGCCGAAAGGAGTCAAGGCAATGGGAGACAAGCTGATGGATGTGGCGGCCACCTTCGGGATGGCCTCCATGCTGCATGGCCTGCTGGATATACGCCTGGGGTGCGACGACTACGGTATGGTGCTCTCCGTGGCGATCATCCTGATCGTCCGCTACCTCGCCGGCAGCGGCCTGTGGCGCAAGATCAACAGAGCAAGGGAGGACCTGGAGCGTGAAGATGATCGCAAGTAGCCCGGAAGTCGTGCCCCTGCCGGTCCAGCGCACGGGCAGGGAGATCCTCCGCGACCTGCTGGAGATACTCCCCCGTGCCGTGGAGGAGGTGCTCGCCGAGGAGATCAAGCCCCAGCAGGCGCAGGCAGCGGCCACCCTCGCAAGGGCCATCCTGGCGCTGGTGGAGCAGGCAGAGCTGGAGGAGCGCGTGAGCGCCATCGAGGCCCGTCTGCAGACCCTCCCACGGGAGGGCCGCCGATGAGGACGCTGACTCCCACCCTGCTGGAAGCCCAGAGATCCCCCGCACCCATACCGGTGATCGGCCAGCTGGTGGTCTCTACCCGCCGCTGGGGACTTCTCCTGCCGGGCACCTCGCAGCTCTACTCGGAGGCGGCCTCTGGCCAGCGGTTCGCCGCCTGCGTCGCGCCCGATGGCTCCGTCGTGCGCGCCAGGGTCACCCCATCCGGCGAGCTGTACGTCAACCGCGTGGCCTCTCCCCAGAGCGCTCCTCCCTCGGCCTGGGCATCCTGGAACCTGCTGGCGACGGGAGTCTCCCCCAGCGTGACGCCCGCGCTCGGCAGCACAGGCACTGCCCAGGTGATGCTCGCCTACGTCCGCAGCGGGCAGCAGGTGCTCGCCACCCGCGTCAGCACCGACAACGCCCAGTCCTGGAGCAGCGAGATCACCGTCTACACCGAGAGCGGCACCGACGTCATCCACGCCCTTGCCGTCGGCACCAAGTACCCGCTCACCGGCACCAACGAGCGCATCTACGCCTGGGTCTACGGCCCACCCACGGCCGGCCCCAGCGACAAAGCCGTCAGGGTCCGCCGGCGCGCGGCCTCCGGTAGCTGGGGCACGGTCGTCACCTGGACGGGCGACCTCTTCCAGGCGGCCAGCGGCCTGGCGATCGCCATCGGCGCCGACGCCTCCACCTGGCAGCTGGTCACCACCGGCCGGCGCGAGGGCGCCTCCGCCGTATGGGCCTGCAGCTACAACGACTCCACCGGCGCTTGGACCCCTCCCCAGCTGCTGGATCGCGCCGAGGACGCTGACCACTACGCGTTCTCCCAGCCTTCGATCGTCCGCCTGGAAGCCACTCGCATCTTCTGGTACGCCACCCGTCCCGAGGCCACAGGCCGCACGCACTACTGCACGCTCCTGCCCACGGGCAGCACCCTCCCCGCCTCCACGCAGGTGCAGGAGCCTGCGATCGCCACCGCCGACTACCTCCTCGGCGAGAGGTCGGCCTGGCGCCTGGCCCGCACCGAGCAGTCCATCGACCTCGCCCAGGACGTGCTGACCTACACCTACCGGGAGCCCCACGAGCTGGTCGTCACCCTGCAGTTCGGCGACAGGTGGCCACGCGGCAACGCCCCCGCCACCCTGCCGGAGATCCTCCGGGTGGGCAGCTGCGTCCGCCTCTCCCGGGGACTACAGACCTCCGAGGGAGTCGAGCTCGTGCCCCTGCCGGAGATGATGATCGCCTCCCTCGACCGCCACTGGGAGGACGGTGCCCCCCTGCGGGCGACCATCCGCTGCATCTCCGCCTGGGAGCACCTGGCCACCACGGTCCCCCAGCGGCCACGCACCTGGCCCAGGGGCAGCCGCACCACGGCCCAGCTCCTGGCCGAGATCTGCGCCCTGGGAGGCATCGAGCTGGAGGGCATGAACGCCAGCGAGCTGCAAGCCCAGCCCCCGATGACCATCCCCGCCGGCACATCCCTCCAGCAGGCGATAACAGACGCTCTCCGTCGAGTGCCCCACAGGATGCGGCCCGAGGGCGAAGGACTCCAGCTGGCGGATCCCCGCGCAGGGGTCGTCGCCACCTATGGTGCGGGCGAGCACCCGCTATGGGAGTACCGCGACCAGCAGCTGCAGGCTCCCAACTACGTGCAGGTCTACGGACTGCCGGAGACTCCCGCCTACCGCGGGCAGGTGTACTACGGGGAGGCGCTGGGCGACATCGAGCTCGGCGCACGCATCCGCAAGGTGGTGGATCCACTTGCCGGCTCCTCCCAGGAAGCCGCCACGGTAGCCGCCGCCCATCTCCTGGCGCTCACCCGCAGCGCACAGGCAGGCAGGCTCAAAGCGCCCCCACACCTCGGCCTGCAGATATGGGACCGCATCCGGATCATCCCACAGGAGGGAGCAGAGCCGATCGAGCGGGTGGTCACGGGCATCGAGGAGCGGTACGACGCCGGCACCTGGCAGCAGGTAGTCCACCTCGGCGAGGAGCGGTAGGGCGCCGATGCAGAAAAACCTTCACAGAGGCAGCCCTTCGTTTATCACCGCAGGCAGCATATGCAGCGGGGATACACAGAGAAGCCTTCACCTCCTTCTCCTAGCGAGAAGGGTAGATCCATCTTACCCCCAGCCCCCCTTTCCTCCACCGAGGAGAAGGGGGCACACCCCTCACACTCCTATGCTTCCCGAAGGCGGATGATGATCCCGACCCCTACCGGGGGTGATGTGAGGAGCGTCCCTGCTCTAGAACGACGTGGTCAGGTCGAGGACTTTGCCCTGGCGCGCGGACTCCAGGCACTTGATCATGATCTCCAGCGCGTGCCTGGCATGCTCGGCGCTAAGCACGGGCTTCTTGCCCTCCCACACGCAGTCCACCAGGTGGTCCACCAGGATGGCCCTGCCCAGCCTGTTCTGTCGCTCGCCCTCCATCTGCAGTCCCCAGGACTCGGGCACGATCCAGCCTCCCAGCCCGGGCACGGCATCGGTACGGAATACTTCCACCGGCGGGGCTCCCTCCCGGATGGCGCGGTGGTCGGCGATCTGGATCGTCCCCTGGCGACCGAAGATCTCCAGTTTGGGCGACTTGGCGGCGTTGACGTTGAAGGTGGCGTCGACGAAGGCGAAGGTGGACTGCCCAAAGTCCAGCATGATGAGGGTGTTGTCATCGGCTGTGACCTCGATCTGCTTGCCGGCGAACGGCCCCCCGCGCACTATCCGGTACGGCTCGGTGATGCCCGAGAAGGCAAACACCCTGGTGGCGGGACCGAGTATGCCCGTGATCTCGTGGATGCCGTACACTCCCATGTCGAAGAGTGGGCCGGACCCTTTCTGGTAGAACCAGCTGGGGTCTCCCGGCCACCAGCTGGAGCCGGGGCCGCCATGCGAGGAGCGTACCCGGGCGAACGCCACCTTGCCGATGGTGCCCTCCTGCACCAGCCTGCGCACCTCCCTGTAGTGGGGATAGAGCATGTCGGGCGGCGAGCACACGACGGTGACGCCCCTGGAGGCAGCTATCTCGATGATCGCGTCGGCGTCCTCCATGGTGGTCGCGATCGGCTTCTCGGTCGCCAGGTGCTTGCCCGCCTCCACGATCTTGCGCGAGGTCTCGCCGTGGACAGGTATCGGCGTGAGGTTCACCACGGCATCCAGGTCGACCTTCTCCAGCATCTCGTCGAGGCTTGCGAACACATGCGGGATGCCGAAGCGCTTGCTGGCCTCCTCGGCCTTCTCCACCACTGGGTCGGCCACGGCCACGGGCTCGACCTTCTCAGGGATGTACTTCAGGTTGGGGATGACCCCGTGATCGAAGGTGGCGATCATGCCAGCGCCAAGTATGCCCAACTTCAAAGGCTTGCGTTCCATGTGTGCCTCCACAGATTATATGTTTTTGAGTTGGGGTTAGACCCAGCCCTGCAGGTAGCTGACGGGGAGCGGCAGGCTGACGGCTGTGCCCTCCTGGGCGGAGATGATGCCGGCCTCGAGCACCTCCTGCGCCATGAGGCCCACCTCGGGGCTACACAGGCCCTCGATGGGCTTGCGCTGGCGGACGTGCGAGAGGAAGAACTCGGCGCTGTTGCGCATCCCCTCCGGGGGCTCCGGCACCTCGATCTCCTGGCCGTCGTCGTGCTGAGCGTCGGCCAGCAGCAGCTGCCTGCCCCTCACCAGGATCGTGCCCTCGCTGCCGTAGAAGGTGGGCTCGTAGCTCGTGAGGTGCCCTATCTGGGTCCAGGAGGCGACGGCTGTGCTCATCGCCCTGGCATGCTGCATGATCAGCACGGCGTTGTCGTCTGCCGCGAGGTCGCGCTTGCGCAGGCGGGCCATCGTGGCCGTCACGCGGGAGGGCAGCCCCAGCAGGTAGCAGGTCATGGCCGCGCCGTAGCAGCAGTAGTCCATGTAGGCGCCAGCGCCGTTGCGCAGCGGGTCATACAGCCAGTCGCAGAAGTAGGTCGAGCAGCCGATCTCCCTGGGACCGGCGTGCGCCGAGCGGTAGTGCACCTGATACAGCTCGCCGATGCGCCCCTGGTGGATGAGGTTGAAGGCGTGCTGCACCGCGGGCGACCAGGCGATGGGCCAGTTGACCATCAGGATGGTGCCCGCCTCCTGGGCGGCGCTCATCATGCGAGCGGCTCCTGAGAGGCTGGAGGCCATCGGCTTCTCGACCATCGCGTGCAGCCCCCTGTCGGCGGCCAGCTCCACCAGCTCCACGCTCTCCAGGTTGTCGGAGAAGACGTAGACAGCGTCGAGCTCCACGGCATCGAGCATGCGCTCGTAGTCGTCGAACACCTGCGCCTGGGGATAGCGCTGGGAGAACCTCTCCCTCAGCTCCTCGTGCAGGTCGGCGGCAGCCACCAGCTCGCCCTCCTCGCAGCCCGCCAGCGCCTCGAGGTTGGACCACACATGGTCGTGCGTCAGGCCGAGCACCCCCACCCTAATCTTCTGTGCCATTGGCTCCTCCTTCTGGTAAAGTGTGCAGGTTGATCCCCTGGGTATGATAAAACGTTTGCCGATTTTTTGCCAGAAGGAATTGGCGGCCAAAAGGGAGTTGTTGGATGGCAGGCCAGCCGACCTGCCATCCGCCTAGATGAGTGGAGGAATGTCCAGCCCATACCGGAAGGTGTTCTCTGGGTCCATGGCAGCCTTCAGCCGTTTGAGCCGCTGGTAGGACTCGTTCGAGAAAGCGCTCGGCGTGCGCCGTCTGGCCTCCTCACCCTCGAGGAAGTTGATGTACACGTCGCCGGGGAGGCACGGGGCGATCTCGGCCCTCAGGCCCTCGGTGTGCTCCAGGAAGTGCTCATGCGCCTCTGGGGTAGGAATGATCCCCACCATCTCGAGGCTAAAGGGGTGGTGGCGATGGCTGAACGCCGCCTCGTCGGCCCCCACCCTGCTGATCGCCCCGCCCGCATGCCTGATCTCCGCAAAGAGCAGCGTGGGCGGGCCACCCTGTGGCAGGGTGTAGCGGATTATCGCGTCGATCGCCTCATGCGTGATCTCCCTCATCCAGGCGCCCGTGATGCCGACAGGTATCGGGTCCACTGGGTCCTGGCTGATCATGTCCGACTGGACGAAGGGCATGTCGTGGAAGAAATCCATGAGGGGGCGCCGCCACGCACGCCAGGAGTCTATCAGCTCCTCGCCGCGGCCCACGTCGCCACAGTAGCAGCCGCGCACCATCACGAACGATTTGCCCTGCAGCTCGGGAGGCACTATCGGCAGCGGTGGGAAGTTCATGATGACGACCGCCGAGGTCAGCTCCTCGGGCACATCCTGGACCCATTCGGCCCAGCGAGCCATCACCTCGTGCGCCATCTCGGGCGGGTAGAGCAGGTTGCCTGCGTACACCGTGCTCACGGGGTACAGCTGGATCTCCATGGAAGTTACCACCCCCAGGCCGGCCCCTCCCCCACCGCGCATGGCCCAGAAGAGCGCAGGGTTCGAGCCTGGGCTCAGCTGCATGATGCGGCCGGTGATGTCGACCATCTCGAACGAGAGGACCGAATCGCAGGCGAGCCCGTACTTGCGGGCCAGCCACCCCATGCCGCCGCCCAGCGTGAAGCCCACCGCTCCCACGTCGGAGGACGACCCCAACAGCGGCGCGAGGCCGTGCTTCTGCGCCTCCTCCAGCACCGCCTTCCACTTGGTGCCGGCTCCCACCCAAGCCGTGTGGGTCTCAGGATCCACCCTCACGCCCCGCATCGCGGTGATGAGCAGCAGGGCATTATCGGCGGGCAGCTTCGTGCCGTGGCCCGTGGCCTGCACCGCCACCCCCAGGTTCTTCAGCTCCGCAAAGCGCACTGCTGCAGAAACCTCCTCCGGCGAGCGTGTCACCACGACCACCGCGGGATGCTGGTCCACCGACAGGTTCCAGGTCGCCCTTGCGGCATCATACGCCGGCTCTCCAGGCAGGATGACCTCGCTCACCTGCGAGCGCAGCAGATCGATATCGTCGGTCAATGTTGCTTCTGACATCCGCAATCTTCCCCCTTATATCCCCACCTCCGCCCTATCGAGGGCAGCAAGCCGGCGGGAGCACCGCCCAGCGCCGGGTGACGCCGGCGGGGCGCCAGGTGCACCCCGCATCGCTCCAACCTCATCCCACCGCATAGCTATCCCCTCGCAGCACAGGTGTAACTCGATAGTCGACAGTATGCAGGAGGTGAGCAGGGATCACCACACACCTCACCCACACAATCGCCCACATTTCCGCCGCCCAGGCTCGAGAGCCAGCTCTCAACAAATTATTTGCACCATCTTGTTGATTTTTAAGCTCTGCATGATTATTATTAACACATGCCATGGCAATTTTTGTGGCAGGTGGTGGTCGTGCTTGCCGGCAGCCAGGATCACCATCACCGAGAGCATATTACATGGAGGCAAGAAGATGAACGAGGAAAGAAGGCAGGTACTGAGGATGCTTGCCGAGGGCAGGATCAGCCCCGAACAGGCGGAGCAGCTGCTCGAGGCGCTCGAAGAGGGCGAGCGGGCGGCTCCCACACCGCGGCCCGAGCCTCCGGGCTTCCAGCAGGAGCGCATCGGTGGCATCGACCTCGACAAGCTGATCGAGATGAAGGCCGTGGGCATCACGCCCGAGTACATCCAGGAGATACGGGCCCTGCTGGGCAACGTCTCGCTCGACAAGATCACCGAGATGCGGGCAGTGGGGGTCTCCCCGGACTTCGTGCGAGAGGTGACGGCGATCGTGGGGAAGCTCCCCGTCGACAAGCTGGTCGAGATGCGGGCTGTGGGCCTCACGCCCGACCTCCTGCGACAATGGAGACAGGGAGGGTTCGACCTCTCTGGAGAGCAGGGGGAGCAATCGTCCCCTGAGCCGACCTTCAACTGGGATTGGGGACGCCTGCGGCCCCCGCGCCGAGCGGAGGAGTCCGGTGAGTAAACGTCTGGAGGTGGAGAAATGTACCCTCTCATAACGCGCGACCCCGTCACCGGTGGCGAGCTGGTGGTGACCCGTCTGATGTCGCCCCAGAGCGGCATAGTCATCGAGGGGACCTTCACCCTGGGGTGGATCGGCAAGCTGACGCCCGAGCAGCTGGAGTTCGTGGGAGTGCTCCTGCGCCACAGGGGTAACGTCCAGCGTGCGGCCGCCGAGCTGGGCATCGCCTACAACACCGCACGCAACCGCTTGGAGGAGATAGCCTCCGCACTGGGAGGCCCGGTCGAGCCGGCGCCCCCGCGGGTCTCGCCCCCCGAGCGACGGGAGATCCTCAACCGGCTGGCCGCCGGCGAGATCGACTACGAAGAGGCGATGCGCCTGTTGGGCTACTCCAGAGGCGAATAGGCGCACCTAAATGAAACCAGAAGCCTCATCCACCTCGTATACTGGGCGAGGCTTCTGTCCTTGATGGAGCAGCGCGATGAAGATCAAGGCACTCCTGGCGACCCTCATGCTGATGGCCCTGCTGCCGCTTGCGAGCGCATCGGCCGCCAACCTCGAGAAGTTCACCTTCACGGGCGTGACCTTCCCCGACGGCACGATCGGCGACCTGCAGTCCTCCAGCAAGATCAACAACAAGGTGCAGTTCACCACCTGCAGCTACTACTCCGGAGGGGAATACCTCGGCTACTTCCAGAGCGCCGAGTTCGCCTCTTTCGATGCCGACGCGGTGCTGCAGTTCTGCCTGGGCAACTACGCCAACCGCGACGTACATTAGCCGCAGCACCAGGCCAACCACCGGTCGCCTCCGCGGGGCGCATGCGGGCCGCTGCCCACCTGTAGTACTCCCGCACGCGCCCCACAACCCATAACGCCGCTGACACCGGCAAGCCCTCCAGCCCGGCCACCGATGGGACGGGCTCCGTACCCCTGGTATGTACGTGGCCACCAGAAGTTATAATTTTGTAATGAAGGGAGGCTATAGCGATGCAGAAGTGGTACAAGCATGCGGGAGCGTGCCTGGTGCCGGCGGCACTGCTGGCGCTCGCCCACTGGCTGAGCTACGAGGGCGTATCTCCGCTGTGGGTCTGGGTAGTGATCGGCGTGCCGCTGGGTGCGCTGCTGGTGAACATGGTGCTCCGGGCGGGCGTGGACTGGCCCTCCGCGATAGCGACCTCCCTGCCACTGCTGCCGCTCTCGGTGATCCTGTCGTCCTGGATGTGGAGCGCCAGGGTCGCCAGGGCTGGCGGACCCGTCGAGGTCCTGCCCGGTGTGGCATGGGTGGGGGCGGAAGACGTCGTCCCAGCGGGCCTGGTGTTCGGTGGTGCCGCGGGTATCTACCTGAGGGTGGTATGCGCACTGATGGCATGGGCGGGCACGCACATCGCGCCACGTCAGGCCGACAGTCCCAGACCGTAGTCCAGCCCCAGCACGCCCTTATGACGGCAGCTCTGCCTCCAGCACTCGCAGCAGGGCGCGCAGGCTCCTTATGGCCGTGAGGTAGGTCATCTGCAGGGCGTAGTTCGCATCCCCCTTGTGCCTGAGGATGCCCAGCTGAGGCATCGACAGCAGCTGCATTGCCTGCGCTATCTCCTCGAGGGTGTACCTCCTGTCTTGCCCTCGAATCTTGAGATAGTACAGGATGCTATCCGGCGTGACCGGCGGGTGGATCTCCGTCCGATAGAACTCACCTATGAGCTTGATTATGTCCGGCAGCAGCCGCTGCAGGCGCGCCATCTCCTCAGCACGAGCCTGCAGGATCCGCAGCGGTGCGTCGGGATCGCCCGGGTGGGAGAACAGCTCCCGCAGGTCCTCCAGGGAGAAGGGGGGTACGGGCGTGCATGCGGACGATCTCTGCAAGGTCTCGAGCAGTTACAAGGGCCACCTGCTTTTCCCTCGCGTTCTCAAGTAGATCCCCACCCGCGAAGCCAGGGGCGACGATGAGGGTGTGCGCTGCTTGGTGCATCTCGCGGTGCTTGGAGAGGGCCATCCAGTCGATCGCCGCGTTGGCCACGCGCTCGTGCCGGCTCGACTTCGCGTCCACGATCGCTCTATAGGCATTCTTCCCCAGTGGGGCAAACACTAACACGTCGGTATCTCCGGATCCGCTCTTGTGCTCGACCTGAAATCCCAGGAAGCTGAAGGCATCGACCACAGCCTCCTCGAGGAGCCTGGAGCTCTCGCTATTGCGGGCATGGGAGAGGAGCCTGCCTGCAAGCTGCTCCACCTCGTCCGGCTCTGTCCCTGCCCCCGGGCCGGCCTCAGCAGGCGTGGGAGCACGTAGCTCCCCAACGACCGCTTCTTCTGCTTCGTCGACGCCCACCAAAGAGGACTCCCTCGAGGCATCCTCCAGGCGGCCCGGCATGTTGAGCGCGGGGAGTTGCCCCGCGTCCAGCACACGGGACCTGTCGCGTGCAGCTTCCTTCAGGGCCTCCACTATGACCCTGGCATCTTCGGGCCTTATTTGTGCGGGAGAGGTACGGAAATACCCAGTCCATGCATGCGGGTTCGTAGAGCTACGAAAGTACGATAGCCGATCCCTGAGGCTCTTTATCGGCACGCCGTGGTCGGGATGGAGGGTCACGATCGGTTCAACCGGCAGGCGGCTGGGGAAGATCTGCGAGCTCCAGATAACCGCGTCGTCCTGGTAGGGTTCTCCGGTCACCCGCAGCAGGCCGACGTAGGAAGAGGCTCCTGTCAGGTAGCAGATGAGCATGTCTCCAGGACTGATCCTTCGTACAGTCGCCCACCTGTGCTGGGGAAATCCCGCCACTCTGAAGCCGTGCTGGGCGCACTCCAACCAGGTCTCCCGCGTGAACAGGCTCAGCCAATAGTTCGTAGCGCCCTCGTCTATCCTTATCATGGGGCACCCTCTACATCAAGCGAAAATTTGACCTCATTGTAATACAATAGTACGCAATAATACACCTCAGGTCGGGGTTGGGGGCTACTCGGCGCGGGAGTGGCCGCGGGCCACCCGGGGCCGCAGGTCCTCGGCATCGAGTCGGGCCACGAGCGCCGCGCTCATCAACAGGTCATCGTGGGCCGCCCCGCTCACTCCCCAGCGGATCTGCTGGCCGGTGCCCGGCAGGGGCTCGTACTCGCACTCCGCCACCTGGGTCCAGAAGAGCGCCTGCTCGCGGGAGCCGTCGTTGGCGTGGTCGAGGAACCTGCCGGCGGCGCAGATCGACAGGAAGTCCCACCCCAGCGCCGACTTGGAAGCGGCGGTGAACACGAAGGGGATCACGCACCTGGGCGGCAGGATGCGCCTCAGGGCCGATGCCAGCCCGGCGCCCAGCCCCGTGGCATCGACCACCAGTCTCCGGCATGCCCAGACGTCTCTCACCAGGTGCACCACCTGCGGCAGCAGCTCCGGCTGCCCGACGCCGGTCCACACGTAGCGCGTCATGACCCTGTAGACGGGCTGGAGATCCGCCCCCTCGGGATGGCACACTTCCACGATCGTCAGGGCGGTGGAGTCTCGGCGGGGAGATGGCCCAGCGGCAAGGTCCTCACCCCCCACGTCCAGCAGCGCTGCGTAGGTCCTGCCGGGGGTGGGCAGCAGCTGGCGCGGGTGATCGCCGCGCATGCGCTCGGTAACGGCGGGCGGGAAGAAGCCGCCGTCGTCGGACAGCTCCTCCAGGCAGTACTCAGTGCGCACGAAGGGGTGGTGGCGCCCCAGCTGGGCGATGCGGGCCTGCACGCGCTCGCCGTAGGCCGGTACGTGGCGAGCCACCTCCTGCCAGGGCACCATGAACACCCTCCTTCGGCCAACCTCCAGCTCCAGCTGTCGGAGGTAGCGCATCTGGCGCGCAAGCAGCGTGCGGGAGGTCCACACGGTGCCCATGAAGATGGTGGTGGCGTTGGTGGAGGCCG
Organism: Thermobaculum terrenum ATCC BAA-798; assembly: GCF_000025005.1. Lineage (NCBI taxonomy): Bacteria > Bacillati > Chloroflexota > Chloroflexia > Thermobaculales (SeqCode) > Thermobaculaceae (SeqCode) > Thermobaculum (SeqCode) > Thermobaculum terrenum. The sequence goes on from NC_013526.1 coordinate 11,285, forward strand.
CCATCGGGTCGAAGACGGCGTCCCAGCGATCGGGCGAGATGTCCTGCGCCTCGTTGGCCACAAGCAGCAGGGAGGCGGTGTTGCCGCGGGCACTGGCCTCGGGCGAGGCCGACAGGAACGTGACCGATGCCTTCCCCACAGCCACCATGTTCTCCTCCACGCGCAGGAGCCCGCGCACCAAAGCTCCCGGCAGGCGATCGAGCAGGCGCCGGCGCGATATCATCCCCTGCGGCTGCATCGTCGGCTGCACGACCACCACCTGGCCCCCGCGCCAGCGGTACTTCCAGAGGAGCATAGCCAGCAGCTGGGCCAGCATCTCGTCCTTCCCCGCCTGCCGGGAGAACACCACCGCCAGCATGTCACCCCCACCGCGCTCGACCGCCCGCAGGATCTCCCTGGCGGCATCCACCTGGTAGGGCCGCAGCGCGTGCGCCGGCGACGTCGCCAGGCTCCAGGCCGCGGGATCGCGCTCGACCGCCCCCAGCACCCCCAGTGCGCTCTCGCCCTCCCTCCAGCCGAGGGCTCTCAGGACGCCCTCGCACCCGCAGGGCGCACAGGTGCACACCTCGCGCTCCCCTTCCCCGACGTACGCCACGTGGGCCCTGCCGCACAGCAGGCACGTCGCACCGTACAGCTCGCCCAGGCGCTCCTCTATGGCCCGTACTCGCGTCCTCATACAATCCTTCCAAGGCAATATTTAGTACATTTATACTGCAAGTTGCGTGAGGGGTCAAATGCCCTGTTGAGATTTGGCAAATAGGGCTAGAGGGTTTGTCTCGGGGGGAGGATCCTCCCCAGACCCCTCCCTCTGTGGGTCTTCCACCACTGAGTGGTGAGGGGGGATTCATGGAGAGGAGGGGGACGGGAGTCGCCCCTCCTGGGTCCCCGGACGATCATGGATCGTCTGGGGTGTTCCTGCCTCTCCATGACCTCACCACCCCCACAAAGCTGCACCATGGTGCCATCCAGGGAGGTTGTGGAGAACATATGAGTGCTCTGAGGTGTCCTGACATGTCCCAGGGACCCCCTCTCCCCTGGCCCCTCTCCCACCACTGGAGAGGGGCACGCTGGGTGGTGTCCAGGGAACTTGGATATGGGTTGGGTCATGGAGGGATTTAGAGAGGTGGTTTGGGGATGGAGTTGGAGAGGATGAGGGAGGGTGGCCGACTGAGGTAGTGGGAGGACAAGGGCCACCCCCCTGCTGGAGAGGGAACGGTTGGGGATGGGAGTGGGAGGGTGGGGTGGTGGTAGGGATGCGAGTTGCTGCTCTCTGGAGGGGAGAGCCAGAGGAGCAAGGGGATCGCGGTGCAGAGTGGGGCCTGGAGGGGGTAGGGAGGTGGTTTGGAAGGGAGTAAGTGTTATGGTAAATTCCCGATTTCCCGATTACTTAAGAGTCGGGAATTCGGGAATTACTTCGGAGGGGTCCGTCGTGAGAGGGATGCATGATGGCCTGGAGCTGGGAGCTGGAGGTGAACCTGCACTGAGGAGTAATTAGAGACAGGTATATCAAGGCCTGCGTGCGGCCCGGGAGTGAGGTGTCGGGGCCAGAGGAGGCCGCCTGTCCCACGATGGACGGAAGCCTGGCAGGACCAGAGGTGCCCCTTGCCTCCACCCACTCCCTGGGATTGCTCCGCAGGAAGTAACGCACGGGCGGATGCCTGAGCGCAGGGTCATGAGGACTTCCCTCAGGCGATGCTACCACCATGGTGTGGGGTATCACTCATCTACAGCATTATGGTAAATTCCCGATTTCCCGATTGTTAAGAGACCGGGAAATCGGGAATAAGGGGCTGTGGGGCTTTGCCTGGCGATGGGTGCAGGGGGGCTATGAGGGTGATGAGGAGGAGACGCCTGATCGAGGCTACTGAGGACTGGGGAACTGACCTTGAGGGGCTGGACACTGGCAGCTTGAGGACCTGCGAAGGAGGTGGAGGGTATGTGGTGCGTCGTCAATCCCCTGCCAGGCATGAGAGCGCCCTGCATATGGAGAGTCGGGGGAGGTGTGAGGTGGAGCGCTGGGCCAACACAGAGGGAAGTAAGTCTTATGGTAAATTCCCGAATTCCCGATTCTTAAGTAATCGGGAAATCGGGAATTGGTGAAGAGGGGGTGCCTGCAGGGTGTGACGGTTGCCCCTCATCTCCTGGCCCCCGGAGGGGTCACTACACATAGGGCTGGCTGCTGCCGACAGAGCAGAGACTGCGCCTGAGTGGAGCCTGCCCTGAGGGTGGTGGATCCACCGACAGGTGACAAGCAGGACTGGATGGTGCCATCTCGCCAGGGGCTGCTCACCGCTTCCTGCCCGCTGGGCAAGCGGTAGAGGGAGAAGGCAGGGAGAAATTCCCGAATTCCCGGTTCTTAAGTAATCAGGAATTCGGGAAAAAGTGGCGTGGGGGTGGAGAGATCTCTTGCGTCCCTGGGAGGGTGGTGCCTGGGGAGCATGGGGTTGAGGGATGGGAGGGCTGGGGGATCAGTGGGGGTAGAAGGATTGCCTGCTGTGGGGAGGGATACTCCCCCTGGGGGTGCACCGGGTCCACAGGCAGTGCAGGGTGTCATGACTAATTCCCGAATTCCCGGTCTCTAAAGAATCGGGAAATCGGGAATTGGGGCTGGGGCTATTGATGTGGGGTGCAGGGGGTTGTGGGAGGTGGGGCGTATTGCCAATTGCCTTGCACCTCAGAGCAGACACGAGGACTGCACGCGTAGGAGTCTTTGAGGTGCCATACCCTCTTATCCTCTTGCACCCCAGAGCAGATACGAGGCCTGCACGTGGGGTCGTGGGGGTGGTAGATGTGACCGGCATATGGGTAACGTGGCAGCGCCAGTAGCCTGGCTGGTCGTGGGGGTGATACATGAGGCCGGGAGGGTTGCCGCGTAGGTGCGGAGGGTGGGGGGAGCACCGAGCGGCCAGTGCCTCTGGTTGGCCGGCAAGGGTGGCCGCGTAGGTGGCTGTGGGGCATATAAGGTCCCGGAGGCGATGACCACTGGTTGCATGGTGCCTGCACCTGCGGGTGCGGGGTACGTAAGGGCTGGGGCTTGCTAGGGTGCCTCATTCTCAGGCGGGGAGCTCTAAGTCTATTGACAGTCAGTGACATTGTGTGTATCATAGTGTTCACTATATCGCGGGGTGGTGAGCCCTTTGCGCTCTCGGTGGTGAGGGATGAATGGCGGACCGGGTATGGATGGCACTAGCGAGGTTGATCTATCAGGGGCTGGGAGCCCGGTAGGGGCGGCTGGCTGGAGGGTTGATCCCTGGATTTTCTGGGCCAAGTGGGGTAGTGGGCCTGATCTGGGGTGGCATCCGCTGTTGTGTCATATGCTGGATGTGGCGGCGGTGACCTTGCAGATGTGGCGCAGGGTGCTGCCGGCGGCCTGGAAGGCCAGGATCAGCGGCGTTCTTGGGGTAGGGCAGGAAGATGCCGAGAGATGGCTGGCGTTCTTTGCGGGCGGCCATGACATAGGCAAGGCTTCGCCTGCGTTCCAGCTGCAGCTGCGGCCTGAGCAGGGCAGGGAGCTGGTGGCTCGTCGCCTGCGGGATGCTGGCCTGCCTCTGTTCAATGCGCGTGCGCCTCATGGCACGATCTCGGCCAATGTCCTGGAGACGGTGCTTGCAGATGTCTTCGGCTTGAGTGGCCGGTCTGCGCGGTGGGTGGCGTTTGCTGTGGGAGGTCACCATGGCTTCGTCCCCAGCTATGACGAGGTCAGGCGGGATCTTGACCAGCAGGCCGTGGGCTGGGGGATGTGGGATGCGGCCCGGGAGGTGCTGCTGTGCAGGCTGGCTGATGCGCTCGGGCTGCCGGGATCCTCTCGCCCGACTGTCGAGTCCACGCCGGATGCCTTCATGCTGGCCGGGCTTGTCTCCGTGGCGGACTGGATAGGCTCGAATGAGGAGTACTTCCCCTATGCTGCCCAGAGCGCTCTGCAGGTGCCGCAGCTGGATGCTGAAGCCTACCTCGAGAGGGCGATGCGGCAGGCCGAGAGGGCGATGGCCAGCCTGGGATGGGTGGGCTGGAGGCCTGCTTCCGGGTCCATGCGGCTTACCGAGCTGTTCCCTTATATCAGGCAGCCGACCACGGTGCAGGCTGCCGCTGAGGAGCTGGCCGGGGAGGTAAAGTCCCCATCGATCACCATCATCGAGGCGCCCATGGGAGAGGGGAAGACGGAGGCGGCCATGCTGCTTGCGGATACGTTCAGCACCGCGCATGGCATGAGCGGCTGCTACTTTGCGCTGCCCACGATGGCCACCAGCAACCAGATGTTCGGCAGGGTGACGGATTACCTCAGGCACCGCTATCCGGAAGACGTGGTGGTGGTCAACCTGGTGCATGGGCATTCGGATCTCTCGGCACTGCTGCAGGAGCTGAGGCAGAAGGGGGAGGAGATCTTCCAGCTGCAGGGGGTATATGATGAGGCTCTGGGCGATGAGCAGCTGGGCGCGGTGGTGGCAGGGCAATGGTTCACGCGCGGCAAGCGGGCTTTGCTGCCTCCATATGGGGTGGGCACGGTCGATCAGGCGCTGCTGGCGGTGCTGCAGGTGAAGCACGTCTTCGTGAGGCTGTTCGCGCTCTCGACGAAGACCGTGATCGTTGATGAGGTCCATGCTTACGACGTGTATATGACCACCCTGCTGCACAGGCTACTGGAGTGGCTTGGGGCTCTGTCGGTCCCCGTGGTGGTGCTCTCGGCTACATTGCCCAGCGCGCGGCGTCGAGAGCTGGTGAAGGCCTATGCCAGGGGTGCAGGTTGGCAGGCTGAGAGGGATTTGCCACCGGCGGGGTACCCGCGCATAACCTATGCGGCCGCCGAGGATGTGAGGGGTATCCACTTTGCGCCCTCTGAGGCTTCTCGCAGGAAGGTGGCGCTGCGCTGGGTAAGCGCTCCTGAGCACGAGGCGCTGGGGCAGCTGCTGGCTGAGGCGCTCTCACAGGGGGGCTGCGCAGCGATCATCTGTAACACTGTCCCTCGAGCGCAGGCCCTGTACTCCGCACTCAGGGAGGTCTTCCCCGGCCTGGCCGAAGATGGCATGCCGGAGCTGGACCTGCTGCACGCCCGCTATCCCTACGAGGAAAGGGAGGTGCGCGAGGCACGCACGCTCGGGAGGTTCTCACGCAATGGCCGCAGACCTCACCGCGCGATACTGGTGGCCACGCAGGTGATAGAGCAAAGCCTGGACCTGGACTTCGACCTCATGGTCACCGACCTGGCCCCGGTAGATCTCGTGCTCCAGCGCATGGGTAGGCTGCACCGCCACCCCGTTCATGACCCGCTCAGACCCGAGAGGTTGAGGTCGCCTGAGCTGTGGGTGGTATCGCCCCAGGTCATGGGGGATGTGCCGATATTCGACAGAGGCAGCGCCAGCGTCTATGACGAGCACACGCTGCTGCGCAGCTGGCTCGCCCTGCGCGATCGGGACACCCTGCAGCTGCCGGAGGATATCGAGGAGCTGGTGGAGCAGGTCTACAGTGATGGGCGGGTGCCGCAGGGTGCCTCCGAGGAGCTGCGAAGCCTCTGGGAGCGGACCTTCAAGGCCCAGCAGAAGGTGCTCAGGGAAGATAGCCTGCAGGCCAAATACAGGTACATCAAGGGGCCTGGATACAACTCGATATGGGGGATAGTAACAGCGAGCGTGGAGGAGGATGCCCCCGAGCTGCACCCTGCGCTGCAGGCTCTCACTCGTCTGGCGGAGCCCAGCGTGTCCGCCGTGTGCCTCGTGGCTGGGAGCGGTGGGCCCTGCCTGCCGGATGGTACGCCGGTGGATCTCGATACGCCGCCGGACGCTGCGATGGCCGAGAGGCTGCTGCGCCGCTCGGTGGCCATTACAGATGCCAGAGTGCTGGATCCCCTGCTGGATGTGCCCGTGCCGAAAGGCTGGGAGCGCTCCTCGCTGCTCAGGGGGTACAGGCCCCTGGTCTTTGATGCCTCAGGAAGGGCCATGGTTGGCAGGTGGATCGTAAGGATTGATCCCGAGCTCGGGATTGTAGTGGAGAGCCCTTAGGGTGAACAACACACGCTGGAGGATAGAGATCATGCATAGTTTCAACCTGGTGGATGAGCCCTGGATACCAGTCAGGCCGATTGGGGCCAGCACCACCCAGCTCATGGGCTTGAGGGACGTGCTGCTGGGCGCGCACGCTATCAGGGAGCTTGTGGACCCCTCGCCCCTGGTAACCGTATCTCTGCACAGGCTGCTGCTAGCCATACTCCACCGCGTGTTCGGCCCCCGGGACGACGCCGAGTGGGCGGAGCTTTACGGGGGCGGCAGCTTTCCCCCGCAGCCGCTGGAGGACTACCTGCAGCGCTGGCATGACCGGTTCGACCTCTTCCATGAGAAGTATCCCTTCTACCAGAAGGGCAGCATACAGCGCCAGAGCGTAACGAAGCTGTGGCCGGTCACGCGCCTGGCGCCGGAGATCGCTTCCCCCGGCAACGCCACAACGCTCTTTGATCACACCCTGCCGGAGGGCGTGGCGTTCACCCCCGACAGGGCTGCCCGCTACCTGGTGTTGCTGCACCCGTTCACGGTCGGCGGCCTGTTCGGGCTGCTGAAGGGGGAGAAGGACAAGGCGGCGGATGCAGGTCCACTGGCCAAGTGCGCGGTCGTGCTACTGAGGGGGCGCACCCTGTTCGAGACGCTCATGCTCAACATGGTCAGGTACGACCCGGAGTTCGACGAGCCCTGCCCCTCCACCCCAGAGGATAGTCCCGCCTGGGAAAGGGACGATGATACCCAGCCAGTCGATCGCCTGCCGAAGGGCTACCTCGACTACCTGACGTGGCAGAGCCGGCGCGTGAGGCTCTTCCCGGAGGTTCAGGACGGTAGAGTAGTGGTGCGTGAAGTGATCATCGTCAAGGGGTGTCAGTTACGGCCCACGGAGGAGATCGCCAACTACGAGACCATGGTAGCCTTCCGGAAGAACCCGCGCGCCGGCAAAGGAGAAAACCCCAGGCCTCCAGTGGGCTTCAGGGAAGACCGTGCCATGTGGCGCGACAGCCACGTGATCTTCCAGTCCACGGATACGCACACCCAACCTCGCAGCCTCAGGTGGATAGCCGAGCTGATAGCCATGGGGCGGCTGCAGGAGGAGCACAGGCTGCCGCTGGAGATCTACGGCATAATCACCGACCAGGCCAACATCAAGCTCTGGCGGCACGAGGTGCTGCCTGTGTCCACGCGCTACTTCAGCGACAGGAACCTCTACAGCCAGCTCCAGAGGGCACTTGCGATGGCCGAGAGTGTGGGCCAGGAGCTGGACCGCACGCTGGAGCAGCTGGCGAGAGATCTCCTGCCCAACCCCAACAGAGACGAGATAAACAACCTGAGGAAGGCCATCAACGCCACCCCCACGTACTGGGCCTCGCTGGAGGTGCCCTTCCATCACTTCCTGCTGGAGCTCGAAGCCGACAGGCAGCTGGTCCAGGGACGCCCGATCTACGGCTACGGGTACGCCATGCGCAACTGGATGGATGCTATCAAGCAGGCGGGAAGGCTGGCCCTGGAGTTCGCCGTGTCCGGACTGGACGGCAACGCCAGGAACCTGAGGGCCGCGGTCAACGCCAGGGGCAGGTTCAACGGGAGGCTCAACACGTTGCTGGCGCAGGAGGCTCCCGGCCTGGAGCTACCTGCATAAGTACAGGAACAAATTAAAAGGAGGTGAGGTATGTCGCAGACCCTGACTACGGAAACCTGTGCCCGGATGCTCATCAGCGAGCTCCAGGGGCTTGTGGAGGCCGAGGACCGCGGCGCGCTCGCTGCCCTGAGAAGAGGGCTGGGCAAGCGCCCGGGCGAAGCCGCCGAGATGTTCCCCTATGTTGTGCCCTATCTACCGGAGGACCTCTGGGCGCAGGACTGGTTCTTCGTGGTGGCCTCTCTCTTCGCCGTCCACCCACTCTCCTGGCAGGCGGACGGGAACGCGAGGGACACCAACTTCGGCGCTTCCTTCCGCAGGCTGCGAGAGGCCAGGGGGCAGGAGGAAGGGGACAGCCTGGAGAACCGCTTCGTGGCCTTGCTCGACTCCAGAGGAGAGGACCTGCCCCACCACCTGCGTCGTGCGATCGGTCTCATGAGGGGCGAGGAGATCCCAGTGAATTGGTACAGGCTGCTGATCGACCTGACCTACTGGGACCACCCCGACCGGTTCGTGCAGCGGCAGTGGGCCGAGCAGTTCTGGCGTCGGCAGCCGGCCGAACAGTCCTCAGACCAACTTCCCACAACAACCTAATCACAACAACCTAATAAGGAGGATTCACACATGCTGGTCGAACTGCACATGATCCAAAACTTCGCCCCATCCAACCTCAACCGCGACGATACAGGCTCTCCCAAGGACTGCGAGTTCGGGGGCGTGCGCCGTGCCCGCATATCCAGCCAGTGCATCAAGAGGGCCATACGCAGGGAGTTTAAGCAGAACGGCCTGCTTGACAGCGAGAGGATCGCGGAGCGCACCCGGCTGGTCACCCAGGAGATCGCCGATCGACTGGCCAGGCTCGGGCGAGACCGCGAGCAGGCTACCAGGGTGGCCGGCTTCCTGCTGAGCGCTGCCAAGCTCAAGGTGGATAATAGCCAGCGGACCGAGTACCTGCTGTTCCTCGGCAGGGGGGAGATAGATGCTATAACGGCACTGTGTAACGAGCGCTGGGATCAGCTCGCCCCCCTTGCGGACCAGTCACTGAGCGACCAGAGCAACGACAAGAAGAAGGCCGCACAGCAGGTGCCGGCGGATATGAGCCGCGAGCTGCTTGCCAGGCTGGACGGTGGCAAGGCCGCCGACCTGGCGCTGTTCGGGCGCATGCTGGCGGACCTGCCGGACAAGAACATCGATGCTGCCTCGCAGGTCGCCCACGCGATATCCACGCATCGCGTCAGCATAGAGTTCGATTTCTACACCGCTGTGGATGACCTCCAGCCCGAGAGCGAGACGGGCGCCGGGATGATGGGCACGGTCGAGTTCAACTCCGCATGCTTCTATCGCTACTCCAACGTGAGCATGGAGCAGCTGATCACCAACCTCCAGGGTGACAGGGAGCTGGCGCTCAAGACGCTGGAGGCCTTCATACACGCCTCCGTGCGGGCTATCCCCACCGGCAAGCAGAACAGCATGGCAGCCCACAACCCCCCTTCGATGGTCTTCGCGGTCGTCAGGGAAGGTGCTCCATGGTCCCTGGCCAACGCCTTCGCCAGGCCCGTAGCTCCGGGCAGAGAGGAGGACCTCGTAGGGCGCTCCATTCAGGCTCTGGACAGCTACTGGGGCAAGCTCGTCAGCGTGTACGGCGGCGATGACATCCGCAAGAAGGCGCTCATCACCCTGGAAGATGTGCCCCTCCAGCACCTCGGAGACGCCAGAGTGGAGACCGTGAAGGCCCTGGTAGAACAGGTGGTCGCAGCGGCAGGAGGTGCGTGATGCCCACGCTTCTCATGAGACTCTCAGGCCCGATGCAGTCCTGGGGCACGCAGAGCAGGTTCACCGTGAGGGATACCGGCCGGGAGCCCTCCAAGAGCGGGGTGATAGGGCTGATCTGCGCCGCCCTGGGACGTCCCCGCACGGCGCCCGTCGACGACCTGGTCAGGCTGCGCATGGGAGTGCGCGTGGACCGCGAGGGCATAGTGATGCGCGACTACCATACAGCAGGCGGCGCACCCGCCGGCGAGCGGTACGGCGTGGCAACGGTCACCGGTGACCAACGGCCAGTGCAGTCCTCCCGCTACTACCTGGCGGACGCCAGCTTCCTGGTGGCGCTGGAGGGAGGGGAGGAGGACAGACCCCTCCTGGAGCAGATCGACGAGGCGCTGAGGGCCCCCCGCTGGCAGCTCTTCCTCGGGAGGAAGAGCTGTGTGCCCAGCGAGCCCATCCACCTGCCGAAGGAACCTCCGCTGGGGCCACCCATCCGGGAAGAAGACCTGCGCACCGCTCTGATCTCCTACCCCTGGCCCGAGGGCGCCCATCGGCTGCGGTTCGTCTTCGAGGATCCGGAGGGCGAAGAGCTGCGCAACGACGTGCCCATATCCTTCGAGATAGGCAACAGGCAGTACGCCGCGCGCTTCGTGCGCACCGAGATAATCATCAACCCTGCACTGCAGGACGCAAGGAGGTGATCGCCGTGCTCTACCTTTCCAGGCTCAGGCTACAGCCACGCCATCGCGATGTCCAGAAGGACCTCAGCAACTGCCACGCGCTCCACTCCCGCATCCTGTCGGCCTTCCCCCTGCTGCCCACCCCATCCTCCCCCAGGGCGGAGATGGGCGTCCTGTACCGCCTGGAAGAGGCAGGACGCTTCCCCACGGTGATAGTGCAGTCCAGGCTGGAGCCCGACTGGAGTCGCCTGCCAGAGGGGTACCTGGCATTCCCCGCAGAGTGCAAGCGCGTGGACGATAAGTACAGCCGGATCAACCAGGGAGACCGCTTCATCTTCAGGCTCCGAGCTAACCCGACCAGGCGGATAGCCAGGGGCAACACCGAGCAGGCCGAGAGATGGAGGGGCAAGAGGGTGGAGCTCCAGCGCGAGGAGGACCAGATCGACTGGCTCATACGCAAGGGCGACCAGCACGGGTTCAAGCTCCTCAGCATCACCGTGCGCCAGCAAGCCGTGCCCAACCTGCGCGTGCTCCCCAACAACAAGACCCATGGGTGGCGGCGAGATGCAGGCGGCAACCGCAGGCTGACCTTCGGGTCGGTGCAGTTCGAGGGCGTGCTGGAGGTCACCGACAGGGAAAGCTTCATGCAGGCGCTCGAGCAGGGCGTCGGCAGCGGCAAGGCCTTCGGCTTTGGCCTGCTGTCCATAGCCCCCGGCGCCCAGCCCCCTGACGAGGGGGATGCGCCATGAGGCTGAAGGACCTGCACATACTCCCCAGGGTCAGCGACAGCTGGTCCTACCTCTACGTAGAGCACTGCAGGATCGACCAGGACGCCAGGGCGATCTCCCTGCACGATGCCACAGGCAAGACGATGGTGCCCTGTGCCAGCCTCTCGCTGCTCATGCTCGGCCCCGGGACGTCGATCACGCACGCAGCCATCCAGACCCTAGCCGACAACGGGTGCCTGGTGGCCTGGGTCGGCGAGGAGGGTGTAAGATTCTACGCGCAAGGCATGGGCGAGACCCGCTCCGCAACCAACACCCTCAGGCAGGCGATGCTGTGGAGTGATCCAGAGCTGCACCTGCAGGTGGTCCGTCGGATGTACGAGATCCGCTTCCGCCACCCCATCAACCCCAACACCAGCCTCAAGCAGATACGCGGCATGGAGGGCGCAAGGGTGAGGGGCGCCTACCTCCAGCTAAGCAGAGAGACCGGGGTGGAGTGGAAGGGGAGGGACTACAGCAGCAAGTCATGGCATTCGAACGATGCCATCAACCGTGCCATATCCGCGGCCAACAGCTGCCTGTATGGCGTCTGCCACGCGGCGATCGTCTCCGCTGGCTACTCCACCGCCCTGGGCTTCATCCATACGGGTAAGATGCTGTCCTTCGTCTACGACGTAGCAGACCTCTACAAGACGGAGATCTCCATGCCAGCAGCCTTCTACGCAGTGGCCGAGGGCGGCGCATCCCTCGAGAGCCGTGTGAGGCGCAAGTGCCGCGACATCCTTCGGGAGACTCGCCTGCTCGCCAGGATAGTCGAAGACATAGATACCGTACTAAACGTGGACAGTCCCATCCCCCACAAGTACCAGAATCCATACGACTCCGACCCAGGGGTGCCCGGGGGCTGGTGGGACCCCGAAGCGAGGGAGATACAGGGAGGCTACAACGCTGCCAGGACGCCTGGCCCGGAAGATCCCGGGGAGGCGGACACATGACGGTAATAGTGGTGGAGAAGGTCCCCGCCAGCGTGAGGGGAGAGCTGACCCGCTGGCTGCTCGAACCCAGGACGGGCGTGTTCGTAGGCCGACCATCAGCGCTCGTACGGGACAAGCTATGGGAGCTCGTGTGCCAGCGCATCGTGGAGCGCACGGGACCCGAGGAGATGGGAGGGGCAGTCATGATCTACACCTCGGACAACGAGCAGGGGTTCGAGATGAGGATCTTCGGGGACACGAGCAGGGATCTGGTCGACTTCGAAGGGCTATGGCTGGTCAAGGTCTAAGTGGCAGGGGGCGTATAGCGAGCTGCAGGGCTGTTCCGGAGCTTACCGGACAGCGCGCAGTCAGACGCGCTCCATCGGAGCCCGGAAGCATGCCCGCACGATACCAAACGGGGCATCTAAAATTAAACCCCAGGTAGAATGCGGAGTTAGCAAGTATCGTCCCCACACGCGTGGGGGTGAACCCTGCACCTGCACGGTGTTGCCCCCGGTGGGTACATCGTCCCCACACGCGTGGGGGTGAACCGAGGAGATGCAGAGCTGGGGGCTCGAGTTCTCTATCGTCCCCACACGCGTGGGGGTGAACCGCAGCCGCCTCGGGGCTGTTTGGCCTTCTCGTCATCGTCCCCACACGCGTGGGGGTGAACCGTAACGTCGATCTCGAGAGATGAGCGAGACGAGATCGTCCCCACACGCGTGGGGGTGAACCGCTGGGCGCGGGCGCGAGCACCAGGGGTGCGGGATCGTCCCCACACGCGTGGGGGTGAACCGCTGGGCGCGGGCGCGAGCACCAGGGGTGCGGGATCGTCCCCACACGCGTGGGGGTGAACCGTTGGGGGACAAAAATGGTGAGTAGCACATAAGATCGTCCCCACACGCGTGGGGGTGAACCGGCAGCGCCACTGCCGCCAGCAACCCGGGCATCATCGTCCCCACACGCGTGGGGGTGAACCGAACAACGACATGCCCGCGCCCCAGGAGCTCACATTGTCCCCACACGCGTGGGGGTGAACCGTTGTCCGCAGGGGGGTGGGAGCTCACTCCACCATTGTCCCCACACGTGTGGGGGTGAACCGGTGCGCGACCACGCCCACCGCTGCCAGGGGAGATCGTCCCCACACGCGTGGGGGTGAACCGGCGTAGTCCGCCACCGCCTTGAACCCGGGCACATCGTCCCCACACGCGTGGGGGTGAACCGTTGTGTGGGATCCTCTTTGGCCGACCGCTGCTATCGTCCCCACACGCGTGGGGGTGAACCGAACACGGAACTACGGGCGGAGCTCGAGCGCGCATCGTCCCCACACGCGTGGGGGTGAACCGCTACAGATGACGCCTGCTTTGCGCTCCGGGGGCATCGTCCCCACACGCGTGGGGGTGAACCGTAGAGCGAGCCCGAGGTTGAGAGGCGCACCATATCGTCCCCACACGCGTGGGGGTGAACCGGCCTCCGAGCTCCTCCGACGCTTCCTGGAGCTATCGTCCCCACACGCGTGGGGGTGAACCGCGCCGCCCGCAGCGCCTCTCCATCCACCACGACATCGTCCCCACACGCGTGGGGGTGAACCGCAACCGCTGCAACGCCTTCTGCCAGGGGGATAATCGTCCCCACACGCGTGGGGGTGAACCGGAGCTCCGGACTGGAGCTCTCAGTGGCATCAACTGGGCATGACCCTAGCGCCAGGAGGCGCGTCGGGAAGGTGTCCCGCCCCGGGGTGTGAGAGTGGTCATATTCCCGGCAGGCCGAGATTGCCTGGGTGTGCTCCGAGGTGCAGGGAGTGCGTAGGGGCACTTTACATAAGGCTATGATGTGGGGTTAGGGGGTGGGGCAGGGGCCCTGTGGCCCCTGCGTGGTGTGCGTGCGCCCTTGGGGTTAGTCCTTCAGGAAGAGCTCGATCACCGGCACGGCGACCGGGGGCTTTTGTACCGGCAGGTGCAGCGTCAGTGTGTCGGGGCCGATGCCTCCCATGGTGGTGTTCTGTGCCTGCTGCTCGGGGTCTATCACGCTCATGCGGATCTCGGAGGCGTCGTTGAGCAGCTGAGCGTACTCCACCCGGCCTGCCAGTCCCGGCAGGTGCAGGTGACCGAAGGGCCAGGCGAACACGTGCAGGTAGAGCCTGTTGCCGTTTTGGGTGTAGCGGCAGTCGGGCGGTGGGGTGAACTCGCTGGCGGTGCAGCCGTAGATGGCTCGGTTGTGCAGGCGCATCCACTCGCCTATGCCCCGCAGCGTCTCGATGGCCTCCGACTGGAACTCTCCCCTGGCGTTGGGACCGACGTTCAGCAGCATGTTGCCTCCCTTGGAGACGGAGTCCACGAGCATCCGCACCAGCATGTCGACCGGCTTGAAGTCCTTGTTGTCGCGGTCGTAGCCCCAGCTGCCGTTCAGCGTCTGGCAGGCCTCCCATACGACAGGTCGGCCGTTCACCTTCAGCCACTCTGCCGGCTGGTACTGCTCGGGCGTCTTGATATCGCCGCCTATCTCCAGGCGGTCGTTGACGATGATGCCGGGCTGGAGCTCCCGCACCATCTGTATGAGCTTCTCGGATTGCCAGTCGTCCTTCCCCTTGCCCTTGGACCATCCCCAGTCCATGTGGGAGTAGGAGAAGTCGAACCACATGATGTCGATCTTGCCAAACTGGGTGAGCAACTCCCTGACCTGGCCGTGGAGGTACTCGACGTACTTGCGCATGTCGCGCTGCTTCTGGGATTCCCTGAAGGCTACGTCGTCGCGCCGTGGGTGCAGTCCATCTATGGGAAACTCCGGATGGTGCCAGTCGATCAGCGAGTGGTAGAAGCCCACCTTGAATCCCTCGGACCTGAAGGCCTCCACCATAGGACGCAGCACATCTCTGCCCCATGGCGTGTTCGTGGCCTTGTAGTCCGTGAGGGCGGAGTCCCACAGGCAGAAGCCGTCGTGGTGCTTGGTGGTGACCACGAAGTACTTCATGCCGGCGTTTTTGGCCTCCTGCGCCCACACCCTGGGGTCGTACAGGTCGGGGTAGAAGTGGTCGAAGTACTTCTGGTACTCCTCGTCGGTCATCCTCTCGCGGTGCTTGACCCACTCGTGGCGTGCCGCCAGCGAGTAGATGCCCCAGTGGATGAACAGGCCGAAGCGGTCGTGCACGAACCAGCTGGTATCTCCCCCAGCGCCTTGCCAGTTGTCAGACATCCTCCACCTCCAGTGATGTTTGTGTTATAGCAGTGGTAGTATCCAGAAGACCAGCCCCAGCAGCCCGAAGGCTATCAGGGGGATGATGATCCTCAGGTAGCGCCGGCGCAGCTGCCCCATCTCCGCCCCCTTGCGCAGATAGGGCTCGCCGACCATGATGGTGACGAACAGCATGATAAGCAACAGGATGCCCGCGATCAGGTAGACGAAGGTGCCGGCGTAGCGGACGTCCACGTCCGTGACATCGAACAGCATGGCTATGATGTTGAGGACCGACTGGGGCCAGATGATCACCAGCACCACGAACCCTACCACTATGATGGACGCCAGCATGAGGTAGGCGAGCAGGTACCTGCTGAGTCTCTCCCTGCGGGACATGTCCTTTGGACGCAAGATGCTTCTCCTTTCTAGCAAGCTCTGTGCACGCCTCCTATTATCGACCCTCGCCGGCTATCAGGTCCAGTGGGAAGCTGTGCTGCTCGCGCAGGGGCAGGTCGACCTTGTCCCTCCGCCAGGCCGACTCGTAGGCCGCCAGGTACAGCTCCGTCGAGAGCATCCCCTGCCTGCCGGAGACCAGTGGCTCGGGCCCTCCCTCGATCCAGCCGATGAGCGCGTCCAGCACCTTCCCGAAGGGCTCGTCCATCTCGTGGCCCGGCTTTGGGGAGTGCACGTTGGAGCGGGTCTCGATCGTCTCCACGCCGTTGCCGTCCAGCACCTGGAGCTGTCCCTCTCCCAGGATGTCTATCCAGCCCTCGGTGCCCAGCAGGCGCATCGTGAAGCCGCCGTTGAGCATCTCGCCGTCCTCCAGCAGCGCGCGGGTGCCGTCCTCGAAGCACACGTAGGCCAGGGCGCTCTCCGCCAGCAGGTGGCCGTAGGCCTTCTTCTCGCCGGTGCACCTGACCTGCCCCATCACCCAGCGCGCGGGCTGATCGTCGGCGAAGAACCGGAACATGTCCAGCCAGTGGGTGCCCCACTCTATGAGGTCGGCGCCCGGCAGGGAGGCCATGAACATCACCGGCTGACCTACCCTACCCGAGCGCAGCAGCTGCTTGGCCCGCTGGAAGACGTCGAGGTACCGTCGCTGGTGGTTGACGACCAGCCTGGTGCCGGCGCGCTCGCAGGCCTCGACCATCGCCCTGGCGTCGTCCATCGTGAGCGCAAAGGGCTTCTCGCACCACACGCCCTTCACGCCCGCCTCGGCGCAGGCCTCCACCATCTCGCGGTGGAACACTACGTAGGTGGAGATGCTCACGATGTCCAGGTGCGCCTCCAGCAGCATCTCTCTGTAGTCGGTGAAGCTGGAGGTCACCCCGAACTGCTCGGTGAACCTGTTGAGGTTCTCGATGGAGATGTCCGTTGCCGCCACGATCTGGCACCTGGGATCGTTGGAGTAGGCCATGGCGTGCGCGTAGCCTATGCTGTGCGCGCCGATGCCCTCCCCGCCCCTGCCAACACCTATTATGCCTACCCTGTACATCCTTGCCTCCTCATGAGTTTTCTTGATCTAGTAGCCAGGATATCGCGTTGTGGACCACGCTCTGGAAGCTGGGGGTGGCGAAGGATCGCATGTCGTGCCCCAGCGCGATGTAGGCCGTGCGGGCTTCTCCGTAGCTGCCCGCCCAGGCCAGCGGCCAGCGCCTGCCATCGTACTCTGCCTCCAGCAGCACCGCCGACCTCCTGGGCTCCCGCAGGTTGTAGTACAGCTCGTCGGGGGTGACGAAGTTCCCTACGCCCGCCAAGATGGGGTGCTCGGGGTGGACCACCTGCACCTCGAACTCAGCGTAGGGGGGATGTGTGGACTGCCCCCAAACGAAGCGGCCGTCGAAGATCTCTTCGAACTCCGGCCTGTCGTCAAAGCTGGCCAGGCCAGCATGCAGGCACAGGAGGGCTCGCCCCTCGGAGAGGAAGCGCTGGACCGCCGTCATGTGCTCGTCGGAGAAGGGTTCGTACCTTTCCGGCTTGCGGCTGGAATCCTCCCACAGGCTGGCGTCCAGCTCCATCATGCCGGACCACTCCAGGCCCATGATGATCAGTAGGTCGGCCCTGCTCAACGTCTCCCAGTCGAACACCGAGCGTTCCTCACTGTAGACCACCTCGTTGCCCCAGGGAGAGAGCTGCTGGATGAGCCAGCCCCCCTGCTCGCGATACGGGTGGTATGGCCCTCCACCCCAGATGTGTATCCTCGCCATATGGTCTCCTTTCGTATCCCGTAGTTATTATCATGGTCTCAGCTCTTCGGCAGTAGGGACTCGTCGCCGGCCACAAACACCCAGTCCTCCCGGCTTGGGGGTGCGTACGCGCCATCTAGCCCCACCTCCGCTGGCAGGCAAGTGCCGTGCCGTGGGTCGAACCACTTGGCGGTGGCTGGCGTGTGCCTCAGCGAGATCCCCTCCCCGAGCGGGGTGTAAGCCAGCATCAGCCCACCATCGAGCGCCGCGGCGACCGCGATGTGCCCTTCAGGGCGCTCCGACTGGCGATCGAGGAGCTCCTGCGCGGGTCTGAGCTCCCACCACGGCAGGCTCCTCACCAATGAGCCTAGGTGCTCCATCTGCGCGCTGCCCGGCAGCGCCATCGCCTCCCGCCAGGTCGGTGCCACGCCCGAGTTGGGGTGCTCTATGGGCACTCGAGGCTCCGTCTCCCAGCTCCAGAGCCCGTGCGCGCCGTAGCCCACCCCCGCCGGCGGCAGCGAGAGGAGCGACCACCATACCGCCCTCCGCACGTTGTAGTCCGTGTGCGGGCGCCCCGACTGGTACGCCCTGATGCCCTCGTACGGGGGCTCCAGGTTGATGATCGGGTGCGGCGCGAGCTCGCGCCACCTGGTGGTGGGCGGTCCGGAGTAGATCCACCGGATGGTGCGCTCGTCGTCCCCGTGGCCGCTCTGGTAGCCCCACACGTGCAGCCAGGGCTCGTGCTCGAAGGCGTCGTAGGGCCAGGACATGCTGTTGGAGTGCATGGCGACCAGCCCGTCGCGTCCCTCGAACACCTGCCGACCTATCCGCTGCCACCGCCGGGCCCTCTCGCCGGTGTAGTCGCCGTCGCCGGCGAGTATCCAGACGGTGTCCAGCTCCCACAGGCGGTCGACGATGTAGCTTGCCAGCTCCACGGCGTACCTCTCGGGGAGCTCCCCCGGTGTCCTGTCGGGTGGGCCGTAGTCCCACAGGAGCACGCAGGCGGCGACCATGCCTTGGTCGTTGATCGCCCTCACCCGCCTCTCGATGCGGTCGAAGAAGCGGTGGTTGATCCTGATGGGGCCGCTGCCCTCGTAGGCCACCTCGCCCTCGGCGCTGGCCGGCGTTGCCCTCCACTGGGTGGTGACGCAGTGGATGACGGTGAAGCCCTTGCGCTGCCTGTCCGCGAGATACTGCTCCCAGTCCTCCTCGCTTGAGAGCAGAGGGCCGCTCCAGGGGGTATCCGCGAGCCAGAAGAACGGGGCAGCGGCCTCGTCCAGCAGGTATCTGCCTCCGGGAGCCAGCCTCAGCCTACCCGCCATGCCTACCTCTCCCCGGTCTCTGGCGGGAGCTGCACGGCGCAGCCCGTCCGCTGGGACTGGTAGATCGCCAGGATGATCTCCAGCGACTTGCGGGCGTCCTCGCCGCTCACCGGAGGAGTCTGCCCTGCCCGCAGGCAGCGGAATATCTCCCGGAACTGCACCGCGTGGGTGAGCCACCACTCCTCCCCCTCCTCGGGATGGCGCGTGCGCTCGAGGTCCTCGGCCGTCAGCAGCTCGCGATCCTCCCTGGGCTCCCAGAGGGTGATGGAGGAGCCGGTAAGGGTGGCCCCTCCCTCGGTGCCCACGATCTCTATCCTGGGCGGTCGACTGGTGTAGGCTGCGGTGGTGCCCTGGATGGTGCCCAGAGCCCCGCTGCGGAAGCGCACGGCCGCGCTGCCGACATCCTCGGTCTCGATCCTGTGCGCCAGGGTGGCCGTGAAGCCCTCCACGCTCTCCACGTCGCCCATCATCCACTGCAGCAGGTCTATGTAGTGGATGCTCTGGTTCATCAGCGCCCCGCCGCCGTCGTACTTCCAGGTGCCTCGCCAGCCACCGCTCTCTTCGTAGTACTGCTGGGACCTGTACCAGTGGAGGAAGGCGTTGCCGTACACCGGCTGGCCGAACAGCCCGGCATCGATGGCTTTCTTCAGCTTGAGGACGTCGCGATGGAAGCGGTTCTGGAATATGACCGAGAGCGTCACCCCCGCCTCCCTCGCGGCCCGGATCATCCTGTCGGCTCCCTCCAGAGTGATGGCCATGGGCTTCTCGGTCACCACGTGCTTGCCGGCCCGAGCGGCCATCACCGCCTGGTCGGGGTGCATGCCCGAAGGGGTCGCCAGCGTCACCAGGTCGATGTCCTGGCGGGCCAACAGTTCCTCCATGCTGGGGTACCAGTCGATGCCGGCCTGCTCGGCAAGTTGCCTGCCCACCTCCTCCCGGGGCTCAGCCACGGCCAACAGCCTCACGCCCTCCAGGCGGCTCAGCACCGCAGCGTGCACCTTGCCTATGGTGCCTGCTCCGACTATTCCAACGCCGAAAGTCTCCATCTTCTCCTCTCCTGTCTACTCCAGATTCACGCCCGCTCGGGATGCCACCTCCCGCAGGCCATCTATGCACCTCATCGTAGCCTCCCTCGGCCCCTCGGGTATCCGCATGTGCGTCTCGATCGACAGGGGGCCATCGTAGCCGTCATCCGCCAGCGCCCGCAGCTGCCCCACGTAGTCGATGCTGCCCTGGCCGATGACGGTCCACCTGCCGGAGGAGTCCAGGTCCTTGACGTGCACGTGGATCACCCGGTCCCGGATGTGCCGGTAGCCGTCGGGGTAGGGCCTGGAGCCCGCAGCCGCCTCGTTGCCGGGGTCCCAGATCAGCCCCAGGTGGGGTGATGGCAGCCGCTCGAGGTACCAGCTGGCCTCCTCCCCCGTGGCGATGTTGCAGGCGTGCTCGTTCTCCAGCCCCAGCTTCAAGCCGGAGGGACGTGTGCGCTCCACGGCCTCCGCCAGCACCTCCAGTATCTCCTCTCGGGCGGAGGCCGGGTCCGGCAGCCTCCAGAAGGAGAACGCCCTCACGATCGGTGCGCCGAGCATGTGGGCCACCTCGATCGATCGCTCCAGCACCTGCCATTGCTCGTCCCTGGCGGCGGGAGACGCGAAGTGGGTGGCGCCCTGCGGCGCGCCATCACCGTGCAGGTGGCACTTGAGGAAGGGCGAGGCTATGGCGCAGACCTGCACGCCCTCGGCATCCAGCCTGCTCCTGAGCTGACGGACGTAGGCATCATCGTGCTCGAGGATGCTCCTGCCGTCCACGGCGCGCAGCTCGATGGTGCGCAGCCCCTTCAGGCGGCAGACCTCCAGCACCTCGCCTATGTCCTGCGAGATCTCGTCGCTGATAACGCTAGTACGCATAGAGTGTATCACCTCCTGTCGCAACATCTTATAACAGTTGGCCCTCAGAGGTTAACACTTTTGCCCAGATTCGCTTCGATCTCCCGCAACCGCTTGATGCACTCCCCCGTGTACAGGTCCATCACCCCCTCGCGGTCCTGCCTGTCGGCCGCCAGGTAGGGGTTGGAGACCGGCGGCAGGAACTCCATGGTGAGCCAGCCGTCGTAGCCCACGTCGCGCAGCGCTCGCAGCACCTCCGCGAAGTCGATGTGCCCCCGCCCCACCGACTCCCTGTTGCTGTCGGCTATGTGCACGTGGCGGATGAGGTCTCCCGCCCGCCGGATCGACCCCGCGATGGAGGGCTCCTCGATGTTCATGTGGAACGTGTCGGCCATGACGGCGACGTTGGGCAGACCCACACGTCGCGCCAGCTCCACGGCCTGCTCGAGCTTGTTGATGAGGTAGGTCTCGAAGCGGTTGAGCGCCTCTATGACGAGCGTGACGCCCAGCCCCGCGGCGTGCTCTCCGGCCTCGCGCAGGCTCTCCATCGCCAGCTCGAGCTCCGTGCGCGCGTCGGCCACCGGGGCGGTCCTGCCCACAGGGGAGGGCACGACTATCACGGTGGGCGCCTCCACCGCGGCGGCCAGCTCGCAGCACGACTTGACGTAATGCACGGCCCATCGCCTCAGCTCCCCGTCCGGGTGCGAGAGGTCCCGCTTGGGGGGATAGAGCCCGCAGATCGAGGAAGCCACCAGCCCGCGGTCGGCCAGCAGCCGACGCACCCTGGCGGGCTCCAGCTCCCCAGGCTCACCCGCCAGCTCCACCCCCTGGTAGCCGTAGCGCGCGAGCCTGTCGAGGCTGTGCTCCAGGGGCTCCCTGCCGTAGATCCATTGACTTACGCTGTACTTCGCCATCTCTACACTCCTCGCCTGTGTGCTAGATAAGATTATGGCCCAATTCGCCCATCGGGGCATAGCCCGGCATATAGTTTGCACTTTAAACAGATTGCATTTACAATAGTTTGTATGACAAACGATATGGAAGCCTTAGATCGATCGCGCGAGGGCCCGGATATCCTGCACAGCGCCGGGTTCCTGCTCTCCACCGCGGGCAGGCTCGCTCGCGAGAGATTCGAGCGGGCGATAGCTCCCCTGGGCCTGAGGGCCCGCCACTTCGGGGTGCTGCTCGCGCTGGCCACCCACGGCCCCGCCCCCCAGGGCGAGGTGGCCGACGAGGCGTGGATGGACAAGTCCACCATGGTGGCGGTGGTCGATGACCTCGAGCGCTGGGGGTTGGTGGAGCGCAGGCGCAGCGCCCAGGACCGCCGGATGTACGAGCTCGTCATAAACGAGCGGGGGCGGGAGAAGCTCGCCGAGGCGCTGGAGGTGGTCGCGCGCTCTGAGGACGAATGGCTGGGGCCGCTGAGCCCGGAGGAGAGGGAGCTCCTGCGCGGGCTGCTGGCGAGGCTGCTGTATGCCCCTGGCGGCCTGCTGCGGGGGCGGGAAGGAGGCGAGGAGTGAGCTACGGGGTGGCGATTGCGGGCCTGCTGGCTATAGCTGCCCTGGCGGTCGCCAAGCGATGGCGGCGGACGGTGGTGCGCCGGCGCGTCGACAGGTGGGAGCTGCTGCCCACAGCCTGCGTCTGCGGGGCCACTGGCGTGGGGCTGATGCTCGCGTCGGCCCTCGCGGCGCAGGATGGCGACCTGGCCGCGTTGGTGGGCGCGGCCACGGGCACCGCCCTGAGCTTGCTGCTGGCGGCCTTCGCGCTGCGGGAGTCGTTGGTGGAGCTCTTGCCCGACGGGGTGTACTTCGTGCCTCCGAGGGGCATCGGGGTGGCTGTGTTCACCCTGCTGCTGGTGCAGCTGGTCCTGAAGGCCTGGCGGCTGTACGTCTTCTACCGCGATAGGTCATGGGAAGTGGGAGCCATGCCGGCGGGCGCGCACAGGGTGTCGCTCGGCGACGCCCTGCAGGCCATCAGGCCCAAGGGGGACCCCTTCACCATCGCGGTGTTCTCGCTCGTGGCTACCTACTTCGCCGTGTACTACGTGGGGATCCTCCGGCGTGCGCGCCAGCTGGGGGGTGCCCCCTGGCCCCCGCCGTCCTGATTTGACGGACATCCGTTGCTGTGCTCCAATGTCTTATGAGTCACCTGGATAGAAGGACCTTCCTGTGGGGACTGCTCGGGCTGGCCGGCGCCCAGCTGGGCTGTGGCGCCCCGGGGACGGCCACCCCGACCGTGGGCCCGCTGCCCTTCGACCGTCGGCGGGCCTGGGGCTACCTGCTTCGGCAGGTGGCCTTCGGGCCAAGGGTGCCGGGGACGGCCCCCCACAGCAGATGCCGCGACTTCCTCCTGCGCGAGCTGCGCGCGACGCTTGGAAGCGCCTCTCCCCAAGCCTTCAGCTTCCAGGGCGTCCAGATGTGTAACATCCTCTCGCAGTACCATGGGGGAGGGGAGGACCACGTTCTCCTCTGCGCCCACTGGGACACC
Organism: Thermobaculum terrenum ATCC BAA-798; assembly: GCF_000025005.1. Classification (NCBI taxonomy): domain Bacteria; kingdom Bacillati; phylum Chloroflexota; class Chloroflexia; order Thermobaculales (SeqCode); family Thermobaculaceae (SeqCode); genus Thermobaculum (SeqCode); species Thermobaculum terrenum. The sequence goes on from NC_013526.1 coordinate 34,103, forward strand.
AGGCCCAGAGCCGACAACGAGCGCGATCCCGATCGCAGGCGGCTGCCCATCCCGGGGGCCAACGATGGTGCGAGTGGCGTGGCCGTCCTGCTGGAGATCGCCCACGCGCTACAGGTCCTCAGGCCGCCCATCAGGGTGAGCTTTGCCCTCTTCGATGGCGAGGACTGGGGCCCCGATGAGGCGAGCATGTACCTTGGCTCCCGGCACTACGCCTCCACCCTCCCGCAGGGCAGGCCATCCTGGGGGGTGCTGCTCGACATGGTGGGCGACAGGGCCCTGCGCATCCCCCGCGAGGGATTCTCGGAGGAGATGGCGCGCGCTGTCAACGACAGGGTGTGGGCGGCGGCCCGGCTGGCAGGGCACGGCGACGTGTTCGTGGAGGAGAGGGGCGCGAGCATCCTGGACGACCACCTGCCTCTGCTGCGTCGGGGCATCCCGGTGGTGGACGTCATAGATTTCGACTACCCTCACTGGCACACCCTGCGGGACGACCCCTCAGCCTGCAGCCCCCACAGCCTGGAGGTCGTGGGGCGCACTGTCCTTGCGGCCCTCACCTTCGAGCTCTGAGTCACCCAGGTCGCCTCTCAAGCGGCCCGTACAGAGCCCATACCTCCGTGGATTCTCAACCTCTCCTCGACCCCGCCTTCACCATAGTCCGCTACAGGTATAGTACATATAGGTATAGATACGCTACGCATAGATGTAAATACACAAGCGGAGGTGGAGCATGTCGATCGGCCGCAAACTGGTCAAGGTGATGAGGGACCCCTGGATCCTGCTGCGCAAGGCCACCAGCCCACTGATCGAGCGCAGGAAGGCTGCAATGGACCTCGAGCAGGAGCGCGCCAGGTCGATTCGCTTCCTTAGCGAGCACTTCGGCGTGGATGCCGCCGCCCTGCACGATGAGTACTGGTCCTCAGCTTTCGCCTCCTGGTACCTCCGCTGGTACCAGGAGCTGGGGAGGCTGGTCCGGGACAAGGAGACCTCCTCGCACTTCGACCTGGTCACGCTGTACATGCTCGTGAGGGCGCTCAGGCCGGAGGTGGTCGTCGAGACCGGCGTCAACTACGGGGCTTCGAGCGCGCATATCCTGGCGGCGATGCGCGAGAACGGTGGGGGGACGCTCTACAGCATCGATCTGCCCAAGCCCCGGCCACCGGGTGCCCCCTCACAGGACTTCCTGGTGCCGCCGGAGCTCTCCTCCAGCTGGCGGCTCATCCTGGGCGACAGCCGGGACGAGCTGCCTGGGCTGCTGCGCACCCTGGGGCAGATCGACCACTTCCACCACGACAGCCTGCACACCGTGCAGCACATGTCGTGGGAGTATGCGACGGCCCTGGAGCACATAAGGTATGGAGGGGTGCTGTCGTCGCACGACGTGGTCGTGCCGCTGTCACTGCAGAACGTCTTTGAGACTTTCTGCCGGAAGCATGGGCTGCCCTATGGGGTGTTCCGCAACGTGGGCATCGCCCTGTGCCAATGGTAGACACGGGATTTAGCCGCCCTCGCGCGGGGGCATTCCCCGCTGGGTAACGAGCTCCTGCCCGGGATGGCCCTCGCTGTCGGGGATGTGCAGCCGCTCGTAGAGGTTGAGCCCCTGCAGCAGCACGAGGTGGTATATGGCGCTGGACACCGCCAGGAACTGGTTGAAGTAGAACAGCAGCAGGTCGAACACGGTCAGCGCCACCAGCAGCGTGATGGTGCCCAGCCCGATCGCCCTCCGCGTCCTCCCGATCAGCAGGAGCGCCGCCGTGACCACCAGGCAAGCCCCTATGACGCCCTGGAGCAGCACCCTCAGCGCGAGCAGGCCGTAGGTCACCCCTGGCGTCAGCTCGATGCGTGAGTACCTGGCCAGCTTCACCCAGAGGCTGCCGTTGGCGTCCACGCTGGGCAGGAGGTAGATCCCCAGGTTGGTCAGCAGGTCCAGCAGCATCGCCGCCCCCACCACGCCGGAGACGACGATGAGCCCCAGCCACAGTCGCCTCTCGGTCAGCCAGGACTCCGCCCTCCATATGAGCCTGTTGAGCCTTGCCCAGGGGCTAGTGTAGGGCATCACGACCACCAGCTCCTTGGAGTCGATGAACTCCAGCAGCGCGTCCGCCAGCCGCCCGAGGTTGTTGTTGCCGGCCTGCCTGCGGACGTCCCGCAGCAGCTTGCGCATCTGGCTCCTCTCGTGCGGGTCGAGGTCGTGGTCCAGCACCTCCTCCATCATGTCGAGCGCGCGGTACAGCTCGGACCTGACGTCCCTGGGCTCCGGCCGCTTGATCCTCAGGTACAGCAGGGCCGTCAGCAGGAAGAAGGCGTAGATGATCGGGGCGGCCGGCGGGTAGAAGTAGTCGTTGTTCTGGGTGATGAACTTGCCGACCTCGTCGATGAACAGCCCCACCCCGATGCCCGAAAGCAGCGCCCCCAGGGAGTAGGCCCAGCGGTTGGCGAAGACCAGGGGGAGGATGGACGCCACGAACAGCAGCAGTCCTCCCCACAGCACGTGGGCGATGTGCAGCCCATTGCCGCCCAGCTGCGGGTAGCCCGTAAGCCACAGGAACAGCCGCGTGAGCAGCACGGAGCCCGCGAAGGCGACCAGCGTCACCATCAGGTACCTCTCGGCGCCGGACCTCTTGACCGGTCGGTTGATTCTCCTGCTGTGGATCATCGCGTGCCTCCCAAGCGTGCTTATTACATGATACCCGGATCGTCGGCCCGGGGGCAGCTATGCCCTCTCGGCGCCTATGGGGTACACTGACACTTGTAATCCAATAGAGGAGGGCTTCATGATAGGCATAGGCATACTTGGGGCAGCGCACATCCATACCCCCAACTTCGCGCAGCGGCTGCGCAACCGTGAGTCCGTCCGCGTGGTGGCCGTGTGGGACCACGATGGCGAGAGGGCTCAGAGGTACGCCACGATGTTCGGCGCGCAGCTGGCCAGCACGCCCGAGCAGGTGCTGACCAACTCCCAGGTCGAGGCGGTCATCATCTGTGCCGAGACCAGCAGGCACGCCGACCTCGTGCTGGAGACGACCGCCGCGCGCAAGCACCTGTTCGTGGAGAAGCCGCTGGCGGCACGGGCCGAGGAGGCCTTCGAGCTCGCGCGGGCGATCGAGGCCGCGGGCGTCAAGTTCCAGACCGGCTACTTCATGCGGAGTCACCCCATCAACAGGTTCCTCAAGCAGGAGATCGCCCAGGGACGCTTCGGGCGCATCACCCGCGTGAGGGCCTCCAACGGCCACGCGGGCGCCCTGCTCGGCTGGTTCGACACGGAGTGGCGATGGATGGCCGACCTCAACGATGCGGGGGTGGGAGGCTTCGGCGACCTCGGGAGCCACGCGCTGGATCTGATGCTGTGGCTGCTCGAGGGGGATTTCGTCCGCTCCGCCACCGCCTGCATCGGCAACGCCACCGGCAGGTACGGGGAGACCGACGAGTTCGGCGAGGGACTGCTGGATTTCAGCAGCGGGGCGGTGGGCACCGTGGCCGCCGGTTGGGTCGACCTGGACAACCCCGCCCAGCTGATCGTGAGCGGCACGCGCGCCCACGCTGCGGTGGTCAACGGCGAGCTGTACTACAAGTGCGAGGAGATCGAGGGCGCCGACGGCCGCACCCCCTGGGCGGACCTGCCGGAGCCCCTGCCGCACGCCTTCGAGCTGTTCCTCGATGCCCTCGAGGGGCAGGACGTCCCCCTGGTCACCCCCATGGAGGCCGCCAGGGTGGTCTCCGTGATGGATGCGATGTACGAGGGCTCGGCACGCAAGTCCTGGGTCACGCCCCGGTGGGACTAGGGGATTTAAAGGGGTTGGGGGCCGGGATCACCGGCCCCCAGGTGCAGGAGGAGTAGTGTGGCAGGAAGGTAGTAGTCTAAGTTAGGTTGTCAGCCTACTGGCTGGGACCGACCCCTACGATGGGGCCGAAGGCGAGCATCTCGCGCTTGAGCTCTGGCAGCTCTATGGTGCCCCACTCGGGGACCTCGCGCGCGGTGCAGCCTATATGCTCGCAAGCATGATGCCTGCTTCTCACAATCTTCAGAATTCTTGCTATAATCTTCATAGTTGGTACCTCCTTTGAGATGCCAAGCGTTCTTCTCGTTCAGGGGCTGCCCCTACCGGGCAGCCTTCTCTTTTGCCTCTTCTCGTTCTTCGGCCAGGGCCCTCAGCTTGCCCTTGGCGGTGCTCCAGATGGCCTCCCTGTCGAGCCCGGACAGGCGCAGCCTCTTGAAGTAGTCCACGGCCGCCCTCTCCAGGGAGACGTCCTTGAAGCCCTGTGCCTGCAGGCGCTGCCTGTGCTGCAGGATCTCCTGCCAGGCCTCCTGGGCCTCCTCTTCACTCAATTCCCAGCCAGTCAATCTAGCTATCAACTTCACGTAGTACTTCGGCTTCTCTTCCTTTGGCACTACCCTCAGCACGTATCTCATTGCCCTGAGAGGGTGCCTTGCCGCCGCCAGCAGGACGTCGCCTACGCCGTAGCCCGACTCCAGCAGCGGCTCCAGCTCCGGCACAACCACCGTGGTGGTCTTGGCCAGTGCCCCCGGCCCCTGCTCATGGGCGCCGGGCATTATTCTGCGTTGGCTCAGCTCCGGCTGGGAGAGGAACCAGCGCTTGCGGAACTCGGCGCCGTGGCGCTCGTCCCACTCGCGGGCCGCCTCCTCGAAGGTCAACTCCCTGCCGAGCTGCTGCTCTCTGGCGCGCTTGTAGCACTCGATCTCTTCCATCGCTGCCCTCGCCTCGGCCTCGGTCATGGCCCTGCCGAGCACCCTCTGCAGCCTGTGAGCCGTGGCCTTCGGGTGCAGCTCCGGGCGAGAAGCGTACGAGTACCTGTAGACATCCTCGAAGCCGACGCCGCTCTCCGTGCGCACGTCGAGGACGCCATACCCGATTCGCTTCTGCAGATCTGGATTGTTCACTACTTCAACTACTGTTACGTCGTTTCTCATCTCTCTGCCCTCCCTTAGGCCGCTTCGCTGCCCTCGGTTGCGGCGTCAGCCTCTACCCTTTCCCCGCTCGGCAAGTTGCCTATCTAACTCAGCAACTTTACCTATACTTATGTTAAAATTCTCTTGGTCTTGCACGGTTCATGCGTTTTTCTGCATGATTACCGTTTCCGAGATTAAGTATACAGCATGATTCCGCAAAATCAAGGGGATTCGTGCAAAAATCCGTAAATTCATGCAAAAATTGGCAGTTTCGGGAAGAAGGGGTGTAGATGCTCACTGAGGAGAGGAAGCGTTTTATTTTAGAGACTCTGGCCCGCGAAGGGAAGGTGCTGGCGCACGACCTCAGCAAGAAGCTCGGGGTCTCCGACGACACCATCCGCAGGGACCTGAGGGACCTGGCCCGCGAGGGGCTGCTGGTGAGGGTCCACGGGGGAGCCCTCCCGAGGTCACAGTCGATCACGGCGCCCTACTCGGCCCGCCAGCAACAGGAGCCGGTGGTGAAGGCGGCGATCGCCGAGGCGGCCGCCAAGCTGGTGGAGAACGGCCAGGTGATCATCCTGGACGGCGGGACCACCACCCTGCAGGTGGCTCAGCACCTCCCCAAGGACCTGCACGCCACGGTGGTCACCAACAGCCCCCCCATCGCGGTGGCCCTGGGCGAGCACCCTTACGTGGAGGTGGTGGTCCTGGGCGGCAGGCTGTACAAGCACGGCATGTCCACGGTGGGCGCGGCCACCTTGCAGGAGATCCAGATGATCAGGGCGGACCTGTGTATGCTGGGCGTCGGTGGGCTGCATCCGGAGCTGGGGCTGACGACGGACAACCTGGAGGAGGCCCACGTCAAGAGGGCCATGGTGGCCAGCGCCGCCGAGGTGGTGGCCCTGGCCTCCGCCGAGAAGATCATGGCCGCCCAGCCCTACATCGTGGCGCCTCTGGCCGACCTGACGCACGTGGTGACCGAGGCCTCCGTGCCCCGCGAGGAGCTAGCGCCTTTCGAGGCCGCTGGGCTGACGATCATCCTGGCTTAGGGGCGCCAGCAGGCCCTCCCGCACGATGTGCTCCAGGGAGAGCTCTCGGTACCCCTTGCTCGCGAACAGCACGGTGATCTTGTCGCCCTCTATCCTGTGGACCGTGCCGTCACCCAGGGAGGGGTGCCTCACCCTCTGGCCGACCTCGAACGGGTGGTCCACGCGCGAGGCCCGCGGCCGCCTGCCCAGCAGGTCGTTGTCGCACATATTGCAGCGCTCGCCCCGCATCTGCTCCCCGAAGTAGTTGAGGATGAATTCTCTTCGACAGCCGGGCGACTCCATATAGGAGCGCATCATCTCCAGCCGGCTGCGCTCGTACTCCCTGCGGGCGTGCTCCTCCTCCAGCGACACCTGCTGGGGATCGAAGCGTTTCCGCGTGAGAAGTATCCGGTCTTCCTCCTGCCGGATGAAGCCGCTGCGCTCCAGCGCCATCAGCGCCCTCACGATCAGGCTCCTTCCCAGGCCCGTCTCTTCCTGGATGTCCTCCAGCTCCCGCCGCCTGATCTTGCGCAGCGCTTGGTACACCTGCCTCACCTCATCCAGAGTCAGGTCGCTTGAGCCCGCCATGAACGCCGCCTTCTCAAGGTCCTCGTCCTTGTGCAGCAGGCAGCAGAACGCGAACTCGCCATCCCTGCCCGCCCGGCCGGCCTCCTGGTAGTAGGCCTCCAGGCTGGCGGGCGCGTCGCGGTGGATCACGAAGCGCACGTCGGGCTTGTCTATCCCCATCCCGAAGGCGTTGGTCGCGACCACCACCCTGAGCTTGCCCTCCATGAAATCCTGCTGCACACGCTCCCTCTCGCTCTTGCGGCGCCTGCCGTGGTAGTAGCCCGCGGGGATGCCCATCTCCTTGAGCCACCCGGCCGTCTCCTCGGCGGCCCTGGTGGTGTTCGTGTAGATCAGCCCCGGGCCCTCCAGCGCCCTCCTGATGCGCGCGCTCACCTCCTCGGTGTAGGCTTCCACCTGGCCGGAGAGCAGCGCCTCCAGCACCTGCCGCTCGTCCTCGTGCTGCTCCAGCCGGTGCACCTGCAGGAACAGGTTGGGGCGGTCGAAGCCGTGGGCCACCACCAACGGATCGCGCATCCCCAGCGTCCGGGCGATGTCCTGCCTCACCCACGGGGTGGCGGTGGCCGTGAGCGCCAGCACCGGCGGACGCCCCACCTCCTCGACCACCTCCCCCAGCTGCAGGTAGGAGGGGCGGAAGTCGTACCCCCACTCCGAGATGCAGTGGGCCTCGTCCACCACGAAGAGCGAGACCGGCCTGTCGTCCAGCTCCTCCCGGAGGTTGCCGCCCGTGGCCCCCTCTGGGGTGACGTACACCAGCTTGATCTCCCCGCGCTTGATGCCCTCCAGCGCCTCGCGGGTCTCGGGATAGAGGCTGCTGAAGCCCACGGCCTTCACGCCCACCTCCTCCATGGCCTCTAGCTGGTCGCTCATCAGCGCCAGCAGGGGGGTGACCACCAGCGTCACCCCCGGCAGCAGCTGCGATGCCAGCTGGTAGATCAGCGACTTGCCGGCGCCCGTGGGCAGGATGGCTATGACGTCCCTTCCGGACAACAGCGCTCTGAGAGCCTCTCGTTGGCCGTCCTTGAACTCCTGATGGCCGAACTTCTCCAGTAGATCCTCAAGTTGGGGGTGTTCTGCGGACATGCTGTATCCTCTCTTGCTCGAGCTATCGCCGTGTATAGAGCAACAAGCGTGCCCGCGATCCTCCTCAGAGCGGTGGCAAGCCTCCAGATGCCGAGGTCGCCCGGATCCCACCCAGCCGGTTGGGGCTGCCCCTGCCACCTCTCCCACATCTCCCTCTCCATGAGGTACAGGTTCCCAAACATCACCCACCCTCCTTGTTACTCTTAAAAGGTCTTTGATGGTTATTGTAGGGGCACCGGTGTCACCTGTCAAGCTATTTAGACGGTGATCAGGCTTGTAGTGTCACCGGCATAAGTGGTAAACTGGTTATGATAAGTTTTGGGAGAGGGCAGATGCATGATCAAGGTGCCCCTGGCGATCTGGAGCTCGTCAGGGCTTTCGTCAACACGCTGGACATGGAGGATGGTCGCGAGGAGCTGACGGATCCCCGGAGCCTGCGGGATTGGCTGGAGGCTCACGGCCTCCTGCATGGCGACGCGGAGCTGGGGGAGGACGACCTGCGGGCGGCGCTCACCTTCCGCGAGTGCCTGCGAGACCTGCTGGCGGCCAACAACTGCCACCCCCTGCCCGCTGACACGGTCGGGAAGCTCAACCAGCTGGTGGGCGCCATCCGGGTGGCCTTCCGGTTCGACCCCGACGGCGGGCTGGACCTGGAGCCCTGCTCCTCGGGGGTGTACGAGGCTCTGGGGCACATGCTGGCGATCATCTACGCCGCGATGCTCGAGGGGACCTGGCAGCGGCTGAAGGTCTGCCGGGACGAGGGCTGCCAGTGGGCCTTCTATGACCACTCCAAGAACAGGTCGGGTACGTGGTGCACGATGCAGGTGTGCGGCAGCCGCAACAAGGCCAGGAACTACCGGTCGCGTAAGCGGGCGCAGGCTACAGCCCGCTGAGCCCGTCCTCCTCGGTCGGCAGCTCGATCGTTGTGCGGGCGTTCATCGGTTCCACCACCCCCCATGCGGGCAGCTCCTGCGACAGCCTTGCCAGCCCCATCACCCAGGCGGAGAGCGCCAGGTGGCAGGCCAGCCGACCCAGTAGCATCGAGATCGCTCTCATGGTATGGCCTTCCTTCCACAGATCTTCGTGTGCCCATTGTAACCCATTTCCATTAAATAGTGGCAGCGCCCGCAGCGCCCTCGGATGAAGAGTTATTCATACTGGGGGGAGTAGCTGGCCAGCTCCTCGATGAACGTGATGAGGGCCGTGTGGTCCTGCTGCGACCTTCCCCTGGCCTCGAGCGCCGCGAAGGCCTGGTCCACCAGGGCTGTGGCCGGCAGGGGCACACCCAGCTCCCGCCCCGTCTGCAGGGCTATCCCCAGGTCCTTATGGTGGAGCGCTACCTTGAAGCCCGGGTTGAAGGTATGGCCCAGGAAATTGTCCTTGCGCATCTCCAGCACCCTGTTGCCGGCCATGCCTCCCATGAGCACCTGCACGATCTTGGCAGGGTCCACGCCCGCCTTCGCCCCCAGCACCAGGGCCTCGCTGACGGCCTCGATCGTGAGCGCCACGACTATCTGGTTGCAGGCCTTCACGACCTGCCCCGAGCCGCTGGGGCCCAGGTAGGTGATCGTCTTGCCCAGCACCTGGAAGATAGGCAGAGCGCGCTGGAAGTCCTCCTCCCTGCCGCCGACCATTATGGAGAGCGTGCCCTGCTGGGCGCCCACATCCCCGCCGCTCACGGGCGCGTCCAGCATGCGTGCGCCTCTCTCCTCGACCCTGCTGGCTATCTCGCGCGTGGCGATGGGCGAGATGGTGCTCATGTCGATCAGCAGTGAGCCCTGCCTGATGCCCTCCAGCACCCCTTGCTCGCCCTCCACCACCTGGCGCACATCGGGGGTGTCCGGCAGCATGGTGATGATCACGTCGGACCGCTCGGCCACCTCGGCGGGCGAGCCCGCGCCCTCGGCGCCCTCGCGCTGCAGCTCCTCCACGGGCCCGCGGCTGCGGTTGTGCACCACCAGCTGGTAGCCCGCCTTCAGCAGGTTCCTGGCCATGGGCTTGCCCATGATGCCCAGCCCTATAAAGCCTATCCTCTCCATCATCTTCCCTCCGCCAGAAGTATTTGCGACGGTCGCGCGTCGCCCGCCCGCGCCTCGCGCGGCAGCCAGCGCAGGCTCTCATCGGTGCCCACTCCCCGGGGGATGTACTCCAGCCCCACGTAGCCTGCGTAGCCCCTCTCCTCCAGCGCGCTCAGGATCTGCTGGAAGTCCAGCGATCCGCTCCCGGGCTGGCCCCTGCCGGGCCAGTCGGCGATCTGCACGTGGGAGATCAGCTCGCGATGGGCGTCGAACAGCTCCAGCAGCTCTGCCTCCCTGGGGCGCTCGCCCAGCATCACCTGGGCGTGGTAGAGGTCGTACTGCAGCCTGACGTTGCCCCTGCCCACCGCGCGGATGAACGCCACGGCCTCCTCTACCGTCGGCAGCAGGTAGGGGCCGTTCTCGTGGGTGTTCACCGGCTCGATCAGCACCTCTATGCCGTGGGGAGCTGCCTGGTCCGCCGCCCACGCGACGTTCTGGCGTGCCAGCTCCAGCTGCTCCTCCAGCGGCAGGGACTCGATCCGCAGCCCCACGAGCGCGTTCAGCCTCCTGCAGCCCAGAGCGCGCGCCAGCTCCAGCGCCACCGGCACGTGCTCGCGGAACCCCTGGTGCCGGGCAGGGTCGGAGAGCAGTCCCCTGTCGCCCGCGGGCATGTCGCCGGCGTCGAAGTTGAACAGCACCACCCACAGCCCAAGCTCCCGCACTCGCGCCGCAAGCTGCTGCAGGTCCTCTCCTCGGGGCCACCAGAACTCCACCGCTTCGAACCCTGCCGCCCTGGCCCTCTGCAGGCGCTCCATGAAGGGCGATTCCCGCCACAGGGTGGATATGTTTGCGCTGAACCTCAACTCCTCATCTCCAGATAGGGGTGTCTGGAAGCCAAGGTAACATCAATCGTCTTGGGCTGTCAACACTCCCTGTCCCGTCCTGGCTGCCCTGTGCTAAACTGAGGTCATTCCAGGGATACGGGAGGTGCGCATGGGCGAGAAGGTAGGCGTTGGGATCATAGGCACGGGCGGTATCTCCGGCGTGCACATTCGGGGGCTCACCACCCAGTGCAGCGACATCGCGCGGATAGTGGCCGTGGCCGACATCAGCGAGGAGCGGGGCAGGCGGGCCGCCCAGCAGGCGGGTGGCGCCGACTACTACCAGGACTACCACGACCTGCTGGCCAGGGACGACATCCAGTTCGTGGAGATCCTCACGCAGCCGGCCCTCCACAGGGAGATCGCCGTGGCTGCGGCCCAGGCGGGCAAGCACATCTGCATCATCAAGCCGTTCACGGTGATGCTGCGGGATGCCGACGAGATCATACAGGCCGCCAGGCAGGCGGGCGTGAAGCTGTTCGCCGGCCAGCCCACGCGCTACGACCCGGCCTCCAGGACCATCCACGAGGTGGTGCGCAGGGGGGATATCGGCGAGCCGACGCGCATGTACACCCGCAGCTTCCTCTACCTGGGGTGGCTCGAGAAGCCTCAGGGCTGGTACTACGACCTGCGCCAGAGCGGCGGCGTCACCGTCGAGACGCTGGTGCACCACATGGACCTCATGCACTGGATACTGGGCCCCGCCAGCAGGGCCTACGCCGAGGCGGGGTCGTTCTACACCCAGGACAAGCCCACCCCGCTGCCGGACGACCAGATAGCGGTGCTCTACAGGTTCCAGAGCGGCGCGATCGGCGTCCTGGAGGGCGCGGGCTCGCGGGCCCTCGGCGCCCCCTCCTGGGCGACGGAGGTCACGGGCACCGAGGGGGCTGTGTGGCTGGAGGAGGGGGGCAGGGTGACGGTGTCGCGCACCAGGCTGTCCTCAGGCAGCCTGGAGACCATCATCCCCGGCGAATCCGACACCACCGGCGGCGCGGGGCCCATGCTCAGGGACTACCTCCAGTGCGTGCTCGAGGACAGGGAGCCCCCAGTGACGGGCGAGGACGGCCGATACGCCGTCGAGATGGCCTGGGGCGCGATAGCCTCCTACCGAAGCGGCCAGCCGGTCTCGCTGCCGTTCGACCCCGCCCACTACCCGGACTTCGACTGATGGCCGCGGGGCGTTCCCCCGGCGGCCTCGACCGGCCAGCCCGCTACCTGGCGGAGGGGGGCTAGCGCTGTGTCGGGGCAGGCGGGGGCTGGAGAGGGCATGGCCCAACTGCGGGAGGTGCTGCGCCGTCTCGGAGCCGGCGAGCTCCGCAGGGCGTCGCTCGTGCGCGGCGGCAGGCACACGCAGGTGCTCAGGCTGGAGTGCGAGGGCGGCACTTACGGCCTCAGAGTGTTCCCGCCCAGGCAGGAAGAGCTCGCCCGCAGGGAGTACCTCGTCATGCGCCACCTGCAGGGGACCAGGATACCCGCACCAGAGCCTCACGCGCTGCTTACGCTGGAGGGCAGAGCTGCCATACTGATGTCCTGGTGCCCGGGCAGACCGATGGCCACGGAGCTGATGAGGCGCCCCTGGAGGGCTTGTCACCTCGGGGCGAGCATGGGCAGGCTCCAGGCCGAGCTGCACGCGCTGGATGTGCCTCCCGAGCTCCGGAGCGCGCTGCCCTCCTGGCTGGAGGCGATCCCCTTGGACCCCGAGCTGCGGTGCCTGCTCGAGAGGGTGTCTCTGGGCCGGGAGTCCCTCCTGCACCTGGACGTGCACCCGTTCAACGTGATGACCGATGGCGGGCGCGTCACCGGCCTGCTCGACTGGGCCAACGCCCGCCTGGGGGATCCCAGGGCAGACTGGGCGCGCACGCTCTCCATCCTGCGGCTGGACGTGGGCTCGAGGCCGTGGATAGTGGTGGCGCTGGTGCGCCTGTTCGAGCTGGGGTGGAGGTGGGGTTACAGGTCCAGGCGCGGCCGCCTCGCGCACATGCCGGCCTTCCTCGCCTGGGCGGGCGAGTTGCTCCTGCGCGATCGAGGCCCCCGGCCCGACCGGCAGGACTCCCTCTCACCGGCGGAGGTGGCCAGGGTGCGCCGGTGGATCTCCACCTGGAGGCGACGCGTGGGCCTCTAGCCCGCTATTTGTTTGCAACGCATACTAAAAGTACTTAATATTTAAGTAATTATTGAGTGCTCTACAGTAAACGTATATTATATTTCTGGAAGGCCCTCACAAAACATCTCTAGGAGGATCTCATGACCAAGCTGGATCGCAGAAGGTTCCTCAGGCTATCGGCGCTCTCGGCGGGCTCGCTGCTGCTTGCGGCCTGCGGGGGCAGCCCGGCATCCACGCCGACGAGCTCCCCCTCAAGCTCCCCCTCAAGCTCGCCCTCGGCCTCGCCCGCGGGGTCTCCGACCGCGGCAGCCACAGTCTCCGCCAACGTGACGCCCCAGGCCGTTTCCACCCCCGTGCAGAACATAGGGCAGGCCACGCCCGAATCCTACACCGGCAAGTACAACGAGGCGCCGATGCTGGCCGAGCTGGTGAAGGCAGGCAAGCTGCCGCCCGTGGAGCAGAGGCTGCCCAAGCACCCCTACGTCGTGCCCCACAAGTGGGTGCAGCAGGGCAAGTACGGTGGCAAGCTGATGATGGCCTGCACCGACCAGGGCGACTGGGCCACGGGCCACCTGATCCAGGAGTCCATGTACGGACACTCGCCGCTGCGCTGGCTGCGCGATGGCCTGCAGATAGGCCCCGGGCTGGTGGAGGCCTGGGAGGCCAACGAGGACCAGACGGTGTGGACCTTCCACCTGCGCGAGGGGCTGCGCTGGTCGGACGGCGAGCCCTACACCACCGCCGACATCCTCTTCTGGTGGGAGGATGAGGTGCTCAACCCGGAGCACCCCGAAGCGGTGCCGTTCGAGCTGGTATCGGCCACCGGCAACCCCGCCAAGCTGAAGGCCATAGACGACGTCACCCTGCAGATCACCTTCGATGCCCCGGCCCCGCTGCTGCCCGGGCTGATGGCCTGCTGGGTGAAGCGGGGCATCGGCCCCCGATGGATGGATCCCAAGCACTACCTCAAGCAGTTCCACCCCAAGTACAACCCCAAGGTGGGCAAGAACTGGGTGGACACCTTCAACGCCAAGGCGGACTTCGCCACCAACCCTGAGTGCCCCACCATGACCGGCTGGCGCCTCAAGGAGTACAAGCGCGGTCAGTACACCATCTGGGAGCGCAACCCCTACTACTGGTGCATCGACCGCTGGGGCAACCAGCTGCCGTACATCGACACCATCCAGCACAACAACGTGCAGGACGCCGAGGTGCTGAAGCTGAAGTTTACCCAGGGGGCCGTGGACTACGTGCACGGTGGCTTCGTCCCGATCAACGTCGACGACATAGCCACCTTCAAGCAGGCGCAGCCGCGCAGCAAGCTGCAGATCGAGCTGTGGGACTCCGGATCGGGGACGGCCTCCGTGTTCTTCTTCAACTACGACTACATCGACCCCGAGGTGCGGCAGCTGATACGCAACCCCAAGTTCCGCCAGGCGCTCTCCTACGCCTACAACCGCAGCAACGTGCAGAAGCTGGTGTACCTGCAGACCGGCGAGATCACGACCGGCACCACCAGCCCCAAGTCCATAGAGTTCGTGTTCAACGATCAGGGGAAGAAGGTGTACGAGCAGTGGCGGGACTCCTACGCCACCTACGACCCCGAGAAAGCTAAGCAGATGCTCGATGAGCTGGGGGTGAAGGACGTCAACGGCGATGGCTGGCGCGAGCTGCCTAACGGCGGCAAGCTCCTCATCACCTTGGACTATCCTGCATCCGAGCCACAGAGCAGCGAGCACGTCCGCAAGAACGAGCTGCTGGCCAAGGACTGGCAGGCCATCGGCCTCAACGCCCGATCCAACCCGCAGCCGCCGACCGGCTACGATGATCGGTGGAACGCTGGCAAGATCCTCTCCAAGACGGCCTGGGAGGTGAGCGATGGGCCCAACTCCCTCGTCAACCCCACCTGGCTCATCCCGCTGGAGACCTCCCGCTGGGCGCCGCTCCACGGGCAGGGCTACATCCTGAAGTCGACCGATCCACAGAAGATACAGCAGCAGAAGAACCGCGACCCGTGGAAGAGGCAGCCACCTCACGTGCTGCCCGAGCCGGGCGATCCCATCGACCGGCTGTACAAGGCTTACGACAAGGCGCGCAGGGAGACCGACCCCATCAAGCAGCACAAGCTGGTGTGGGACATCGTCAAGATCCACGTCGAGGATGGCCCGTTCTTCATGGGCTGCGTGGCCAACTACCCGAGGATCGTGCTCTACAAGGAGGGGCTGATGAACGTCCCCAAGAGGGAGGACCTGGCGCTACACGGCTTCGTGAACACCTGGATCCACCCCACCCCCGCCGTGTACGATCCCGAGGCCTACTACTGGGACAACCCCCAGGAACACATGTAACCTCCTGTGCCCGGTCCCAGCCCCGTAGATGCTCTAGGCTGGGACCTACTCTTCCCGCCAGAACTGCTCGGCCAGCCCATCGATCTCCTCGCCGGTCAGCTCCCCGTCGGCAAAGAGCACCCTGTAGCGCAGCACCAGCCTGCCGGCGGGCGGGAGGCTGAGGGGCTCGTCGAACATGAACGCCGCCGAGGCGCACGCGTAGGGCTCCTGCCGCACGAACCACTGGGTGGGGAACCTGGGGTTGTCGGGGTAGTCGATGAAGGCTATCGTGGCGAGCTCTCCCCTCTCATCCCGGCCGGTGTAGGCCAGCCAGGGGGACCGACGCCCCATCATCTCTGGTCCCCCCGCCCCTGCCGCAGCTATCCGGCCACCGACGAAGGACGCGGGCCCTCGCCAGAACAGCCCCCCGTAGCCCGCCATGGGCCGGCCATCCGTGGTGGGCGACCGGAAGACGAGCTCCCGTCCCGTCACGTTGCGCAGGTCGAACCGCAGGGTCAGCCCCCACAGCCTCTCTCCCGATATGTGGGGTACCAGCGTGCGGGATTCTTCCAGCAGCTGGCTGCCGTCGTGCCCGATCCAGCTGAGGGACTCCACAAGCCGTCGGGGATCCTCGGCGCTCCAGCCCAAGTGCTGCTCCACCCCCTGGTTCGGCAGGGGCA
The DNA here is from genome assembly GCF_000025005.1 of Thermobaculum terrenum ATCC BAA-798. NCBI lineage: Bacteria > Bacillati > Chloroflexota > Chloroflexia > Thermobaculales (SeqCode) > Thermobaculaceae (SeqCode) > Thermobaculum (SeqCode) > Thermobaculum terrenum. Next base: position 49,715 of record NC_013526.1, read on the forward strand.
CGTAGCCCTGGTCGCGCACGAAGGAGGGCCCTCCCCAGAAGTTGTGCCCCGAGAGGTTGGTGACGGTCATCGAGATCCCGACGTGCCAGGGGTGGTCGGGCGGCCGGTAGTCGGTGAGCAGCGCGCCCCCGAGCGTGGTCACGGGATGGAAGTACGGCCTGGGCGACTCGTACCTGGGGGTGTCCGGTCGGTAGACGTACCTGCACAGGGCCCTGCCCTCGTGCTCCAGCTCCAGGTACCCCTCCGCCTCGTGTAGGTGTATCTGCATCGCTATACCTCCTTGACCTCGAGCGAGCGTAGCGTGTCGATGTCGGGCTCTATACCCACCCCGGGCAGCTCGGGCAGCCACACCCTGCCGTCGTGCTCCACCTGCGCTTTGGTGGGAAAGAGCGCGCTGTCGTCGATGAATTGGCTGCCGTTGAGCGCGGCGGGACCCTGGCAGCCGAAGGCGGCGCCCAGCTGGCAGGCGGCCATCTTGGTGAGCATGGAGTCGGTCAGCCCGCTGATGAGCAGCGGCAGGCCGAAGGCCTGTGCTATGTGCACCTGGGCGATGCTCGGCCACAGGCCACCGCTGCGGGTCACCTTCACCACCAGGTAGTCCACCAGCCCCTCGGAGGCGTACAGCAGGAAGTCCGAGGGGCTCACCGAGGCCTCGTCCACCGCCAGCGGGAGGGGGCACCTCCCCCGGAACACCCGCATGAGGTGTGGCTTGTCGGCGGCAAAGGGCTGCTCCAGCACGTCCACGCCCGCCTCCGCCAGGCCCTCGGCGACCCGCGCGGCCCGCTCCACGGCCAGGCCCTGGTTGGCGTCGGCCCAGACAAAAGCCTCGGGGCCCGCCGCCTCCCTGATGGCCCTGGCGACCTGCACGTCGGTCTCTGGGTGCACACCCACCTTGAAGTTGAAGTGTTCGAAGCCCTTCGCCCTGGCGGCGCTCACTTCCCGGGAAGCCGCCTCGGGTGACGCAGCCGTCACGGTGTAGCTGAGGGCCACCGAGGCCGGTCGGGGGCTGCCCCCCAGCAGCGCGCGCAGCGGCACCCCCAGAGCGCGCGCCAGCAGGTCGTGCACCGCCATGTCGAGGGCCGACCGTGCGATCGGCTGCCCCGTGCTCGGGCCTCGGCCTATTGCCGCGTGCATCCGCGCGTGCAGCCCCGCCAGGTCGCTGGCTGGCGTGCCCACGACCGCCGGGATGAGGTGTCGCCTGAGCGTGGTCACCACCGTCTCCAGCGTCTCGTAGGACCACCCCGGCATGGGGCGGCACTCACCCCAGCCGTACCTGCCCTCCTCGTCCAGCACGCGCACGAACACCAGGCGTGCCCCCGCGCCCGCTTTCCCGGCCGAGCCAGAGGCGAAGACGAAGGTGCGGGTGATCGGCAGCTCCACGGGGTACACCTCCACGCGGCTGATCGTGGGCACCCTCATCCGACCTTCCCAGCCAGGTGGTGGTAGAAGGGGTCGCCCTCGACTATGGCCCCTCGGGCCACAGGCTGCCGGGTCGCCGCGGACTTGTACAGCGCGCTCATGAACTCTATGATCCTCCTGGCCTCCCGCCCGCTGACGAGTGGTCGCTCCCCTCGCTCCATGCTGTCCAGCAGGGCAGCTATCTGGGCCTCATGGGAGGACGGTACATCCTGCTCGGCTGGGTAGTCCAGGGGATTGGGCGCGTCGCGCTCGGGAGCTGGGGTGAAGCTCCAATTGTCGCGGGAGTACCCGTAGAGGGCGCGCACCTCGAGCGTCGCCCCCTGCAGGTCCAGCCGTAGGTAGCTCTCCTGTCTTGGGGAGAGCACGCTGTTGGCGATGCTCCCCAGCGCGCCGCCTTCGAAGCGCACGATCGCCATCGAGACGTCGTCCACCTCTATCTGGCGGTCCAGCGTGTCCGCCACGGCGGTCACCTCCTGCCACTCCCCCATCAGCCACAGCAGCAGGTCCATCAGGTGGATGCCGTGGCCGACGGTGACGCCTCCCAGCTCCGTGGCCCACTTGCCGCGCCAGGGCACGGAGTAGTACCCCTGGTCGCGGTACCAGGTGGTGTTGCACACCGCCACCAGCGGCCTGCCCAGCTCGCAGGAGTTTATCGCCCGGCGCACCTGCTGGGCGGCGGTGCCGAACCGCCACTGGAACACCGTGCTGCAGTACTTACCGGAGCTCTCCTCGGCCGCCGATATGCGGTCGAAGTCCGCCAGCGACCCGCACAGCGGCTTCTCGCAGAGCACCCAGGCGCCGGCTTCCAGGCTGCGGACGACGAGCTCCGTGTGCGTCCAGGGAGGGGTGCAGATGTGCACTAGGTCTGGCGATTCAGCCTGCAGCATCTGCTCGATGCTGGGGTAGCGCCTCCTTATACCGAACTCGTTGCCAAAAGCTTCCAAGCGGGAGGGGTCGGTGTCCACTAGGGCAACCACCTCCACCCTGTCCCGCAGGCGGCCGAGCGCTCGCATGTGGGAGTGGGCTATGCCGCCGGTACCAACGATAGCTGCGCGCACTGTCAACGTGATCACCTCTCAGCAGAAATAGGCCACGTCAATTATATATGATATATGGAGTTGCGGGTAGCCCCTTCGCTCCCGATCTGGTGCCCACAGCAGCGACACCCTGTGGGCGGGGCCAGCGTCGAGCCTTGTGAGCACGCCTGCAGGATTTGTCGAGCATGCCTTGGCACCGTGGCTAGGCGCGCAGCACCGTCGGGCGATGGCTGGTCCCGTGGGGGTTGCGCTCATCCCTGCGGGGCTAGCCCTCGCAGCTGCCCCGGGGCGGGAACGGGGACTTCAGGGCCTCGCCCTCCCTCAGGAGGTCACGGAGCGGCTGGTCGTTTGGCCAGGCGAACTCCACGCCTGCGTGCTGGCCACTGCGCGCGTCGAGCACGAAGCCCACGTACCTGTACCTGAGCTGGCGCTGTAGCTCCCCGCTGAGCATGATCCCCAGCATGTTGCTGGCTCCGAAGTTGCCCTTGACCACCACCAACGCCCAGCGTCCATCCTGGCTCCTCAGGTCACGGTCATGGCAGAGTCCCAGCCTGGCGATGTACTCCTCCGTTAGCTCCCGCACGAGCACCACCTGCATCCTGCCCCCCACGCGGTATTCCCTCGCGTAGCTCAGGGCCCGGCTCGCCAGCTGCTCCCTTAGCCTGCCGGTGATCTCCTTGGTCCCGTAGTCCACCGTAGGGTTGGCCGCCACCCTCATGTTGAGGGCGACCGTCGCGATCACCGCAAACAGCAGGACGAGCACCAACCTTCCCAGGAGGCGCCTCCTTAGACCTATCATCTTGCACCCCTCCGAGAGCATCTGTCAACATAATGTTACACCCCATGCGCTCGATGTCAACACCTGTCGACAGGGAGCCCTGGGCCTGGGTGAGGCGGGGAGCGATCCTTGGCACGAGCTGTGCGCCAAGAGCTGGTAGCCCGCAAGAGGTGGGCAAGCGCCAGGAGGGAGAACGATGAAGCTGCCGGGGATGGGGCTGATCAGGAGGGCGGAGAGGACGGGCAACGAGGTCGAGGTGCCGATGACGGAGCGCCTGGGTCTGGTGGACTTCGTCAAGCAGGTGCTGAAGGAGGCGCAGGAGGACCATCTGTCGGTGTTCGCCGGCCACCTGACGTACAGCGGGCTGTTCGCGGTCTTCCCGTTCATGGTCTTCCTGCTGTCGCTGCTGGGCATCTTCAGGGCGGAGGAGCTGGTGAACGAGCTGCTCAGCCGCGCCTCGACGGCGATGCCCCGGGAGGCCGTGGACCTGATCGGCGGGCCCATCAGGCAGATAGCGCAGAGCAAGGCCACGGGAGCGTTCGGGCTCAGCGCGCTGGTGTCCATCCTGCTGGCCCTGTGGGGAGTCTCGGGAGCGTTCCGCTCGGTGATGGAGGCGATGAACGTGATGTACGAGGTCAAGGAGGGCAGGCCGTTCTGGAAGAGGTACCTGATCTCGATCCTGCTCTCGCTCGGGGCGGCGGTGCTGATCATCGCCGCGCTCGTGCTGGTGGTGTTCGGCGCCGACATAGCCACCGCCATAGCCAGGGCCTCCGCCGGCCTGGGACCGGTGTTCAGGTGGACCTGGATAATCCTGCAGTGGCCCGTGCTGGTGGGCTTCGTCCTGCTGGCCTTCGCGCTGATCTACTACTTCGCGCCCGACGTCGAGCAGCAGTTCCGCTTCATCACGCCGGGCTCGCTGGTCGCGGTCGCGCTCTGGCTGGTGTTCTCGCTGCTCTTCTCGCTCTACGTCAACAACTTCGGCTCCTACAATAAGACGTACGGCGCGTTGGCGGGGGTGATCATCCTCATGCTCTACATGTACTACTCGGCGTACATCCTGCTGCTGGGGACGGAGATCAACCAGGTCATCGAGGAGCATGCCCCCGGAGGCAAGCAGGAGGGCGAGAAGGCGCCGGGGGAGGCCGGGCACCCTGCTGCGGGGCCGCGCCCCGGCGAGCGGGAGGGGATGGTCGCGATGGGCGCCCGTCGTGGCCCCATCCTCTCCGGTGTGGCCGCCTACCTGGCGCTGCTGGTGATCGGCCTGGTGGTCACCAGGCTGCGACGCTAGCGGGGATGCGCCCGCGGCCCACCTGCAGGCCATCACCTGGCTGTGTTTCTGCCTTTATCTTTAATAGAAGCTGTCTAAAGTAATCACTAAGCCCGTAAATGAACTAGGTATTTCTGCCTTTATCTTTTAATAGAAGCCCCACGCCTGTGGTGTGGCCGGCGCCGTGCCTCTGGGGCGCGCCTCTTGCTATCATGGAGGTCGTGATAGGTGATCTGACCAAGAGAGAGGGGATAAGCAGGGGGCTCTTGCTGCTGCTGGCGGTGGCCTGCGGCGTCACGGTGGGCAACCTGTACTACAGCCAGCCATTGCTGCCGCAGATGGCCGGCGACCTCGGCGTATCGGACGCCCGCATGGGATCTGTGGTATCGCTCTCACAGCTGGGGTACGCTCTTGGCCTGCTGCTGCTCGTGCCCTTGGGGGACAGGATGGACCGTCGCCGGCTGATATTCCTCACGGCCGCGGCTTCCGTGCCGGTGCTGTTGCTGTTTGCTATCGCGCCCTCGGCTTCGCTGCTGCTGCCGCTCTCGCTGCTGCTGGGCTTCGTGACGGTCACGCCGCAGATCATCGTGCCCTACGCCGCGGGGCTAGCGGATGCCGAGGGCAGGGGCCGGGTCATCGGCACGGTGATGAGCGGCCTGTTCGTGGGGATAGTCGTGGCGCGCGTGGTGAGCGGCTTCTTGGGACAGCTGTTGGGGTGGCGCCTGGTGTACGTGCTCGCGGCGGTCGCCACGACGCTCTTGCTGCCCCTGTTGAGGGGCCTGCCGCGCAGCGTCTCCGGAGTGGGTTATTCCTATGGACGTCTACTGCGCTCCCTGTGGCATCTGCTGAGGGAGGAGTCTGTCCTGCGCCAGTCATGCTTTCTCGGGGCTACGACCTTTGCCTGCTACAGCATCCTGTGGGCGACGCTCGCCTTCTACTTGGAGGGGCCCTCCCACGGCTACGGCAGCGCCGTCACGGGCCTCTTCGGACTGACGGGGCTGGCGGGGGCGCTCACCTCGATGGTCGTGGGCAGGCTGGCCGATGCGCGAGGCCCCCTGCGGACTATCGCCGCCGGGCTGCTCCTGCTGCTCCTGGCCTACCTCTGCCTGCTGGGAGGTGCGCTGCTCCCGCTGCTGGCCCTGGGGGCCTGCCTGCTGGACGCCGGCACGCAGTCGGTGCACATCTCCAACCAGACGCGGGTGCTAGGGCTCTCTGCCGAGGCTCGCAACAGGCTGAACACGGCCTACATGGTGACGTACTTTGCCGGGGGCGCGCTGGGCTCCTACCTGGGTGTGGCCGCGTGGAATGCCGCCGGCTGGTACGGCGTGTGCCTGGCCGGCCTGGGTGTAGTGCTCCTGGGAGGGCTAGGCTACGCGACGTTCGTCCTCCGCGGGAGCCCATATAGGTAGATGCCCTCTAGATATTTGTAATTATTACGGAATCCGCTAGCTTATAAAGCCATATCGGATCGCAGAGCATAACTATTAGGAAATTATTGTACCTAAATTTTTTATCTAACTATCTACTGACTAAATAATCATCTAGTTATACAATCGTATCACAATATAATATACAGATATAACTTTTGCAGGGGTGACGATATGATCAAAAAATCCTAAGCACCCAGTTATTGCCTGGTTATAAACCATCCCTCGTGTCTGTCACCCTTCTAGTTTGCCTACTTACTCTACTTCCCAGCTTAGTTGTGCAAGCTGCCACAGTACATCAACAACCTTGGTGGGATGATGCTGTGGCAGGTGGCAAGATGATATACCTCAACTACACCCGGTACGGGGGTGCTGTAAGCCATGCGGACAGCACTTGGTCCTCATTAGGGAAAGTAAATATATATCCAAAACCCTCGAATTCTAGCAATTGGAATCTAACAATCAATGAATACAATCAAAATGATGGGCTATGTGGTAAGTATGCACTTGGCGAGATAAAGCTCAATGTGTATTACTTTGCCAACTACAATGATTGGAACAGAAAATCCTGTGTGTCTCATGAGTTCGGTCATGCTCTAGGTATTGGCGATCATGATGAAGAGTATAACTGTATAGCTCTGTTGTATAAAGTTGTGGGGTGTTTTATTTCCCCTCAAAGCCACGATAAGAAAGACTATTATGATAGATGGCAGTAGCAATTTGCTAAGGAGGAGAGCTATGGCTGATGACAGACTTCTCTCACGTCGGGGGTGGGCACTCGTGGTTGCGCTGCTGGTAGGCGCCTACATCGTGTGGATCAGCATCCCCGCTACGAGGCAGGTCGAGGGCAGCTGGGTCACCGATTTCAGCGATCGCAGGAAGCTGGTAGGCTATGCCGATGCCGTGTTTGTGGGGCGGGTGATCGAGCGGACGGAGGAGGTAGCGGACCTCAGATGGCCGAGTACGCGCTTCCGCGTGGAGGTGCTCGAGGTGATCAAGTCCACCCGCAGGCTCGACCCATCCAAGCTGGACTCCGAGCCCTCGAGGCAGATATCGTTGCCCAGCAGCGTCATCGTCGACCAGTACGGTGGGTACACACGAGACCTGAGTGGCAAGCTGGTGAAGGTGGTCTTTGACGGCCAGGAGCTGCTCGAGCCCGGCAGGACTTACGTACTGGCGACCTCTATGATGCCGATCGCAGCTGGTACCACGTCCTGCCGATGGGCGCTGTGCCGGCGGACGATGCCGCGGCTCGCGACCAGGCAGTGGATAGCTTCAGACGTGCTGCCGCCGAGCAGATACCGTATGAGGCCAGTGCTGCCAACTAGGCTCGTCAGCCTGTGGCCGCAGGACGCGCTCCGCTAAACCACTAGGGATTGGAAAGGTAGCTGTACCTGCGGGGCTGGTACTGCAGGAAGCTCGTCCACGGGATGTACCTGTAGACCACCCTGTCCATGCCGGCGTAGGCGGTGGATTCCCACACGAACGCGCCGTTGCCGTCCACCGAGCTGACCAGCCGCACATGCGAGTACGGCTGGTTCATAATGTCGCCCGTCTCCAGCGACCACGGCCCGGGCAGCGCGTAGGAGATGTTCGGCAGGGAGGCTGTGTAGTACTTCTGGTCCGACCTGCCCCAGGCCCTCGTGACGAACCCCGAGCAGTCCACGCCGCGCGAGCAGCTCTCCGCGCCCACGTTCGTCTCGGCGATGTCCCCAGCCTGGTACCCTCTGTCCAGGTAGTAGTTGTAGGCGCTGACGGTATCCCACCCGCCCCAGTCATAGGCCACGCCCGTGTAGGTGCCGGGGGAGAGCAGGTAGCGTGGCGCGTCCCTGCCGCCACAGGTGCCGGCTATGTTCGTGCTCGTGTAGTACCTGGAGTTGTTGACGTAGTCCCAGGCCCTGCTGGCTATGGCGCTTCGAGACGTGTAGGCGCCAAGGGTCTTGGTGGGGCTGGAGGTGGTCACGGTGCCCTTGGGGAAGAGAGGTGAGAGGCTGGAGCTGAACGCCAGCTTGATCACCCTGGCGCTGTCCTCCCTGGTTACCAGGCCGTACACGCTGCCGTCGGGAGCGATCGCCAGCGGATGGGCCACGTTGACGTACTGCTGATTGATCGGGAAGCGCGCCACCCCCAGCAGCCTGCCATCGGCTCGATAGTGGCGTACGGTGTAGTCGAACCTGAAGAAGCCGCTGGAGTTAGGGGCAAGGTCCACCACGATGACGTAGAAGCTGCCGCCTGGCTGGGTGGAGGCCGGGTTGATCCCCAGCAGCCGTAGCCCACCCAGGTAGTTGTTTACCCAGACGTTGCGCACCACATCACCTACCTGGATGCTGCCGGCCCGTGGCCTGTTCCTCGTAGCAGGGGTGATGGTTATGGTCTCGCCGTTCAGAGTAGCTCCCCTCACCCAGGCGCGGGAGAGCGTGCCCTCTGGAGACAGCAGCCTGTACTTGACTATGCCTCGTGCCTCCAGGTAGAGCTCGCCATCCTGGCCTGCTATAAGCCCGGTGATGGACCTCTCCAGGGAGGCAGGTATCACGTACTTCTGGATGAGCTGGCCGCTATAGCTGAGCTTGAGGACACGGATGTCAGGCGCACCTGCATCCAGCGCCACCAGCCCGTAGGGCATGGCCTTGAGATCGGTGATGCCCACGGCACCGTAGGGCTTGAGGTCGATGGTGCCCAGCACGCTGCCCTCTGCTGAGACGTGCGTGAGCTTGTTCACGTAGGAGTTGGAGATCCAGAAAGTGCCGTCTGGGGCGACCGTGAGCGCCGTGGGCCCCCACTGCATCTCCTCCGGCTGATCGGCCGTGGCGTACATCACGGTGTTCCTGCCCTCTTGCAAGGAAAACTCTGTGAGGTTGGTACGGGTGGACTCCTCCGCAGCCGCGGGGCGGTAGGTGCTCAGCAGAGCGAGCACACACAGACAGCACGCTAGCCTTCTCATAGAACAAATTCCTTTCTTCGCATAAAGGCTACATATATAAGATATCTATTGCGCCGATTTTAATCCATAGCCCATTTGGGCCATAGCTGCCTAGGAGCCATATCTCCCCACAGGTTTTCTGGTATCGTAGTACCTGGTAGACAAATTCTTACTGGGGGAGTGACATGACGAAGCTAGGGATCATTGGTTGTGGCGATGTGGCTTTCCGCTCGTACTTCCCGGTGTTGGAGCAGCTGGGGGACGCCCAGGTGGTGGCGTGCTTCGACACCGTAGCCGACAGGGCCAGGAGGGCGGCCGCTCGGTTCCCGGGGGCCGAGGCCTACACTGCGTACGAGGAGTTCCTGGCGCATCCGGGTCTGGATGCGGTGATCAACCTCACGCCCGCCCCTCTGCACGCCCAGGTCACGGAGGCTGCTCTGAGGGCCGGCAAGCACGTGCTCTCCGAGAAGCCTATAGCCAGCAAGGTGGAGGATGCGCAGGCGCTCATCGAGCTCGCCAGGGAGCAGGGCCTGCTCCTGCTTGCGGCGCCGGCGGTCATGGCTACCCCGCGCTTCAAGTGGGTCAAGCGCCTGCTGGCTTCCGGCCGGATAGGCAGCCCGACGCTGGCGGTCGCGCAGATGGCCACGATGGGGCCCGCCAGCTGGCGAGAGTACACCGGCGACCCCACGGTCTTCTACTCGGCCACGGTGGGGCCGGTGGTGGATATCGGGGTGTACGCGCTGCACGCGGTCACCGGCCTGCTGGGCCCCGCCAGGCGGGTGCAGGCGATGGGGGGCATAGCCATCCCCGAGAGGAAGGTGCTTACGGGACCCCATGCCGGGAAGAAGATCCAGGTCGAGGCCAACGACCACGTGCTCATCCACCTGGACTTCGGCCACAGCCGATTCGCGCAGGTGTTGGCGAGCTTCGCCGTGCCCAACAGCAAGGCGCCGGCGATCGAGCTGCACTGCACCGGGGGCACGCTGAGTCTTGACATAACCAGGTGGTACGAGGGCTACGGCTCGATCGACGTGTACCTCGAGGACGGCTCCGAGCTGGGCGTGGAGGGCTGGATCAACGGGCTGTATCCTCCTCTCCCCGACGAGGGGCCCACTTTCAGCCTGATCGGGTACGGTCCGGCACACTTCGTGCGCTGCCTAGCTGGCAAGGAGGAGCCGATCCTCACCGCGGAGCACGCCACGCACGTGCTGGAGATCATGAACAAGATCGGCGACTCCATCAGGCAGGGCAGAGCGCTGGATCTTGACACCAGCTTCTGATGGTTGGACAATGCTTTCACCTTGTAACACCACAACGTAGGAGGTACTTATGGGGCCGGATAACGTGGCATTGGAGCTGTACACGCTGAGGGAGCAGACGCGGGAGGACTTCCCGGGTGCGCTCCGCGCCGTGGCGGAGGCGGGCTACAAGGCCGTGGAGTTCGCTGGCTACGGCAAGCATACCCCACAGGAACTCAGGTCGCTGCTCGACGACCTGGGGATAAAAGCGATCAGCGCGCACGTACCCTACCAGCGCTTCGAGCAGGAGTTTGATAAGGTCATTGAGGAGCTGCACACCCTCGGCTGCGAGTACGCCGTGGTGCCCTACACCTCCGAGGAGCTGCGCAACAGCCCGGAGGCCGTCAAGAGGCTGGCTGAGACTTTCAACCGCTGGGGGGAGCGCTGCGCTACGGAGGGGTTGAGGTTCGGCTACCACAACCACGCGTTCGAGTTCGAACCATTGGGCGAGGAGACGATGTACGACCTGCTCGCGGCCCAGACGGACCCGGCGTTCGTCGACCTGCAGATAGACGTCTACTGGGTGATGTACGCTGGGCTGGACCCGATCGAGCTCATAAGGAGGCATTCCGGGCGGGTGCCCACCCTGCACGCCAAGGAGATGTCCAACAAGCCCGACAGGTCCGACACGACCGTGGGCGATGGCATCACTCCCTGGCCGCAGCTCATAGCCGCGGCCAACGCCTCCGGCACCCAGTGGCTGATAGTCGAGCAGGAGGACGATCCCGCCAACGCCTACCGCGACATCAAGCGCAGCCTGGAGAACCTGCGCAACCTCATATCGATGTCCCTGGGATCCTGAGGAGGTGTAGCTATGTCGCAGCCAAGAACCGACCTCGCTCCAGGCAGGTTTCCTGCAGACTTCACATGGGGGACGGCCACCGCGGCCTACCAGATAGAGGGCGCGGTGCGCGAGGATGGCCGGGGGGTGTCCATCTGGGACCGCTTCAGCCACACCCCGGGCAAGACCCACAACGGCGACACCGGCGACGTGGCCTGCGACCACTACCACCGCTGGCAGGGCGATATCGAGCTGATGCGTCGCCTGCACGTCAACGCCTACAGGTTCTCGATCGCCTGGCCCCGCATCCTGCCCGAGGGGTGGGGCAGGGTCAACCCGCCGGGGCTGGACTTCTACGATCGCCTGGTGGATGGCCTGCTGGCCGCAGGCATCACCCCATGGGTGACGCTGTACCACTGGGACCTGCCCCAGGCACTGGAGGATCGAGGTGGCTGGCCCAACCCCGATACCTCCAAGGCGTTCGCCGAGTACGCCGACGTGGTCACCCGGCGGCTGGGCGACAGGGTCAAGCACTGGATCACCCTCAACGAGCCCTGGGTGGTGGCCTTCCTGGGCTACTTCACCGGCGAGCACGCCCCCGGCCGGAAGGAGCCCGAGTCCTACCTGCCGGTGGTGCACAACCTGCTGCTGGCCCACGGCCTCGCCGTGCCGGTCATCAGGGAGAACTCCCGCGACTCCCAGGTGGGGATCACCCTGAACCTGACCCACGCCTATCCGGCCGGCGACAGCGCCGAGGACGAGGCCGCGGCCAAGCGGCTGGATGGCTTCATGAACAGGTGGTTCCTCGACCCGCTGTTCACGGGGGGCTACCCCCGCGACATGATCGATGTCTTCGGGTCCTGGGTGCCCTCCTTCGACGAGTCGGACCTTGGGGTGATAGGGGCGCCCCTGGACTTCCTGGGGGTGAACTACTACAGCCCCTCGTTCGTGCAGCATTCGGAGGGCAACCCGCCGCTGCATGTCGAGCAGGTGCGGGTGGACGGAGAGTACACCGACATGGGCTGGCTGGTGTATCCCCAGGGGCTGTACGACCTGCTCACCCGGCTGCACAGGGACTACTCCCCCGCGGCCATAGTGATCACTGAGAACGGTGCGGCCTATCCGGACGAGCCGCCGGTCGAGGGGCGGGTGCACGATCCCAAGCGCGTGGAGTACTACGCCTCGCATCTAGACGCCGCCCAGCGCGCCATCCGCGATGGAGTGCCCCTACGTGGGTACTTCGCCTGGTCCCTCATGGACAACTTCGAGTGGGCCTTCGGCTACAGCAAGCGTTTCGGGCTGTACTACGTGGACTACGAGACGCTGGAGCGCACCATCAAGGACAGCGGCCTGTGGTACAGCCGCGTGGTGGCCGAGGGCCAGCTCGTGCCCACCGAGAGCGTTGCCTGATCTTCCCCGGGGGGCGGTCATCCCGCCCCCTCAATTTTCTTACCGTCCTCTTACCTCCCTGAGATCTTCCCTTGAAGTTCACCCCCTACACTCATAATCGAACGCTGGCGACGGCGTTGATGCCAACAGAGAAAGGGGGGATGCTCACCAAGGCACACATTACCTTACAGGACCCTAGAACCCGTACCCATGGCACAGATCAGAAGATCCTTGTGATGAAAGGAGGTGTACAGCGCTTGAGAAATATCCGTAAGCTGGGCTTCATGGCCTCTGTGGGGTTGCTGCTCCTGACGCTGGTCTTCTTCAGCGCGCAGGCAGTGAACGCCCAGAGCAGCTCCAGCACCAACAGCTACTATCAGCAGTTCGTCAACAAGGTGGCCCAGATCCTGGGCAAGAAGCCCCAGGAGGTGCAGTCTGCCATGACCCAGGCCAGCGAGGACGTGATCGACCAGGCTGTCAAGGATGGCAAGATCACCCAGCAGCAGGCCCAGGAGATCAAGTCCCGCATACAGGAGACGGGGATGCCCTTCCCGTTCTTCGGGCGACACATGCACGGGCCGTGCTTCCCGGCCGTCGCGGGCACGGTGTCTAAGATCAGCGGCAACACCGTGACCGTGAAGACGGACAGCGGCAGCAAGACCGTACAGGTCTCCGCGGACACCGTCTTCCGCAAGGATGGGCAGGAGGCCACGAAGAGCGACCTCAAGGTCGGCGAGTTCGTGCGGGTGATAGGCCGGGAGAACTCCCAGGGCGTCATCGAGGCACGGGCTGTGCTGATAGGGGAAGGCGAATTCGGCTGGCACCACAGGGGTTGGGATCGCGACGAGGTGGAGTCCACCAATGGGGCGAGCTCCAACTCCCAGTAGGGGCCACAAAAAGGCTATCATACATCCCGGGGGAAAAATCCCCCGGGATGCTTTGTGAGGTTGACGTATGGAGACAACTGTGATCACCGAGCTACACGTGCCGAGGGGGATAAAGCTGCTGGCCGGGCTGATGATGAGCGCGGTCGCTGGCCTGCACCTGGCAGAGGCGCCAGCTCTCCTGCAGAGGGAGCTCTACCTGCCGCTGGTGCTGTTTCTCCTTGGGGCGTTGCTCGCGCTCCTGTCGGTGTTTGGCATCATGCAGGACAGGTGGGGGGCAGGCTGGGTGATGGGGGTGCTCACCTGCGCCGCTCTGATGTTGGTCTACCTGGTGGATAAGGGGGACTACCTGGGCACCTTCACGGCCTGGGTATCGTCCGATGGCAAGGCGCGGGGGGCGTTCTGGATCGAGCTGGCGTTCATCCTGCTCTGGTTGCTTGGCCCCAGCAGGGTGCAGAGCTGGTACAACTACGCGCTGATCGTGCCCTCGCCCCGGCGGGATCAGCTCTCGCTGCGCAATAAGTAGGGAGGTGTGAGTCTTTGGATCTCGACGACAAGCCCGTCGGCAGGTTGCTCACCAGACGGGAGGTGCTGGTGAGCTTTGGGGCCCTGGGCCTGGCCTTCCTCACCGCCTGCTCCCTCCCGAGCGGCGCCGAGCGGAGCTCTCCCTCCGCGGCCTGCGTCGTGCGGCCCGAGCTCACTGAGGGGCCTTACTTCGTGGACGAGGACCTGCGCAGGTCGGACATCCGCACCGACCCCACCGATGGCACGAGGAAGGAGGGGCTGCGGCTCGACCTGAGCTTCCAGCTGATGCAGCTGGGTGCCGCATGCGAGCCCTTGCCGGACGCTCGCGTGGATGTGTGGCACTGCGATGCGCTGGGCGTGTACTCGGACGTCTCTGATCCCAACTTCGACACCACCGGGAAGAAGTTCCTGCGGGGCTACCAGCTGACCGATGAGCGCGGTGTGGCCCGCTTCGTGACCATATACCCTGGCTGGTACAGTGGCAGGGCCGTGCACATCCATTTCAAGGTGCGCTACGGAGGGACAGGCAGTGGGGTCTACGACTTCACCTCCCAGCTCTTCTTCCCGGACGAGCTCACCGATCAGGTGCACGCGCAGCCGCCGTACGCCTCCAAGGGTCAGAGGGACACGAGGAACGCCCAGGACGCCATCTACCTCCAGGGGGAGACCAGCTGCTGCTCAAGCCCTCACACGCCGGGCGATCCTATACGGCCTCGATAGCCCTCGCCCTCGACCTCTCCTAGGAGCCCGGTATTCCAGGCGAACGCCACCACGCAGCAGGCGCCCAGCACCCCCGCAGCCACCTCCAGGTGACCGTGCCCTGGCAGCCAGGGAAAGGCCGAGGGCGCCACCCTGGCGAGCACGGTGAGGTTGCCCGCGACCAGCAGGGCCCACGTCACGGCCCTGCTGCGGACCTGCTGCTTCCCGAACCCCGGCAAAAGGTGGGTGCCCACCCCGAAGATGAGCAGCGTGGCGAACCCGGCGCCCAGGGCGTGCCGGTAGGCATCCTGTCGGCCACCCACGGCCATCAGGGCGCCCACGAGCAGCCACAGGTAGGCCGAGAGCGCCAGCAGCTGCGCGGGGTCTCGCGGGATGGGCAGGGATCCCCTGGGGCGCGGCCGGCGAGGCTCCAGCAGCCGCAGGCCAGCTGTGAATAGCCCGGCGGCGAGCAGGTAGAGGACCTGGCCCTCCACGCCCAGCAGCGACGAGGCCACCGCCGCCACCTGGATAGCTAGCCCCGCCCAGAGCAGGGGCATGGAGGGCATCCGAGTCCGGAATAAGATGGGGAAGTTGCGCGCCGACATCCCCACGGATATCGGGACGATGAACCCCTGGAGCATGAGGGTGATGATCGCCCCCATGGAGCTTGCCGGGTAGATCCCGTAGCGCACGACGCTGCTCTGCAGCGCCGCCAGGGCGTTGACCAGTGCCGCCCCCCACAACGAGAGGAAGCCGGCGAGGAAGAACGGCATGACCCGCGTCATGCCCTTCATCTGTCGCAAGGGTGGGCCGTCCCTGAGGGTCCGCCACAGGATCGCAAGCACCAGCGTGCAGCCGGCGAGCTCGAGCCACGCGCCCGTGACCAGCACCCAGGCCGCGCTGTTGCGGAGCCAGGGCGACTGGCTGCCCGCCGCCATGGGCTGCGCCAGTAGCCTGCTCGCTATCCCGGCCAGGAGCAACCACAGCGCCCAGCCCGTCATGGGCGGATCGAGCTGGCGAGCGCTGCGTAGCCGGGGCAGGAAGTGGAACCCAACTCCCAACACCATCAGGCCCACCCAGCCGAACAGCTGCGTATGCCCGTGCGCCTGGGCGGTCGCCACCCACGCTGGCCCCGCCCCTCGTGGAGACAGCAGGAAGAGCAGCGCTCCCGGCAGGAACCCCCCAAGGACCGCCAGCGTGCAGGCAGCCTGTGCGTACTCCCTCCATCTCTGGGCCAAGCGTGTACCTCCGTCATTCAAGTATAAGCCCCTGGCACCAAGGTGTGTTTTGGATTAATATGAGAGCGGCCTCGGAGGACTCCTCCGAGGCCCTACACGAGATAGCTGGAGGTTGAGAGTGTCGTTTGAAGCCAGGATCAAGGAGCTGGGGATAGAGATTCCTGAGCCCGCCAGACCGCTTGCGGCCTACGTGCCCACCGTACGCACCGGCAACCTGGTGTTCGTGTCGGGGCAGCTGCCGACGCGTGGTGGGGAGCTGGTCGCCCGAGGCAAGCTTGGAGAAGGCGTGTCGCTCGAGGATGGGCAGGAGGCGGCGCGCGTGGCCGCCATCAACGCGCTGGCAGCGCTGAGGGCCGAGCTGGGGTCGCTGGATCTGGTCCGGAGGATCGTCAAGCTCACGGGCTACGTGGCCTCCGCGCCGGGGTTCGTCGCCCAACCGCAGGTGATCAACGGCGCCTCCGAGCTGATGCAGGCCGTGTTCGGCGAGAGCGGCAGGCACGCTCGGGCGGCGGTCGGGGTATCGGAGCTGCCCAACGGCGCGCCCGTGGAGGTGGAGCTCATAGCCGAGGTGGCTATCTAGGAGCCGCAAGTTGCCGCTGCAAGTATCCCTGCCCACGGCCTACGGTGTAGCTAGCTACCCTCCTGGGGCTACATTCGGTCCCAGGAGGCTGAAGGACTTTGAGTTCGTGTGGATCATGAACGGGAGCGCTGAGTACGAGTGCCTCGAGCTCGGAAGGTTCCACTTACCTGAGGGGGCCGTGTTGCTCTGCAGGCGCGGCATGATGGACCTGTTTCGTTTCGATCGTGAGGTCCGGACGAGGCACGCTTACTTCCACTTCGACATCAGGGAGTTTCCGCACTACTGGCCGCCGGTGGACGTCTGGCCCTGGGTCTACGAGGCTCAGTCAGCGGGGGTGCTCGTGCCCCTGTTTGGGCACGTGCTCGCCTGCATGGAGCAGGGCAACGAGGGGCAGGCTGAGCTGGCCATAACCCTGATGCTGGAGTCGTACATCGGTGGGGAGACGGATATCCTGTGGGTGAGCAAGCCCAACCTCCCCGAGCCGGTGGAGCTGGCCCGCAGGTACATAACCGCGAGGCTAGACGAGGATCCCTCAGCCGAGATCTCCCTGGAGGACATGGCAGCGCACGCGGGCGTCTCGCCGGAGTACCTGTGCAGGCTGTTCCGCTCCTACACGGGGCTGTCCCCGCTGGGGACCGTGCGCATCTGCCGGCTGGACCGCGCGGCCATGCTGTTGTTGCGATCCAACTACACCATCACGCAGATATCCAGGATTTACGGCTTCTCCAGCCCCTTCCACTTCTCTCAGCGGTTCAAGGAGCTGTATGGTAAGTCGCCCTCACAGCTGCGCAAAGAGTCCCAGCTAGGCCAGGTACAGTTTGCTCCCATCCTCCCGGAGATGTTGTGATCTGGTCAATACGATGTATGTTTAGGTTAGTGCGCGGTATGGCCATGCCCTGTCTCCTCAGAGCATAATCGTGTCAACAACGAGCGTGCGGAGGAGATATATGGCTACCGTTCTGGAGACATCCAGCTACACCGAGAGAACCGACCGGTACAGGGTATCCGTCGAGGAGTACATCACCTTCAGGCGGCAGGGCTTCCTGGTGGTGCGCGGGCTCGTGCCGCAGGCGGACATAGACTTGCTCAGGCAGCACACGGAGGACCTGATGCAGGGCAGGTTGCCCGAGCAGCGGTCCTCCAGATTGGATGAGAGGTATCGCTCGGACGCTTCGGGCGTGAGCGTGCAGCCGCTAGCGGCTCCTCCCGAGCACCTGTCGCCCGAGGAGAAGGCCCAGTACTTCCTGCGCATCCACATGCTGCACCGCAAGCTGGAGTTGCACGAGCGCTTCCTGCTACATCCCCGGGTGCTGGATGTGCTGGAGGTGCTCATAGGTCCGGATGTGTTGGCGCTGCAGACTATGCTGTTCCTCAAGCCTCCCGGCAAGCCCGGCCAGGGCTGGCACCAGGACTCGTACTACATCCCCACCCATCCGGACAGCCTCTGCGGCGCGTGGATCGCCATAGATGAGTGCGACGAGCTCAATGGTGCGCTATGGTTTGCTGTGGGCAGCCAGCACGAGCCAGTGTATCCGCCGAAGAAAGGCTATGGTTACGGGGACACGCAGATAGCCGACATCCAGAGGGTGGGAGGGGTGAGCAACCCCAACGACGAGGAGAACGACCTCACACCGATCGCCAACAAGTATCCCCAGGTGCTCGTGGCCGCCCAGCCTGGAGACGTGGTGTTCTTTGGGGGGCACATCCTGCACCGCAGCAAGAAGAACTTCACGACCGACAGGTTCCGCCGAGCCTTCGTCGGTCACTACTGCAACGCGCGGTCCTTCACCCAGTGGGGCGCGGACACCGAGCCGGACAATCCCCACGCCGCCACCGCGATCGACCCCGTCACCAAGATGACCAACGGCTCGCACATCCTGGCGCGGGGGGACACCCACCTGCCGTTCGCGAAGCCGAGGTTCGGCACTCCGTGCGCGGCGCTGCTCTCGCCCGAGGAACGCAGGCGGCAGCGGGAGTACGCTCTCGCCGCGATGGGCGACATGGACAGCGGCATGATGGGCATGGAGATGGCCGATCCCAACCAGCGCGACGATGACGATATGTAGGCGGGGTGTATGCGGAAAGGGGGAGGCTTACTCTGCCTCCCCCTTCTCGATCAGGTTCTGCAGCTTCTTGTACCAGCCCTTATCCTGGCGCTCTTGGCGCTTCTTGTCGCTGCCCGGAGGGAACAGCTTGGCATCGAGCTGGCGCGCCAGCTCCCTGCGCTGTGCGGGCGAGAGATCGGCGTTGGCTATCGAGTTCACCGCGGCATCTGCTTTACCTATATCGCCTGACCTCAATGCACCTATCTGGCGCTGGAGTTCTTCGAACCTGAGGTCCTGCCCCGAGGGCGCGGCGGTTGTGGTCGTGGTGGGCGAGGGGGTTCCCTCTGGTGCAGAGGCGACGGCCGTGGTCGCAGCGGATGCGGTCTCCTGAGCGCCTTCCTGGGTGGACCGCCTGAACCTGCCATAGCCGATAGAGGTCTTGGCTCCCGCCCCCAGGCTGTTCAGCGCTTCCATCAGGATCTCCTCGCCCTCCTCAAGCAGGCGCTCCCCCTTCTCTTTGTCGGTGCGCCCATCGCTGTTGCGGGCGATCGGGGCCAGCGCGAACTCGAACTCGCAGTCCGGCCCCACCGTCAGGAAGTACACGGGGTTGGGCGACTGCCAGTCAGCGGGCGGCTCGTGCTGCCCGTAGTAATCTGGGTAGTGGACGTTGAGGATATCCAGCTCGAGCTTGGGCAACGCTGTGGGGATGGCATCGAACACGATGAGGGAGCCCTCCCTGGGGCTGCGGTTGTATCTCTGCCGCTCGTCATCGCTGAGCTTATTGAGCAGGGCGTCCTCCTTCTCTATGCTCTCGTAGCCAAAGAGCTCTTCGACCTTCATCACCTTCTCGAAGTAGGATCTGATCTCCTCTGGGCTCGCGTCTTCCCCGGGGCGAAGGGGGGTTATAGATGCCCTTATCACGCCCTTGACGCCGGAGGCCGGCAGGTAGGGCACTCCCAGCGTGTGGTGCCACACGAAGCCGCTCTCCAGTGGGTGATGAGCGCCGGTACCGGACATGAAGCGCCACTCGGTCCGCAGCCGGATGGTCCTGCCCCCCAGCTTCCGCACCAGCTCCCTGCGCCGCTGCAAGTAGTCTTCCAGGTCGTTCTTTAACTCCCTTGCCCATTGATGAAGGGGCAGGAACTTCTGCAGGAAGAGCTTGATGACGGACTCTTGATTGCTACCATTTCGCCCTGTTTTGACCTCTTTGACAATGCCGTTCAGGGGGTCATTGCTGCTCCAGTGCCAGACGTCGATGAACTTGTCGTACAGCAGCGAGGGGTTGCCGACGCGATTCTTGAATGGTGCCACTTTGATGAACACATCCTGGACGGATTTATACAGGGGCAGATGGTTTCCATAGATGATATTTCGTTGATGCTGTTCCTGAGGCTTGGATGCGCTCCCGGTGCTACCCTTGGGGGTACCTTGTGGTCTGTTCTGCTGGCGGCGATCTCTGCTCTTGCTCATGATTATTGCCCCGGCCTACCGATGTATGCGTCTGAGAAGCGCTTCATCCACCCCAGCAGCTCCAGCACCTCGGTCTGCGCGCGTACGTAGGCACCCCTATCTCCCTCAAGGATGGCCTTCATGAGCCCGTTTTTACCGTACTCATCCGGGTAGATACGCCTCCTCATGATGATCCACTCCGATAGCTGCTCGTAGAGCTTGTAGCTCATCTTCTGCTCGTTCTTCTGGGCATCTGCCAGCAGGAACGCCAGCGACTGCCCAAGCCCGTTGTTCAGGATCATGCCGGGTAGCCGGAGGCAGAAGTTGGAGTAGTCCTCCTTCTTGTTATCCTCAAGCTTTGCGACCTCCAGCACCTTCTCCATGGCGTACTTAGCTCTCTGCTGAGACAGCGTCTGGCTCATTGTGCATTCCCTCCGGTATAGAGCTTGGTGAAGCACCATCCGTTGCCCACGGTCTCGTTGCCTCCGATCTGTACGGGCTCATCGTTCCCCAGGATCTCGCGCATAGCATCCATGACTTCTTTGGCGCTATCAAGACCGTTAGCTCGAGGTTCGCGCGCTATGACGAAGCTCCACAAGATCGTCTCGGAAGGCAGGGTCTCCTCCTGCCACAGGTTCTTGCTGGTCTTGGTGGCGTCGTCCAGCACGATGCGCGAGGCCACCTGTGTGCCGTTGACCGAGAGGTAGGCCATGTTCTCGTCGCTCACCACTACCAAATGCTTCTGGAGCTTGTCCATGAAGTGCTGCCCGATGTTCTCGGGCACCAGGTTCTTGGCTACCAAGGTGATCAGAGCCTTGAGATCGTCGCATTTTTCGGTCGCGAAGTCCAGATCCTCCAGCACGAGCCTGCCCCCTGAGTTCCGTAGCTCATCAAGATCTTCGGGGATCAGGGCGGTGTTGTCGTCGGTCACTGTGGGGACATGGAGGTCTTTGATGCCCAGTTGCTTCAGGTCTCTTACGAGGCGCTGCAGGATCATCGGGCAGGTTACCCAGAAGAAGACCGACTGAATGGACCTGACCGGCAGTGCCAGCAGCTTGGCCTCCCCGACGAGGACGGACCCCCCATGCTTGTCGCCCTCGCTGGTCTCGGGGCCGAAGACGGTCGTGAGCTTGCCGTTCTTGCCCCACTTATCGGTGGCGGTCTGGCGCAGGGCGCCCTTCAGGCTGGATCCCGGGATGACCGGGAAGTTGGTGTGCACCTCCCGCTGGATCGGTAGATCTATGGCGCCTATGGTAGATCCCGAGCCCGCGTGCATCGCGGTGACGGTGTAGAAAGTGACTATGGCCTTCTCCATCTGTTACCATCCTCCTATGATGCAGTGTCCGAATCCTAGTTGTGAGAATCCGCCTATCTTCTGGTCGTGCAGCGCTTGCAGGACATCCCTCCCGCTGGCCTCGGTCTCGAAAAAGTACACGCTCCCCGCGGGCACCGCCCTGTAGGTTCCGGAGGCTCTCTTGAGGGCGATGTCCCACCCTCCTATCTCTTGGTACCTCGAGATGCTGGCCCCGATGAGCCTGCAGCGGATGCCTCCCAGCTCTCCCTCCCAGCAGTCGTAGCTGCCTTGGCTCACCTTGCTGAACCCATCAGGCAGCCAGGCGTCCGGCGATTCCTGCACATCGGCGCTCTCGGGAGCAAATATCGCGGGCTGCAGGAGGGTGAGCTTGAACCTGTGGGTTTGGTCGATCATGTCCCTGACCTCCTCGGGAGGTGAGAGGTACATGGGCTGACCTTCTTGTACGCTCACGAACCTGCCCTCACCGCCCAGCGCCAGGAAATCCGGCCGCTCTAACTTTAATTCGCCCAAGTCGGCCCTGATACCCACCAGGAGGCTGACGTCGTCCCCGAAGCGCAGGGGACTGATGTAGTAGAGCATCCCCTCGACGGCGGTGCGCGACTTCTCCTGCAGGGCGAGTCCCACCTTGGCTTCCGTGTGCACCCGCCTGCGAGCGTTCTCGTCTATCCCACCCTCCAGGGTGCGCCTGTTGTAGCTCACCGTGAGCTCCACCAAGTCACCTGTCTCCAGCATCTGTCCAGTGAGGTAAGCCCTTAGGGTGCGCTCGTTCAGCCTAAGCCAGACGTTCTTGACCGTCTCGACCGCCTGTCCGTTGCCCTTGGTGACCGGCCTAATGAGGCGGATCCTGCCCAGGTCGGAGAATGCCGTGTCGTCGCTCGGGGCCACGTAGACCACCCCAGCCGACTGGGTGCCCTTCGGGCGTGCCAGGTCGCTTGGGGCGGGGATCAGTACCTCATCCCCCACGGCGACGAATGGGCCCACGAGGTCAAGCGTGGCCGACTTAGAGGCTGCAAAGCCATGCTTTGGTGATCCCACCAGCTCCAACAGCCTGGGGTGCTCGGTCTGCAGCTGTGCATATTGACTCACGTAGTCTTTGATGGAGACGCCGTTGGCCTCGAGCAGTCCTGTGCGTATGGCTCCCTGTATCACGGTGGGCGACGGCGGGAACTGGCTACGCACGTACCCCGTCTCGCCGGCGTTGAAGGGCTCGGTCCCTCTGAAGAAGAGCACGTCGTTGGGCACTAGTTTAAGCCAGGTATCACTCATGGGTTAACACCCCCTCCCTTGATTCCGCTCCCAGCTGCTCCTCCTGGAAGAAGCGCAGCAGGCGAAACACAGCGGGGTCGAGCTTGCCGTTATGTGTCGCTGCTTCCAGGAGAGGTGCGAGTCTCTGCTCAGCTTGTTCGATTGTATCTATCTGGTACTTCTTCTCCCTGCTGCCCCACAGCTCTACGGCCAGCAGCTTGCTGATCGCCTCCTGATCCAGCGGCGAGTGCTCGGACTGCATGGTGTTGAGCAGGTCGATGGCCTGGTACAGGAACCTGCTGGGATAATCATCCACCATGCCGGTCAGCCCTGTGAGCTTATCCACGATGGCGGAGGTACCCCCATCCGACCACTTGCGCGCCAGTCGGAGGATCTCGCCGCTGCCCCGCCAGACGCTGATGGCCAGGGCGTTCCTGCCGGCCTCCTCCTTGGCCACGTCCTCCAGCATGTGCGTCGTGCGGATCATCGTGCGCAACGGCAGGTTCATGGGAGCGAACAGCAGGCCGCCCGAGATCGTGAAATCCTCCCCTATGTCTCGGGATATCTGGGCGGTTGCCTCTACGTACGCCTGGCGGATCTTCTGTACGATCTCCAGCGCCAGGTTGATGGGCAACAGGGCAAGCACATCCTCACCACCGGCGTACACCAGCGCGGCCGGCGAGGGCCTCTGGCGGTAATCGTCAAAGATGGCTCTCACTTCCTGGCTGAATCGCAGTATGGCACCCGACAGTTCCCTCAGCTTGGCCTCCCTCTCCGGGTGTTCGCTGATCTTGGCCAGCCTCTGCCCGAGACGATCCCCGTCCATCGCGAGAACCGCCACGGTGTTGCCCGGCAGCCCTACTTTATCCTGCGTCCTGGAGAAAAATGCGTGCAGCTCCCGCAGGGCGTTGTCGCGCCTCTTCCGGTCCGTTATGAGCTCGTCGTAGTAGCTCTCGTAGAAGAAGTCCATGTGGCTAGCGTAGTCCATAGCCCGAAAGGAATTTCTCCCTAGCACATCGGCCAGGCTCCCGACGAACTCATCGGCAGCACGCAGAGCGCTGGAGTCGGCGATCACCCTTTCCCCCCACGGGTGCGCAGCGATGGCAGGAGTGGAGGGAAACTGCCCCTCCAGGTTCCACCCAATGCAGTCTTTTGCGATCCCCCTCTCGGGAAGCAGGCGCTTGGTCATGCACACTGCGCACAGCCTCTCTTTAGGGCCCAGGAGCCCTCTGATTCCCAATGGACCGCTGCGTAGCTCTTCCCAGAACTGCTGCCGATTGACTCTCTGCTTTTGGGAGCTGGGGGGCATGCCCAGGTGGCTTCGGTGGCCGCAGACTGTGCAGTTTTCGCCGCTCTCCAGCACGCTTCTGAAGTTGCGCAGGAGCTTGCGGCTGTTCAGCTGCCCAGATATGCCTCCCTCGGATACCACCCAGAAGATGGCCCAGGTATTCTTTATCTGTTGGTCCCAGAGCTTCTTCACCTCGTCGTCCATCTGCTGGTGATACCAGCTCTCGAGCTGCTGCCAGGCACGGGATGCGATCTCTTCCCACGCTTTTTGCAGCTCACCTTGGGCAGCCTCCGCCCATCTTCGGGCTGTCTGCTCATCGGGCACGCTCAGGGAGAACTGGTTGGGGAAGGATCCCGTATCGGGCTGGTCCTGGCTCTGACCGGAGAGCCTGCGGTAAATCGGGTCGTTGGTTATGTCGGGGAACAGACGTCCTTCTGCGTCGGGGTCTCCGTCTTCGCGAGCCTGCTCGATCGCTGCGTGGGCAGCGCGGACGGACAGGTAGCTTATCAGGAAGGATCCCGTGCGCAGGTCGGCCGTCTTGCGGGCCTCGGCCACGAACTCCTGCACTGGGGAGAAAGAGAACTGCAGCACGTAGTTCATAGCACCACCTCGGAGTTGGGCATCTTCCTCAAGAAGTCCAATATAGGCTTATAGCTTGGAGGTAGCGGTGTATTACAGTTCCTACCATTGCTTTCTAGTACTAGTTGACTATCCTTAGGCAGGAACTTCGCGGGTATAAAAGAGATAACGGGCACATACTGGTCGCTTGCTAGCTGATGGATGTGGATGAAGAGGGGGCTCGCCCTGCGGGTTATCTTCGTCCCTTGCAGCTCGGCCTCGGTCTGTACATTTTGCCTAGTATCTTTGAAAAAGTAATTATGCGGCAGCCCGAACAGCGCCCTTGGCGGTGGGTTCTGTGGGCACTCCCCTCTACTAGCAAAAGCCTTTACCTCTTGCGTCTCTGTAATGAAATCTTGTGGTCTCACTATCTGTGCAGGTTGGCCGCGCGTCCCTAATCTGTATTGAGACAGGAGAACACCTACCTTGTTGAGGGCTTTTTCCCAACTGTTTTCAGGCTCAAGGATGTAGACTCTTGTGTTCTTGGTTATGGCCGTGTAGTCTGGTAGCCCGCCCTGATCCTGTGAGCGTTGTCGGATCCTATCCAGCTTAACTTTTATGGCCTGCACGAGTTCATCTTTTGACTTGTAGATATCCCTGGTAGCCACCACCGATCCGAAGCCGCGCCGCGACCTGGATCCCATCCCCCCCAGGTGAGTCATGCACCATAGGGCATCCATGACCTCCTCCTCTTCTGAAGGAGTCAGGTCTCTAAGGCTTATCTGGACCTCAAACTCATACCCCGGCATTATCGCTTTGCGGTTTGACTTGGAGTCGGCAACGCCGTACCCAAGATAAGTTATGCCTACCTGGTCTCTTTTACCTCGGTAGGCCTCGATGCTGGGATCCTGAAGCTTGACTATTCTTATGTGTACCCTCGACTGGCCTTGATCTTTGCCAGCTCCACCAAAGATCTTCGACTCCTTCTTAACTATTTCGGGAATATCTTTATCTCCCTTAGCTTGATTGTCTTGTTCCTTTACTGCCACACTTTTGATAACTTCCGGCGGCTGTATTGCCCTCCACCAGAAGCGCAGCAGTCCCTTGATAGAGGACGGACGTAGCTCGGCCTGCGTGTTGTCTGCTCCCCCCATGAACAGCGGCGTCACGACCTTCATCCTAAGCTCTAACTCTTTCATTCCGCACCCCTCTATAGTAGTTTGATGATATTGTCCAGGCTGTCTCTTACATCTTTGGAAATCTGCTTGTGGCTATTCTGATACCAATCTGTGTTCATAGCTGCATGTGCTATAGGGTTACGATAACGGCTGACTAGCTTCCATGCTTGTATGAACTCCTCTGGGAACTGATTACTTTGAGAGCTCTGGCCATCCTTTTGATCGTTGCCAAAAAGCCTATCAGCGTAAGCTTCACGTGTCCGTTGACTCAGCCAACCCTGTACTTTGTTCCTTGCAGGTGTCTTCTTACATTCGTAGAGTATAGCTGCGGAGACCAACCATTCCCTTGCAAGGAGCAGAGCATTGCCAACCTGCTTGCTATTCAACTGCCTTTCTATGATCATCTTTTGCCGCTCTAGCTCATCCCGGGATAGCTTTATGTCTTCCTTCTTAGAAGCTTGATCTGTGGATACTTCGTTCAGTAGTTCCTTGAGCTTTTTCAGGAAGTCCCTTAATACCGGCCTAAATTTGTTTGTCCGCGTGCTAATTGTCTCCAGAAGACTACGCAGTTTGCGCGCTTCCATCCCCATCTCCAGCGGCATGGCATTTTGCAGGTAGAAATCTATCTTCTTCAAACTATCAACCAGCGCTGATGAGAATTGTTCCGGGATAAGGTTAGGATCGCTAGCGTTCTTACCTAGAAAAGATGATCTTATCCTCTCGGCTAGGGGCAATGTGATCAGGTGTTCGTCGAAGAGCCTCAGGCCGTAGGTCCAGTCAGAGATGGATGTTATGAGGGTGATGTCGATTATGGGAACCTCAGGTGTCCCGCCTTCCTGCCCCTGGCCAGCTGTTCCCTGCGTGTTCCCGACTGATTCGAAGGCCCCGTAGTAGATCTTCAGGTCAGCGGCCCTATTCAGGTACAGGTAGTACTGGGCAGCGGAGATCATGACGGTCGGCAGGGACCTAAAGCCGTTGGTGATGTCTATGATTATGTGGTCTCCCTGCTCGATATGCTTGCCTAACGTCTCGAATATCTGCCATAGTTCTTCCTTATCCTTGCCGTCGGGGATTTCCTCCACTCGTAGCTCCCACGCCCGCCCGCCCACACTCCTCTTTTCTTCGAACTCTTCATGCAGAAGTTTGTGGTTATCCGAATCCTTGACCCTTGCAGTTTCCAGAGCCACTATTTCCAGGGGCTGTCCGCACTCCACAGCCAGCTCGGCTAATCCCATAGCGGCGAACCTGGTTACACTGGACGTTCGCCCAGGGTCTCCCTCGATGTAGTAACGACAAGGATCGTACCGTCTTGTTCCCAGGGCGGTTATGAGCTTGGTCCTGTTCTCCATTGCTGCTTCCAAGGGCTCAGTTGCCCTCCCCCACAGTTTGAGCGTCAGCCTGCCTAATGAGCGCCAGGATCGTCTCCAGCCTGTCCGTGTTGAGTTCGAGCCCGGATACGGCCTCGGGCCTCATGCCACAGTGTGCCAGCTCGTTACGAATCTTCACGGTGGAGTCCCAGGCGTCGATAAGCTCGTTCATCAGCTGGTCATCCCGTGCGAAGTAGAGGGGTACATGGTTTCTTCGGCATCGGGAGAAGGTGTTCAGGTCGGCTTCGGCATCCCGACGCGTCCTGTCGTAGTCCAGCCAGGAGTCGCCCTTGCCCAGGGCGTACACATAGGCCGATACTATCCACTCCCTCATAAGGGTAACGCTGCTCAGGATGTTGCCCATGCGCTTGTAGCTTTCGATCAGCTTGAGTTGGCGCTCAAGCTCTTCGGGAGTTAGGGGGTAAGTGGGCTTCTCTTTGGGATCTATGCCCACACATATATTCCTGGCCTGCCTCTCGATCTTCTCCCAGAAGTCCTGAATGGGTGGGAAGCTGGGGAACTCGGCGCGGGCCTCCTCAGCTCTCTGGAGCAGCTCGCTGGCCTTTATCCCCGCCTCTATCGGGAGGTTGTTGTGCAGAAGCCTGTCCAGCTCCTTCAGGGCCGTGGAGACTTTTTTTATGCGCGTGAGCCTCTGCCCCTGCCAGGAAGGGTCAACGTGCGACCGCTTCTGGGTCTGTTCGATCTGATCTGCCAACGGGGCTGCTACCAGGCGCTCCTCGAACAGCTTGGCGCCGTAGGTCCAGTCGGCCAGCGCCAGGATCATGTCGAGCGATATTACAGGCGTGGCTTCCTCAGGAGGCCTGCTAGGCAGAAAGGCAGAGTAATACACATTTAAAGATGACAGCGGCTTGTTGAGCCTGTAGTACTGCAGGGCGGTGACCATCACCACCGGGATGGATCTGAATCCGTGAGTAATGTCGACTATCACGCTGTCGTTGACTTCCAGGGCGTGCCCTATCTTCTCAAATATCTCCCACAGCTCGGCCTCGCTCATGCCCTCGGGTATGTCCAGGGGCTGATAGCTCCAGCCGTGTGCCTGCACGGCCTTGGCGTAGTCGGCGTAGTGCGTGCTGTTGGGATTGTTGCGCGCGCCCCCGGTCCACAGCGCCACCACGTGCAGGGGTTCTCCATGCGGGCTAAGGATCTCCCCCAGGGCGATAGAAGAGAACTTGTTGGGGCCGGAGACCTCGTCGTCGAGCTTGTATCTGACTTCGCTGTAGTTACCGGTGCCAACGGCGGTGACCAGCACTCTGCGCCAGTTAGAGGAGTCAGCTTCCTGCATGCAAAGGTCCCTTTCTGTACAGATAAGTTTGCACGTATTATTGCACTGTGGACTACATCTTTCAATAGTCAAAGAGTAATATTGGGGCAAAAAGATATATGATTTTGTTAGAAGGTGGAGATCAGGGATGGGGCTCGATGGCGAGGCCCAGGGGGTTGGGGGATATCTCCCTGGTGGCTTGGGCTCCCAGGAGGGTCCACATGTCGTCCATAGCTATGCCGTCGGGCTGGAGCGGGAGCAGGCTGTGGAAGGTCTCCACATCATGGGCGGTCCACAGGTACACTCCCTTGTGCCTGTCGCGGATGGCCTGCACCACGGTGGCGGACGCAAGGGGGTAGTGGAGCATGATGGCATCCACCTGCGAGACCTCCAGCAGCAGGTCCAGCTGGTCCACGAGCCAGGACCTCAGGGGAGAGGTGCCGGCCAACAGGTACCATAGCGGCACCCGCCGCAGCCCGGGGACTTCCGCAAGCAGCCTTCGCAGCCGCGATGGTGACGCCGAGATAGATAGCCCCGTCGTGATAGCTGGGTCATGGTGCTTCAGCCTCAGCAGCACCTCCGGCGAGCCCGAGCTTACGATCGTGCGGCAGGTGAGATCAAAGCTCCGGAGCAGCCTGGCGACGTGTCTCTCGGCCCCGAAGCCCTTCCAGTCGAAGTTCAGCCCCATGTCCGAAGACGCCACCAGCTCGAGAAAGGGCTCCACCGGCGGGTAAGGTCTGGGTGGCTCCTTGCCGTTGGGGTAGAGGTCGTGCGTTACCACTAGTTTGCCCTGGGCATCATTCCAGACGTCGAACTCCACCCAGTCGGCCCCGAGGCCCAACGCCTCTCGCACGGCTTGCAGGGAGTTCTCGGGGATCCAGGCGTTGTGCGCGCCCCTGTGAGCGATGGCTATCGTGCGGCCCCGGGTTTGGCATGACATCTGTTTGACACTCTCCGTCGCTTTTCTCCAATGACATTGTAGCGCGAGGAGGTTAAGCTCGAATTAAAAGAAGATAAACTTTGGGTGACAAACTCCCTGTCCCCTTAATGCTCTATTGAACATCAGGGAGAGCGCCGATTGCTCGGCCAGCTCTCATGGTGCAGGCGGTCCAGCGCGGTCACGTAGTAGGCGTACCCCTGTCCTTGACTCGCGGAGGTGTCAACGTAGGTCTGGGAGCTTGAGCTCTCGACACGGCGCACAGTGGCGATCAGTTGCCTGGGGTCATTGAAGGCGCAGACGTCTTGGGGGCGCACCTTGCTATCGAAGCGGTAGATCGCGTAGTAGGCGGCGCTGTTGTCGTGCGGGATCGCTCGCCATTCCAGTTCGACCCCTTGTGGGTTGCGCCGGGCCTGCGTCAGTGCTACGTGGTGAGGGGCAACTCCTCCCAGCCAAGGCATGACTGGCACGAGCGCGGGGTGGCGATACAGCTCCTGCTCCAGGCGATCTCTGAACCCTAGGGGGTTGGCCAAGAGGTTCGAGATCCGGAAGTAGATATCGCCCTTGACCTGAGAATACTGTAAGTTAAACCACAGGTGATTGGGCATCTCATCTGGGTCGCTCCACTCTGGGGACTGCGTGCTTGCGCCTATCTTGTACGCGGCCTGTCCTATGTATAGGTGCACGTTCGTGCCCTCTACTACCTGGGCCCACCAGGGGACAAGCGCCTCGTACGCCGCGGGAGCAAAGTGGAAGCTCCAGTAGATCTGGGGAGCTATGTAGTCCAGCCAGTTGCTCTTGACCCACAGCCGAGTGTCGGCGTAGATGCCGTCGTAGCTCTGGAAGCCGGAGGTGTCGGACCCTAGGGGATCGGTGGATCTGTTGCGCCATATGCCAAATGGGCTGATGCCGAGCTTCACCCACGGCTTCGTGCGCTTGATCAGCACCGAGAGCTCCTGCACAAGCGTGTTCACGTTGTGCCTGCGCCAGTCAGCCTTGCTGGCGAAGCCAGCACCATACTGCTGGTAGGTAGCTTCATCTGGGAACTCGTTGTTGCCCGAAGGGTATGGATAGAAGTAGTCATCAAAGTGTACGGCGTCTATGTCGTATCGCTCCACGACCTCAACAATCGATGCCTCGATCAGCTGGCGCACCTCCGGCAGTCCTGGATCGAACCACAGCTGGCCGCCGTAGGCGCGTACCCAGTCGGGATGCTGCCGGGCAGGGTTATTGGGTGCGAGCCTGCTGAGGTCGCTCTGCAGACTCACTCTGTAGGGGTTGAACCAGGCGTGGAGCTCAAGGTTACGGCTATGGGCCTCATCGATCGCAAAGGCCAGCGGGTCGTAGCCTGGGTCTTGTCCCTGCACGCCGGTTAGATACTGGGACCACGGTGCAAGCTGGGAAGGATAAAATGCGTCCGTTGTTGGCCTGATCTGGAGCACGATGGTGTTCATTCCCATTCCTTGGGCCGCATCAAGCAGGGCTCGCAGCTGTGCCTTCTGCGTCTCCGCTGGCAGACCAGGCTGAGAGGGCCAATCCAGGTTGCTCACGGTAGCGATCCATACCCCTCGGAACTGGCGCTTGGGCATTATGCCTTCGGGATCGGGGCAGCCATCGCCCACCAGCTCCTTTGTGCCTGCCACCGCGCTACGGGACCGCGCTAGCAGGGGTAGGGCCGCTAGCCCTGCAGCCGCACCTTGGATGAACGTTCGCCTGCTTATGGTGCTCATCTCTCGCTCCTCACTTTTTGCATACGCATGTCTGAACGACAAACATTCTTGCAGGAATGCAAATGCCTGTCAACCATTGTCCAGGAGGGGCGTTCTGGGAGGTAACGGCCACGAACTATTGACATAAGTGCTCGAAAGGGGGTTAATATAGTTGCTCATTGGCAAAGGCTGAAGAGCGAGGAGGTCTGCTATGCCAACAACCCGGCGACGCACCATGCCTGTCACCTTGAAGCGTCCAGTGCTGCTGTGGTCGATATACGCCCGGTACCGGCTGGGCGCTGCGGAGCCATCGCCCCTGGTGCTCCTCAAGCAGCGCTGGCTGGATGCAAGGCTTACCATCGAGATGTCACGTGAGGCCGGGCGCAGGATGCGCGTGCAGCCCTCCCGACCAGCCGAGCCCAGGGCTTCCTCAGGGGATGTCCTGCTAGGAGGTCTGATCGACCCCAGAGCCTACATGCCTATGAATCCCGATGGAGTGCCGGTCTACGACTGGGACTTCCCACACTACGTGCTCTCCATGAGCGTCGATGATGCTGATCAAGCTGCTGCCGGCGAGGAGTCCGGTCTGCCGTGGTACAGAGCGGCGCTCCGTACCCTGCTGCATCGGTAGCCCCCTGGAGCCCTCGCTCGTCGCACCCCAGACCATAATTCCAGCTCCCCAGGGACGGAGGTCATCGGTGACCGTTTCTGTGCAGGCATATGGTCTGTGCCGATCTCCTCGGGGTTGAACCCTGTGAGGGCTCACGTGTCCTCTTCCACCCCTAGCTATAGCGCCTGTATTTTCGTATAATTGTATACAAAAATGCAGAAATACGCGAACCAACAGGCGGTTGTTAAGTGGAGCTGAGAAGTCGAAGATGGTTTGACAGGCAGGGCGAGCTCGGGCTGCAGCACCGGTCGG
Organism: Thermobaculum terrenum ATCC BAA-798; assembly: GCF_000025005.1. NCBI lineage: Bacteria > Bacillati > Chloroflexota > Chloroflexia > Thermobaculales (SeqCode) > Thermobaculaceae (SeqCode) > Thermobaculum (SeqCode) > Thermobaculum terrenum. The sequence goes on from NC_013526.1 coordinate 81,252, forward strand.
TGCTGCGTACCCTGGGAATGAATCCCGAGTTGTTCCGGGGTAAGCCCGTGATAGGCATAGCCAACACATGGAGCGAGCTGAACAACTGCAATCTGGGGTTGCGAGCGTTGGCCGCCGCTGTCAAGAGAGGGGTGATGGCTGCCGGAGGGGTCCCTCTGGAGTTCAACTCCATATCTCTGGGCGAGGAGCTGATGAAGCCTACCGCCATGCTGTACAGGAACCTGCTCGCCATGGAGGTCGAGGAGACCCTGAGGTCCTACCCGATAGACGGCGTGGTGCTGCTCGGAGGCTGTGACAAGACCATACCAGCGCAGCTAATGGCGGCCGCCAGCGCCAACATCCCGGCGATTCAGGTGTGCGCAGGTCCCAAGATCCCTGGCTGCTGGCGGGGGCACAGGCTAGGATCGGGGGTTGCTCTGTGGGAGTACATGGACAAGTACAGGCTCGGGGAGGTGGATGGGTCGAGTGCCGAGGAGCTGGAGGCGCGCTACTCGGCCAGCGTCGGCACCTGCAACACTATGGGAACCGCCTCCACGATGGCTGTGCTGGCCGAGGCGTTGGGCATGATGCTGCCTGGCACATCCACCATCCCAGCCGTGGATTCCAGAAGACTCGCGGCTGCCGAGAAGAGCGGCTTTGCGATCGTCAATCTGGTCCAAAGGCAGATAAAACCCTCGGATATCATGACCCGGGACGCGTTCGAGAACGCATTGATAGTCTACTCAGCGATAGGGGGCTCCACGAACGCGGTGATCCACCTCCTGGCGATGGCTGGCAGGCTGGGAATCGATCTGCAACTTGCAGATTTCGATCGTGTGGCTCGCATGGTCCCGATGCTGGTAGATGTGGAGCCGTCCGGCGAGAAGCTGATGGACGACTTCGACGCAGCGGGCGGAGTGCCCGCGCTGATGCGCGAGCTCCAACACATGCTCTCGCTAGGCTGCCTGACGGTCACCGGTGAGACTCTGGGCAAGAACCTGGAGTCAGCCCCAGAGCCACAGGGCGACACCATCAGGTCGTTGGCCTCTGCCCCCTATGCGGACGGCAGCATAGCGGTGCTCCATGGTAACCTCGTGCCGAGGGGGGCTATCCTGAGGACCAGCACGGCTTCTCCCGATCTGCTACGGCACTCTGGGCCCGCGCTGGTCTTTGAGAGTTATGAGGATATGCTCCAGAGGATAGATGACCCTGACCTGCCGGTGACCCCGTCCTCTGTGCTCGTGCTGCGCAATGCCGGGCCGGTCGGTGGGCCGGGTATGCCCGAGTGGGGTGCCATCCCCATACCACGCAAGATGCTATCCAGGGGCATCAAGGACATGTTACGCATCAGCGATGCGCGCATGAGCGGCACCAGTTCGGGCACCATAGTGCTGCACGCCTGTCCCGAGGCAGCCGTAGGGGGGCCTCTGGGATTGCTGAGGGACGGGGACATGGTGGAGATAGACGTTGCCTCCCGCAAGTTATCTGTGCTCCTGGATGAGGAGGAGATGGACCATCGTAGGCAAGAGTGGAGGCCACCTCCGCGCAAGCACGTCCGGGGCTACCCCCTGCTCTACATGGAGCACGTCCTGCAGGCCGATGAGGGCTGCGACTTCGATTTTCTTAGGCTGGTCCCAGGGGAAGATCTGGGCCTGGTTGAACCGGTTGTAGGTAGATCCTGAGAGAATTCTTGATCCAAAGGAGGAGGAGATGGCACCAAGAATAACGATCATAGGGGCTGGCAGTGCTGTGTTCTCTCTTAGCCTCATACGAGATCTCTGCCTGACTCCCAATCTAAGTGGTAGCACAGTCGTGTTCATGGATATAGATCCAGACAGGTTGGATGTCGTGTACAACCTTTGCCGTAGGTATGCCACGGAGGTGGGCACACAGCTTTACCTTGAGAGCTCCACGGATCGCAGGCAGGCGCTGCAGGGGGCGGACTTTGTGGTGAACACCGCACTGGCTGCGGGTCACCATAGGCTGCGTGAGGGTTGGGATAAGGCGCGCAAGCTGGGTTATCGCCTCGGCGGTAGCCTTCACGTGATGCATGACGAGGCCTTCTGGATCAACTTCTACCAGATCAGGCTCTTCGAGGAAGTCCTCCAGGACATTATGGAGCTATGCCCCGATGCCTGGTACCTACAAGTAGCCAATCCGGTCCTGGCTGGCATAACCTATCTGTCCCGCAAGTACCCCCAAGTCCAGATGGTCGGCCTATGCCACGGTTTCTCCGGTGTGTATCACCTGGCAGATGTGCTCAAGCTCGACAGAGACAAGCTCACCTTCCAGGTGCCTGGGGTCAACCACCACGTCTGGCTGACGCATATCTACCATAACGGTCAGGATGTCTTCCCTCTCCTCGAGGACTGGATAGCGCAAGAAGCTCCAGCCTATTGGGAGAACTGTGGCTGGAGTGATGATCTCGGGCCCAAGGCCATCGACCTCTACCGCAGGTTCGGGGTGTTCCCTATAGGCGACACCTGCACCCCGGGAGGCGGATCATGGCCCTGGTGGTACCATACCAGCGAGGAGGTCGAGCGGTGCTGGCGGGAGGACCCGGCAGGCTGGTGGCAGCGCTATTTCCAGTGGGGGGAGAGCAAAGTTAGGCAGATGGCCCAGCTGGCAGCTGATCCAAACGCCAGGCTCATCGATCATTTCCCTCCGAAGGCTTCGGGCGAGGTCATGGTGCCTATGATGGAGTCGCTGTACTTTGATGTGCCCAAGGTGCTCATAGGGAACGTGCCGAACACGCACGAGTTCGTGCCGGGCCTACCGAGGGATATCGCCGTGGAGGTGCCTTTGCTGGCGAGCAGGCGAGGCCTTGAGCCCGTGCACACTGATGGCCTGCCCGGACCCGTCATCGACCACATACTTCGCGACAGGGTAGCTCCGGTCAATATGGAGCTTGCAGCCTACGAGCACGGTAGCTTGGAGCTGCTGCGCCAGCTAGTGCTCATGGACCCATGGACCCGCTCCGAAGAGCAGGCAGCTAAGTTGGTTGAGGAGATACTTAGCCTGCCAGGGCATGAGGCCATGAGGGAGCACTACAGGTAGAGTGCTCCCTCATGGGGCACAGGAGGTGACGGTGAAGATGCTCTCGGGCAGTACGTGCAGCTGCAGCTGCCGAGAGAGCGGAAACCTGTACAGCATCTCGCAGTTCAGCTCCCTGGTCGTCGCCCAAATCGAGCACTCCCTGCCTCCCAGGGACGCTTCGTCTGCGTGCTCAAGCGCGAGGCGCAGGGAGATGTGATCCTGTCCCTCGTTGAGGCCGACAATGGTGATACCCTCTGCGTGGGTGAACGCGAGGCAAGTTACCCCTGAGTAGCTGGTGGTCACCGCCACCCTGCGGGCCCCCGCACGCACGAACCTGTAGATCTGTTTGGCGGCGTAGTACCTCTTCTTGGGGAGGTATCGGCCCAGGGCAGTGCGCAGCAGGCCATATATGCTCCAGGACTCATCGTGGCGATGGTAGTTATCGTAGGCGTCCCATACCAAGGCTGCCTGGGCACCATCTTGAAGCCCTCGCAAGAGGCGGCGTGTGGAGGCCACCGCTACTTCCCATTCCTTCTCTCCGGTCTGGTCCAGGTCCCCGTACTCGGTCAACCAGTATCTCCATGGCAGGTCAAGATCTTGGATAAAGCGGCTTACGGAGTCTAGAGGTATATCCGAGTAGCAGTGCATCCCGACCACGCCTACCGCGTCCCGGGCGGCGGGCTCGCGAGCTATGGCCTGGATGTAGTCGAGGTTATATCTGCCCTGGTCGGCCACCACCAGCTTGACGTCCCTTAGCCCCAAATCCCGCAGCCCAGCGGCAAGCAGTGCCGTCGCCTCGGCCACGATCTGGGGTTCCGCGCTGGGGCCCTCTGGGAGGCCAAGGTCCGTCTCGTTGAAGGGACCGAAGAGTTTTACTGGCAGACCCTCCTTGTGTCTGGCCCAGTCTACCAGTGACACCAACAGCTCACAGTAGGCCTTGATGTCGGTGAGGCGATCTTGTTCGTCACACATCCAATTGGGCACCCGGCCGCTGACGTTCAAGAGGATAGTCGCACCCTTGCTCGCCAAGTAGCGGGCCGTCTCCCAGGCTTCTCCGAAAGGTGGTGACCTGTACGCTGCCTCGTAATTTATCCGGTTGAGGGCGCTTTTGCCGAGCTCACCCATCGGATCTATCCAGTCGGTCGTGCCGTAAGGGTCCAGCCGAAAGATGCTAGCTCCCAGGTCGTCCACCAGCGTGTCCAGCACGGGAGCCAGCTTGCCATCTCTCCAGTGGGAGACGGGGTTGATGTTGACCCCGAAGCCATCTATCTCCTGGTATTGGGACTCCAGGTCCACCCTTACATCTACAGCTACCATCTCAGCTCCTACTTGATAGATCCTATCACCAGCCCCTGCCTGATGTAGCGCTGCATCAGGATGTAGATGCCCATGGGGGGAATAGACGCTAGCAGCAGTCCAGTGATGAGTAGCGGATAGTCGCTGCTATACCTACCGACTATGGTGGCGACCGCGACCGTGATGGTCATCTTGTTGTCTGACTGGAGGAATATCAGGGGCAGAAGCAGGTCGTTCCACCAGCCGGTGCAGTTGAATATCAGCACGGTGATGATGCCCGGCACGCTGAGCGGCATCACCAGCCAGAGGAGGGTCTGCAGGAAGCCGGCACCATCGACCTTCGCTGCCTCCAGCACCTCGTTCGGTATGCCCCTCATGATAGCGCTGAGCAGGAAGATCGTCCCAGGCACGCTAGTAATCCCCCATAGCAGCACGACGGACAAGTAGTGGTCCACCAGCCCCAGTTTGGACATCAGCAGGTAGTTGGGGATTATAAAGGTTATGGTTGGGATGATGAGCGTGGAGATGATCGCCATCCGTAAGAAGCCCCTTGCAGGGAAGTTCATCTTGGCTAAGGCGAATGCCCCAGGGATAGAGATAGCCAAGGACAGGGCTGCGGCCAACAGGATGTACAGCAGCGTGTTGAAGAAAAGCCTTGGCAGATCGAACCTGTAGAACATACCTATGTAGTTATCCAGGTATGTCCAGTGCCTCGGCATCCCTAGGGGATTGGTAAGATACTCGGCGTTCGTCTTCAGGGTGTTGGCCGCCATGAAGAAGATCGGGTACAGATCTACCACCGCCACAAGCGTGAGGATCAGGGAGATCAGCCATCTCCAAGCCTGCTCTCTGTGGGGAAAAGCGCTTGCTCTGATCATGCATCTACTCCGTAGTGAGCTTGTCGAAAATCTTTAGCTGTACGCCTGAAACTATGGCCACGATCACGAACAGGATCACCGCCAGTGCTGAGGCGTAGCCCATGTCCCCGACCTGGAATGCCTTCAGGTAGATCATGTAGTCGATCGGAGTCGTAGAGTACCCGGGCCCCCCACCAGTGACCGTGTACACCAGGGCGAACAGGCCGACGAAGATCCATATCACGTTGATGATCATGAAGTAGGCTATGGTGGGCACGAGCAGCGGCAATGTGACCTTCCAGAACCTCTGCCACCAGCTGGCTCCGTCGATGCGTGCTGCCTCGAACAGCTCGGTCGATACATTGGCCAGCCCCGAGAGGAATATCAGTACTCCCTGCCCGAGCGTCTGCCAGTAGAACGCCAGTATGAGCACCATGAAGGCCGTGGGCGTGGAGCTAAGCCACTCGGTCGTTAGAAAAGCTAGTCCGAGGTCCTTTAGCAGCTGGTTCACTGCGCCCACCGGAGAGAACATGGTTTTCATGAGCATGCCCACTACCGCAGCCGACAGGATGGTCGGCAGGTAGTACACCGATCTGAAGAGCCACCAGCCTGGGACCTGCTCGTACAGCAGCACTGATAATACCAGGGATATCAGGAGGATGCCGGGGACGGATAGCAGGAACACGGCGTTGGTCCTTAGCAACATCCATAGGTCGCCGTTGCTAATGATATCGATGTAGTTGTGGAGCCCTATCCAGCTGGAGTTGTAGCCGTCCCAGCGAGTGAAGCTATGGTAGATGCTGTTGATGAAGGGGTACCATACCAGTAGGCCTATCGACGCGAGCGACGGGAGCAGCGCGAGGTAGGCGGTTATGGCCTCCCGTTTGGCCAACCCTCCAGGTCCTATGCTGAGCACACAGCCTGGTGCCTTCTTGGATGCTTGCCCCAGGGCCCTGCCGGTGCCGGTTCCGCGTAAGGTACTCATCGGCTTCTCCTAGAGCAGCTCGTCGCGCTTGTTATCCAGCTTCTCCATGAAGTCCTTGGGGCTGAGCTTACCGGTCCAAGCTAGTTGAGCCTGAGCTACCTCTTCGGCCGTGAGCTCGGCGGGGAAGACGTTGTCCGGCCAGAATATAGTGGTCGGCTCGTTGCCCCACTTGTACTGTAGCCTGAGCAACGGGTCCTTGTAGAGCTCATTGGGGTCAACATCCTTCACGTTCACTAGGTTGCCCTCTCCGGACTTGGCCTTCAGCTCCTGCTCCTCCTTGCTCATCAAGAACTTGATGAAGTCCACTGCCTCCTGCTTGTGCTTGGAGTAGTTGGAGACCACGAAGGCCGTGCCCACCCCTCCAACGCCTCCGTTCTTGATGGGGGCGTCATCGCTGTAGTTCGGGATCTTGACCATTCCTAGAGCATCCCCCAGGGTTGTGCGAGCATCAGAGATGATCCAGAATCCTCCCGTCGTCATGGCGGCCTTCTTCCGATAGAAGAGCTGGACAGCTTCGTCCCCAGCTGACTCCGCACCAGGATTAGTGTATGGTCGCAGCTTGGTCCAGTTCTGGACGATGGACACTAGCTTGGGGTCGCTGAACTTCCTCTTGCCAGTGACTAGCTCCTCCAGCCCTGGGCTGCCATCTATCATCTGCGCGATCCAGTAGTTCAACAAGTGATAGACGTACCCACCACCTCCAAGCGTCAGCGGTATTACCCCGGTGGTCTTGATCTGCTGGAGCACCTGGAGAAAGCCTGCGAAGTCCGAGGGCCAGTTCTTCTCGGGATCCACTCCTGCCTTCGAGAGCAGGTCTTTGTTGTAGAAGATGCACACACAGCCATCGGACCCGGCCGGCACGCCATAGGTCTTGCCCTGACCCGGCCTAAAGCCCTCTGTGACGGCTTCCCAACCGGTTATGCGGTCCTTCTCTGGCTGGGTGAAGTAGCTGTCCAGGGGCTCCAGGAACTGCTTGAGATTGAGCATGTAGTTGCCGGACCAGGTGCCAAAGACGTCGGGCCCGTTCTTGGCGATGCTGGCCGTACGGAACTTGGTGAACATCTGCGGATCACCAGGCACGGATACCAGCTCCACTGTGATGTGAGGGTTAGCCGACTCGAACCTCTTGATGGCCTGGTAGATGTAGAACTGCTCGCGTTTCTTCTTCTTGTTGGGATCCTCTGTCGGATAGAGGGCGTTCCAAAAGGTTATCTTGACCGGGGCGCTGCTTGCGCCTCCGCTCTTCGGGGTGGGGGCGGTTGCCTGCGGCGCGCCGCAGGCAACCGCCATGCCTGCTAATGCTAGGCCTCCTATCTTTAGAAAAGACCTTCTTGATAAAGGCTGCTCAGTGCTGCTCATCGCTCGCTCTCCTTCCTCTCCCCTTTTGATCTCCGATCTCGTATGCCTTACTAGCCCTGATGCCTGCAATACCCCTATTTTGTATACAAATATACGAATTTATGTCCCGTAGCGGTTAGCTAATATTGTAGTAGGGAGGTCAGGGCTTGTCAATAGGTTCTTGACGGTGTGTTTTGGGATTCCTATTGCTTCTATGGGCGCTTTGCACTAGAATGTTTGTATACAAAATGGATTGCGATAGGAGGTGTTGATGTGGAGGCGGTTCTGAAGGTTCCCCCCGTAGGTCAGCCCCGGCGCTACCGAGAGCTGGTGTACGCCTCCATCAAAGAGGCTATCCTCCAGGGCCAGTTCGCCCCTGGCCAGCCGTTGGTGGAAGAGGAGATCGCCAGGTCACTCAACGTTAGCAGGACCCCCGTCAGGGAGGCTCTGCTCATGCTCGAACACGATGGTCTGATAGAGACCAAGTATGGTCGTGGTATGTACGTGCGCAGGCTGACCCGGGAGGATTTTATCGATATGTTCACGGCCAATGAGGTGATCGAGCCTTACCTGGCAAGGCGAGCCTGTCTCTACGTAACCAATGACCAGATACAGCAGATGGAAAAGGTGATACAGATGGGGGAGGAGGCCGCCAGCAACGAGGACGTCCCTACCTTCCTGCGCTCCGGCAGGGAGTTTCATGCGCTGATAGGTGAGGCAGCAGACAACAGATCGCTCGCAGAGGTCGTCAACCGCAACGAGGAGAAGACGGATCTCTTTCTCATGGCCTACGGCAAGTGCCTTGACAGGGAGTGCATGTTCGCTTCTAACCGGGAACACAGGCTCATTATGCAGGCGCTGGTGAGGAGGGATCCAGACGAGGCCGCCAGGCTGGTCCTGTTCCATTGCCAGTCGGTCAGGCACAGGTTCTCTCCCTTGTTCAACCACGAGGAGGAAGGTTAGCGATGGGCAACACAGAGGGCAATCTCCAGTGGGTTGAGAGGGCTAGGCGTCATATACCGGGGGGCGTCAATTCTAACAACCGAGCTCTGCCCTGGCCTATGGCGATAGTCAGGGCCGAGGGAGCTTACTTCTACGATGCCGACGGCAATCGGTACCTCGACTATCACGCGGCGTTCGGCCCCATTATCCTGGGACATAATCATCCCGCGGTGAACGCCGCCGTGAGGGAGGCTATGGAGAGGGTGGACCTCGTGGGAACGGCAGTGACCGACCTAGAGGTGTTGCTTGCAGAGAAGATATCCGAGCACGTCCCGTCTGCCGAGATGGTAGCGCTGTGCAATTCAGGGTCGGAGGCGACCTACCTCGCCATCAGATTAGCTCGGGCCGTCACCGGTCGCCCCTCTATCGTCAAGTTCCAGGGGACCTATCATGGTTGGCACGATGCCGTGGCCATGAACGTGATCAGCCCACCAGAGAGGATTGGGCGAAAGGACCCGCTATCTCAGGGCATGCTACAGGAGGAGATAGACCATACCTTTGTGCTCCCCTTCAACAATCTGGAGGCCGTAGGCGAGCTCATGGACAGTCGCAGTGATGAGATAGCCGCGGTCATCGTGGAGGTGATACCTCATAACATAGGCTGTGTCATGCCCAAAGAGGGGTTCCTAGAGGGTCTGAGGACGATCACCCACGCGAACGGTAGCCTGCTCATATTCGATGAGGTAGTCACAGGGTTCCGCCATGACCTGGGTGGATACCAGCGGATATGTGGGGTTACCCCTGACCTGTCCACCTTTGCCAAGGCCATGGCCAATGGCTATCCCATAGCGGCTCTGGTCGGCAAGGCCGAGTACATGGAGAGGCTAGCACCGGGAGGGGGAGTGTTCTTTGCCGGCACCTTTAACGGCACGCCGAGCAGCGTGGCGGCGGCGCTCGCGACCATCCGCGAGCTGGAGGTTGGAGGGGTCCACGAGCACTGCTTCCAGCTGGCTGAGATGGCCGCCAACGGTCTGCAGGAGATAGCCAGCGAGCTGGGCATCGTCATGACCGTTGCTCGCTTTGGATCGGTCTTCGTACCTTACTTTATGGAGGGGCCCATCGAGAGCTACGAGGACCTGCTGCGGAACGACACGGAGAGGGATATCTGGTTCAGGAGATCGATGTGCGAGCACGGGGTGTTCATGCTCCCCACCGCCTTGAAGCGTAACCATGTGGGAGCTGCCCACACGGAGGCGGATATAGCTATGACCCTCGAGATCGCCAGGCAGGTGCTCTCGAGCATGCCAGCGCACGTGTCATGAGGTGGTAGGGATGAGGCTGGACGGTAAGGTAGCGGTGATAACAGGAGCGGCTTCCGGTATAGGTCGAGGCACCGCGGAGGTGTTCGCCGAGCACGGAGCAAGGCTAGTCTTGGTCGACCTGGACGCTGAGGGTCTGGCGGGCCTCGTCGGCCAGCTCAAGGCTGGAGGGGCCGAGGTCGTCGGCATCAGCGGGGATGTCTCCCACAAAGCGACCGCGGTAGAGGCCGTTGGAGCCGCCCTCCGGCAGTATGGTCGAATCGATGTGGTGTTCAACAACGCGGGCGTGATGTACTCCGGGGCCTTTCACGAGCTGGGCGATGACCTGTGGGACAGGGTGCTCGATGTAAACCTCCGAGGCACCTACCTCTTCTGCAGGGAAGCCATCCCTCACATGCTGGAGCAGGGCCGGGGCTCGATCATCAACATGTCCTCCGTCATGGCCACGCTGACCGAGCCGGGTTACGAGGCCTACACCACATCGAAGGCCGGGATCATCGGCCTCACGAAGGCCATCGCGGTGTCCTACGCTGAGAGGGGGATAAGGTGCAACTGCGTGTGTCCGGGCTGGGTGGATACACCCCTGAACCGTAGGTTGGCTGAGGAGCTTGGGGGGATGGACCGGCTGAACGCCCTGATCAAGCAGCAGCAGCCCAACGGCAGGATGCTCTCCACCCGCGAGGTGGCCAACGCAGTCCTGTTTCTAGCCTCCGACGAGTCCAGTGGCGTCACGGGAGCGGCGATCTACGTGGACGGCGGAGCCTCGTCGGCGATCTAGCGTGCGCTCGTCATCCGCGGCTAAGCTTCAGGCTCCTCAGCAATCCAGCAGCTTCGTGGTGTGCCTCCGGTGGCGATAGGTCTATAGCTTGAGTAGCTAGCAAACCTCGCTGCCTTCTGCTCTAATCATGGTCTATAACACATAGCCATAGGTGTACAAGCTTCGGTGCATGTGTCCAACTTCCTGCTGATAGGATGCCCTGCCTGATGCCTGGCGGGAGGGTTGGGTGCAGGGGCTGCGAGCCCGGGGAGGATTCGAGGTGTCCGTCCGGTGGCAGGGGGGACGCCTGGCCAGCGCCGAGATCAGGACCCTGCGCGATGGCCTCTGTCGGGTGCGCTGTAGCGATCGCTTTGACGTGAGGCTCGATGGCGCGCCGGTGGAGGTGCGGTGGGAAGAAGACGGCGTCGCCGGTTTCCGCTGCCTGGCTGGGCTGACCTATGAGCTGAGGGCGCTAGAGGGTGCTAACTAGCTCCCGCGCAGGGATAGCCTGAGGCTAAGGTACTCCCGCGAGCGCGTCTTCCCTGAGGCGCTCGATGTCGCGCATGGGAGGGGATCCGAAGAGGCGGCGGTAGTCACGGACGAAGTGGGAGATGTCCTGGTAGCCCACGAGGTGGCCTGCGCTGGTGGCGTCCAGGCCCTCGTTGAGCATCAGGCGACGGGCTTCCTGTAGCCTGAGCTGCTTGTGGTACTGCAGCGGGGTCAAGCCGGTGATCGCCTTGAAGTGATGGTGGAAGTTGGAGACGCTCATGCTCGTGTCCCGCGCCAGCTGCTCTATCCGCAGGGGCTTGTCGAGGTTCTCCCTGAGCCAGCGGATGGCGTGTATGATGTGCTGTGTGTGGCCGGTCTGCGCGGCCACCTGATACAGGCGGCCGCGCTGCTCGCTGTGCAGCAGCCGGTAGATGATCTCTCGCTTGATCAGGGGGGCAAGGAAGCTAGCCTGTGCTGGTGACTCCACGAGCCTCACGAGCCTGACCATCGCGTCCAGCAGGCCGGCATCCAGCGGGCTCACGTGGACCGCCCTGATATCCGATCTGGGGCTGGGTGCTCCTCGCTCGGCCTCTATGATCACCGAATGGACCAGGTTGGGCTCGAGGTAAAGCACGACGCACAGGAACGGATGCGCGGGCGATGCCTCGACCACCTGGCTGGCGTAGGGCAGCTCGGCCGTGACGACCAGGTAGTGGTAGGGGTCGTATCTGTAGCGCTCGTGCCCTAGCAGGAACTCTTTGCTGCCCTGCGCGACGACGCACAGGGTCGGCTGGGACACGCCGCGGCCCCCCTCGGTGGGGTAAGACGTCCTCCGCAGCATGAGCCCCTCGATCGGCTCCCGGGCACCGTCCTCGGGGACGGCGCGTAGGATGAGGTCCACCAGCTCCTCGCGATTGGCCTGCATCCTGAGACGCTCGCGCTCGTCTATGGCCAGCAGTTGGGTGCTTGGTCCTGTCTCTGTGTAGCTCATGGTTTTTGCACTATATGACAAAAATTCTGGAATATCATTCTAACACCTTTTTTCACCTGCTTCCCATAATGTTACCTAGACGCGGACAGGATGAGCCTCAGCGAAGGGGTGGGGCATTGAGTGCTGTCCAGTAGGTTGGTTGTGGTGATCCCATATGGTGGTGCATAGATCTGAAGTTGTCTCGGATGTGAACACGCGGATGGATGATGTGTCTCGGGGTGCCTGGCGCGCCCTTGCGTTGGCATCTGCTGCCACGATCCTGCTCTACGTAGCCATCATGGTGCCCTTGACCACGGTGGTCAGCACGGCAGCCGATCTGCGGATGGGGCCAGGGACGCAGGCGTGGGTGGTCAGCGCGACGAACCTGGGGCTTGCTGCTGGGCTGCTTAGCAGCGGGGCGATAGGCGACGACCACGGGCGACGGCGCATCTTTGTGGTGGGGGCGTTGTTGCTGGCCGGGGCCTCGCTGCTGTGCGGGCTGGCTCCCAACGGGCTGGTGCTAGTGCTCGGCCGTGTCCTGCAGGGCATGGGAGGGGCAGCGGTGCTGGCCTGTGCTCAGGGCATCATAGGGCAGCTGTTTCCTGAGGGATACCCTAGAGCTCGAGCCATGGGGCTGTGGGCGGGCGCGCTGGGAGCCGGGGTCTCGTTGGGACCGTTCGTTGCTACCGGCGGGGGATGGCGGCTGCCCTACCTCTTGGTGGGGCTGGCGATGGTGATGATCGCCGGCCTTGGCCTGGTGATGCTGCCGGAGTCCAGGGTGGAGCTCTCCAGGCCCGTGGATGTGTGGGGAGTGCTGCTACTGGGGCTTGGGGTGGCGGCGCTGATGGTAGGCTTGGTAGAAGGCAGGCTGGGTTGGGACAGCCCTTTGGTGATGCTGCTGCTGGCTACGGGTTTGCTGTTGCTGGTGGCGTTTGCGCTCTACGAGCGCCGCACCACACATCCGATGTTCGACCTGTCGCTGCTGAGTAGTCCCGACTTCCTGGGAGCAACGATGGCGGCCTTTGCTGCTGGGCTGGGGATCCTCTCGCTGTCGGCCGTGGTGCCGATAGTGGTGGAGGTGGGACTGGGCTATGGGGTTATGGTGGCGACCCTTGTGCTGTTTGCATGGTCAGGACCGAGCTCGATCGCTGCGGTGCTCGCCAGGTGGCTGCCTTCGTCGCTCTCCCCACGGGCGCAGCTGGTGGTGGGTTTGGCTGGGTGTGCGGTGGGTGAGCTCCTGCTCCTGCTGCCCACCTCCGATGCCACGGTGGCGAGGCTGCTGCCTGGGCTGGTGCTGGCAGGCGTAGCCAACGGCTTGCTCAACGCGGCATTGGGACGACAGGCAGTGGCCAGTGTGCCGCCGAGCCGTACCGCTATGGGCAGCGGGGCAAACAACACCGCCCGCTTCGTAGGCTCGGCTATAGGGGTGAGCGCCGTGGTCACGCTTGTGGGACGTGCGACCGGCTCCGGGCCTGCTGGAGTCATCGCCAGCTGGAACGTCGCCGTGCTGCTCACGACCGCGCCCTTGGTGCTCGGAGCTCTCGCCGTGTGGTGGGGCCAACGTGGTGCCGGGCGCCTCGGGTAGCCGGCTGCTGGGCGATCTCTGTGTCCTCGCTGTGCGCGCGGGCTCACGAGATGCAAGGTTTCATGATCGGGAAGGGGCAGTTGACCGACGGGAAGGCCGGCGGGTGCGGGTCGATGCCCGCCGCGGGCCCTCAGGGTCCGTCTCCTGCACTGAGGTGCCTCGAGCTTAGGTGCGGAGGCTGTGGTCCCCCACCGCTTGATGGTGCCGATGGCCTAAGCCATAGTAGACATAAGTGCGTTCTGGAAGGAGGTTAGTATGAAAGGTACCGTGCTGTATGGCCCTCGCGACGTGCGCTGCGAGGAGCGTCCTGATCCGAAGATAGTCGAGCCCACGGATGCCATCCTTAGGTTGCCGGCGACGTGCATCTGTGGCTCCGACCTTTGGCCCTACCGAGGGATAGACCCGGTGACGCGGCCTGCCCCGATGGGGCACGAGTACGCGGGCTTCGTCGAGGAGGTGGGTAGCGAGGTGAAGCACATCAGGCCAGGGCAGTTCGTGGTGGGCACCTTCTTCGCCTCGGACAACACCTGTGAGATCTGCCGATCCGGCTACCAGACCTCGTGCGTCAATCGACAGCCGGGGGCGCCCACGGGCGCGCAGGCGGAGTACGTGCGCGTTCCCCTGGCGGACGGCACCCTCGTGCCCACTCCGGACGTCCCGCCCGACGACATGATCCCCGACCTGCTGGCGGCCTCCGACGTGCTGGGCACGGGCTGGTTCGGGGCCGTGGCCGCCGAGGTGGGTCCCGGCAAGACGGTGGCGGTGGTCGGCGACGGGGCGGTGGGCCTGCTGGCGGTGCTCGCCTCGCGCCTGATGGGTGCCGAGCGCATCATCCTGACGGGCAGCCGCAACCCATCGAGGCAGGCGCTGGCCAGAGAGTTCGGCGCCACGGACATCATCCAGGAGAGGGGAGATGAGGCAGTGGCCAGGGTCAAGGAGCTGACGAACGGCCTGGGGGCGCACTCCGTCATCGAGGCGGTGGGCACGCAGGAGGCGATGATGCAGGCCATCCGCTCCACGAGGCCTGGGGGGCACGTCGGGTTCGTCGGCGTGTTGCACGACGTGCAGATCCCCGGCAACGAGTACTTCTTCTCGCACGTGCACCTGCATGGCGGCCCCGCACCGGTACGTCGCTTCCTGCCGGAGCTGATCGACCTGATATGGCAACGCAAGATCAACCCTGGCAAGGTGTTCGACCTGCGGCTGCCGCTCGAGCAGGTGGCCGAGGGCTACCGGGCTATGGACGAGCGGCGCGCGATCAAGGTGATGCTGGTGCCTTGAGGGGCCCAGGCAACACGTTGCCTGGGCCCGAGGTGTGGTGAGGAGGTTGGAGATGCAAGAGGATAGGATGGCCCTCCGGCGTTGGCTGGAGCGGCACGCGGACAGGCTCTACGCCTACCTAACGACCGTTGGCCGGCGGACGGGGCGTCCCCACCGCATCGAGATCTGGTTTGCGGTGGCGGACGGGCGCGTCTACCTGCTCTCGGGCGGCAGGGACCGTTCTGACTGGGTGCGCAACATCCGGGCCAACCCGCAGGTCACGCTGGAGCTGGGTGGGGAAGTGCACACTGGCAAGGCCCGAGTGCTCCAGCCCGACACGGCTGAGGACCAGCTGGCCCGCAGGCTGCTTGTGGAGAAGTACCGGCGGGGCGGTGAGCTCGACGAGTGGGGGCGCACATCCCTGCCGATCGTGATCGAGTTTGAGGGGGTATCGTGATGGACACTACACGACCTGTGGTCATCCTGAACAATGGAGTAGAGATGCCGGTGATTGGGTTTGGGGTCTTCCAGATCCCACCCGAGCAGACCGCCGATGCAGTCCGGAACGCTCTGGCCTGTGGATACAGACTCATCGATACAGCCGCTTCCTACAACAACGAGCGACAGGTGGGCGAGGGTATCAGGAGCAGCGGGATGGGGCGTGAGGAGGTATTCGTTCAGACCAAGCTGTGGATCAGCGACTACGGATATGATTCCGCTTTGCATGCCTTCGACAGAAGCCTGCGCAAGCTAGGCTTGGACTACGTCGACCTGTACCTGCTCCACTGGCCAGTGCCCTCGGACTTTGCAGCCACGGTAGCGTCTTACAGGGCGGTCGAGAAGTTGCTGGTCGATGGGCTGGTGCGGGCGATAGGGGTGTGCAACTTCAGTCCAAGCCACCTAGAGAGGCTCCTAGCCGAGGTGAACACCCCACCAGCTGTGAATCAGGTGGAGCTGCACCCCTACTTCACGCAGCGGGATCTGCGGGAGTTCAATGCTGCACACGGCATCGTCACGCAATCTTGGTCGCCGATTTGTGGGGTGTACAGGTATTTCCCCACGGACCCGCAAAAGGTGAAGAACTGCCTGGAGGAACCGGTCATCGTCGATCTGGCAGCCAAGTACGCCAAGACCTCGGCTCAGGTTGTACTGCGTTGGCATCTTGAGCATGGGCTCTGCCCGATCCCGAAGTCAGCGCGGCCCGAGCGCATAGCGGAGAACATAGATGTCTTTGACTTCGAGCTCACGGCCGAGGAGGTCGCGGCGATCGACGCACTGGACACCGGTGTGCGCGGTGGTCCTGATCCCAAGCTGGTGGACACCAGGATGTTCCCTCGGAGGATCGAAGACTAAGATATAGGTTTTCTGGCCTAGCATGCAAGGATGAGGATGATATTCGTGAGGATAGCAAGGAGGTGACCTCATGGCAGTGTGGACAAAGGAGGATCTGGAGCGGATCGGTGAGGCCGAGGAGATACAGGTGGCTCCCCTCAGGCGGGACGGCACGCCCCGCAGGCCCGTCACCATCTGGATCGTGCGTGTGGGGGACGACCTCTACGTGCGCTCCTATCGAGGGGCCGAGGCTGCCTGGTATCGAGCCGCCAGGGCAAGCGGCGCCGGCAAGCTGCTGGCGGGCGGCCTGGAGAGGGATGTGGCCTTCCATCCCGAGGCCGACCCAGGCGTCAACGATCAGATAGACGAGGCGTACCGCACGAAGTACCGCCGCTACCTTGATAGCTACGTGCCTCCGATGCTCACCCCGACGGCGCGGAGCACCACGCTCAAGGTAGTCCCCAGCTGACCCTGACTGGAAGGAGAGCGTGGAGGTATGCCCAGGATACTCATCGAGAAGAACGTTATGGCACCTATGCGTGATGGAGTGAGGCTAGCCACCGACGTCTATCGCCTGGATGGAGCGTCACCCGCGCCAGTGCTCATCACCCGTACCCCTTACGACAAGGACCGCGTGCCATTCGACGGGTTTGATGTGCCGCGGGCCGTACAGGAGGACTAAGTGGTTATGATACAGGACGTGCGTGGGCGCTACGCCTCCGAGGGTGAGTTCTATCCCCTGATCCATGAGACGCACGACGGCCTTGATACCTTCGCCTGGGCCGCTTCTCAGTTGTGGTCCAGCGAGATCGTAGGCCCTTCGGGGGACTACCTGGGAGCTACCCAGTGGCTGCCGGCCAGGGAGAGTCCTTCAGCTCTGCGGGCCATGGTACCCTCGGTGACCTTCTCGGATATGTGCGCTGGCTGCGTCTACCAAGGGGGAGCTAAAGTGTTGCACGACTTGCGCTGGGTGGTTGAGGATATCATCTCAGCCGAGATGAGGCGCCGGGGCGTGCAGGTCGATGGTCGGCTCGATCTGGAGTCGGCACTAGCGGAGATACCCCTTGCCAGCCATCCACTGATTCGCCAGTACGCGCTGTCCTACCTTGACTGGCTGAGTCACCGCACGGCTGTCAACCGTGTCTTCCACGACGCAGCCCGGCCATCGCGCCTGATTCTGCCGATTATTCGAAGGAGATAACTCAATGAAAAGGAGGAAGCACTTATGGAATACACAAGGTTAGGTAACACCGGTTTGGAGGTATCACGTATCTGCCTGGGATGCATGGGCTTTGGAGATCCCGATCGCTGGGTGCACAAGTGGGTGCTCCGCGAGGAGGAAAGCAGGCAGGTCATCAAGCAGGCGCTCGATCTGGGCATCAACTTCTTCGACACGGCCAACGTTTATTCGCTGGGCGTGAGCGAGGAGATCCTGGGCAGGGCCCTGAGGGACTTCGCCAGCCGCAATGAGGTGGTCATCGCTACCAAGGTGTATGGTAGGATGCGCCCGGGACCCAACGGGGCGGGGCTGTCGCGCAAGGCGATCATGACCGAGATCGACCACAGCCTCAGGCGACTGGGGACCGACTACGTGGACCTCTACCAGATCCACCGCTGGGACTACGACACGCCGATAGAGGAGACTATGGAGGCGCTGCACGACCTGGTCAAGGCCGGCAAGGTCCGCTACATCGGTGCGTCGGCGATGTTCGCCTGGCAGTTCCAGAAAGCCCTGTACGTCGCCGAGAGGCACGGGTGGACCCGCTTCGTCTCCATGCAGAACCACATGAACCTGATCTACCGGGAGGAGGAGCGGGAGATGCTGCCGCTCTGCCGGGAGGAGGGGATAGGGGTCATCCCCTACAGCCCACTGGCGGCCGGCAGGCTGACGCGCGATTGGTCGCAGGAGAGCTCCCTGCGGGCGCAGACCGATGAGATAGCCAAGGGGAAGTACGACGCCATGGCCGATGCGGACTGGCAGATCATCGAGCGCGTCGCCGAGGTGGCGCGGAGGCACGGCGTCACACGCGCCCAGGTGGCCCTCGCCTGGCTGCTGGGGAAGCAGCCCGTGGTGGCGCCCATCATCGGCGCGACGAAGCCCGAGCACCTGGAGGAGGCCGTGGGGGCGCTGTCCGTGCAGCTCTCCCCAGAGGACGTGGCCTACCTGGAGGAGCCCTATGTCCCCCATCCGGTGGTAGGGCCGAACCCAACGCCGGCCAGATAGCTTATACTGAGGATATCTATTAGAGAAGGAGGCAAGACATGCAGTACACATCGCTGGGCCGCACGGGCCTGCAGGTAAGTCGCCTGTGCCTGGGCACCATGAACTTTGGTCCCCAGACGAGCGAGCAGGAGAGCTTCGCGATCATGGACCAGGCGCTGGAGCACGGCATCAACTTCTTCGACACCGCCAACGTTTACGGTTTCCATCTTGGGGCAGGCGTCACGGAGGAGATCATCGGCAGGTGGCTGGCGCAGGGGGGTGGACGGCGCGACAAGATCGTGCTGGCCACCAAGGTGTACGGCCGGATGGGCGACGGGCCGAACGATCGCGGCCTCTCCGCATACCACATCCGCAAGGCGTGCGAGGACAGCCTGCGGCGCCTGCAGACCGACCACATAGACCTGTACCAGATGCACCACATAGAGCGCAGCACGCCCTGGGACGAGATCTGGCAGGCGATGGAGGTCCTCGTCCAGCAGGGGAAGGTGCTCTACGTGGGCAGCAGCAACTTCGCTGGCTGGGACATCGCTACCGCGCAGTGCGCCGCCAGGGAGCGCCATTTCCTCGGGCTGGTGTCCGAGCAGAGCGTGTACAACCTCAGCAATCGCATGGTAGAGCTGGAGGTCATCCCCGCGTGCCGCCACTACGGCCTGGGGCTCATCCCTTACAGCCCTATCGGCGGCGGGCTGCTCGGAGGCGTGCTGCGAGGGGTCAGCGAGGGGCGACGCGCGGACGATCGCATGCGGGAGCAGATCGAGAGGCGCCGCCCTCAGCTGGAAGCGTACGAGGCGCTGTGCCGAGAGCTGGGAGAGGAGCCGGCCAACGTGGCCCTGGCCTGGCTGCTGCACAATCCCGACGTCACATCTCCCATAATCGGCCCGCGCACGGTCGAGCAGCTGACCGGCAGCCTGAGGGCGCTGGAGATAGAGCTCTCGGAGGACGTGCTGCGTCGGCTGGACGAGATCTGGCCCGGACCAGGAGGTGAGGCGCCCATGGCCTACGCCTGGTAGGTTCGGAGGTGATTTACAGCCCCGAAGGTTAGAGGTTACAATGCACCTCGACGGCCGCCTGGTACTCAGGAGGCGGCCGTCGGTCCTGGTCATCAAAGTCAAGGAGGGCACGTGAGTTGACCAAGCTGAGATGGGGCATCAAGACCGCTCCTCAACACACCACCTACGAGGCCATGCTGCGGGTCTGGAAGGAGGCCGATGAGCACCCTGCGTTCGAGCACGCCTGGCTGTTCGACCACTTCGCGCCGATCCAGGGGGATCTCGACGGCCCATGCTACGAGGGCTGGACGCTGCTGTCGGCCCTGGCGGCGCAGACCTCCCGGCTGCGGCTGGGGATCATGGTCACGGGCAACACCTACCGCCACCCTGCGGTGCTCGCGCACATGGCGGCCACCCTGGATGTGATCTCAGGTGGGCGGCTGGACTTCGGGATCGGCGCTGGATGGAACGAGTACGAGCACGAGAGCATGGGCATCCCGCTCTACAAGCCCGGCGAGCGCATTCGGCGGCTGGGGGAAGCTTGCGAGATCATCAAGCGGCTCTTCACCCAGCACCTCACCGATTTCGATGGGCGTTACTACCAGCTCAAGCAGGCGCGCTGCGAGCCCAAGCCCGTCCAGAAGCCCCACCCGCCGTTCGTCATCGGTGGCGGCGGCGAGCAGCTCACCCTGCGCGTCGCGGCACGCTACGCCGATATATGGAACTCGACTGGCGGCGATGTGGAGACCTTCCGGCACAAGGTGCAGGTGCTGCACGAGCACTGCGCGGCTGTGGGCCGCGATCCCAGCGAGATCGAGCTCTCGGTCCAACTGCGGGTCAACTACGACGATCTGCAGGCGACCACCGAGGCGGTGCGGGCGTTCGTCGAAGCCGGGGCCACGCACCTAGTCCTGATGCTGACTTACCCTTATCCCGAGGGGATAGTCTCTAAGCTTGCCGACGAGGTAGTTAGCCAGTTTAGTTGACGGGACATGAGTCCCTAGAACACTTCTAACTTTTGGAGGCGCAGGAGATGAGATGGGAGGAGCTTACCGGAGACCGTTTCCCGGAGGCGGTCAAGGAGTGCGGGGGCGTGTGCGTGATACCGCTGTCGGTAATCGAGCGCCACGGTCATCACCTCCCTCTGGGGACCGACATGTACATAGGGCGCGAGGTAGCCAATCGCGCCGCGGCCATCGAGCCGGCGATAGTCTTCCCCGACTACATCTTCACGCAGATCCCTGAGGCCCGTCACAGGGCGGGAACGATCAGCATCGATCCTGATCTGATGATCCAGCTGCTCGACAACGTCTGCCGGGAGGTGGCCCGCAACGGCCTGAAGAAGATCGTGCTGCTGAACGCCCACGGTGGCAACTTCGGGCTGTTGGCGCTGTTCAACATGCTGCCGCTGTACAGCCCGCGCGACTACGTGATCTACATCGTGCACGCGCTAGGCCCCCTGCCCCAGGGCGTAGAGGTCCCGTGGGATGCCTCTGCCGAGGGCCACGCCGGGCCGGGGGAGACGAGCATGATCCTCGCGATCCGCCCGGACCTGGTGCGCATGGACCAGGTCCCGACCAATGACGAGGGCAGGGCCCTGGGTCGCCTTAGGGCCCTGCGCGAGGCCGGGGTGCAGACCGGCATCTGGTGGTACGCCGATCACCCCACGCACTACCAGGGAGACGCCCGGGCCGCGGACGCCGAGGCAGGTGACAGGCTCCTGGATGCCCGAGCCGAACAGGTGGCCAGGGCGCTGCGCGCGATCAAGGCCGATACCGAGGCCGCGCGCCTGCAGGACGAGTTCTACAGGGGGTCAGCTTCTCCGTACTAGGCGCACCATCTTGGCGGGCACGCTTGGTGCTACTCGGCTACGTGTAGCAACTCTTGCGGTCTTAGCTTTGGAAGGAGGTGGAAGCATGCAGCGTGTGGCTTTGATCGGTCTGGGGCTGATGGGCAGCGGCATGGCGCGCAACCTGCTCAAGGCGGGCTTCCCGCTGGTCGTGTATAACCGCAGCCTCGAGAAAGGGTTGCCCCTGCGGGATGCGGGGGCGGAGGTCGCCGATACTCCCAGGCAGGCTGCCGAGGGGGCCGACGTCGTCATCAGCATGGTCGCGGACGACGGCGCGTCCCGGCACATCTGGCTGGGCGAGGCCGGCGCGCTGGAGGGCGCTAGACCCGGGATGGTGCTGATCGAGTGCAGCACCCTTTCGACCAGGTGGGTCAGGGAGCTCGCGGGGCGCGCGCAGGACATGGGCTGCCAGTTCCTCGATGCCCCGGTCACCGGCAGCCAGCCCCAGGCGGAGGCCGGCGAGCTGACTTTCCTGGTAGGCGGGGACGCGCGCACCCTGGAACAGGTTGAGCCGATCCTGAAGGCCATGGGGCGGACGATCCATCACCTAGGACCTACCGGCAGCGGGGCGACGATGAAGCTGATCAACAACCTGCTGGTCGGCGTGCAGGCCGCGGCCCTGGCCGAGGCGCTGCACCTGGCGGAGAGCGCGGGGCTGGACACCTCTCAGGTGCTGGACATCCTCAGCAACGGGGCGGTGGGCAGCGCCGTCGTCAGGACCAAGGGGCCCAAGATGCTCTCTGGCGACTACAGCACGCAGTTCGCCCTGCGCTGGATGCACAAGGACATGACCTACGCCCTCGACGAGGGCGTCGAGCGGACCGTGCCGCTGCCGACGGTGGCCGCGGCACGCGAGATCTACAGGATGGCCCTCGCGCGGGGTCTCACTGATGCGGACTTCGCGGCCGTGGTGGAGGTCCTCAGGGGGGCCTGATGCAGAGGCACTACAGAACCAAGGAGGTAAGAGATGGCGCTGCAGGTTGAGCATATCGAAGATCTACCACAGCAGTCCGGCGAGCCCACTAGCTTCACCGGCACCACCCACATACAGTCGGTCGTCTCCTCTGAGGGGCCGGTGGCTATGGCCAGGGTGACCTTCGAGAAGGGGGCGCGCACCTTCTGGCACGTGCACAGCGGCGAGCAGGTGCTGTACTTCCTGGAGGGGCGAGGCCGGGTGCAGGTGCGCGGCGAGCAGCCGGTGGACGCCTCGGAGGGAGACATCGTGCGCATCCCCGCCGGAGTCGAGCACTGGCACGGGGCGCATCCCGAGGAGGAGCACCGGATGCGCCACCTGGCGATCACCTTCGGCAGGGTCACCTGGCTGGATCCCGTGTCGGACGAGGACTACCGCGCGGGATAATCCCCGGTAGCCCATGGCAGCACCGGCAGGACCGCAACAGCCCCGGTGCCCTATATCTAAGCTACAGAGGGCACCGTCGGGGCGGTGCGTACTGGATTGTCGGGTTGGCAACTACAGCTAATGACTAGCGTCCGGCAAGCACTACTTCATCCACTCGTGGAGGGCTGCAGCCCAGCCGTTACCTAGCGGTGCTGTGCCGGAGGGGTGCTCAGTGCGGATGCGTAGCTTCGTGCCATATATGGGTGCGGTGACTGGGCGAGGTCGGCTGTAAGCCTCGGGATCCGACCTCGCCCAGTCATGACGCGGTGGCTGATGGGGATCCCCAATACGCCTCTACTGGGAGGGGAATGACCCTTCGGGTAGGTATTGGGGTGGGTGCTGGCGCTGAGCTCATCAGGGTTTCTGCACCCCTCCCCGCAGCGTATCGGTTGGGCTGTCAAGGGCAGCTGCCCCCATCGCTGCTGCCTCCCCGCACCTTCAGGGTCTCGAGCCAGCTCCTGCTGCTCTCCATCCAGCGTCGGTATGGGGATCCGCCCATCTATTTATTGAAGTGTTAGGCTAAGATACCGGCGGTGAGACGTCGGTATCTGAGCGGTAGGCTCATAACTATGTATCTGGTCTCAGCCCCGGTGCCAGCGGAGAGCCGCTGTCCTGGTCGCTGCCAGCATCACGTCATGCGCTCCAGTCGAATTCCTCCATCTCCCCGTGCCCAGCACTGGTCCAAGCCCGCATCTCTGGATCGTGGAAGTACGTGCCCGTACCTCTCCCGAGCGTGATGTGGCCGCGAAAGGCGAATGCCCCGTTCTGCAGGACGGTCGGCTCACCATTAGGTCCGACCAGGGGCTCAACCACGACCATACCCACGTCCCCCACCGTTGCCTGGGTCTTGCCGTCGATCGTCTGTATCTGAATGGGGGCATCCTTAGGTGCTAGCATGTTGGGCACGAGGGAAGCCAGCACCTCCAGCACTCCTCCCATCTTGCCCATGAGCATCGGCTCCAATGCAGAGCGCTTCTCGGCGGAGATGCTCGAGTCGAAGTATATCCTGGCCGTGCCGTTGCCACTGATGAATCCGCGAGGCCAGTCCGCTAGAAACAGCGCTCTGGACCCACTCACGTCGGTGCCGTCGACCTCGCCGCTCTGGATATCAAGCAGTATCGCGCCCGAGCACCAGCCCTGGTCGCCGTCCGGCTCGCCAAGCGTACATGGGCAGCCTACCTTGCAGCTACATGGTGCGTAGTACGTTCCTGAGATATGCCATGCCATAGGTTTCCCCTGAGTATGCACCTGCTTGTCAAACCCCGCTCGTAAGCACCATATTATTCCCGCCACACCTCCTGTATAGGCAACAAAGGATGCCAAAGTATCGCTTCCGGTCACGACTCCCCTGGACCGCTCCAGTCGAACGGGATGTGCTTGCTCGACCTGCCGGTGAAGTTGGTCCGGAAACCGAAGACCTCGGTGGGCTCCATCACGTCTCTGCTCCCCCAGGTGGCCACCTGGCCAGGTCCGACCTCGCTGCCGGGCGGGTTCATCAGCTGGACCCTCTGCCCGGACGGGGTCGTGGGGCCTGAGAGTGCTTCGGCTGTAGCGGTCACCTTGCCAGGTATCTCAACTCGCCAGTAGGCCAGGTCGTCAGATACCTCGACCCTGATCGGGGCAAACTCGACCCCTCGCAGGTCGCCTATGAGCTCGGCAAATCCTGCTGGCCAACCTCCAACTTGACCTCCGAAGATTGACTGGAGGGCCTGCCGCTGGCGCTCGTCGGCCCGCTCGTCTAGAAAGATAGCCATCGCCGCCTTCGCGCCCGCCCAGATATTGTCATCGAACGCGCCGAGGGCGAGGACGTTCAATCCATCTAGTTGCACGTCGCCGTAATGGCCCTCGCGGATGTGCCAGACGAGGACACCCTCGCAGTGGTTGTTCGTTGGCGGCTGAGCGAACTCGCAGGGGCATGGCACACTACAACTGCACACATCAAACCAATCTCCAGTAACATGCCATTCAGGTACTTGATTCATTTTCCTATTCCTCCCATGTTTTTGTTCTACAGAGATGGCCAAGCGTCTACATCGTCATGTGGTTCCCGTTGGTCAACGACAAAGCCAGGAGCAGGATGCCTCCCGCTACCATGGCCATGCCCAGCGGCCTGGACACCCGATGCCCGGAGGGCAAGGTCTTCTCAGCGAAGATGATCACGGCGGCCGTGAGCATCAGTGCTAAGTTCATCATTCCAAGCGCGACCAACCCCACCATCAGTCCCGCGCAACAGCCCAGACAGTCTATGCCGTGCAGTATCCCGAGCCTAATCGCCCCACTCAGACCGGGTTTGTAGTACTGCATGAGGAAGAACAGTGGGGAGGAGCAACGAGAGTGACACGAGCGCTTGAGGGCCGTGAACTGGTACAGCCCGCCCGCGACCAGCAGCGCTGCTGGCAGCGCGGTGCCCCATGATCCCATTTGATCGGCAAGCAAGCTGTAGGCGTACACCGGCAGCCCGACCACCACCCATACGGCGAGGTAGCCTGCTAAGAGTCCGCCCATCCCCAGCCATGGGAATGACGATACAGTCGTGCGCGTGCGCGACACCGTCCTGTAGAGTAGGATCAGCGGCAGCGTCGCGGGTATCATCATTGCGACCATCATTACGCTCCAACCGAGCAGGAAGAGCGTCACATCGCTCATGCCGCCGCCCGTCATCATCCCGCCATCCATGCCACCCATTGGATTGGGCCTGTAGATGGTGTAGATCCATGCTCCCAAGGTTATCGTGAGCAGCGCGACCGTGATCCACAGGTTCTCGCGCCGCCTGAGGACCTGTAGGGCGTTCGTACCGTGTTGGTGGACTTCGTGCGAGTTCGCTTGCGACATGGCTACTCTCCTTTAAGGTACTCTGTTTGCCTGCAGGACAGAGAGCGCGGAGACCGCATACTGGGCGGCGTAGGTCAGCCCTGTCTTGAGCAGGATCATGGGCGTAAGCTCTCCCTGGTTGATGAGCGTGAGGATCGTCCCTGCAACCAGTGCGATCCTGAGGGCCCGATGGCATACCGGGCGATAGAGAATCGCGCACTGCACGCACAGTGGGTCGAGAGTGTCGTGGTTGAACTGGTAGCGCCGGCTGCGTCCGAGATGTCGGCAGCTGGTGCTACGTACCTCGATCGACTGTGTGGAAGACGCTCTGTCCATGCCCTGCTCCTGCCCCAGGCAATCAGCTATGAGGGTGGCCCGGAGTACTCGAACTTAGCGAACGCAGCGTACTTGCCCGAGTGATCGTAGGATACGCTGTGCTGTACCCGGAACTTCCGGGAGGCGGTAACGCACCCATCTTTCCAGACGAAGCCTTCCGGCAGCAGGATGCGCGGATGCGCCTCCGCCCCTGTGACCGGGTTCCTAATGGGCTCGAGCTCCAGGTCCAGAATGCTGCCCGCACGGATCGAGGAATGATGCTCTCGCAGGTCGAGCTCGTAGGCAGCGGGGTACGGCCCGTAAACTTCTGTCCAGGTGTGCCTCAGGATCGCCCAGGGGCCACCCACCTCACCGCTTACTAGGGTGGAGATGGCTTCGTGCTGGGCGTCATCTGCGTGCTCGTCGATCAGCACGAGAGCCTTCCCGTTGCCCTCGTGGATCGCCCCCGGCCAGTCGCAGAGGATCGAGAAGGTAAGGTTATCCAGACGTACGTCGCCGTAGCTGCCCTCATCTATGTGCCAGCTCCACCCACCCTCACAATGGCCTTGGGTGGGTGGTGCATTGAAGTTGCACGGACATCCGTAGTCGCAGTTGCATGCCAGGACAATGGTCCCCTTGATCTGCCATGTGGGAGTCGCTTGCGTTGCCATCAACATATCCTCCGCGGTGCTTGGCCACCCGTATCCCTGACGACATACTAATCTCCCGGACCGTTAGCTGTTGCCTTGGCCACTACACCAAGCACTATCCATATGCCCTTGAGATGTCCTTGAGATTGATGTGCGGATCCCCGCCCCTCAACTATTCCCACACATTGGGACAGTATAATGATCCTGTTCTCGAGCGTAAGTATAAGGCTCGAGATAGGGGAGTACCATGATGCGGACGCCGAAGGGGTTGACCAATTCGCCTGATTTCTCCACACGGCGATCGCCGCCGGACCTGCTGGCTGATCTGCTGTCGGTGATCGGCCTGGCGGGTGCCATGGTGCTGCGGGCCGAGCTCGCTGCCCCCTGGGCTTACGAATCCTCTCCCTCGGGCGACCTGGCCCACATCCTGCACTTGTCGGCGCGACGACTCATGGTGATGTACGTCGTTACCAAGGGGAAGTGCTGCCTGCGTTTGCACGATGGGATCGCCCTGGAGCTCAGCGAAGGGGAAGTGGTGCTGTTGCCTTATGCGGATCGGCATACCGTGACCAGCTGCGAGTCGGAGGTAGCTCCAAGCCAATCGCTGCTGCAGGCGTCTTGGCTACAACGACAGCTACCCCAACATGATGGAGCTGGCCCACATACTGGTCTGATCTGCATCTACCTCCAATGTGATGACCCGATCTTTGACCCCGTGGTAGGCTCATTTGCGCCCGTACTTGAGATCCAGCTACCTACCGGGGCAGCAACGACCTGGGTTATGGAGAGTGCCCGTTACGCGGCCGAGGCAACTGAGGGACTGTGGCTGACGTCACCTTCCATAGTGCTGCGCCCGCTGGAACTCTTGCTCCTCGAGGTGCTGCGGCGATACTGGGCAAGCCATCCGCTACAGATCGGCTGGTTCGCTGCCCTGCATGATCCTATCGTGGGGCCTGCACTGAGGGAGCTGCATGCGGATCCGGCTCACAGGTGGACCGTCGAGGAGCTGGCGCGGCGGTCAGCATGCTCTCGCTCCACCCTCAGCGAGCGGTTTAGCCGCCTGCTGGGGCGTGCTCCCATGCACTACCTGAACGAATGGCGGCTCCAGACAGCAGCACATCTGCTGCGCGATACAACTTTGAGCGCAGCTGCCGTGGCGTACTAAGTAGGCTACGAATCCGAGGAGGCGTTTAATCGTGCCTTCAA
The DNA here is from genome assembly GCF_000025005.1 of Thermobaculum terrenum ATCC BAA-798. Classification (NCBI taxonomy): domain Bacteria; kingdom Bacillati; phylum Chloroflexota; class Chloroflexia; order Thermobaculales (SeqCode); family Thermobaculaceae (SeqCode); genus Thermobaculum (SeqCode); species Thermobaculum terrenum. The sequence goes on from NC_013526.1 coordinate 108,840, forward strand.
GCGGGCTATGGGTAATCCCCCAGCACAGTGGCGCCAGCGTGCTGATGGAGTTGCAGCCCTTGTAGATAGATACTCACGTACAAGAGTCACAAGACAGCCTGATGCTCGTGCTCAGATTATGCAGCCGTTGTATCCTCCTGTATGAGGGGATGTGCGCATCCTGGGAACAAGCTGTACGACCTGCTCGGCATGGCCCACCGTCGGGCGCTGAAGGCTTTCTTGACGGGCAGTCATCCCCAAGGGGGTGGACTCCCGATGGCCCGCATGCAGGTCAGCCCATTTCATCCACCGCAGAGGTGTAGCCAGTGGTGCATCTCTGGGAATGAATCCTGCCTTTGGGTCCGCATCAAGGCCTAGGGCGATTGCCACCTGGTGAGCCTGCTGAGCTCGTAGGTGCGGTGGGCAAGGGATTTTATGTTCTCCTTGCCGAAGCCCACGACGCAGGTGTGCAGCGTGTCGTGCAGAGGGACGGTCCACTTCTGTGGTAGCTGGTGCGCCCCGAGCATCGTCCCGATGATCGATCCCGCTGTGGCCCCGTTGGAGTCGGTGTCCTGCCCCAGCTGGACGGCTATGGTGATAGTCCTCTCGAAGATCGTCGAGGCCGGCTCGCCGCCGTTGCCCCAACCGTACATGAGGGCAGCGGCCACTATACACGCGTTGTTGATGGCTCCCGCGAAGCCGTATTTGCCGAAGCATGAGGAGATGCGCCTGCCCGTCTCCTCCCAGCCGCCGTCCAATTTGGCCCACGCGAGCGTCTGTTCTAGGGCCTCAAAGAACCGGGACCTCCTGGGTATCTGTGCCAGGCCCATCCTCATCGCTTCTTCGACGTCTTTGGCCACGAAGGTGCTGGCTAGGGTGGCGGCAACCCACATGGCCCCGTACAATCCGTTCTTGCGATGGGTGAGATAGGCATCCTTCCATGCCAGGGCAGCGGCCAGCTCGGGATTCCCCGGGCAGATGTAGCCGTACACGTCCGCTCGTATCTGGGCTCCTATCAGCTCTTCTCCGGGGTTGAGGTGGCTCGTGACCTGCTCCAGATCGATCTCCTCCGGATAGTGCTCACCCACCGCGGTGGCCAGGTTCAGGTAGACGGAATGCTCAGGTCCCCAGGTCCACATGAACGGGATGGACTCCAGCCAGTTGAGCCCTACGTCCAGCGTCGTGAACTTCAGTCCATGTCTCTCCAGGAGCTTGAGGGCCAGGCACATGTAGTTAAGGTCATCGTCCTCCTGCGCGTATTGGACGAAGCCTCGCATGCTGGGCACGCAATCACGCCTGAGTATCTGCCCTGTGCGCGAGCTGGAAGGTACATAGTCGTCCAGGGGATAAGCATCTGCTCCCTCCAGGTAGGCTCTGATCTCATCCTGTCCGTACCCCACCTCCAGCGGCTTACCCAGGATGCATCCTACGATCCTGCCCAGCCACCCGCCGTGTATCCTGTCTGCTATCTCCTCTTCAGAGAGGTACAGGTTGGATAGCTGGACTGGTGCTCTCTCCGCCCGTATCTCATCCAGTCCTGAGGGCTCTTGGTAGGGCCACTCGGGCTGCAGGGGGAGCATGCGGAGGGTGTCTTGCAGGCGCATCAACTCCTCTGGGCTGGACCTCACCTCCTCCCACCTGGCCATCAGGCCATCCACCACGTAGCCCTGCAGGGCGCGGGCTTCTATAGCTTGCCGAATGCGTTCGGCCACGACTTTCGTTGGTAGCATCGCTCACCTCTCCTTAGGGTTGATCTTGCATCGGGATGACCGTTCGCAGTTCCTCGTCACGTCCCGGGCTCTCCAGCACAGCCTCCGCGCCTGGTAAGCTGATCCTCACCCTGGTGTGGGCATCCGCGCCTCGGACTTTGATGTGCACCGATCGCCCATCTGGCTGGACCTCTAGCTCCGCGCTCACCCTCCCGTACCAGGAGGGTAGGTCATGGAAGGAGACTCTACCACCAGGTTGGAGCCATCCGCGGGGTACACCCGCGAACAGCAGCAGCTCTGCCTCCATCTCCTCCAGGAGCATTGCCCTCTGGAGCAGCCACAACTCAGCCTGTGTCCACCCATGGGGGGCTATGCTGTCCACCCTTTGGCACCCCCGCAGATGGGGGATGAGCGTGACGCCATCCGTAGCGTTCTCCGTGCCGACGCCTTCTCCTCCCTCCCGCCAGCCGTAGAGCCCTGGCAGGTCCTGGTGGCTCAGCCTGTAGTCCAGCACTTGCCAGGCTTTCTCTCTCTGCCCCAGGAGCAGGGCGTTGTGGGCCTGAGCCGCCTCAAAGTAGAGCCAGTAGGGCTCAGGTAGGTAGCTGCCGTCCTCGGCCGTCCGGACCCTCCTCCAATAGGCATCGATCGCCTCGGCAGCCTGCTGACGCGCTGCATGGCCCTCCCACACGTGGCAGGGCCAGAGCATGCTGTTGAGGGTGCGCTCCATGGTGAGCAGCTCGGGATGCTCCTCGGCGTATTTCTGCAGGGATGCCCAGAGCTGTTCGGCCTCTAACTTCCAGGTAGATGCGTCTTCCCTCTGTCCCAGCTCGGAGGCAGCGTACGCTGCCTCCCTCAGACCGCAGATGGCCCAGTGGTTCACCCAGCCGATGGAGTAGGAGACTGCGTGATCCATGTTGCCCATGATGAGGCCGTGAGCTGCTGGCAGGCATATCACCCCGAGGTGTGCCTCCGCCTGCATCTTGGCCAGCACTGGGGTATCGGTGGTTACCCTGATCGGGGTGTCAGCCCGGCGCATCCTCAGGAGCCATTCCACCTTCCGCCTGATGGCTGGATACTGAGCGCGCAGCCATTCCAGGTCGTGCGTGAGCCTGTAGTGCTGCACGATGGCCCATATACCCTGACCGGGAGCGTCGCCCTCGGCTCCAAACCCGCCGAAGAAGTCGTGTCTGCTGCAGAACTCCGTGGCTTCCCAGGCGATGTCGTGCATGCCCGCCAGGTCTAGGCAGCGCATGATGAACACACCATCCCTTAGCCAGGGCAGTGGGTAGAAGAGCGGCGAGATGCGCACCTGATCGCCCACCATCGCTGTCAGCATATGTACCAAGCCGGCGTGGAAGGCCTCCCTGAACCTTGCGTCCGGGACATCTACCCGCAAGGTCTCAAGCCTGCTTCTCCACCAGTCCAGATGAGCTTGCCTTCTTGCTTCCCAGCCGTCTGGAAGTGTCGTCCCCTTGGATGGCATGTCTGCCCTGAGGGCGCTTCTCGGCTGTAGGGGGCACCGCAGCTGGAGCTGCCACCTGTCTCCCGAGCCGAGCAGTAGCTCGTACTTGAGGAGTGCGTAGCACCACCCACCGTCGTCAGCGGCTTTGGTGGTAGGTGGCACCTCACCCCTCATCGCCAACGGGGATGGGTCCCCCACACCGCACCCGGCGGCATCTGGGGGGCTTGACACCGACAGGAGAACTCTGCCATCCCGGTCGACGCACGCCGTGCCCTCATCACCAAGCGCTATGTAGCCTACCGGGCCGCCTGCCGGGCCCAGGGATCGCAGCGCCAGGAACAGCTCGAGGCGCACTGCCTGCGCCCCAGTGTTGACCAACTGGACAGTGGCGTCCACCGCTGGTGCATCCTCCCCGGCCGGCTGCAGGAGCGAGTGACGAATGCTGAGGTCATCCAGTTGCACGTCGCAGTGCAGCAGTGGTAGGAACCCCTCCTCCCAGCGCCACCGGAGCTTCTCCAGAGGAGCCCGCTCCGGAGCGAAGAACGTCGCTCCACTGGAGCCCGTGTGCAGCCTGAGCCACCAGGTGACGCCAAAAGTATACATCCCGGGTGAGAAGCTGTTGCCGGGCTCCACCACCGTCTTGGTCGCCTCAGGAGCTCCAGGCCGCCCCAGGAACACCCTGCAGTCCGACCTGGGAGGTAGCCACTGAGGGTGTGCCCCAAGGGCCGAGAGCGTGTCCACTGATGCCATGCGGTTCTTACTCCTTATATATGCTCGCAAGCTTGTCGCTCATCTCCGCCGAAGCCGCCTCACCTCCGGATGACTTCCATTGCCTCACGAACTCATCGAAAGCCGCTGCCGCAGATTTCTCGGAACTATCCTTGACAATTTTGAGAAATGCTCGTGTCTGTAGGTCGTTGCCGGTGTTGACGAACTTGCCCCACTTGGGAGTCGTAACGCTCTGGCCATGGCTTGGTATCTGGTACTTGCCCTGGTTCTGCCACATCTGTTTGTACCACCGCTTGAATTCCTCACTCTTACCGTAGAGCAACTGGAAGTCTTGCCACTCTTGTGGCACCCAGGTTACTATGCCAGATGCCAAGGGATGTGCGCCGGTATCGCCCAAGTTCTTGGGGAAACCATCCTTCGTGCGCTGCGGCAGGAACACGATCTTGCCGTTCTCCTCCTTGTAGTCCCTGCCTGAGATGCCTAGTACAGTGAGCTTGATACCCTCTTGCTTAGCAGGTAGTTGATAACCTTAGCGGCCCCCACAGGGTTATTACCTCTGAGATTGCCCAGGATGGTTGTGCCGGCGTACTGGGGCTCGCTAGTATAGCCTCGATGTCCCGCATTGTTGGTGGGCGCTGGCAGTAACCACTCCTTGTAGCCCTTGCCGCCCAGATCCATGTCGTTCTGGATGCGTCCCACGTGACCACCGCCATTGAATATCAAGGCAGCCCCTTGGCCAGATACGTACAGGTCACGTGCCGTGGTTGCTCCGCTGCCTGTGGACCAGGATACTGGGTTCACTAGTCCAGAGACCACCATCTTGCGGAACAGCAACAGCGCCTCCTTCATCTGTGGCTGTATGGCCGCGTACTCCCAGTGGTCTCCCACCTTGACCCAGCCAGTGTAGGGGATACCGTAGGCGCCTGCAAAGGCGCTCAACAGGCCGTTAACTCCACCTGAGCCATTGAATAGCACTCCCTTCTCACCTCGATCGATGGCTGCCTTGAGGAACTTGAACAACTCGTCGAAGGTGTCCGGTGGGGCCATGCCGTATTTATCCAGCAGGTCTTTACGTACATGTATCAACCCAAAGTTGGGGTAAGTACCTTTACCCCAGAATATCGGCTGTTGGTAGATCTTACCGTTAATCTTCAGCTCGGCTAGCGCAGGTTGTTCGATGTACTCTTTTATGACGTTTGGGGCCGCGTCCGCGACCTTGCCTTCGAAAGCTGCGATCACGCCCTCGGTGGCCCACTTCTCCAGTAGATCGGGAGCGGCTGGCTGAAGCGCCATAATATCTGGTATCTTTCCAGTGGCTATGCTAGCATTGAGCCGCTGACCGTATACCGAACCTTCGATCTGTTGGAGCTTGATCTGCACTCCGGTCGCTTTCTCTATGGCCTGCAGGATGGGGTCGTTGTCTCCGACCACGGTAAGGGGCGTCCAGATGGTGACGCCGCTGCTGCTAGCGTTCCTGGCGCAGCCGTAGGTCCCCCCAAGCGTCAGGGCAAGCCCCGCCGCCGCGCCCATTCTCAATATCTGCCGTCTGGTCATCTTGGGTGTATTGTGTTGGTCTTGCATGGCTTCCTCCTCCTTAGCCTTTTATTGAACCTATGAGAATGCCTCTAACCACGTACCGCTGAAGGAACGGGTAAAGTAGTAACGGCGGTACTATCAGCAATACAGCCATTGCAGAGAAGACTGATTGTGGCACAAGGGATACGTTCACTCCCAGCTGCTGGAGCTGCAATTGCCCTGAGATGCCGTTGCGCAGTATCACGGTCGCTGGGTAGAGGTTGTCCTGTACTAAGACACTTGGCCAGAAGTAATCGTTCCAGTGTCCCAGTCCGTACAACATAGCTAGGGTCGCTATGATGGGCTGTGATGTAGGCATCACTATTCGCCAAAACACCGTAAACTGTCCCGCACCGTCAACCAGCGCAGCTTCAACTACCTCCTGTGGGTACTCCCTCAGGTAGGCCATGGCAAGGAAGACAAGAAATGGAGAAACTAACCCAGGCAGTATGAGCGCCCAGAAGGTGTCGAGCAGCCCCAGGGCATGCACCACCAGGAAGAATGGTATGATGCCTCCGCCAAAGAATAGAGGTATGGCAAAGAATATGATCAGGGACCTGCGAAAAGGTAGGTGAGCTCTGGAGAGTGTCCAGGCTGCCATCATAGTAACCAGGACGTTCAGCAAGGTGCCTACAACCGTCTTGAGTACTGATATCTGGAACCCATGCAGCAGTGCTGGTGTGGCCAGAATAATACGGTAGTAATCTAAGGTAAAACCAGAAGGTAGCAGGTGGAATGGCTGACTCATGTAATTGGTATAGGGCATTACCGAGATGAATAGGATGTAAAGGAACGGGTAAGCAGTCACTACTAAGAGTAACAATAGCATCAATATTATCAGTATCTGATCCAAACTAATGCGTCTTGTAATCGCGAGCATTGTTATTATCCTCCAGTTGTAACTAGAAGAGGCTCCGATTGGAGAGCTTTCTGACTATTAGGTTGGACACTAGTAGCAGAGAGAACCCCACAACTGCTTGGAACAATCCGACAGCTGCTGCTAAGCCAAACTCTGCCTGTCCAAGGCCTAGTCGGTAAGTCAAAGTTTCCAGTATGTCAGCTGTGGAATACACTGAAGGACTATACTGCACGATTATCTGCTCAAAGCCGGCGTTTATCAGGCTGCCACAAGCTAGGACGAATAGCACCACCATTGTCTGTGCTATCCCGGGCAGAGTGACGTACCACATCTGTTGCCATCGGTTGGCACCGTCCACGATGGCTGCTTCGTATAGTGTAGGATCTATTGCAGCTATAGCCGCTAAGTAAAGTAGTGCCCCAAACCCTATGCCCTTCCACACATCCTGAAAGATCATCGTCCATAGGAAGAGGATTGGGTCTGTGAGGAATAGCAATGGCTTGATGCCAAGGAGTTTGTGCAAGATACCGTTCACTGGGCCATCTGGGGATAGAAGCTCGGCGAATATAGCTGCTACTACCACCCAGGACACGAAGTATGGGAGCAGAGAAGAAGTTTGTATGATTCGCTTGAACCATCGGTAATGTAACTCGTTGAGCAACAAAGCAAGTATCACTGCCGAGGGGAAACCAAACAATAACTTGAGAAAGCTGATGGTTACCGAGTTGCGTAGCGCTGCCATGAAGAACGGGTCGCTGAAGATCCTCTCGAAGTTAGCAAAACCCACCCAAGGGCTACGCAGGAACCCTAGAAAGGGATCGTAATCCTGGAAGGCTACCACTATGCCGAACATAGGCCCATAGCTGAATATGAGCACGGCGAGTAAGGCTGGTAGGAGCATAGTATACAGGGGCCAGCTCCTCCGAAAAGTCTGCCATGTGGTCTTGCCGGTCGTCGCGCCGCTTTCGGCGGAGACGCCAACGCCCAGCGTCTCCAGCCGATCAGTCCCGCCGGTCGTAACGTTCATGATCTCCTCCGCACCTGTTTGACTATCTTGGTTTAACAAGCTAACCCCGGTTAGATGAGGTGACAATGGCCTTTGTGAAACAATTGGTTGACTTTTTTTAACAAGTGGTGAAATAAGCTAGTGGTGCGAGCGGTGCTGGAGGGCGTAGTCGCCGGGGGTGCGACCTGTGCGCTGCTTGAAGAGGCGGGAGAAGTAGCTAGTATCGTAGCCCAGCAGGTGGGCTACCTCGCTTACGGTGAGGTCCGTGTAGCGCAGGTACTCCTGTGCTCTGGACAGCCTGAGGTTTATGAGGTACTCGCTGGGGGGCATGCCGGTCTGCTCTGTGAATATACGGCAGAAGTAGGGCATGCTCAGCCCGACCTCATGTGCTACCTGCGACACCGTTACCTGCCTCTCGAGACGCTCTTCCATGAGGTCTATGGCGCGCTGGACCAGCTCTCGCTTCCAACGCGTGTGGTCATCCTCCAGGATGCTGACCCGGCTGATATGCTGCGCGAGGCTGGCGATGGTGTTAGCTATCGTGCCCAGCAGCGTTGCCGCCCCTTCCATCTGGGATGTGGTCTTGTGCGGTGATCTCTCTATCGCTGCCTGGTAATCTCGCCAGGGAATGCCGTGCTTGGCCGCCCAGCGCTTGTGCCAATCCAGGTCGAAGGCGTCCTCCAGGATCACGTACTGGGTCATCACCTCTCCTACTGGGTGGCCGTCCACGACGACGGGCGCCCTGGCCTGCCCGAGGGTGTTGTGGAAAGTCCTGTGGATGTAAGGCTCGGTGCGGTTGGTCCTGCTGACGCGCGCTACGGCCGGCGTCCTGCGGTTCCACGTCCTCCAACCTAACACGTTGCCCACCAGGAACCAGAGCTCGGGTTCCCCCTCGTAGTTATGCCTGATCCGTTCCCAGAACTGAGAGAACCGGGCTTCGTCCAGGTAGTACTCCATCAGCGGGAGGGCAACGTCCAGCCCGCAGAGCTTCTTCATGCTTTCGGAGATGTCCCAGACTATGGCCGAATCTATGAGCTCGAACACGTCGGGGAGTGGCGGCCCGGGAAGCTCCATGGGGTTCCACCTGGACAGGTCCCGCTCGTATACGGCCAGCCTGGCAAGAGAGGTAAATTGTGCGATGCCACCAGGCATGCCTATAACCCTCAAAGACTGGACGCGCACCGGATCAAAAGTGAGAGCGTAGGTCTCGAACGGGCGGCGCTCTCCCCTGTGGTCCTCGAAGTCATAGCTTGGGGTGATCGTTAGATTATTTACCGGCAGCCATGGGGCCCGATGGTCCCGCCTAAACTCCACGCCAAGCGTCGTCCACCATCCGCCATCTCTATAGGGGAATCCCATCGTCATCTCTATGCAGTTGCACTCTACGGGGTGGGGGAAGGTGATGCAGTACCAGTCTGGTCCCTGGGAGTCGTTCCAGCCATTGAAAGTGTCGAAGGTGTTGGTGCCGCTGAACTCCGCCAGGGGTTTACCATGTAGCCGATGGGCGCTATCGTTGAGCAACACCTTGGGATTACGCGCACCACCGCCACAGGGATCGATCACGGAAGCCTGATCCTGACCCCGGGCAGCAGAGCCAGGTTCTTGTCGGCCCTCGGGGATGTTAGTCGCCGTATCGTAGCCATACGCCTGCATCCTCCCTAACATAAGTTGTAGCATCCATCGAGGGGGCAGGCAACATCTTTTCAGGATGTCTCAAGCCTCTCCTGCAGACGGGCTTTGATCCGTGGCCAGTCCTGGTCCGTGATGGCGTACACGACCGTGTCCCGCACGTAGCCGTCGGGCATGATCATGTGTCGCCGGAGCACGCCCTCACGGACGGCTCCCAGCTTCTCGATCGCCCTCTGGCTACGGACGTTGCGGGAGTCGGTGCGCAGCTCCACCCTGATAGCTCCCAGGCGGTCGAACGCGTGCTCTAGGAGCAGGTACTTGCTCTCTGGGTTGACGCGCGTGCCCCAGTACCGAGGGGAGATCCAGGTCGACCCTATCTCGAGCCCACGGTCCGCGGGCCTGATGTGCATGTAGGTGGTCACCCCCACGGCCTGCCCCGTCGCGAGCAGGACGATAGCGAAGGGCACCATCGCCGGGGTGCTCTTGAGGCTCTCTATGTAGCGCTCCATCGCCTCCGGGGTGAGCTCCTGCGGCTTGTTGCGCATGTAGGCTAGGGACGTCAGGTCGCAGTGCGCGAGCAGATCGGGAGCGTGGCGCTCATCCAGGGGCTCCAGCAGCAGGGTGTCACCCCGCAGCTTAGTGGGTACCACTACGAATTGTCTTTGCAATCATGGCCTCCTAATCGATATTGGTCAATTATATACACTCCTCTGCTCACAACATACACTTCCACGTCCTAGCCGTACACATACACGTATGATCAAAATTAATTTGTATATTGCTTTGGCCTTTTAAATTAAGTTAAAAAATGTATGTATTTAATTACACTCTTATTGTATACTGTAATAGATATATTTGCTTTTGTGATACATATGAGCCTAACAATTAGTGTCTATGCAAAAAGGTTGTTGTGTGTGTTATTGCTGCTGTGCATCACTAGTGCCTCGGTGGTGCGCGCCTACGAGGGGGTAGTTGGCCCAGGGGATAGATCTGGAAGGCCGAGAGGGGATGAGCTTCGCGGTCCTCGAGGGGACGATAGGCTGTTCGGATTTGCTGGCAACGATAATCTATATGGAGGTCCGGGGAACGACAGGGTATACGGTGGTTCAGGGAACGACAGAATATACGGTAGTTTGGGGAATGACTATCTAGTTGGCGGTCCTGGAAATAATATGCTGAATGGAGGCCCAGGGAGGGACGTGCTGAGGGGTGGGTTCGATTTAGACGTTATCTATGGCAGCTATGGCAACGACCTGGCTTACGGGGGTAAGGGTATAGACTATATCTATGGAGGCCCGGGAGCAGATACCTTGGTGGGTGGTAAAGGCTACGATGTGATCGTAGGCGGGCCTGGTGCAGATGTGATCACAGCGGGTGAGGGCTTCGATATTATCCTGCCTGCGGCTGGCGCGGACAAGGTCTATGGGCAGGAAGGCAATGATAAAATAATGCTCCACAAGGATGCCTCTAAGGACTACGTGTACTGTGGTCCGGGCTACGATACGGTGTACACTTGGGACAGTAAGGACTTCATCGCAGACGATTGCGAGGATATGCAGGTGCTTTACCTGACGGGGGAAAATTAGTATGAGCCCGGCCTCCTGCAAGATATTCAAGCATTTACCCAGCTGATATTATTGACTCATACCGATGATGCTCATATAATGTTTGTAGGTATGTGGTATGCCACATGCCTGTAATAGGAGGTGAAAGGTAATCGTGAGTCATTCGGACAGCGATGCGAGGTCTCTGGATCTGTTCGAGGCCGTGGAGCGAGAGTCCACCCTCGCACAGAGGGTCGGGCAGAAGATCCAGCAGGTGATCGTCCAAAACCGCCTGAGGCCCGGCGACCGACTCCCCTCGGAGCGTGATCTGGCAGAGCGCTTCGGCGTCAGCCGCACCGTGATCAGGGAGGCCGTCCGGTCCCTCATGGCCAAGGGGATACTCGAGGTCCGCGCGGGCAGCGGCACGATCGTGCGCGCTCCCTCCACCAGCTTCCTGTCGGACTACCTGGAGCTGTACCTCTCGATGCGCTCCGGCAAGTTTGACTACCGAAAGGTGGTGGAGGTAAGGCGGCTGCTGGAGGTTGAGATAGCTGGGCTTGCCGCCGAGCGCAGGGACGAGGAGGACCTGCGTACCCTGGAGCGGATATTGGCACAGGCCGAGGAGCACCTGGATGACCCGGATGCCTTCGTGGAGCTCGATGTGCAGTTCCACTCCGCCTTGGCGCAGGCCACGCACAACGAGCTGTTCCTCGTGCTCCTTGAGTCCATAGCCGGGGTGATGGTCCAGGTGAGGTTGCTGGGCCTCAGGGTGCCTGGCACGCCTCAGAGGGCACTGGCCTACCACCGAGATATCTACCAGAACGTCCAGAGGGGCGACCGAGAGGGCGCCCGGCGGGCTATGGACAGGCACATGGACGAGGCCGAATCCACCATGCGGGAGGCTATGGCCGGTGACGCAGATGGCTAGCTCGGACAAGCTCAGGATCGCGGTAGCAGGTGCCGGCTTCTGGGCGGCCTACCAGATAGCTGGTTGGCTGGAGCTTGGGGAAGTCGAGGTGTGCGCCATATACAACCGCACCCGTGCGAAGGCTGAGTCGCTGGCGTCGCGCTTCGGTATACGGGCGGTGTACGACGATCCGCAGAAGATGCTCCTGGAAGCCAGGCCGGATGCTTTGGACATAATTACCAGCCCCGACACCCACGAGGAGCTTGTGGGGCTTGCCGTGGCTTGTGGAGTGCCCGTGATCTGCCAGAAGCCGATGTCCACGTCGTTGGAGTCCGCGGAGCGGATGGTGGAGGGGGCACGTGCTGCAGGGGTGCCCTTCATCGTGCACGAGAACTGGAGGTGGCAGAGGCCGATCAGGCAGCTCCAGCAGCTGCTCGCCTCCGGGATGGTGGGGAAGCCTTTCAGGGGCAGGCTGGAGTTCAACTGTTCCTTCCCGGTCTTCGACAACCAGCCCTTCCTGAGGGAGCTGGACAGGTTCATCATCACGGATGTTGGCAGCCACGTGCTGGACGTGGCGCGCTTTCTTTTTGGAGAGTTCGATTCCATCTACTGCAGGGCCCAGCGGATCCATGGGGACATCAAGGGGGAGGATGTTGCCACGATCGTGCTGGCCAGAGGGGACCTCACGTGTACCTGCGAGCTGAGCTACGCCAGCAGGCTGGAGCACGAGAGGTTTCCCGAGACTTACATCCGGGTGGAGGCGGATGCAGGCGCACTCGAGCTGGGCCCTGATTACTGGGTGAGGGCCACAACGGAGGAGGGCACTCACTCCAAGAGGTATCCACCCAGGAGGTACTCCTGGGTGGATCCTGCCTATGAACTGGTGCACTCGAGCATCGTGGATTGCCATCGCGATATCCTCGCCGCGCTAAGGGGAGAACGCAGGGCCGAGACCGATGCCGAGGACAATATCAAGACCGTGCGGCTGGTGTTTGCCGCCTACGAATCAGCGCAGAGGGAGGAGGTAATCAGGCTGTGAGCATACGGAGTTTGCCCCGCAGAACTGTGGGCGAGTGGGAGGTCACGAGCACTCGTGAGTACGAGAACCCCTTCGTGGACGTCGAGGTCATCGGCAGGTTCATCTCCCCATCGGGGCGCGAGTGGCGAGTACCTGGCTTCTACGATGGTGATGGCGTCTGGAAGGTGAGGTTCAACCCGGGCGAGGAGGGTCGCTGGGCCTACAGGCTGGAGTCCTACCCGGAGGATCCCGAGCTGAGGGCGGAGGGCACTTTTGAGGTCCTGCCGCGGGAGGCTCGAGGCTTTCTCCGGTCCGTTCCCGGGCAGGCTTGGGGTTTCATCTACGAGTCGGGTGAGCCGGTGTTCATCCTGGGAGATACGGTCTACAACCTGTTCGGCATGGCCCACTGTGGGGCAGACGTGGAAGCCTTTCTTGAGCGGCGCGCATCCCAGGGATTCAACCTCCTGAGGGTCCGAGTGCCGGTCAGCCCTTTCCACCCACCCAAGGGGTACAGCGAGTGGCAGACGCGGCGCACCTGGCCCTGGGAGGGTAGCGAGCAGGCTCCAGTCTTCGATCGGTTCAACCTCGAATACTTCGCCACCGTTGATAGGGTGGTGCGCAAGGTTGAGGAGCTGGGCCTCGGACTCGAGGTCATAATGGAGGCCTGGGGATTCGAGTTCCCCTTCAACAGCAGGCACATCTTCGTGGCCGAGTGGGAGGAGCTCTGGATGCGCTACCTGGTAGCCAGGTACGACGCCTACAGCTGCGTCTACTTCTGGACGCCCATGAACGAGTACGAGTTCTACCCCAACGGCGACTGGCACTACAAGCCCACGGCCGACAGGTGGGCGATCAGGATAGCCAGGTGGCTGCGGGCCAACGCCCCCCACGGGCACATCGTATCGCTGCACAACGGACCTTGGGATCCACCCTTTGCCCACAGGTTCAGGTCGGATCCCAAGGCGATAGATACCATCATGTTCCAGTTCTGGGGTACCACCGGCCGGGACGATGCGTGGCTGGCGGCCGGCATAGAGGACAGGATAGCCTACTCCCTGGGCGGCTGGTACGGCACGGCCGTGTTCGCCGAGTACGGCTACGAGCGTAATCCCGCCCTACCTTTAAATATTCCCGGTCACGAGTTCTGCGATCCCGAGCACACCCGCCGTGGCGCCTGGAGGGGAGCCTTCTGCGGTCTAGGGGTGATCCATGGGTTCGAGAACTCCTGGGGGCCTTTCATGGTGCTGGAGGAGGACCAGCCCGGGCTGGAGTACTTGCTGCACCTGCGCAGGTTCTTCACGGAGGTCGTGCCCTTCCACCGTCTCTTGCCAGATGCCTCCCTGGTGGTATCCGATATCTCTGAGCAGGGTGGCAAGCCCCTGGCACTGTCCTCCCCCGAGAGGGACGTGCTCGCGGTCTACCTGCCGCGAGGGGGAGAGTTCAAGTTGAGCGTCAATCCGCCCGCAGACCCATGCTGGTACGACCCACGCACCGGTGAGGTGCTCGCCGCGGAGGCCTCTCCAAGTGGCGGGTGGGTGGCTCCCCAGTCCGGGCCGGCAGACAGGCCCCACGACTGGGTATGGTTCTCCACAAGCGGTCGATAGGAGGTGATGCTATAGGGTAGTGTAGTGATCACTTTGGGGTGGAATCTAGGTGCAGGAGTTTTTATTAGGAGGAGGATAATCGATGCCAAGAGGAGGCAAGATCAACAGGAGAGAATTTCTCAGGGCCTCGGCACTAGCTGCGGCTGGTATAACGCTGGCGGCATGTGGTGCCAACCAGGCCACGCCCACGACGGCGCCTGGAGGGGGAGCCAGTCCATCCCCCACGGGTGGTGGAGCTAGTCCCTCGCCGACTGCCGGTACTGCTGGAGGTGGGTCCACATCTGGGGAGGCAGTGCGTCTGAGGTTTATGACCTGGCTAGATGCTTCTGGGAAAGCCCTGATGGACCAGGCGATCAAGGAGTTTGAGCAGCAGCATCCCAACATACAGATCACGCAGGAGACCGTTGCGGGGACCGGAGCGGCCACGTATCCGGATGTACTCAAGACAGGTATGGCTGGGGGTAACCCTCCCGACCTGTTCTTCATGTGGGGTGGTTCCCTGGCGGCGCCTTTTATAGACGCCAACCAGGTGATAAGGATGGAGCAGTACTACAAGCGATACGGGTGGGACAAGGTGCTCATACCACACGCTGTACAGGCGATCAAGAGAAAGGGCGCATTGTATGGTGTTCCCATTCACTATCAGGGCATGGGTTTTTGGTACCGCAAGGATATATTCCAGAAGTATGGGCTGCAGCCTCCCAAGACCTATCAGGAGTTGGAGCAGATATGCCAGAAGCTGAAGGAGCACAACATAGCGGCTTTGTCGATGGGAGGCAAGTACGGTTGGAACGTCATGAGGCTGTTGGACTATTTTATTGAGATGGAGGCTGGGCCCGAGAAGCACGACAAGCTGAACAGGCTTGAAGCCAGCTGGGATGACCCGGCGGTAGTCAACGCGTACAAGCTGCTCAACAAGTGGGCCAGTAATGGCTGGATACCGGAGGGGTTCATGGCTGTGACGCCCGATGATGCGCGCATACCTTGGTTCCAGGGCAAGGCAGCCATGGTGTTCGAGGGTGGCTGGATCATTCCCGTGATCAAGCAGCAAGGACAGGACATAACCAAGTACGGGTATATAGTGCCACCAACGGGGCACAAGCCTGAGAGGATATCCGCATTTCCTGAGCAGATAATGATAGCCAAAGCTTCGAAGCATCCGGATGAGGCGGCAGAGTTCATCAACTGGTTCATACAGCCCTCTATACAGGAGAAGTACTACGATATATCGGGCTCTACCGCCACGGCCAACGTCAAGCTGGATCCCAAGAAGTACCCATTGGTCAACGAGTGGAACCAGGTGGTAGCGACCCACGAGGCGTATCCACCCACCGACCAGGCTTTCTACAAGGAGCTGATGGATAGCTACTTCCGGGTGCAGGATGCGATCATAGATGGCAGGATGACTCCCGAGCAGGGGGCCAAGGAGATGCAGAAGGCTGCGGAGGAATGGAAGGCGCGGAACCCTGGCAAATGCGGCATGTGTTAGCTTGGCCTGGGGGCAGCATACACCTGCCCCCAGGCATGTGCATGTTACGGAGGGAGTTAGATGGACTTGCTTGAGGTTTCCAAGGGAGTAGGGGAGAGGCTGGCGGAGCGTGAGGTCTCCAGGGCTTCGTACATGTCCCGTTTTCTCCGTAAGAGGGTGAGCGTGACGCCTTACCTTTTCCTGCTGCCGGCGCTGGTCATATATCTGACATTCCTGGTGTACCCTGCGATCTACTCGTTGTATCTGAGTCTGACCGAGTGGGATGGTCTGTCTCCCCAGAAGAAGTTCGTAGGCTTGCAGAACTACATCAGTCTTTGGGGGGATCCCGTCTTCAGGTTAGCTCTCAGGAACAACGTCATATGGACGGTGGTCACGCTGCTGGTGCCCACGATCGGAGGGTTAGCTTTGGCGGTAGCGCTCAACCAACCTCTGAGAGGGCGCAACCTATTTCGGGCGGTGTTCTACGCTCCCGGGGTGCTGCCGTTGGTGGCTGTGGCCTCCATCTGGGGATGGATCTACAATCCCAACTTTGGCTTCATCAACGAGATGCTGAGGCACATAGGTTTGGGCAGTCTGGCGCATGGTTGGCTGGCGGACTACGACACGGCGCTGCCTGCGACGTTGGTGACGGCGATCTGGCAGGGGATTGGGTTGCCGATGATGTTCTACCTGGCAGGGCTGCAGGTGATACCCCAGGAGCAGTACGAGGCGGCGGCGATAGATGGTGCCAATGCCTGGCAGAGGTTTTGGCACATCACGTTGCCTTGGCTTAGTCAGACGCACGTGATAGTGATCACGCTGGCTGTGATCTCGTCCTTCAGGGTGTTTGACTTGATCTATGCCATGACGTATGGGGGACCTGGGCAGACGACGCAGGTGTTGGCGACGTGGATGTATTTCAACACGTTTCAGTATTACCATGCCGGGTATGGTTCGGCGATAGCATGGGTGATAGCGGCCATATCGTTGCTGGTGACCATACCTTACATACGGCTGATGGCCAGATCTCAGCAGGAGTAGTGTGATGGCGGTGGAAGTGAGCTTGTCGAGGAGACCACTGGGTTTAGGTAGGGTGTTGTTGTACTTGGTGCTTGGGTTGCTTGGGGTGGTATGGTTGTCGCCGTTTGTGATAGTGGTGATAACGGCGTTCAGGTCGGAGGCTGATTTTTTCAACTACGGGGTGTTTTCGATACCGCACTCATTTGAGTGGCGCAACCTTTTGGACGCCTGGGAGATAGGCAACTTTCAGGTATATTACCGCAACAGCTTGATAGTATCCTTTCTGAAGGTGCCGTTGGGGATACTGATAGCGTCGTTGGCGGCGTATCCGCTGGCGAAGATGAGGTTTCCGCTGGACAACAGCATATTTCTATTGTTTCTGATAGGGTTGGCCGTGCCGATACATGTGACGCTGTTGCCCGTGTTCATCTTGATCAGGCATCTGGGGTTGTCCAACACGCTGTGGTCGTTGTTTCCGCCGTACATAGCTTTTGGGTTGCCGTTGCAGATCTTCGTGATGCGGGGTTTCTTCAAGATGATACCTACGGAGCTGCTGGAGGCAGCCCGATTGGATGGGGCGACGGAGCTGAGGAACTTCTGGTTGATCATGATGCCGTTGGCCAAGCCGGCGTTGGCCACGCTGTTCATCATAGATTTTGTGAGCACTTGGAACGAGCTGCTGATAGCGTTGGTGCTGCTCAACTCTGAGAGTGTGAGGACGGTGCCTTTGGGGTTGCTCAACTTCCAGGGGCAGTACTCGTCGCAGATCACCGATCTGAACGCGGGGATATTGCTGTCGATATTGCCGATCATAGTGGTGTTTCTAGCGTTTCAGAGGTATCTGGTGGCTGGTTTGACGGGAGGGGCGCTGAAGGAGTAGAGGGGAGCATGAGGGGACTGGCTTCTGCACCTGGCAAGATAATCCTGTTTGGGGAGCACGCGATCAACAGGCAGCAGGCGGGGATCTCGGCGGCGGTCGACAGGCGAGCGTATGCGCTGGTCACCCTGGCTGGGAGCGATGTGGAGCTGGTGTTCAGGGCTGAGGGGCAGCGGCTGACCTGGGAGGGGCTTGGGGAGTTCCGGGCTAGGGTGGATGCCCTCCGGACGCACCACGATCTCTATGGCATAAGGGATTTGGTCCGCGGGGATTTCTTTGCGCCCGCCAAGTACGTGCTCTCGCTCCTTAGAGATCGGCTAGGCTACGATGGTGGCTGCAGGGTGGAGTGGAGGTCCGCCCTCCCTATGGGTTCTGGGATGGGGTCGGGGGCAGCGGCCAGCGCGGCCATGATAGGGGCGTTCGCGACCGCCCTTGGGCGAGATCTGCCGCCGGTGGAGGTGGCGCACCTTGCCTGGCAGGGGGACATCCTGGCACACGGAGGGGTGGCCTCGGCTTTGGACAGTAGCGCGTGCACTTTGGGAGGATGCGTGCTGGTCTCGACCTCCTGGCCTCCGAGGACGCTGAGCGGCGTGCTCGAGCTGCCGATAGTGGTCGGTGATACGGGGGTGAGGGCTAGCACCGGCGAGGTGAACACGAGGGTGCGGGAGGCGCTGCAGAGCCGGCCGCACCTGGGGATGCTCTTTGAGGAGATAGGGCTGCTCGTCGAGCGCGCCGTGCCTGCGTTGGAGAGGGGCGACTTGCAAGTGGTGGGGCGCCTGATGCACATGAACCACCTGCTGCTGAGGGAGCTGGGTGTCTCCTGCCCGGAGCTGGAGCGGCTGGTGGAGGCCGCCCTCTCGGCGGGCGCCTGGGGGGCCAAGCTCTCCGGCTCGGGGGGAGGGGGCATAATGGTGGCTTTGGCGCCCGGAGACCGCGTGGCAGAAGTCGCTTGTGCCCTGGAGGGCGCGGGTGGACGCCCGATGGCGCTGAGGGTGGGCGTCGAGGGCGTGCGCTCGGAGCCTGTGGAGCTGTGGGACAAATTAGGAGAGGAGATGTTGCAGCATGCGGATTCCGAAAGGTAGGGTCGTAGATCTCACGCACGTGCTGCTGCCCGGGAAGGAGCAGTACACGCTGGAGGTGGCGCGCCGCAACGAGCGCCACGGTCGGGAA
This sequence comes from Thermobaculum terrenum ATCC BAA-798, assembly GCF_000025005.1. Taxonomy (NCBI): domain Bacteria; kingdom Bacillati; phylum Chloroflexota; class Chloroflexia; order Thermobaculales (SeqCode); family Thermobaculaceae (SeqCode); genus Thermobaculum (SeqCode); species Thermobaculum terrenum. The sequence continues at coordinate 127,396 of NC_013526.1, forward strand.
GGTGACATAATGAGTGTGGTGTATATGTGGTCCCATGTGGGCACCCACGTGGAGGCGCCGTTGCACTTCCTCTCGGACGGTGCGGATACCGCCAGCATCCCCATCGAGAGGCTGATGGGCCCTGCTATCGTCCTCGACTTCAGGCACAAGCAGGTGAACGAGGCCATCACCTTGGAGGAGGTTAGGTCGGCGGGGGACGTGCGGGAGGGCGATAGGGTGCTCATCATGACCGGCCGGCACGGCCAGTACCGCACCCCACAGTCGCACGACAGGCCATACCTGTCGGAAGAGGCCGCCAGGTGGCTGGTCCACGACCGGCGGATCAACTGCCTGGGCACGGACAGCTCAGGCTACGAGGTGCGCGGCGTGGATCATTATCCGAACCACCGCCTGTTCAACGAGGCCGGGGTGCCGGTCATTGAGTGCTTGTGTAACCTGGTGGAGCTGCGGAGGCAGAGGGTGTTCCTGATAGCGCTGCCGCTGCCCGTCGTCGGGCTGGATGCCTCGCCGGTGCGGGCTATAGCCATAGAGCCGGAGGACGAGGATGACATCTGGGGTTAGGTTGGGGGCTGCGCTCTTCAACGCCGACCACAGCAGGCTGGGGGAGGAGCTCGCCAGGGTGGAGGCGGCGGGGCTGGATTTCGTGCACCTGGATGTGTTCGACGGGCGGTTAGTGCCCGACCTCGGCTTTCCCCCCAGGACCATAGAGCACTTGAGGCCCCTGACTCGACTGCCCTTCGAGGTGCATCTGGCTGCCGAGGAGCCGCTCAGGTTCCTGCCGGTGCTCAGGGATGCGGGGGTGGACCTCCTGCTCCTGCACGTCGAGAGCGTCCGCCTGCTGTACGAGGCGGTGTTCTCGGTGAGGGATGCCGGGCTGCGCGTGGGGTTGGTGTTCGGCCTGGGCACGCCGCTCGAGCTCCTGCCGCCCGTGGCGGGTATGCTGGATGCGGTGCTGTTGCTCGCCAGGGTGACGGGCGAGGGCACCAGGGGGGCGAGCTTCAACCCCATGGTCATCCCGAGGGTGAGGCGGGCGCGCGAGCTCATAGATCAGGCCGAAGCGGGCGTAGACCTGCAGGTCGCCGGCGGGGTGCGTCGGGAGCACGTGCGCGACCTCGTGGCCGCCGGTGCTACCTCCCTGGCTCTGGGGGGAGGGATCTACAGAGTGCCCGACATGGGCGCCGAGGTGCGGGCGATTCGTCGCACGCTGGCGGGGGAGGCGGTAGATGTCGGCTGAGCGCAGGTGGAGGGTGTTGATAGGCTCGAGGTCCTTCGGCCAGGCCGATCCCTCGCACATCCGGCAGCTGGAGGAGGCGGGCTGCGAGGTGGTGCCGAACTCCTTGGGCAGGGCCTACAGGGAAGAGGAGCTGCTCGAGCTGCTCCCGGAGATGGACGCGATCATCACGGGCACGGACGAGCTCACCGCCCGGGTGATAGAGGCGGCGGGTCGCCTGAGGACCATCGCCAAGCACGGCGTGGGACTGGACAATATAGACCTGGAGGCCGCCAGGCGGCGGGGAATAGTGGTGACCGCCACGCCCGGCGCCATCCACGACTCCGTGGCCGACCTGACCATGGGGCTCATCATCGCCGTGGCCAGGCAGATCGTGCCCGCCCACAACTCGACGGTCGCTGGGGAGTGGCGCAACTTCGTGGGCCTGGAGCTGAGGGACAAGACGCTGGGGATAATAGGCCTGGGGCGGATAGGCAAGGGGGTGTGCCTGCGGGCGCTGCCGTTCGGGATGAGGGTGGTGGCCTACGACCTCTATCCAGACGAGGAGTTCGCGCGCGCGCACGGAGTCAGGTTCGTGGGGCTGGAGGAGCTGCTGGCTACCTCGGACGTGGTCACCCTGCACGCCTCCGCCGGCAACGATGGGAGGCTGCTGGGGCGCCGCGAGATCGGCCTGATGAAGCCTGGGGCTATATTTATCAACACGTCTCGTGGTAAGTTAGTGGACGAGGGAGCGCTCTGCGAGGCGCTGGCCGTCGGCAGGCTGGCTGGAGCGGGGCTGGATGTGTTCGAGGAGGAGCCCCCCAGAGGGCCTCTGCTGGAGCTGCCGAACGTCGTCCTGACGCCCCACATAGCGGGCCAGACCAGGGAGGGCATGATCAGGATGGGAGAGATGACCGTGCAGAACTGCCTGCGAGCCCTGCGAGGCGAGGAGCCTCTATACAGGGTGGTATGAGGGGGAAGAGATGGTGACGGACAAGTTGAGGCTAGATGGCAAGGTAGCGCTGGTGACTGGTGGTAGCCAGGGACTGGGCAGGGCCATGGCGGTGGCGTTGGCGGAGGCCGGGGCGGACGTGGCGCTCTGCGCCCGCAGCCGGGAGAGGCTGTGCGCCGTGGCCGATGAGATCCGCGCCCTGGGCAGGGGGGCCCTCGTGCTGCCGGCAGACCTGTCGGACGTCGATGCCGCCGTGGGGGTGGTGGACGACGTCGTCCGCCGGCTGGGGAGGCTGGACGTGCTGGTGACCTCCGCCGCCACCCAGCTCCGGAAGCCCGCGCTCGAGGTCACCCTCGAGGAGTGGGACCGCCTGGTGGCGGTGAACCTCCGCTCCGTGTACTTCATGTGCCAGCGCGCCGCCCAGCACATGATCGCGCGCGAGGACGTGCCGGCTGGGGCTTCCAGGGGCAAGATCATCAACATAGCCTCTCTAACCTCCGTGGGGGCCTGGCCCGACGTGAGCGTGTACGCCACGACGAAGGGGGGCATCCTGCAGATGACGAGGGCGTTCGCGCTGGAGTGGGCCAGGTACCACATCTGCGTCAACGCCATAGGCCCTGGCACCTTCCACACGGAGCTGACCGATGCCCTGTACTCGGACCCGGAGCGCGCCCAGAGGATAGTGTCGCGCATCCCGCTGGGCAGAGCCGGGCTGCCGGAGGACCTGGCGGGGGCGGTGGTCTACCTGGCCTCTCCCGCCTCGGACTACGTTACCGGCCAGGTGCTGTGGGTGGATGGGGGCTTTATGCTGATGGGAGCGGGCCTATGAACCCGAGGGTGATGCTTTACGGCCGCGATCAACCTCTGCCGGAGAGGGTGCCCCTCTCGGCCGGTCCCCTGAGGATGGTGTTCGAGGGCGGGGACCTGCGCTACATCAGGTTGGGCGACCTGGAGGTCTGGCGCAGGGTCTACGTGGCGGTGCGCGACCGGAACTGGAACACCATCCCCGCCAGCATCTCCAACCTGGATGTGGTGGCCGGGGAGGGCTGGTTCCGGGTGCGGTACGACGCGGAGCACGTGTCCGGAGATATAGACTTCTACTGGCACGCCAGCCTCGAGGGGGATCGGGATGGCCGGATCACCTGCGAGATGGATGGGGTGGCCAGGTCCACCTTCCTGCGCAACAGGATAGGCTTCTGCCTGCTGCACCCCATAAGGGAGTGCGCGGGCCGCAGGGTGGAGGTCGAGCACGCCGATGGATCCCTGGAGGAGGGGGTGTTCCCCAGGGTGATATCGCCCCACCAACCTTTCATGGATATCAGGGGGTTGGCGCATGAGCTACCGAGCGGTGGCTGGGCCAGGGCCAGCTTCGAGGGGGACGTGTTCGAGATGGAGGACCAGCGTAACTGGACGGATGCCTCCTTCAAGACCTACTCCACCCCGCTGGCGCTCCCCTTCCCGGTGGAGGTGCCCGCAGGCACGCGGATACACCAGAGGGTCACGCTCTGGCTCGAAGGCGGTGAGGTCTCACAGCAGTACATCGTTCGGGAGGCAGGGCGTGTGGAGCTGTCGCTATCACGGGCGAGCGGGCAGGTACCCGAGTTGGGGCTGTGCGTGCCGAGCGATGGGAGGGCACACTCCCCCCGGGAGGTCGACAGGCTGCGGGCTATGGGCCCGACGCACCTGCGAGCCGAGCTCTGGATGCGCGGCCGATGGCGGGACGAGCTCGCGCGGGCGCTGTCGCTGGCGGGGGCGCTGGGCTGCCGGCTGGAGCTGGCGGTGTTCGCTCCGGAGGAGGCCGGCTGGGCGCCCGCGCTGCTGGACGCGGTCGGGCCGCACGCTGCCCAGGTGTCCCGGGTGCTGCTCTTCCACGAGGCGGACAGGCTCACCAGAGCGGAGCAGCTTGAGCACCTGCGGGCCGAGCTCTCGCGGCGGGGGCTGCGCCTGCAGGTAGGGGGCGGGACCGATGCCTACTTCGCCCAGCTCAACCGCAGCAGGCCCGAGCCCTCCAAGCTGGACTGTGTGTGCTACTCCGCCAATCCCCAGGTGCACGCCGAGGATAACTCCTCCCTGGTCGAGAACCTCGAGGGCCAGCTTTATCCCGTGGTGAGCGCCAGAGAGGTGTTCGGTGAGCGGCCGGTGTACGTGACCCCCCTCACCCTTAGGCCGAGGTTCAACCCCGCGGCGACCGCGCCGGAGCCGCCGGCGAGCGAGGGGGAGCTGCCCTCGCAGGTGGACCCCAGGCAGATGTCGCTGTTTGGGGCGGCGTGGACCCTGGGAGCGCTCACCTACCTGGCGCTGGGGGGCGCTAGCGGCGTGACCTGCTACGAGACCGTGGGCTGGCTCGGGGTGATGGAGGGCGCGCAGGGCTCCCCCCTGCCGGAAGCCTTCGGGTCCGTGCCGGGCGGGGTCTTCCCGCTCTACCACGTGCTGGCCGACTGGTGCGAGTTCGTCGGTGGGGAGTGGCGGGCCCTGGAGTCGAGCGATCCGCTCTCCGCCGTGGGGATCATGCTCCGCCGCGGGGGGAGAGCGACGCTGCTCGTGGCCAACCTGCTGCCCACGGCCAACAGGATCGTGATCAGCGGGGAGGATCTGGAGCTCCGGCTGAGGGTGCTGGATCAGGGGAACTACATGCGAGCCGTGACCGACCCCGAAGGCTACAGGGAGTCGGAGTGGAGGCGCGTAGCGAAGTGGGACGGCAGGTTCGAGCTCGAGCTCGGGCCCTACGCCGTCGCTCGGATGGACGTAGCAAGCTAGATATTACGGAGGTGAGCCATGCAAGCTGTCATCATGGATGCCCCCAGGCAGGCGCGTGTGGGCCAGTGGGAGGCCCGCCAGCCAGGCGAGGGTGAGGTGCTGGTCAGGGTGAGGTCCGTGGGCGTGTGCGCCGGCGACATGTACTTCTACCTGGGCAAGAACCCCTACGCCGTCTATCCCCAGGTGTGCGGTCACGAGATATCCGGCGTGGTGGAGTCCCTGGGGGAGGGCGTGCGGGGGCTGAGCGCGGGCGACCATGTGGTGGTCGAGCCCTTCATCGGTTGCGGCCGGTGCTACGCCTGCCGGATCGGCAAGCGCAACTGCTGCCGCCGGCTGCAGATCATCGGCATCCACCGCCCCGGAGGGTTCGCGGAGTACGTGCTGGCCCCGGCGCAGAACGTGCACAAGATCCCAGAGTCCCTGCCCTTCGAGCGGGCGTCGCTGTCGGAGCCGATAGCCATAGCTGTGCAGGCCAGCCGAAGGGGCCAGATCACGGCCGAGGACCAGGTGCTGGTGATGGGCTGTGGCCCCATAGGCCTGGCCTTGATCGATGTGCTCAGCGCCAAGGGGGCACAGGTCTTCGCCACAGATATCAACCCCGCGAGGCTGGACGCGGCCTCGCAGCTGGGCGCACGGCCCCTGCCGGGGGGCGAGGAGCTGCCCTCCAGGGTGTCGGAGCTCACCGAGGGGGACGGTATGCCGGTGGTGATCGAGGCGACAGGCAACCCACAGGCGATGCGGCAGGCGGTAGACCTGGTGGCGCCTGGGGGCAGGGTGGTCATCGTGGGGCTAGTGCCCCAGGGGGTGGATGTGCCCATGCCTGGCCTGGACTTCACCCGGAAGGAGATGACCATCCTGGGCTCGAGGGCGTCGGTCAACTGCTTCCCGGAGGCGATCGAGCTGCTGGCGGGCGGCAAGATCCGCTACGCGGACCTGGCCACAACCTTCAGCTTGTGGGATGCGCCAGCGCTGTTCGCCGACTGGGCGCAGCATCCGGGCTCCGTGCAGAAGGCGATACTGAGGGTCGACTGATCGCTAGCCCCTATCCAGCCGGTAGCCCACGCCCTGGATGGCGCGCACGCAGGTCCGATCAGCGCCCGCCTGCTCAAGGCGGTTGCGCAACCGGTTGACGTACACCTTGACGACCGACTCGTCGTAGTGCTCCTCCGCGCCGTGGAGGGCGCGGAGGAGCTCCCTCTTGGAGACTACCTTCCCGCCGGCCTCCATCAGCGCCCTGAAGATCTGGAACTCGCAGGGGGTGAGGGGCACTACCCTGTCGCCGTAGCGGGCCTCGTACCTGCCCACGTCCAGCTGGAAGCGCCCGTGGACCAGCACGCCTCCCTCCCCCAGCCCCTCCCTGGTGAGGAACACCACCCGCAGGAGCAGCTCCTCCAGTGGGTAGGGGGCGACCAGCATCTGGAAGGGCGCAGGCCAATCCTGCTTGAGCTGCACCAGCCGTTGCCAGTAGGTGGCGATCAGCTCCTCCCTCACCACGATCATGAGCGGCACGGAGAACCTCTTCTCCCAGAGCTCCTGCATCAGCTGCTCCATCTCGATGGATCGTGTGCTGACATCGATCACCCAGATGTGCGAGGGCTGCTCCGTCCAGCTCTCCAGATCGCTGCTTGCCAGCTTGACGCTCCAACCCGCCATCTCCAGGTCTCGATCGGCTTGGGTGTTGGATCCCAGAGGGGAGTAGATCAGAGCGGTTGGCAGAGATGATCCCGAATCATTCACTCCAGGCCACCTGCAAGGACGTCAACTTAATTCTGTCCCGGCGCTGTGTTTTTTAGGTCACACATCCGTTGAGAAACCCAAGATAAATGGTATAGGAGGCACATACAAAGGGAGTGGAGGCATCCTCCACTCCCTCGGGAAGACTCATTTGCCCAGGGCTACTCTCCGCCGGAGTTGGTGAACCTCAGGACGTTGATGCCCCTGCCTATCCTCACGTTGGCCGTGCCCGCACCCAGATCGGTGGAGATGATGCCGCCGTAGGGGGCCGGTGGGCTTGCGCCCCATGGGCTGTAGGTGATGTTGGTGACTGAGTAGCCGTTGGTGGCCTCGTCCACCATGGTCGGCGTGCCCAACGGGAACCTGACGATCTCCAGCTCTGGATCGTTGTCCAGGTTGGCCCGGAGCAGGTTGCAGTAGCCAACTCTGATGTTGCGCACCCAGGTGCCGTACTCGTTGGTGATCAGGAACCTGAAGGCCGTGCCGGACGGCACACCGCCACCGTTGAGCTTGCAGATCTTCAGGGCGCCGAAGCCTCCGACGTCGTTGAAGGTCACCGTGGTAACGTTCGCCGATATGGCGACCAAGGCGACCGCGTCGCTGTACATGCTGCCCAGGTTCTCAGAGAGCAGCGCGCCCGCGGGGTTGGTTGAGATGTCGTTGACGTAGAAGCCGAGGTAGGGCAGCTCCTCGGAGACGGACAGCCTGGTGTTCATCAGGAACCTCATGCCGCCGTTGTAGATCACGCAGCGGCCAGCGCGCACCGTCAGGTTGCCGGGGGCTGCGCCGTTGGTGTCCGGCAGCACGTTGCCGTTCTGGCGAACCGTGAAGTAGAACGGCAGCAGGCTCTGGTAGGCGCCGCTGACGGTCTTGCAGACCTTGAGGACGCCGGTGGGCATCGGGGCGTTGTAGAACGTGACCACCGTCTCGTTCGTCTCATCGCCAGCCACCACGTTGATGATCGCCCACCTGCCGGAGGCGCTCCAGCTCACGAGCATGTTGTCGCCCGTCTGTATGGCCTCTGCCTCCACGTCGGTCAGCATGGTGCCGGTGTCTGGCAGCTCGCGCACGGTCACCTGGCCGTACGGCACGGGGATGAGGTCAGTGCACTCACCTATGCCCAGGCTGTAGGTGTCGTCGCGACCGTTGATGCGGAACCTGAAGTCGTTGTTCGTCAGGTAGCCTAGCGGGTCGTTGGTGTCCGAAGCTTCCTTGCAGATCTGGATGTAGCCCAGCACCGCGTCGGTGAAGGTCACCAGGGTGGTCTCGCCCTCCACTACCGCCACGCGCGCCACGCCCAAGGTGTTGGCGTCGGGGTCGGGGTTCATGTTGCGGGAGATCAGCCTGTTGGTGTTGCCCTGCGAGCCACCCAGGGCGGTGATATCCGCCACGATCACCCCTGGCTGGTACTGCTCGCGGACGGTGGCGGAGTCACCCGGTACGTCTATGGGGGCAGTACACTCGCCGGGGAAGAGTGACCAGCTCATGCCGGGCATCTCGTCTATGGTGAACACGAACTCGGTGTCCGCCAGAGAAGCGTCCAGCCCGCTGGCATCGCGCAGCTCTTTGCAGATCTCGAGGTCGTCACCCTGTGCCTTGGCAGCCCTGGGGGCGGACACCGCCGCGAGCATCGGCAGCAGGGTAGCAAGTACCAGTAACACGGTAAGAGGTAGGTTTATGACTGTACGAAGCTTAGTATACATCTCTGTAGTCTCCTTGATTATCCTCCGAGAGAATGGGGTTGAACTATGCGTTGATGTGCGTCTTGTGGCTGCTTCCCTACTACACCTCCTTCCCTTCGGGCCCATCGGCCGCGAGCCTCTGTCAATAGGGATGATAAGCATGTGAGGTTGAAAAGACGGTGTCGAGAGGTGACCCGTCGGTGACTTCCAGATAACAGCCCGGTTACGCGCACCCCAAAGGACTTATTTAATCTTGACGTACCAGAGAATTTAACTTATCCTAATATTGTTCGTTAGTTGTAATGAATTGTTGTGGAGGTGCAGATGCTCTGTGGTAAGCGCTCCGGCCTGATCTGGATGTTGTTGACCGCATTGCTCCTGATAGCTTGCGGGGCTCCCTCGGCAGAGGTGACGCCCACCCCCGGTACATCTACCCCTTCCCCTTCGCCCACCGCAGTGCCCGCCAGCCCAGCCTCACCCACCCCCGAGGCTACCCAGTCGGCCACCAGGACCATCAAGCACGCGATGGGCACCACCGAGGTGCCGGCCCATCCCAAGCGGGTGGTGGTGCTGGACACCGGCGAGCTCGATACCGCCATGACGCTTGGGGTCAAGCCTGTGGGGGCGGTGGAGGCCATCGCCGGCGAGGGGCTGCCTGCCTACTTGCAGGGCACGGAGGGCATACAGCTCGTGGGCACGATCAACGAGCCCAACCTGGAGAAGATCGCCGCCCTCAAGCCCGACCTGATCTTGAGCAGCAAGATGAGGCACGAGGCCATATACAAACAGCTCTCTCAGATCGCCCCCACGGTGTTCGCTGAGCGGACCGGCGTGACCTGGAAGGAGAACTTCGACCTGTTCGCCCGCGCCCTGGGCAAGGAAGAGGAGGCCGAGCGGGTCAAGCAGGAGTACCAGGCGCACGTCCAGGAATTTCGGCGCAAGATGGGCGATCGCCTCAAGCAGACCGAGGTCACGGTGATAAGGTTTCTCCCCGGCGACACCCGCCTGTACCAGAAGGAGTCGTTCATCGGCACCGTGCTGGAGGACCTGGGGCTGCCCCGACCGCCCTCGCAGGACGTGAACGACTTCGCGATGTACAACGTCAGCGAGGAGTTCATTCCGCAGATAGGGGGTGACGTGATCTTCGTGACCGTCTACGGCAACGAGGCTGACACCGCCAAGCGGGACTTCATGACCAGCCCTCTGTGGCAGAAGCTGGAGGCCGTGCGCGCCGGCAGGGTGTACGAGGTATCCGACGACCTGTGGATGCTGGGCATCGGGTACACCGCGGCCAACGGCGTGATAGACGACCTGGAGCGCTACCTGCTGGGCGAGGGGGCGCAGGTCACCCCCACGGCTGCCAGCGGCGAGGGCACCTCGGCCTTCCCGGTCACGATCGAGCATAAGTACGGCAAGACGGTGATCCAGAAGCAGCCCAAGCGGGTCGTCGTCATAGGCTTCAACGACCAGGACCCGGTGCTGGCGCTGGGCGTCAAGCCCGTGGCCATCCGCGACTGGTTCGGCAACCAGCCGTACGGCGTGTGGCCCTGGGCGAGGGACGAGCTCGGCGATGCCAAGCCGGTGCTGCTCCCCTCGGGAGACCTCAACTTCGAGCAGATATCTGCCCTCAAGCCCGACCTGATCGTGGGCATATCCTCGGGCATGACGGATAAGGACTACAGGACCCTGTCCAAGATCGCCCCGACGATAGCTCAGCCCAAGGGCTACGTGGAGTATGGCACCCCCTGGCAGGAGCAGACCAGGATCATAGGCAGGGCCCTGGGGAAGGAGCAGGAGGCGGAGGAGCTGGTGTCCAAAGTAGAGGCGCAGATAGAGGCCGTGCGCCGGCAGTACCCGCAGCTCGAGGGAGCGACCGGCCTGGTGGCGGCCAGGTTCGAGGGCACCCTCTACGTCTACGGCGAGCAGGATTCGCGGGGCCGCTTCCTCTCCCAGCTGGGGATGAGGATGCCGAAGGAGGTCGCGGATCTGGCCGCCGACCAGTTCTACGCTACCCTCAGCCAGGAGCGCATGGACCTGCTGGACGTGGATGCTCTCATCTGGCTGATAGGCGACCAGGACAGACGAGAGCTGGAGAGCGACCCTATTTACACCAGGCTGAAGGTCCACACGGAGGGCAGGGACATCTTTCTGGATTCCAACAGCACCCTCAGCGGGGCGATATCCTTCAGCACCGTGCTGAGCATCCCCTACACCCTGGAGCACCTGGTGCCACAGCTGGTGGATGCCCTGGATGGCAAGCCCTCTTCGGCGCTGCCCGTGGGCTACGCGGGCGCGAGCTACATAGGAGGCTGAGACATGGCGCTCTCGGAGCTGACCACGGCTGGGATTGCGCCCGTTCCGGGCATCCTGGATACGCTGCGGGAGGTTGCTGCCAGGGACCGCTTCCTGTCGGCCCTGGCAGGCCACCAAGCCGGGGAAGGCTGGATGCCGCTGGAGGATCTGCCCACCTCAGGGATGGTAGAGCGCCAGATGGTGGGCCTGGGGGAGTCCTACGGCACGAGGGACCGAAGGGTCATCGCCTCGATGCTGGTGCTGCGGTACGGCTGGTACCTGGCCGCTCCCCTGATAGGGAGCTACATGCTGGAGGGCAAGGTGCCGCGCACCACCGGCAACGTGGAGGTGCAGCCCTGCCCCGACGGCACCCTGCTGGTGGCCTTCCTGCGGGATGCCGGGGCAGTGATCGAGGGCGACCCCGCGGAGTCCTTGCCTGAGGTGGTGGCTGTGGGGTCCCGGGAAGAGCTGCGTGCTGGGCTGAGGCGAGAGCTGGTGGAGGCCCACGAGCCGCTCGTGGCGCTCCTGGGAAGGGTGACCCCTTTCAGCACCCGCACCCTCTGGCGCATGCTGGCCGACCGCTGGGGGGAAGTGTGCGCCTGGGTGGGGACGGTGATGGGCGACCCTCAGGGCTGCGCGCTCGAGGGCCAGCGGCTGTTGGAGCTACCCGGGGCACCCTGGCGCCGGCCGCCGAGCTTCGTCTACCTGGAGCACGCCGGCAGGGGACGAACCTTCCTGGCGCGCGCGACCTGCTGCTGTAGCTACAGGCTGCCGGGGGGTGCCAAGTGCAGCACCTGCCCGCTGCTGCCCGAGGAGGAGCGAATGGCCAAGATGCTGGCCGCACTGGAGGGGTCGGAATGACGGCGGTAAGCCTGACCAGCACCATCGGCCTGCGGCGCACCCGGGGGGTGCTCGCGCTTGGGCTGCTGGTGGGGTTGGGCCTGCTGCTCGCCACGATGCTGCTGAGCGTGCTGTTCGGCGCCGCCGACATCGGCCCATCTGAGGTGCTCGCGGCACTGCTCCACCCAAACGACTCCACCGAGCATCTGATCATCCGCACGCTGCGGGTGCCCAGGGCGGTGGTGGCCGTGCTGGTGGGCGGGGCGCTGGCCGTGGCGGGGGCCATCATGCAGGGCATCACCCGCAACCCGCTGGCCTCCACTGACTTGCTGGGGATAAACGCCGGCGCGGCCTTCGGCGTGGTGGTCGCGGTGTACCTGCTGGGGGTATCGTCCCTGCTGGTGTACGCCTGGTTCGCGCTGGCCGGGGCGCTGCTGGCCGCCGCGCTGGTGTACCTGCTGGGGTCGCTGGGAGGGGGAGCTCCCACCCCCATGAGGCTCACCCTTGCCGGGGCGGCGCTCACGGCGCTGCTGGGCTCGCTCACCACGGCGGTGCTACTGCTGGACCAGCGCACCCTGGAGCAGGTGCGCTTCTGGCTGGCGGGCTCGGTGGCCGGGCGTGACCTGCACCTCATGCTGCAGTCGCTGCCGTACATAGGCTTCGGGCTCGTGCTGGCCCTGCTGCTTGGCGGGCAGATAACCCTGCAGACTCTGGGGGAGGAGGTGGCCAGTGGCCTGGGGCAGAGGACCACTCTGGTCAAGGCGCTGTCCACGCTCGCGGTGGTGATGCTGGCCGGCGGAGCGGTGGCAGTGGCCGGGCCGGTGGGGTTCGTGGGTCTGGTCATTCCCCACGTGGTGCGCTTCTTCGTTGGCGTGGACTACCGATGGGTGCTGCCCTACTGCGCCCTTGCCGGGGGGATGTTCCTGGTGCTGTCCGACGTGGCGGCGAGGATGGTGCTGCGTCCGCAGGAGCTGCCGGTGGGCGTCATGACCGCGATCATAGGCGGGCCCTGCTTCGTGTACCTTGTGCGATGGAAGGTGAGGAGATGAGCGGGCGCTGGGTGGTGGTCAGGGCCGGTCATGGGGTGTCTTTCAGGCTAGATAGGCGGGTGCCCTTTGTCCTGCTGGCGCTGGCGGGGCTCACCTGCGCCGGCCTGGTGCTAAGCATCGGGGTGGGGGAGTACAACATCTCCCCACTGGACGTCGTCAGGGCGATCCTAGGGATGCAGACCGGCGACCCTCAGCACCCGTTCGTGGTGAACACCCTGCGCCTGCCCAGGGCGCTCGTGGCGCTCATGGTCGGCTTCGCCCTGGGGGTGGCGGGGGCCATCATGCAGGGCATCACGCGCAACCCGTTGGCGTCGCCCGAGCTGACCGGCGTGGTCGCGGGAGCCTCGCTCGCCGCCGTGACGCTGATCGTGCTTGTGCCCTCGGCATCGATCTCTCTCCTGCCGCCCGCTGCGCTGGTGGGCGCCGCCGTGGTGGCCGCTGGGGTGTACGTGCTTGCCTGGAAGGGGGGAGATTCCCCCATCAGGCTGGTGCTGGTGGGGGTGGGGTTGACCTCGGTGCTGGGGGCTTTGACCACCCTGATGGTGACCTTCGGGGACATCAACCAGGTCAGCCAGGCCCTCGTGTGGCTGACCGGCAGCGTCCACGGCAGGAGCTGGGAGGAGGTCAGGGCCATGCTGCCGTGGCTGTTGCTGCTCCTGCCGGCGGCGCAGCTGATGGCCACCAGGATAGACTTGCTGGCGCTGGGCGAGGAGGTCGCCCGAGGTCTGGGGAGCAGGGTCGGCCTGGACAGGGCCATCCTGATAGCCTTGGCCGCCGCCCTGACGGCGGCCTCCGTGGCGGTCGCAGGAGCTGTGGGGTTCGTGGGGCTGATGGCCCCCCACATCGCCCGCAGGCTCGTGGGCAACGGCCACCAGGGGCTGCTGCCGGCCGCCGGCCTGGCTGGAGGGCTCGTGATGGTGCTGGCTGACCTCGTGGGCAAGACCGTGTTCGCGCCGATAGAGATCCCGGTGGGGGTGGTGACCGCGGCCGTCGGGTCGCCGTTCCTGCTGTACCTGCTGTACAGAACCGCACGCTATGGAGGCAAGCTATGAGGGAGATACGCGTTGAGGGACTGCGTCTGGGCTACGACAAGCTGGACATCGTGACCGGTCTGGACGTCCTGCTGCGAGGTGGGGAGATAACCGCCCTGGTCGGGCCCAACGGCTGTGGTAAGTCCACCCTGCTGCGGGGGATCGCCAGGATTCTCAAGCCGCGGGCGGGGACCGTGTACCTGGACGGTCACTCGGTCCACAGGCTGCCTACCAAGGAGCTGGCCAGGAGGCTGGGCATCCTCCCCCAGACGCCGTCGGCACCGGAGGGGATGACGGTGCGCGAGCTGGTCGCCCAGGGGAGGTTCCCGCACCAGGGCTGGCTGCAGCAGTGGAGCGCCAGGGACGAGGAGGCGGTGCATCGGGCGCTGGAGATCACAGGGATGCTGTCCTTGGCCGATCGAGTGGTGGATGAGCTCTCGGGCGGCCAGCGACAGCGGGCTTGGATCGCGATGACCCTGGCGCAGGAGACGGAGGTGCTCCTGCTGGATGAGCCCACCACCTTCCTCGACATGGCACACCAGCTGGAGGTGCTGCAGCTGCTGCAGCACCTCAACGGGCAGGAAGGCAGGACGATAGTCATGGTGCTGCACGACCTGAACCAGGCAGCCAGGTACGCGCACCGCCTGGTGGTGATGTCGCGGGGCGAGGTGTTCGCCGCCGGCAGCCCTCGAGAGGTGATAACTCCCCAGATGCTGCGGGAGGTGTTCGGGGTGGAGGCCAGGATACTGGTGGATCCAGAGAGCGGCGCCTCCTACTGCCTGCCCCTGGGGCTCTGCAGCCGGGAGGCGCACCCTGCCCCGGCGCTCGACGGGGCGATGCTGACGCGGCCCTAGCACGGGAGCTGCAGGCGAGAGGAGGTTTGACAGATGAGTTGTTAAGCTTTATCATTAGGGCGGGCTAATGTTTAGATTTGGATATTCTGAACATAGATAGGTGGTCCGCCCTAAAACAGGTCGTTTATCGCATGCACGCTGAACAACATCTCGGAAGGGGGTACATGCAATGGTCGGACCATCTCTCAGGATACTAACTCGACGTCTGGTGGCTGTCTCGATGGCGGGCCTGCTGATGGTAGCCTGTGGCGCCAACGAGAGCAGCACGCCCACGGTTTCCGTAGGCGCTTCCTCACCATCACCTTCACCCGCGATGGAGGCGGAGGCCTCCCCCACACCCACCATAGGGGTGGTAGAAACCCCTCACTCGGAGCACGGTGCTGAGAGCGGGTCAGCCTCGAGCGACGAGACCGTGCGCGTCGTGAGCCAGCTGGCGCAGATGTGGGGGCACCTTGAGGCCAGCGCCGCCAACGCAGATGCCGGCAACTGGGCCATGGCGGGCACCCATGCCGGGCACCCGGTAGGTGAGTACTGGGACGCGGTCAAGGGTACATTGGCGGAGGCCGGCGTGGATCAGGAGGTGCGCCAGGCTCTGGATGCGTACCAGCAGGCGGTGGACGATCGTTCCAACCAGATAGACGCCAGGCTGCAGGACGCTCGTAAGGCTCTGCAGGACGCCATGAGCGCGGTCGCTGGCGAGGACTGGAACGATCCCAAGTTCAGGGGAGAGGTGCTGCGCGACCTGCTGGAGGCCGTGGAGCATGAGTACGGCGAGGCCGTGCAAGGGAAGAAGATAGCCAACCTCGAGGAGTACCAGGACGCCTGGGGGTTCCTCCAGGTGGCCGACGACCTCTACAGGGAGATAGCCGGTGATGTGAGGTCAGGCTCGGCCGAGGCTGCCGAGGAGATAGATCACGAGCTCGAGGAGCTGCGCAAGGCCTTCCCGCAGGTCACTCTGGAGAACGCGAGGGCTGAGCTCTCCCAGGTCGAGGAGGCCGTGGGCGAGGTAAGGGCCGAGCTGGCCAAGGCGCTGGGTATCCAGGTGAGCACCGCCCAGGGGCCAGAGGCCCAGGCGGAGGAGATCAAGGGCATGATGGAGGAGGCCCTGTCCGCCTACAAGGCCGGCAACACAGATGAGGCCTACGAGCACGCTGCCAACTCCTACCTGGAGGGATTCGAGCACATGGAGGGCGATCTCCTGCAGCAGGGACAGCGCGAGCTGGTGGAGGACCTGGAGCTCAAGTTCAAGGACCTGCGAGACGCCATCCGAGCCGGTAAGCCGGCGAGCGAGGTCGAGGCTATAGCTGAGGAGATCGAGCAGGGGCTCGATCAGGCGGTACAAGCTTTGAAGTAACTTGTCTGGGGGCGGATCATGCTGCGAGCTATCTTGAAGCTATCTGTGATGACGCTGGTACTGGTGGCGGTGCTATCGGCGCGTGGGCCGAGCGCCCTGGCCGCCAGCGAGCAGGTCGACGTGGAGCGAGAGGTAGCGGCCATCCGCTCCCTGATGGCTGAGAGCCTGGAGGCGTACCGTGCGGGCGACAGGGAGCGGGCCTACACCCTCGCCCGCGCGGCCTATCTGGACCACTTCGAGCTGGTGGAGATCCCCCTGCGCATAGTGGACTCCAGCTTCACGCTGGAGATGGAGTACAAGTTCGCGCACTGGCGCAGCCGGATAGAGGACGGGGCGCCCGTGGGGGAGATCGAGCAGATCGTCAGGGACATCGACGGAGGCCTGGACGAGACCCTGGCCCTGCTGCAAGGCCCTGGTATGACGGGCAAGGCGCTGGTCACCATAGCCTCCTTCTCCATCCTGTTCCGGGAGGGGCTGGAGGTCATACTGGTGCTCGCGGCGCTGTTCGGGTACGTGCGCACTCGAGACCCGCGGCTGCGCAGGCCCATAGCGTTGGGCGCCCTGCTGGCGATACCGGCCAGCATCGTCACCTGGGCGCTGCTCAGCTTCGTGCTCAACGTAGCGCCGGTGGGGAGGGAGCTGCTGGAGGCGGTGGTGTCGCTGGTGGCGGTGGCCTTCCTCTTCTACGTGAGCTTCTGGTTGCTGCAGCGCATGGAGGTGCGCCACTGGATGGAGTTCCTGCGGTCCCACGTGTGGGAGGCCGTGGCTGCCGGTAACGCCTCGGCGCTGGCCGTGCTGGGGTTCGTCAGCGTGTACCGGGAGGGCGCCGAGACGGCGCTGTTCTACCAGGCGCTGCTGTGGATGGCCGAGAACATGGAGGCGTGGATCCTGCTCGGGATCCTCCTGGCGACCGCCGTGCTCGCCGTCATAGGCTACGCTATCCTGTGGGCCGGCGCCAGGCTGCCGGTGAGGGTGTTCCTGACCACGGCCATGGTGATGGTCATGCTGCTGTCGGTGGCGATGCTCGGCAACGCGGTCAGAGAGCTGCAGGACGCCGACGTGATCAGCATCACGTCGCTGTTCGACACGTTCCCCAGGATCAACCCGTTCGTGGCGCAGTTCCTGGGCATCTACCCCACGGTGGAGACGGTGGCGGCACAGGTGGCGCTGCTGCTGGTGTACGTGATCGGCGGGGTGTACTTCTACCTTGGCCCCGCCAGGCGGGCCCGCCTGGCCGAGGCCCGCACCAGGCAGGCGTGAGTGTTTGGGAGGTGAGCAGGTTGAGAGCCAGGATAGGGATAGACGTGGGCGGCACCTTCACGAAGGCCGTGCTGCTGGACAGCGAGAGCGGCAGGTTGCTCCGCAAGGTCACGGTGCCCACCACGCACGACGCCGACACCGGGGTGGCCCGGGGCGTCGTGCAGGCCTTCCGGCGCGTGTTGGCGGCCGGCGACGTGAGCCCCGGGGACGTGGAGCTCGTGGTGCTCAGCACCACTCAGGCGGTGAACGCCCTGTTGGAGGGGGACGTGGCCACCGTGGGGATCGTGGCCATCGGCAGGGCCGGGGAGCAGCGGCAGGTGATCAAGCGCACCCGCATGGACAGGATACGCCTGTCGCCGGACAAGGACCTGCGGCTGCTGCACAGGTTCCTGGCCTCCGAGGACGCCTCCGACCGCTCGAAGGTGGAGCAAGCCCTGCTCTCCCTCGTGGAGGAGGGAGCGGAGGCCGTGGTGGCCAGCGGGGCCTTCAGCGTGGAGGACCCCTCGGACGAGTCCCGGGTGCTGGAGGCCGCCCGTCGCCTCGAGCTGCCCGCCACCGCCGGCCACGAGATGAGCGGCCTCTACGGCCTCGAGGTGCGCACGGTCACCGCAGCGGTCAACGCCAGCATCCTGCCCAAGATGGCCCGCACCATCACCTGGGTGGAGCACAGCATGCGCGAGACCGGGCTCACATCCCCCCTGATGGTGATGCACGGGGACCTAGAGGTCACGGGGCTTGCGGAGGCCCGTAGGCGTCCCGTATCGACGGTGCTCTCTGGGCCGGCGGCCAGCGTGGCCGGCGCCCTGCTGTACCACAGGGTGCTGCACGGTCTGTTCGTAGAGGTGGGGGGCACCAGCACGAACGTAGGGGTGGTCAGGAACGGGCGCCCCGCCTCCAAGTACGTGAGCATCATGGATCACCCCACCTGCCTGAAGTCGGTCGACGTCCGCGTGGCCGGCGTTGCGGGGGGAAGCCTCGTCCGCTTGAGGCGCGGGAAGCTGAGCGACGTCGGTCCCAGGAGCGCCCACATCGCCGGCCTGCCGTATCCCAGCTTCGTGGACCCCGCCCGGCTGAGGGACCTCAGGCTGGTCACGATAGCCCCGCGGCCGGGGGACTCGCCGGACTACGCAGTGGTGGAATCCGCCGCGGGGGAGAGGTTCGCTCTCACCCTCACAGACGCGGCCAATGCCCTGGGGATCGTGCCCGCAGGCGACTACGCGCTCGGCCGCCGCGAGTCGGCGCGCAGGGCCCTCGAGCCCCTGGCAGAGTACCTGGGGGTATCGGTGGATGAGGCCGCGAGCCGGATGCTGGACCTGGCCGCCTCCAAGGTGTTGCCCACCATCAAGGAGCTGCGCGAGGAGTACAAGCTGGGTGATTGCCCCCTGCTGGGCCTGGGGGGTGGGGCCAGCGTGCTCGTACCATGGCTAGCGAAGAAGTTGGATATGTCGCACCAAGTGGTGCCCAACGCCGAGGTCATATCCTCCATAGGGGTAGCAATGGCGCCTGTGGGGGTGGAGCTTGAGCGCAGCCTGGGGCGGGACGACCCTGAGCTGCTGAGCCGCTGGGTGCGCGAGGCCGAGAGGGCCGCTGTGGCGGCGGGGGCCGATCCAGAGACGGTGCGTGTGACCGTGGAGCCCGTGCCGGAGAGGTCGGCCGTGAGGCTCCGGGCCGTGGGCTCGGCCTACGCCCGCAGGGATGGCTGGACCAGCCTGGACGCGGAAGCCGCCAGGGGGCTGGCCGCGAGGGCCTTGGGGCAGACACCGAGCTCGATCGCGCTGATCTACGAGAACGCGCACTTTCGGGTGTTCCAGGGCGAGATCGTCAGGCGCCTGGGGCCGTTCCGTCGGGTGCGCAGGCCCATAGCCGTGGTGGACAGGGAGGGAGCAGTGCTCTTCACGGCCTCAGACGGCAGCTGGCAATGCTACAATTGGAGTGACATAGATAGCTGCAAGCTCCCGGTGGGCGATGGCAAAGGCGGCCTGCTGTCCTCACCTCCCAGGGTGGCCGTGCTGTGGGGAGGCAACCTGCTGGACCTGCCGCTAGGCATGTCGGGGCAGCTGCGCGAGGTGGTGCGCTCACTTCGCCCAACAGATGCCTCCGAGCCCATCTTGGTGCTTGCAGGATCTTCGAGCGATGCGAGGTAGTTGATGGCTGTATACAGCGGCAGAAGGCACAGGGCTACAGGGATCAGGATCGCGCTGGGCGTGGCCCTGCTGTTCATCCTGTTCATGCTTGGCGTCATATTCTGGTCGCTGCTGGGCCCAGGTAGCTCCCAGCAGATCCCGAACGCCCTCGAGACGATGTCCAACCAGATAGAGGTGATGAGGGTGTCCCACTACACCAGCGCCACCGTGAAGGACGGCAAGATCCTCAACCAGGGCGAGTACGAGGCGGCGCTGGAGGACCTGAAGCGAGCGCGCGAGGAATGGCGTGCTATCGGGGGCAAGATCGACTCCTCCTGGCGGACGCAGGTGGAGGAGGGCCTGGACGACCTGCAGCGCATGGTGGAGGGGAAGTACCCTGCCGATGATGTCAACGGGCGCGCCAAGGAGCTTCAGAACCTGCTCAAGCGCATCAAGCAGGAGTACAGCTAGGGCGCACCTCAAGGAGTCACCTATGGCCAAGCCAGCCACGATCCATACTCCACCCTCCTGGACCCTCGAGGCGCGCCGGTCGCTGCTGAGGGAGGTGCCGCTGTTTGCTGGGCTTTCGGAGGAGACGGTGGCAAGCGTGGCCCAGCGCCTGATGCCCCGCCGCTACCTACGGGGCGAGATGATCTTCGCGCGCGGCATGCCCGCGGACGCCTTCAACCTCCTGGCGGAGGGCAAGGTGAAGATCGTGCGGGAGACCGAGGAGGGGCGGCAGGTGATCCTCCGCCTGATCGAGCCCAAGCAGATGTTCGGTGTGTCGGGCGGCTGGGGCGAGATGCTGTACCCGGCCAGCGCCTACGCGCTGGAGGACTCGGTGGTCCTGCGCCTGGCGGCTTGGGAGTTCAACAGGCTGCTGTCCACCCACCCCGACCTGGCGATGTCGGTGATACGTGACCTGGGCAGGCGGCTGCGGCAGGCCGAGGAGAGGATCCTCGAGCTGCAGACCGTGGGGGTGGAGTGCAGGCTAGCTCGGGCCCTGCTGCGCATGCTCGAGGACAGCCCGGACGGCGTCACCATCAACCTGTCGCGGCAGGACCTGGCGGACCTCACGGGCACCACTCTCAGCACCACGAGCCGCATACTCAGCTCCTGGCATCGGCGAGGTATCGTGCTGGCGGGCAGGGAGCGCGTGAGGGTGGTCGATCTGGATGAGCTGGAGGGGATCGCCCTCCGCCCCTCGCAGTAGCCCCTGGCTGGAGCCCTAAGATCGCTCGGCGTAGCTCGCTATCTCCGCAGCCAGACGTCGGAGCTCATCCCTCAGCTCCGGTGGCTCCCTTACGACGAGCGGGTAACCCAGCCCCACCAGGAACCTGGCCATCCATGCCAGATCGTAGCTGTGGCAACGCAACACCACCCCCTCATCGGACTCCGTCAGCGTCCCCATCACGGGGGGTATCTTCTCCTGGGCACGCGCCATCGAGGTCTCCAGGACCACCTCCACGTACCAATCGTCGGGTATGTTGGCTATGGTCCGGACCACCTCCTGCAGCGGATCAAAGCCCTCGGGGCGCTCGAATGTCGCATCCAACATAGCTATGCAGAGGACGCGGTCCAGGCGAAAGAGGCGCTGTGCCCGTCGCAGGTGGCAGTAACCCGTGGTGTACCATCGACCGTCGCGGTACACAAGCCCGTAGGGGTCGAACTCGCGCTCGGTCTCCTCGCCGTTCCAGGCCCTGTAGGTCATCCTTACCCGTTGCTGCTTGTGCACCGCCAGGCTCATGGTGAGTATCACCGAGCTATCCGGCGGGCTCTCGGCAGGTGCAACGTCCAGGATCAGGCTCTCCTCCACGGCCTGCACCTGCTCCTGCAAGCTGGCCGGCATGACCCGGGACAGCTTGGCCAGTGCGCTCTCGATGGCGGGCGTGGCGGCGCCCAGCGCCGACCTCCTGGACAGGAGCAAGCCCAGGGTCAGGGCCAGCGCCTCGTCCTCGGTGAACATCATCGGCGGCAGCTTGTACCCCGGCCTCAGCCTGTAGGCCCCGTAGCGGCCGCGCTCCCCCTCTATCGGGATGCCCAGGTCCTGGAGCATCTCTATGTATCTGCGGGCGGTCCTCACGTCCACCTCCAGGCGCCTTGCGAGCTCGGCCCCGGTCATCCGTCCGTGAGCCTGCAGGAGCTCGAGGGCTGCCAGGACGCGGGTAGTTGGATGGTACATGAGTTTTATTTTCTCCTGATATCGTCCTAATTAGGACCGTTTATGCCAACTTTTAGTGCTAGGCTGGTGTTGGTCGCGTGAGGTGACACACGATTATAGCTTGATCAAAGGTCTGGTTAGGAGGTATCGCATGCACGATCTAAGAGGGGCCGAGGTGGCTAAGGAGAGGCAGGCTTCTCTCCTGGCGGACGTGGAGGCGCACCGCCTGGCGCGGCTGGCCCAGGATGATAGCGGTGCCCCCACGCGCTATGTGCTTGGGTCCCGCCCTGCCGGCTGTCTCATGAGGTTGATGCGCGCTGCCAAGTGGCCGGCAAGGCGCTTCTACAGCGCGATCATGATCATCGACCTGTGAGCGATCTGCGCCACGGAGAGGCGGGCGGGAAGGCGCCCGAGGGGGCGAAGGGAGGGGGACCTCCCTTCGCAGCCTAATTAGAAGCCCTTGATGGCCCCGGCGGTCAGGCCCTCGATGAACTGCCTCTGGAAGATGAAGAACACGACTATCACGGGCAGGGATGCCAGCAGCGCGCCAGAGAGCAGGATCCCGTACTGGTAATCGTAGGGCCCCACGAGGGATGCCAGCCCCAGGTTGATGACGAACATCGAGGGGTTAGTGGTCACGATCAGCGGCCAGAAGAAGTCGTTCCACAGGCCGGTGAAGGACAATATGGCCAGCACTGCCAGCCCCGGCCTCACCAGCGGCAGCACTACCCTCCACCATATGCCGAACTCGCTGGCGCCGTCTATCCGGGCGGCATCAAGCAGCTCGTCGGGCACGCCTATGGTGTACTGGCGCATCAGGAAGATGCCGAAGGCGGTCACGGCGCCGGGCACTATCAGCGCCTGATAGGTGTTGAACCAGCCTAGCGCCCGTATGATCTGGAACTGGGGCACGAGCAGCACCTGGAACGGTATGAGCAGGGTCAGCAGCATCAGCGTGAACAGCAGGTTGCGGCCCCGGAAGTTGTACTTGGCGAAGGCGTAGCCCGCCAGCGACGCGAGCAGCACCGAGAGGACCGTGCCCACGCCCGCGACGATCGCGGTGTTGAGGTACCACCGGCCGTACGGGAACTCCGAGAGGAGCCGCTGCATGTTGTCCCACACCCACACGCGCGGCCAGATCGTGAGGGGCGTGCCGAAGATCTCGTCGTTGCGCTTGAAGGCGCTGAACGCCATGTAGATGTAGGGGATGGCCGTGAGCACCACTATCATCAGCATGACGATGTTGGTGATGATCAGGCCCAGGTAGAACCTCAGCCTGTAGGCCGAGACGCCTCCCTTGACCTTTGCCCTGGTTGCGGTCGTCTCAGTAGTTGCCATGTCCTGACCTCCTTAAGCCTCAGTGGAGTAGCCCCTGAACAGGTAGATGTTCAGGAGAGAGAGTATCAGCAGGATGACCACCATCGAGTAGGCTATCGCGCTGGCATAGCCCACGTTGAAGTAGACGAAGCCCTGGTTGTACAGGTACAGCGTGATCGTGAGGGAAGCATCGGACGGGCCGCCGTTGGTGAGCAGCAGCGGCTGCGCGAACAGGTTGTACGAGCCCACGATCGCCTGTATCACCACGAAGAGCGTCACCGGCCGGAGCAGCGGCAGGGTTATGTGCCAGAACGCCTGCCACTTGTTGGCGCCGTCGGTGTAGGCGGCCTCGTACAGCTCGCGGCTGATGCCCGTGAGCCCCGCTATCCAGTAGAGCATGTTGATCCCGAGGTAGGTCCAGATCGCCATGATGATGAACGAGGGCATCACGAACTTGGGATCGGTCAGCCACCCGTAGGGCCCCAGCCCGAACCACCGCAGCAGGGCGTTCAGCAGGCCGTACTGCTGGTCGAGCACCCTGGCGAAGATGATCGCGATCACGACGGCGGAGGTGATCACCGGGAAGAATAGCATTGCCTTGTAGAAGCTCTTGAGCTGTCCCGGCACTAAGCGGGAGTTCACCACCAGCGCCAGGATCAGCGCCAGAGGCGACAGGATGAAGACGCTGCCCGCCGCGAAGTAGGTGGTGTTGATCACCGCCTTGATGTACCGCTCATCCTGGAACAGGTGGATGTAGTTGCCCAGGCCGAAGAAGGTCTTCTCCTCGAACCCGAAGCCCTTGAAGAAGCTCAGGTACAGCGAGTACACGATGGGGTACAGCCCGAACACCAGGAACAGGATCCAGAATGGGGCTATAAACAGGTAGGGCGCTATCTTCCGCTCGTTGCGCCTCCACCAGCTGGTGTGATAAGTCGTTGCAGCCATTATACCTTCACCTCCCTTGCCTAGGCAGTCTCGAACTCGATGATGTCGAGGGCCTCCTGCTGGGCGTTGTCCAGGGCCTGCTTAGGGGACATCCTCAGGTTCTGGAGCGCTGGAGTGATGCCCTTGCGGACGCACGCGTCGGTGGTCTCCGGCCAGAAAGGCGAGTTGTACCACTTGTTGATCTCTGGGGAGACCTCCTCTATGAGCTCACCCACCCGCTGGTTGTCGAAGAACTCTATCGGCTCGGTGAGCCTGGGGTCCTCAAAGGCTGGCCTCCAGGTGGGCCACACCTGCCGTTCCTCGAAGTCGAACATCACTGCCTCGGTGGTGGTGTGCTCCCAGATGACGAAGTCCAACGCCTCCTCGATGTAGGGCGATGTGCGCAGGACGCACACCCCAGTGCCGCCCCAAGTGGCGGTGCGGGACCCACCCTCAGTCCACCTGGGGAAGGGCTGCAGGTGCCACTTGCCCTTCGTGTTGGGCAGCGACTGCTGGACGAAGCCGCTGAAGTTCCAGGAGGGTCCTAGCAGGCTGGTGATGTCGCCGTTGAAGAGCGCGGTGTTGTAGGCGGGGCCCGATGGTCTGTAAGTGGTCCACCCGTCCTTAAGGGACTGCTGCCAGAACGAGAGCGTGTTCACCCCCTCCTTGGAGTTGAGTGTAGGCTGGCCGTCGGGTCCGAAGAACCCTCCACCCTGCTGCAGCGTGAGCATCCACCACTGGCCCCAGCCCGTGAACTCGACGTCGATGAGGTACTTCTTGGTGTCGCGGTGGAACTTCTTGCCGATCTCCACGAACTCCTCCCAGGTCTCGATCGGCGTCTTGATGCCGGCCTTCTCCCAGATATCCCACCGATAGCTCAGCAGGCAGGTGTTGAGCTCGTTGCCCAGGCCGTACACCTTGCCCTGCCAACTCCAAGGGTCCGTGGCTGAGGGCCTGTAGAACTTGTCAAGGGCTCCTATCTCCTGGAGCTTAGGCGTCATGTCGACGAAGATCACGTCGCCCTTGATGTATCGGGAGAACTGACTGATCTCGATGTCGGCTATGTCGGGGCCACCGGAGCCAGCCTGCGAGACGATCATGATCTTGTCGTGCATCTGGTTGTAGGGGAAAACTATGAAGTTGAGCTCGAAATCCGGCTTCTTCCTTTGCTTGTACAGCTCCCAGGCCTTGCGCTGCCAGGCGATGCGCGTCTCGGTGAAGGCCCAGAAGTTCAGCGTAGGTTTGGCGCCCCTGTTGTAGGCCGGGGCGCATCCTCCGAGGAAGGCCGTGCCCGCTGCCGCGGCGGCCGTCTTCTTGAGGAACTCCCGCCTCGTCATCTGCTGCATGTTCTCCTCCTGCATCTTGTATAGGTATCCAAAGCAGATTGTGTACTAAATGTTTGCTATAGAATATATGCACTCTCGCGGTTTTTCAAGAGTCTTTTGCGGCGGTTATACTGAGATGTCGCGATCGTGCGCTGAGGAGTGGGCATGCGATTAGGCTTTGCAGTCAAGGTGCTGGGCAGGCCGGGACTGAAGAGCGACGACTCCCGCAGGTGGATGAACTCCCCCCACCTGCGGGTGAGCCTGGGTTACCTGGAGGCCATATTCGACTACCTGCAGGAGCGGCGCATCTGCATGTACCGCATATCCTCCAACATAGCCCCGTACATCACCCACCCGGAGATGCCTCAGTTCCACCACCAGATAGAGGAGTGCGCCGAGGAGATTGAGAAGTTGGGGCGCAAGGCTCGGGCGCTCAACCTGCGGCTGTCGATGCACCCTTCGCAGTACATCGTGCTCAACTCGCCGCGGGAGGAGGTGCACCTAGCGGCGGTGATGGCACTCGAGTACCACGCGCGCTTCCTGGATGCCATGGGGCTTGGCCCTGAGGCAGTGGTAGTGATCCACGGAGGCGGGGCCTACGGGGATAAGAGGGCAGCAATGGACCGCTTTGTGCGGCGCTACTTGGAGCTGCCGGAAAGGGTGAGGAGACGACTGGTGGTGGAGAACGACGAGAAGGTCTTCTCGGTGAGCGACGTGTTGTGGTTGCACGAGAGGACGGGAGCGCCCGTGGTGTTCGATCACCTGCACCACCGCGTGCACGATCCCGATGGCTGGCAGACCCGCGAAGCCGTGGCAGCCTGCCTGGCCACCTGGCCCCAGGGGGTGGTGCCGAAGGTCCACTTCAGCAGCCCGCGCACGGAGCCCAGGAGCACGGAGCGCGGGGAGAGCGATCCATTGCCCTGGCAGCACGGCGATTGGATAGACGCGTGGGAGTTCGCCGGGTTCTTGAGGGAGTGCGAGGGGTTGGCCTTCGATGTGATGCTGGAGGCCAAGAAGAAGGACTTGGCGCTGCTGAGGCTGAGGGAGGAGCTGAGAGGCATGGGGATGGATGTCGATTGCTGTGATGCGGAGCGGGGATAATGGCTCTCAGCCCCTCCCTCAGGGGAGGTTAGGCGCGCTTCTGCTGCTCGCTCAGCAGCTTGTGGAAGATGCCGAACAGCAGGAAGGTGGGTGGCCACTGGCCGACGAACACCGCCCAATCCTTCCGCCCCGTCAGCTGCAGGGTGGCCGAGGCTATGATCGAGGCCAGTGCTGCCCAGTACCACACCTGTCCTGGGACCTGGTCGGTTACCCTGAAGTACTCTTCGGTTACCTGGGTGTTGCTCATGATAGCTCCTCCATGTGAGATCAACTTGCTGCGACGTTGGTCGCAGTGTCCCTGTGTTCGCAAGAGGTGTGCCAAGGTTTTGAAAAGGGTATGCATAGGTTGTGCAGACTATGCCCCCTTGAGCCTCTCGGAGGCGTCGACCCTGCTGAGCTCCTCGCGGATGAGGTCGGCGGCCTGCACGGCGTCCATGACGATCCTAGAGGGCTGCACTAGATCTGCCAGGGAAGGATCGGAGACGAAAGCGTAGCCGCCATAGAGCAGCCTGGGACCAAGCAATCTCCGGAGGTGCCCCGTCTGTTCGATGAGCCTTGTGGCCAGCGTGTTGGAGGAGGCGGAGAGGCACACGAAGCGGGCGCCCGTATGCTGTATCATGTCGTCGAGGTCCTTGATGGGCACGTCCGCCCCCAGATGCACCACGCGCACGCCGCGGCGCATGAGCAGCATCGCCAGCATCAGGAGGCCGATCTCGTGCTGCTCACCGGGCGCGCAGGCGGTGATCACAGGTCCCAGCGTGCCTGTGAGGGCGTACATGCTCAGCAGCATCATGAGCTTCATCTGGATGAACTGGCTGCAGAAGTGCTCCACCGAGACGCTGATCTTCTGGTGCTCCCAGCTCTCGCCTATCCTGTACAGCACGGGCTGGAGCACCCTGAGGCAGGTGGCCTCCACGCCGAACATCGTCAGGGTGCTGGAGATGATCCGGTCCGCCTCCCAGGTGTCCAGGCGCACCAGGCTGTCGTAGAGGGCGTCGGCCACGTCCTGCAGCCTGCCCTCGCTCTCGGCCATGGGGGCAGTGGCGCTGGCCAGGGCCTCCTTGACGATCTCCGTGATGCGGGACAGGGGCACGCCAGCCTCCGACTGCTCCTTCAACCACAGGATGCAGAGGATGTCCCGCTCGGAGTACAGCCGCCTGCCATCCGCCGACCTGTAGGGGCGCGGCACGCCGTACCTCCTCTCCCATGAGCGGATAGTGCCTTGAGGGACCCCGGTGCGCTCAGACACCGTAGATATGCTGTACAGCGGTACATCCGAGCTCGTGCGGAGTTGTTGCGAGAAAGCTATCACAACGCAATCGTATATGGATTGGTTCGTGCTGTCAAATGTCTCGGCCTAGGGCAGCCGCACCTCGCAGCCCACGGCCGTGTCCCCCGGGTCAAACACACCATAGCAAATATCGTACCCCGGACCGCCGTTCACGTAGTCGGCGCCGCTCCCGGCCAGGATGATGTCGTCCCCATCGCTCCCGCTGATGAAGTCGTTGCCCGCCCCGGCCACGATGCAGTCGTCGTCGATGCCGGCGAAGATGTAATCCGGGCCGCTGGACCCCAGGATGAGGGTGGGGACGTGGGGCGAGAAGCCAAAGCCATTGACTACCAGGAGGTTGGTCAGGTTGAGGGACGCGCACTGGGAGGGCTTGAGGGCGTTGGGGCCGATGGAGGAGGTGGATGTGCTCAGGCCGCTGGGGGGCACGCTGTTGCCCGTGGCCAGGGCGGCCATCGAGAGCGCCGCGAGGAGCATAAGCAGCGTCGCCAGGCGTCCGGTCAGCTTGCGCGTCATCGCCCCTCCGCGGCGTACAGATAGGTCTGGCCGTCGACCATCACGTAGTAGTAGTGGTGGTCTCCCTGCCGAGCGTGGAGGAGCCTGGCGCTCGGGGCGCTAGCCAGCAGTGCCTCCAGGCTGCCCAGGTCGCGCAGGGGCACGATCCCCTCTGCCCTGGGGGGCTCCAGCACGTCCACCAGCGCGTGCCCCCAGCGCGAGGCTATCACGGCGTGCTCCCCCTGCTCCAGCAGCCGGCGCGACCAGCCCTGGAGGGCGATCAGCCCAAGGATAGAGCCTAGCAGGAGCAGCGTCGCCAGCCACCTGGCGGCGATCACCGGCAGGCGCAACGGCCCCAGCGAGAGGTAGTTGGTCTCCAGGGCGGGCACCCGCAGAATCGCCTGCACCGACTTGCCCGTGGCCTCGCCCTCCGTGGGCTGCAACAGCTGCAGGCGGAGCGAGTCCATCTGGAAAGCCATGGCGGGGGCGAATTGGGCCCTGAACTGTTGCCCGTCGAGCGTACCCTCCGTGGCTATCTGGGCCAGGATCGTCAGGGTGTACTGCTCACTCTGCACCCCGGTCAGCCGCTGGGCCTCAGCCAGCAGCTGCTGGACGCGGCGCAGGTCGAGCTGGAAGCTCCTCTCAAAGCCGTCTCCTCGGAAGGGAGTAGATGGCACTAGCTCGATGCTCCTCCTCCACCCACTATCGTCGCCGACTTGGGCTAGCACTTTGTAGCTGCCCCCTACTTCGTGGGGCTGAGGGGAGGAGAAGCGGTAGGCCAGCCGCAGCTGCAGGGTATCCACCAGCCTGCGGAAGACGGGCTGCCCTGTGGTGATCACCCCGCCATCGTACACCAATGGGTTCGCCCGGGCGGTGTAACCGAACCTGCCGGCCTGGGTGTAGGGCACCTCCTGGACCGCCTCGATGCGCGTGGGGCGCGTGAAGGCGAGGGCGCCAAGCAGGAGGGAGAGGGCAGCGGCCACCAGCAGCCCGCTGCCGACCGTGGGCATCGCCCTGGTCGCCGTGGAGGCGGATCGCCTCGCGCCGAGCGCTGCCGGTCCCAGCGACACCGCTCCTATCACCATGGCCAGGATCGCGAATTCGAGGGGAGAGCGCATGTTGCCTATTAGACCTCCGATCTTGGGTATCTTCAGCCAGTAACTGCCGATCACCTCCGCGGGCGTGGGCCTGTAGCCGTCCGTCCAGGAGTTGTGGTCTCCTTTAAATATCAGGCGGTCGCCCGCAGTGCCGACCACGCGATGGATGACCGTCCCGACGTCCGGGTAGCGGTAGGCGGCGATCTGCCCAGGGGAGTAGCTCTCGGCGCGGCGCACGAGCACGAGGTCCCCCCTGTGCAGGGTGGGGTACATGCTGTTGCCGTTGACGATGACGTAGGCGGTCCTGCCCCCCAGCTGCACCGGGAGCAGCCACCAAGCGAGAACCACCAACAGCAGAAGCTGCCAGGGGAGCAGGACCTTCCTCAAAACCGGGCCTCCGGACTACTGAGCGGCCACGACCCGGAGCTGATCCGCTGCCTGCACCGTGGCCTGTGGGGCGGTGGTGTTGCAGCTGTAAGCGTACGGTGAGTTGGTCGAGTTCGTGGTGCAGGTGTACCAGGTGTTGCTGCTGCTCACGAGCTTGATCTTCACGACGTTCGGCTTGAGCACGCTGGGAGCGGCGCTCAGGTTGAACGTGACGGCGTTGATCTTGGTGGGATCGTTGCTGTCCAGCGTGTAGCTGATGTTGCTGACGGTGTAGCCCGTGATGTTGCCCGAGCCGTCGCCGGCGCCCGAGTCGGGCACGGTGTTGGCCGCCGCGAAGCCGTAAGCGGCCACGCCGAGCAGCACCAGCACGAGGGAGAGGGTCACCAGCCGCAGGTTGAAGATTTGTATCATGAACGCGAATCCTCCTTGTATTTTATTGCATTAATTAAGAAATCTCTCTGCGTCTATGAGATTTGTCATGGCATATTATACGGTCAACGCACCCGGATTGCAATACCGCAAGGCAAAAACCCCGTCTGTAACTTGTATTTGACATAAGCGACTGAGGGTCGGGCGCGGGCCCAGCCGCTTAGCCTTCGGGCGGTGCGTCGTTTATACTGTTAGGAGAGCAAAATTTAAGAAGGAGTACGCTTATGGCTCTGTACTTTGTAGAGCACAGACACTCGCCAGATACCTGCCCCGCGAGGGACCCGAGGATGGGCGCCATGCTCCTGCAGCACCTCTCTCCTGCCAACGCTGAGCAGCACGGCGTCAAGATCCAGGGCGAGGCCGTGCTGGACGGCCAGCACACCCTGGTGATGATCGTGGAGGCGCAGGACGCCGAGGCCGTCAAGCGATTCATGCAGCCCTTCGAGCAGGCAGGCAGCGTGGAAGTCACAGCCGCCAACCACTGCGAGACCGTCGTCGAGCGTGGCGGCTGCTAGGAGTCGGGCTTTGACGGATAACACTCTGACCACGCAGCAGATGGCGGCGCCCGAGGTGGAGGCTCCCGAGACCATCGAGGGCTATTGGGTGCTCCACGACTTCCGCCGGATCGACTGGCCGCGCTGGCGCTCGCTGCCGGAGGCCGCCAGGTCGCGACTCCTGGAGGAGCTGCTGGGCTTTCTCGGGGAGTGCGCCTCGGTGGAGGGGGTCGAGCGCGGGGGCTCGAGCAGGGCCTACAGGGTGATCACCCAGAAGGCGGACCTCGCGGTCATCCACTTTCGGCCGGATCCCGCGCAGCTGTTCGACCTGCAGGCGGGGCTCTGGAGGTGCGGCATCGCCGACTTCCTGTTGCCTGCCTACTCCTACTTCTCGGTCATCGAGCTCAGCCTGTACAGGGGGCCCTCCTCCCGTCCGGAGGTGATGGAGCGGCGGCTATACCCGCGTATCCCCGACAGGCGCTACATGTGCTTCTACCCCATGAACAAGCGCAGGGGGGAGCGGTACAATTGGTACGATCTACCGGCGTCCGAGAGGCGCGAGATGATGAAGGGGCACGGCAGAGTGGGTCACAAGTACGCTGAGCAGGTGACTCAGATCATTACTGGCTCTCAAGGCCTGGACGATTGGGAGTGGGGGGTGACGCTCTTTGCGGACCACCCCATACACTTCAAGAAGCTGGTGTACGAGATGCGCTTTGACCCCGCCAGCTCCAGGTACGCCGAGTTCGGGCCGTTCTACATCGGGATGACGGCGTCCCCGCAGGACATCACTGCTCTGCTGCTGGGGAGCTAGCGTTGTCGCGGCCTGGCCAACAGCTCTCGCCGTGCCTGATACCCGTGCCCGAGGAGGTACGCGGAGAGAAGGTGCTGCTGCGCCCCTACCGCGAGGAGGACGCGCCGGCGCTCTGGGAGGCGATAGAGGAGTCCCGCCGGGACCTGGAGCCTTGGCTGCCTTGGGTGAGGAGCTACGATCGCCCGGATGTGGCCCTCGAGTTCGTGATACGGCATAAGGCCCGGTGGCTCCTGCGGGAGGACCTCACCATGGGGATCTTCGACCCCTCCACCGGGCGCCTGCTGGGCGGCACCGGTCTCCACCGCATAGACTGGACCACCCGCAAGTTCGAGATAGGCTACTGGCTGCGATCGAGTGCGCAGGGCAAGGGGTACGTGACCGACGCGGTGCGCGCGCTCACCCGCACCGCCTTCGACCTGTTCGACGCCGCTCGCGTGGAGATCCGGATGGACGCCAGGAACGAGCGCAGCCGGCGCGTGCCCGAGCGGCTCGGGTTCACCCACGAGGCCACTCTCAGGCGCAACATGCGGGACGGCGACGGCCACCTCAGGGACACGCACGTGTACGCGCTCATCCGCGAGGAGTACGAGCGCCTCCCCTGGAGGGGATCCTCCGCTGGTACGCTTCCTGCTACCTCCTGACTCGTGACCGACGCCAGCTTCTACCCTCCGATAGAGGACTACGGGATCATCGGCGACATGCACACCGCCGCGCTGGTGAGCAGCCGCGGCTCCGTAGATTGGCTGTGCGTGCCTGCCTTTGACTCCCCTGCCCTCTTCTGCCGCCTTCTGGACTGGGAGAAGGGGGGATTCTGGCAGGTATCGCCGGTCGGGAAGTACAGGGTCAGGCGCCGGTACCTGGAGGACACCAACATCCTGGAGACGGTGTTCACCTGCGACGCGGGCCGGGTCAGGATGCTGGACTGCCTGGTGGTCATCCCGGAGCTGCGCGGGACCGGCCACAGGGTGATGGTGCGCCTGCTGGAGGGTATCGAGGGCGCTCCCGAGATGGAGAGCACGTGCCGCCCTACCCCCAACTACGCGCTGGCTGGGGTGTCGGCACGCATCGACGGGTGCAGGCTGACCTGGGATCGGTGCTTCTTGGACTCACCGTTCGAGTGGTCCGCGGGGGAGGGGATCTTCCGCAGCCGCGGCAGGGTGCGCAAGGGCGAGTCCCGGGCCTTCGTGTTGGCCTGCATGGGCGAGGAGTCCCAGCACCTGCGGCTGCCGGAGCCGAGCGCCATGCTGCGCGCCACGGAGGAGTTCTGGCGCCGGTGGGCGGGGGCCTGCACCTACGACGGGCCCTACCGGGAGCAGGTGGTGAGGAGCGCCCTGGCCCTCAAGCTGCTGATCTACGAGCCCACCGGTGCCATCGTAGCTGCGCCCACCACGTCCCTGCCCGAGGAGATAGGGGGTGAGCGCAACTGGGACTACAGGTTCGCCTGGATCAGGGACGCCTCCCTCACGCTGTACGCCCTGCTGATGGCCGGCTACAAGGATGAGGACGATGCCTTCTTCGGATGGATCACGAGGACCGTCCAGATAGAGCACGAGGGCATGCGGGTGCTTTACCCCATAACGCCCGAGGGGGACACCACCGAGCGGGTGCTGGAGCACCTCCAGGGCTACCGTGGTTCCCGCCCCGTCCGGGTGGGCAACGCCGCCTCCGACCAGCTGCAGCTGGACATGTACGGCGAGGTGTTGGACGCCCTGTACTTCGCGGTGCACGCGGGGGATTACGACCCGAGGGGCGTGTGGGACCACTTCGTGCCCATAGTCGACTGGGTGGCCGAGCACTGGCCGGAGCCCGGCAACGGCATCTGGGAGGTGCGGGGCGGCAGGAGGCATTTCGTGTACAGCAAGGCGATGTGCTGGGTGGCACTCGACCGCGCGATCAAGCTGTGCGAGGAGCTGGGCCTGCGTGGTGATCTCGAGCGCTGGCGGCGGGAGCGGGAGGCGATCAGGTCGCAGGTGCTCCAGAGGGGCTGGAGCGAGAGGCTGGGGGCGTTCAAGCAGTCCTACGAGGACGAGCGCCTGGACGCCTCCAACCTGCTGCTGTCGAGCATGGGCTTCATAGCCGGCGACGACCCGAGGATGGTCTCCACGATCGACGCTACCCTGGACCAGCTGGTGGTGGATGGCCTCTGCTACAGGTACCTCGACGCCCCTGAGGGCGTGTCGGGCAACGAGGGGGCCTTCGTGCTGTGCACCTTCTGGCTGATCAACGCCCTGGCGCTCGCTGGGCGGCACGATGAGGCTCGGGAGATGTTCGAGCGCATGCTTCGGAGGGCTAGCCCCCTGGGGCTGTACGCCGAGGAGATAGACCCCTCCACCGGGCACCACCTGGGCAACTACCCCCAGGCCTTCTCCCACATCGGGGTGATAGCCTCAGCAGTCACCCTGGCGCGCGGGCGGGGCTTCAGCTCCGACTAGCGCCACCGATGCTCAACGCCTATGGCACGCTAGTTGCTATAGATATCCAGGTCCCTGCAAAGGACCCAAAGTAGATATGCAAAGTAGAGAAAGGAGATTCGAAATGGACGACAGACTCGAGGGCAAGGGCAAGGAGCTATCTGGCAAGGTGAAGGAGGCCGCTGGCGACCTCACGGACAACGAGAGGCTCCAGGCCGAGGGCGAGAAGGAGCAGGCCGAGGGGAAGATTCAGCAGGCCGTGGGTGACGTCAAGGACAAGGTGGCCGACTTTCTGGATAGGGATAAGAAGTAGGTTCATCCTCCTGCACTCGGGGCTCGGGTAACTCCCGAGCCCCCAAGCTTTTTATCCCCTCAACAACCTGACCGGCCCGAACAGCCCTGAGACCCGCTGTCGGGGGAACACGTAGTGTGTGGGGCTGAATTCATCGAGATACGGCGCCAGCGTGTTGTACACCGTGATCTCCAGGGTGTTGTCCCCCTCGACCAGCGCGTCGCCCAGCTCGTACCGGTAGGGAGACCACACGCGCGCTCCGATCACAGCCCCGTTCAGCTTCACCTCCGCCGTGCCCCTCACGCGGCCGAGGTCCAGCAGCACGCGCCCCAGCTGGCCGCCGTAGCTGAAGGTCTGCCTGTAGGTGACGCCACCGCTCCAGCCCACCAGCCCCTCCGATTCCCAGTCGCCCAGCCTCATCCTGCCGGGGCCCTCCACGAAGGTGATGGGGCCGTCTAGGATCGCCCCGCCGTTGTGCCCCTGCTCGGTCACCACTCTGACGGCGCACCATCGCCCCACCGCCTCGGGCCGGGGTAGCTCCACCTCCAACAGGGTGCTGCCGCCCTCTCCCTGGTGGGCTGGCTGGACCTCCTGGCCGTCCACGAACACCCTGGCATCGCCGTGCAGGCTGAGACGCATGCTCCTGGCGCCCGGCGGCAGCGGGAACCTCAGCCACTCCACCCTGCCCCCGCTGCCTGGGAGCCCGGGGGGCAGGTCCTCGACGTCGTCCCCTGGTATCCTGTTCTCTAGCCAGGAAGAGTGCTTCAATGGGTGTGGGCGTCGCCACAGGTGAGTCCATCCAGGATCCCCCCACTGAGTGCGTCGCAGCACCACCTGTGCAGGTATCCCGTCTCTTGTGGCCAGCCAAGAGGTATCTGACAACACCTCTACCCTCTCTCCTCCGCCCTCTATTAAGCCGTCCACGAGCAGCACACCCCGGGAACGCAGGTCGATCACCACTATCTCGATCTGGTTCTCCCCCGGGCGCAGCCAGCGGCGGAGGTCGTAGGGACGGATGCGCGCGCTGTCGGACTCGAAGTAGGGGTCAAAGCCCCCGTGCCTGCCCACCTCGTGGCCGTTGACTCGCACCCTGCATGGGTCCACGCTGGCCACCTGCAGGACGGCCCTCTCGATCCGGTCGGGGGCGTGCAC
The DNA here is from genome assembly GCF_000025005.1 of Thermobaculum terrenum ATCC BAA-798. Lineage (NCBI taxonomy): Bacteria > Bacillati > Chloroflexota > Chloroflexia > Thermobaculales (SeqCode) > Thermobaculaceae (SeqCode) > Thermobaculum (SeqCode) > Thermobaculum terrenum. Next base: position 162,221 of record NC_013526.1, read on the forward strand.
CGCCTTGCTGAACACTATGAGGGAGTCCTTCTGCACTTCCCCTTCCAGGCGCATCCACTCCGGCCGCCTGTAGCGCTGTGGGTCTCGCACGCAGGCGAAGTGCGCCCGCAGCCGCACGTCCTCCTCGGCCTCGAGCCTTATCTCCAGCAGGTTGTCCCCCTCCCTGAGGTGTACCGCTCCGAAGGCTAGGTAGCCTGGGTCCTCCATGTGCACCTCCTCGCCGTTGAGCCAGGCCCTCTTGGCGGCGGCGGCTCCCACGGCAAGGTAGGTGCGCAGGGCGCTCCGGGCTCGGAGGACGGTGCGCAGCTGCACCGCCTGGCCCGCGCGCACGCTCCCGAAGTCCAGGAACTCCTCCGGCACGTGCCCCTTGGGCCCGAGCGTCGGCACGTGCACGGGGTCCTTGTGGATGCCCCTGGAGAGCGAGTACTCGGCCTCCCGCCAAAGCCCATCGTCCCCGGAGCCTGGTGAGGGCAGGTCTTCCGGGTTCGAGGGGCCCGTCCACAGCACCCGGGGGCCGAAGCTGGCGTGGACCTCCCGCCAACCATCCGTTGGGACCTCGCGGGCCTGCCATCTGAGCTCCAGGCCATCCTCGCCCGGTGCCTCCGCCCTGTGCAGCAGGCTCCACCTCTGCAGGGGTACCTCCTTGCCCGGGGGCATGTCGAAGTCTCCCCAGCGGTTGTCCAAGGTGCGCACGAGCTCCACCTCCCAAGTGTCGCCCAGCTCCAGCAGCTCCGCCTCGGTGCCTCCTGCCTCGGGGAGTGCTGGGTCCTCCTCTCCCCACACCAGGAGCATCGCCGGGCTGCCTGCGAAGCGTAGCCTCGCCCAGCACCCTCCGTCCGACTCCCAGGTCTCCACCTCCCTGCGCTCCCCGGAGTACGGGTCCCATGCCTGGGCGCGGCCGGAGGCGCCCCTTACCCACACCTCCATCTCACGGGCGTACCTAGCGGAGTCGAAGGTGTAGTCCACCTGCAGCCACGACCACCCGTCTTCGTCCTCCTCGCTCCTCATCCTCGTGGCCCTGGGCCATGCTGCGGGCACGTACACCACCGTCTTGTCCTGGTAGCGGCGGACCAGAGTGGCCACAGGGGCCTTCACTAGGGGCTGTCCTTCCATCAGCAGCCTCTCGAGCTCCTCTGGCCCGCTCGCCCGCACGCACGCCTCGCCCAGCCGGCGCACGACCGCATCTTCGTCCTCCATGCCCGCGCCCAGCGACGGAGGCCTGCCCAGGGCTATGAGCTCCCCGCCACCCTCGACGAACTCCAGCAGCTTCCTGGCCACGGGCTCGGGCAGGGACGTGCAGTTGGGCAGCACCAGCCTGGAGTAGGACTCGTTGCCTATCCGGAGCCTGCCTTCCCGGACCTCGCCCCTTGCTATCGATTCCTCGTCCAGCACATCGTAGTCCAGGCACATCCTGTCGAATAGGCCAGGCTCCATCTTGTACCAGTGCTTCTTCCCCACGAGCTGGAGGTACAGGTCGTGGGCCACCTCCCCATCCTCCAGCGCTCCCCCCAGGCCGAGGTTGGCCTGCACGGTGGATGCCGGGAACAGCAACCCCACGTCGCAGACGTGGTCCCCCATCGAGAGCACCGCGCACAGGCGGGCCACCGCTTCCGCGAAGCCCTTGTAATGCCGCCAGTAGGGCTGGCGCCAGTCGGTGGCCGGCGGCGCCCACTCCCACCAGCCGCCGTGGGTGCTGTAGTACACCGCGTGGGGGTCGTAGAGGGTAGCGCCGTCCCTGATCCAGTTCAGGAGCCAGTCGAAGGTCTCCTCCAGCGTGCCGCCCCAGCCCGAGCTGTGGAAGGCCTCCAACCACACCCTGGGACGCCCGTAAAGGTGCGCCAGGGAGGAGTGGATCTTGGTCTCGCCGTGGTGGTCGCTCCCCGGAGCTCCGTACCACCTGTGGGTGCGTTGGTAGTCCGCGTAGAGGGACATGCTCTGCAGGGGGTATCCTGCCCGGGCGGGGTGCTGCTGATCGAAGCCGCAGATGAGCCCGCGCGACTCGTGCCACTCGAACAGCGGGCGGAAAAATGCCCGCTCAGCGAGCTCCGCCCGGGTGAGGTGGTAGTCGCGGCGCACCTTCTTGGCTTCCTCCCCGTAGTCCTCCCACAGCGCAGCCAGCCTGGGCACCAGGTCGTAGCCCCTGGCTTGCCTGAAAAGCCCGGGGAAATCCTCGGACCAGGTGGGCATCGACGGCAGCTCGTCCTGGAAGGAGCCGACTATGACGCTGCCGAAGAACTCGCCGAGCCGCCTCTCGAACTCGCCGTGCACGGTGTCCAGCAGCCTGCTGCAGGCCTCGGGGTTGAAGTAGTCGAAGCCCCTCTCCACGGAGTAGAAGAGCATCACCCTGTGGCGGGAGTTGCCCCTCCAGCGCAGGCGCCTGCCCTCGAGCTCCAGGGGCTGCGGTGGTCCCACCGGGCGCCCGCTGTCGTCTATGGGGATGGCTGCGGCCCCGACCGGCGTGCCCCCACCAGGCACCACCAGCTCGGCCTCGTCCTCCGCCTCCACCTGGAGCCTCTCGAGGGATCTCCCCGCGTAGCCGGGGTTGGCCTTGACGATCTCCCCCTGGACGTTGGCCCCTGAGAACCCCAGCTGGTCGTAGAACCAGAGGTAGATTTCGAGCTCCTTGGCGTCCTCGCAGACGCCGCGGAATATCTCCCACCAGGCGTCCGAGAGGAAGGGCGGATCGTCGGCATCCGAGCCGTACATGGGGCTAGTGGGCGCCAGGTTGAGCACCACCAGGTTGTGTACCCCGCCCTCGGCGAACCTCTCAAGCTGCCACCGCAGCCTCTCCCGCTCCAGCCTGTCGCCGCTCCACCACCAGATGGGGACCGGCGAGAAGGCTTTCGGCGGTCTCTCGAACCTCTCTCTCAGCAACGACATCCTCTTCTCCTCTTATATCTATCCTATTGAGACGAACTCCAGACCGAGCAACCTGCCCACCTTCCTGAGGGCGCTCAACCTGTGTCCCACCCCCAGCGCGCAGTGGTGAGTGGGTCCCTGCTCGCACCAGGCATTCATGAACTTGGCTGGGGGCAGCCCGAACCGCAGGCGGCTGTTCGTGTTGCCGATCTGCAGGATGGGGCCCGGGATGGACTCTCCCTCGGCCGCCAGCAGCTTGAGCCGCCCGTGGCGGGTCTGGGTGACCCCGAAGATCGTTATCGGGCCTGTGCGCACGTTGAACTCCACCGACACACCGAAGCCTGCTTTCCCATGGTAGAGAGGTAGCTCCCTCAGGATGGGTTTGCGGTCGCTGATGGAGATGTGCCCTGGGCCGTCGTGCCCCATCAGGATGAAGTTCTCCTTGAAGTCCATGGCGTAGAACTCCGTGTAGGAGCCCCCAGCGCCGAGGGTGTCCATCACCTTCATCGCCACGGCGTTCTTGAGGTCCCCCTCTCCGGATGCCGGCACGCCGTTGGCCGTGAGAATGGAGTTGCCCAGGATCATGCCCGCGCCGATCCTCTCGTAGAGGTCACCCCTCGTGCCCCTGTAGTAGTAGGCCAGGGCATCCAGGTCGAAGTCCTCCACCAGCTTCTCCAGCCCCACCGCCACCTTGGCGGCCCATTCCAGGTTCTCGCTGGTCACGCTCCTGTCGAGCTCGAAGATCTCGCGCGCCTCCTCTATCTTGCGCCGGACCTCCTCAGGCGTGGCGTCCAACACCCGGTCCTTGAGGTCGTCCATCTCGAGCACCTCGACGTGCGCTCCCAGCTGGGCGTGGATCATCGTGAAGTCGGAGTACATGTCCAGCATGCCGGGATAGGTATGTCCCAGGAATCCGAAGCGCGCCCCTCTGAGATTGGCCACGGCCATGGCCGCCTCGCACCACTCCTGGATCTCCCGCCAGGCCTCCTCGTCATCAAAGAGCATGCCGGAAACCACGTTGAAGTCTATCCCGGAGCGCTCGAAGGCGCATGAGATCTCGGGCACGCAGCAGGCAGAGCAGTTGGCTAGCCACTCACCGGTATCGGTGTGCTCGTAGTCCAGTGCAGCCGACGGCTGCAGGTTGAGCACCACCACCGGCACGCGCCGCTCCTGCACGATCGGCAGCACCTGCGAGCTGGTGGCGTAGGTGGCGGTATAGCACACCAGCAGGTCGACCATCTCTCGTGAGAAGAGCCTGCCGGCCTCGTAAGCCGCCGGGGCCGTGTCCACCAGCCCGGCCGACACGACATCCGCCCACTTGGAGATCTCCGACTCCACGTGCCGCTGATAGCCCTCCAGCCTCTCGCGGAGCCCGGGGAACTGCGGCCAGTAGGCCGCAAGCCCCACCCCGAACACTCCGACCTTCGCCCTTCTTGGTTCGCGTCTCTCCATGATCTCCTCCTTGTCAGCTACTGCGGTGCTATATCTCTCACCCGTTCTTCGACCTCCAGCTCGTAACCCTCCGGAGGCACGACCTCCAGCTCCACCTCCCGAGGCCTCTCCACGCGGAGCAGCAGCTTCTGCCCCGACCTCCTCCAGGAGACGTCCACCCTGTCCCCTCGGGGTAGTGGGACGCTGCCCCGGGCCCACGCTAGGTCGCACGGCTGCGGGGCCACGATCACCCTGCGCCACCCCGGCCCTCCGGGCCTGACCCCCAGCACGTACGCTCCCAGAAAGTAGCCCGGAGCCGCGGACCACGCATGGCAGTGGCTGCGGGTGTACCTTGCGCCCAGGGCTCCGGGGAACGTCTCCCAGCACGTGGTCGCCCCGTGCTCCAGCATTATGCCGTACTTGTGCCTGACATCCTCGAGCATCTGGGCGTACATCCCTTGACGCACCATGGCCTCGTAGAGGAAGAAGGACATGAACGGGCTGCCTATCTGCACCCAGCCGGCTGGAGGGGATGCGATGTAGCTCCGAACGACTTCCGCCCTGTCCCCCTCGGCGACGCCGGTCAGCAGCGCCACCACCTGCGTCTGCATGCTGAGGGTGTCGGACCTACGGCCGTCGGCGTGGATGCTGTCTATGTAGGCCCTATGCTGGGGGCACCACAGGTGGGCGTTGATCGCGGCCGCGAGCTCCCGGGCCCTCTCCGCGTACCTCCTCGCGGTCTCGTCCCCGGCGCTCCGCCCCAGCTCGTCGGCGTCCATGAGGGCGCGCACGAGGAAGCAGTTCTGGTGGGTGACCACGCCGCTGTTGGGCTGGTCTATGGGCGCCCAGTCCAGCAGGTTCCAGGCGGATATCTCCAGCAGCCCGTCGCCGTTGATGTGCTGCAGGTAATGGTCTAGGGTGTATTGGATATCTGGCCAGATGCCTTGGACGAAAGCCAGATCGCCCGTCCTCTCGTAGTACTCCCTGCAGGCCATCACCCACAGGAAGGTCCAGTTGGGTATGACGCTCACCCAGCCGCTGGGCACCTGGTCCATGTAGAGGGGGGTGTACCGCCTCGAGCCTGGCACCAGCCGGAGGCACCTCCTCACCAGCCCCTCGGCACCGAAGAGGTAGTAGGCTATGAGCGCCTCGTTGCGGCTGTCGCCCACCCAGAAGGTCTGCTCGTAGGCCGGGCAGTCCACGAACGTGTCCTCCATGCACAGCTTGGTCGTGAGCCTGCTGATCTCCCAGATGTCGTTCAGCAGCGGGTCCGAGCACCGGAAGGTGCCTGCCTGGGAGACCGGATAGGTGCTCTGCACCACGCCCACGCCGTGCACGCGCAGGGGAGCCCTGGCGTGCCTGACGGTCAGCATCAGGTAGCGTAGGCCGCGCCTCTGGGGTGAGACGTAGCGCTGCCTGCCCTCCCTGCAGGTGTAGCGCAGGGTGTTGTCCAGCCCTACCGTGTCCTGCCGGTAGTCGTCCTCCATGAACTCGAAGCCATAGAGGTCGATCACGGTGCCCTCCGAAGCCTCCACGTCCAGGAACAGGTAGCCGGATACCTCCTGCCCAAAGTCGAGCACTAGCTCGGTATCCCCCGCCCGCAGGATGGGCGCCACGCCCGGGTCCTGGCTGGGGACCACCATGGCCTCCACGTCCTTCCCCGTGCTCAGTCTCTCCCTCCGCCTTGGCCAGGTGCACAGCGTGAAGACGTCTGCCGGACTGACCAGCTCGGGTGGCACGGGACGCAGGAGGTGCGACCAAGCGTGCAGGTCTGCCGCCGAGGCGCAGCTGCTTATCCGTTGGACGGCGGCCTCGTCGTACTCCAGGGGCCGGCTGAAGTCGAAGTTGCGCACCACCCGTGAGCCCAGCGGACCGATCGCGACGAACGGCGACTCCCCACCCAGCGGGGGCACAAGCTCTAGCCCCAGGTCGGAGTCCAGCGCCAGTCGCAGGGGATCGGCATGGTCGCTGCCGCACACGTACACCAGCAGGAGGTTGTCCCCCGCCGAGAGCTCGAGGTGGAGCTCTCGGCCCGTGGGGGTGCGCGTCATCCGGTCCGCCCAGTACACCTGCCCGTTGACGCTGGCGGCGATGCCGTCGCCCAACCATGGCTTGGAGAGCAGGAGCCTGGCGGTGCCCTCGCCATCGGCCCTCAGGATCGTGGCCAAGAAGCCCGCGTACTGCACCTGCTCGGCGTGGTCGGCGCTATCGGGCATCATGATGGTGCGCATGTCCACGGCCACGGCCACCTGCGGCGGGACTACCGAGTGCAGGGAGACGACCCTCGTGGGGTGCAGCACCTCCTCCGTCAGGAACGGGATATCCCTGGGCACGAGCCGCTCCCAGGGCGGAGTGCCCGCGGGCCCCACGATCTTGGCGTCCTCCCAACCGGAGTCGTCGTACACCGGATCCGTCCACTCGCCGGGCCAGGCACGAGCGTCGAGTTGCTCGACGAACCCCTGCTGCGGGGATATGCGCGTGGTACGTCGGCTGTACCCCAGGTGCCTGTGCACCTTCCAGGAGCCGTCCGTTCCCAGGGTCGTGCGACCGTCGCCGGTGGAGAGCTCGAGCTGCGCCAGCAGCCCCCCTCTGCCCCGGACGTACGAGAAGGTCGAGACGCCGAAGTGCGTCACCAGTACCGCCAGGCAATTGCGGCCGGGGCGCAGCAGATGGTGCAGGTCGTAGGTGTCGTAGGACTGCTCGAAAGGCCAGGACCTCACCGGTCCCCGGCCGACCAGTTGGCCGTTGACGTACAGGACGTACCTCGAGTCCGCGGTTATGGAGAGCCTGGCCTCCTCAAGCCGCGAGGCATGTCGGTCGAGCTCGAAGCTCTTGCGAAAGCACACCCAGGCATTGCGAGGGCTGGGTTCCCCCTCGAGCCATATCCAGCTAGCTTGCCACTGCATACCCTACCCCTTGATGCCCGTAAGCGTGATGCCCTGGATGAACGTCTTCTGGGTGAAGAAGAACAGCACCACCACTGGCAAGAGCATGACCGTGCTGGCCGCCATCAGCGCCCCGAAGTCGGTGGTGTACTGGCCCTGGAAGAACGACAGCCCTAGAGATACTGTGTACTTGTTGGGGTCGTTCAGGTAGATCAACGGCCCTAGGAAATCGCCCCAAGCTCCCAGGAACTGGAATAGGGCCACGGTGGCTAGGGCGGGCACCGAAAGCGGCAGGATGATACGCGCGAATATCAGGAGCTCGTTGGCTCCATCCACCCTGGCTGCCTCCGACAGCTCCCTGGGTATGGTCATGAAGAACTGCCTGAGCAGGAAGATATAGAATGGGCTCCCGAAGAACGCGGGCACGATCAGCGGGAGAAACGTGTTGGTCCATCCCATGCTCCTGAACAGGGTGAAGAGCGGGATCATGGTCACGTAGAAGGGGATCATAGTCGTCGCCAGGATGATGATCAGCAGCGGCGTGCGTAGCGGCCAGTCTATCCTTGCCAGGCCGTACGCCACCATGGCACTGGACAGGACCACGCCAACGACCGAGAAGCCGCAGATGATCAGGGTGTTCACGATGTACCTGGCGAACGGCACGACCCTGAGCCCGTATAGATAGTGCTCCAGGGTGATCGGGTCGGGTATCCAGACCGGGGGGAAGGCGTTGAGCTGCTGGTTGGTCTTGAAGGACCCGGTGACCATCCAGAAGAACGGGATGGAGAACACCACGCTCAGGAATACGAGCACGATATGGGCGATCAGGCTCTGCAGGAGGCTTCTGGTGCTGCGCCTCCTCTGCCTTGTGATGGCTGGTATCCTGGTCGCACCGACCTCCTGCATGTAGGTTTGTTCGCTGCTCGTGCTGGGTACGGTCATGCTAAGCACCTCCGTAGTATATGCGCCTGGAGAGGGTTCTAAAGGTCAGCAGGGTTATCACCAGTATGATCAGGAACAGGATCCAGGCCATGGCGCTGGCGTAGCCCATCTTGAAGTAGCGGAAGGCGTTCTGGTACAGGTACAGGGCCGCGATCAGCGTGGACCTGGCGGGGCCGCCGTTGCCCCCGGTGAGCACGTACGCTGGGGTGAAGTACTGGAAGCCAGCTATCAGCCCCGTGACCAGCGCGTAGAAGAGGTGAGGGCTGAGGAAAGGCAACGTGACGTTCCAGAAGCTGGCCCACCACCCTGCGCCGTCCACCTTGGCGGCGTCGTAGATCTCCTGGGGCACGTCCTGGAGCCCTGCCAGCAGGATGATCATCAGGTTGCCCGCGCCCCACACGCTCATGATGATCAGGGCGGGCTTGGCCCAGGTGGGGCTGGCGAGCCAGCCCGGCCCGTTGATCCCGAAGATCCTGAGTATGTTGTTCAGTATGCCGTACTGCGGGTTGAACACGTAGGCCCATACCACCGCGGAGGCCACCGCCGGCACTATGCTGGGCAGGTAGAAGAGCGTGCGGTAGATGGCCATCCCCCTGACCTTCATGTTGAGCAGGAGGGCGAGCACCAGCGCCGTGATGATACCCAGGGGTATGGAGCCGACCAGGATGTACACCGTGTTGTACAGCGAGACCCACCAGTTATCATCCGACATAAGGTCCCTGTAGTTCTGCAGCCCTATCCACTTGGCGCCCCCGAAGAGGGAGTACGAAGTGAAGCTGTAGTAAAAGGAGGCCAGCAGCGGGTAAGCTGTGAACCAGAGCAGGCCGATTATGGCTGGCGAGGTGAAGAATAAGCCCCAGAGGAAGTCCCTGCGCGCCCTAGCGTTCGCCCGTCTGCCTCTCATGGATATAGCGGCCATATCTTACTCCTTCCTGTAGACGTGGGGAGGGGTTATCCCCCTCCCCAGGCTTGATTACGCGTTCTGCTTCATGAAGCGCTGCATCTCTTTCATGGTGTTTTCCTTGGCGGTGCGCATCGCGGCCAGAGGCGTCTTCTTGCCGTTGATCGCCTCTCCCACCTGCTCGCCTATCTGCCCGAAGTAGTAGGCTCCTACCGGGATGGCCGGGCGCGAGTGCTTGGCGGATATCAGCACGTTGTAGTAGGGGCCCATGATCGGGTCGTTCTTGATCTCCTCGAGCACCGGAGCCTTCTTCCAGGCGGGCGGGAATCCCACCGTCTCCCACTGGGCCTTGGTGCCCTCTGGCGTCGCGGAGACCCACTTGATGAACTCCCAGGCAGCATCGGGGTTCTTGGCACCCTTGGGTATGAAGAGCCCCCAACCGCCGAACCACGCCCCAGCACCGGGTTGCTTGGCCCCAGGGGGTTCGTACGGGAGCAGCCCGTGTCCGATCTTCATGTCGGGCTTGGCGTTCCTGATGTCTCGGTAGTTCGGGACTACGAGCGGGTACATGCCTATGTTGCCCGACCCGAAGGGATGCAGCTGCAGGTTGGGAGGCGTCACAGACAGCTTGTCCGGGCCACCCACCGACTTGGCGTACTTCACCATCCACTCCAGGGCCTTGACGACGTAGTCGTTGTCCGGGGTAACCTCCTGTTTGTCTGGGTCCCAGAACTCGCCGCCGAAGGACCATCCCCAGGTGAACAGGGAGTTCTCCGGCCCGTACACGTCCCAGGGGATCATCCCTATGCGCACGACCTTGCCGTTCCGGATGGTGTTGATCTTCTTGGAGTACTCATCCACCTCGTCGATGGTCTGCGGTCCCTTATCGGGATCGAGCCCCACCTCCTCGAATAGGTTCTGATTCCAGAAGAATGGGAAGTTAGGGTCCGCATCCCACTGCACCTGGTAGAACTTGCCCTCCCACTGCATGTCGTTCCAAGCAGGTGGAAACCAGTCGTCCTCGGTCCATCCCTCCTGCTTGACGTATTCTGTGAGGTCCGTCATCACGCCCAGCAGAGCCCACTGGGGTGTGCTGAAGGGGGTCAGGTGAGCCAGGTCGGGAGCGGCACCGCCCGCGATCGACGTCAGCAGTTTGGGGTTGTCCTGGTGCCCCGGTGAGTAGGTGATCTTGATACCTACGTCCGACTGCACCTGCTCGTAGCGCTCAGCCAGCTTGATCCATCCCTGATGCTCGTTGCCGGCGAACACACTGTACAGCTCGAGCACGATCTTGCGTCCCTTGGGAGCCTCGCGTACCGCCGGGGTGGCGTTTGCAGCCGGGGGCGGAGCTTGGCTTGCCGCCGGGGTAGTTGCCGGCGTCTTGTTCGCGGAGCCTGGAGAACCAGTAGTAACACCACAGGCTGCGAGGGTGGCCCCGGCTGCGCCCAAGGCTATTGCTTTCAGGGCCTGCCTTCTAGATAGTTTCTTCCTGCCGTATGGATACCTATCTGGGTATCTGGACATAGTTTTCCTCCACATAGTGTGATACTTCCCGACTTCTAAATAGAGCCAAAACCGTTTTATGCCACGCGATCACCTCCCCGAGATAGGATGCTGCAAAGTCGTCCTAGGGATGCTATATGGCAGGGTCAGGGCTCTGACTCTTGTCCGCTCTCATCTCTTCAATCTCCTCCTGCGCCGTGCTACCATAGGACCAGAGAGCTCTAATACTCTCCGTACATGTGCGTTATAATACAAACAACGTTTTATGCTGTCAATATCTAACATGTAAATGCACAGAATTTAACGAACTAAATTTGCGTTAGGGGGCGGTGAGGCGTGGCTACGAACGGCAAATCCGGCGAGAGAAGTCTGGTACCCGAGGAGAGGCGCAGGCGGATACTAGAGCGACTTAGAAAGGAGGGCGGAGTCAGCGTCTCGGCTCTGGAGCAGGAGCTGGGCGTGTCCTCAATGACCATCAGGCGCGACCTGGAGGTGCTGGAGCAGCAGGGCAAAGCCAGGAGGACTCACGGGGGAGCCATCTTGCCCGAGCTTGCGGGCCACGAGGACTCCTTCCAACAGAGGGTGGAGACCAACGTCGAGCAGAAGAAGCGTCTAGGCGAGGCGGCCGCGGCCAAGATATCCGCCGGGGAGAGCGTGTTCCTGGACGCCTCCAGCACCTCCTACTACGCCGCCAGGAGCATCCTCGATGCCGGCAAGAAGGTGACGGTGATCGCCAGCCTCGTGCCCATCATGGACCTGCTCTCCTCCCAGCCCCTCTCGGGGGTGGATCTCATCGGGCTGGGGGGCAGCCTGCGCAAGCTCACCAGGTCCTTCGTCGGCCCCCAGACCACGCGCGCCATCAGCGCCTACTTCACGGACAAGGTGTTCCTCAGCGTGCGAGGGGTCACCCAGGACGGCCACTTGACGGACCCTGACCCCCTGGAGGCGGAGGTCAAGCGCGCGATGATCGCCCACGCCAGGGAGGCCATCTTGCTCGTGGACGGCTCGAAGTTCGGCGCGCAGGCGCTCTGCGTGGTGGCCCATGTCTCCAACCTATCCCTGGTCATCACCACCAGCGACGCTCCGGAAGAGGCGATCAGGAGCATAACGCAGCTGGGGGTGCCGGTGGAGATCGTGTGATCCCCCGGCTTCCCGCTCCGTCCCCACCGAGGTCTCCCGGATCTAACCTGCGATGGGACTCTCTTCTGCCCTCACATCTTGTGCGTCTCATGCTCGCCGTCTATGCATCAGTTTGGCAGCCAGCCTCCAAGCGGTTATACTAAGCTAAGTAATTCGATAATCGAGTGAACGCGATCTATCAAAGCTGGAGGCGGTAGGTGTTAGACGACGGCAGCACGGCTGCGCGCAAGGACAGGCAACTGCAGGCCGTGCTTGACTCAGCGGGAGACGATGGGAGGCTGGAGGGGGGCTTCGACGCCCTGAGGCTGCCCCACAGGGCTCTCCCCGAGATCTCCCTCAGCGAGGTCTCGACCCGTACGGTGTTCCTGGGCAGGGAGCTGGGGGCGCCCTTGCTCATCTCCTGCACTACCGGAGGCACCCCCAGGACCTACGAGATCATAGCCCGCCTGGCGAGGGCCGCGCAGGTGAGGCGATTAGCCTTTGGGCTGGGCTCCCAGCGAGTCATGTTGGAGTTCCCGGAAGCTGCGCGCTTCTTCCAGGTCAGGGCCCTGGCTCCGGACGTGCCGATCCTCTCGAACCTGGGCGCCGTGCAGCTGAACTACGGCGTGACCGTGGACGATTGCCGGAGGCTGGTCGAGCTCTCGGAGTCTGATGCGCTCGTGCTGCACCTCAATCCCCTGCAAGAGGCGTTGCAGGAGGGGGGCAACACGAACTTCTCGGGACTGCTCGGAAAGATAGAGGCGCTGTGCAGGCAGCTGCCGGTGCCGGTCATAGCCAAGGAGATAGGCTACGGTATCTCCGGCGAGGTGGCGAGGCAGCTGGTGGATGCTGGCGTGTGGGGCATAGACGTGGCGGGCGCGGGAGGGACCTCCTGGAGCCAGATAGAGTCTAAGCTGGCGTCCTCCCCGCGAGGGCGGATGGTCGGCCGCGCCTTCGCCGCCTGGGGGATACCCACGTCTCGGGCAGTGGTCAGCGTCAGGCGGGCGCTGCCGCAGGTACCGCTGATAGCCAGCGGCGGCCTGAGGGACGGGGTGGATGTGGCCAAGGCGATCGCCCTGGGCGCCGATATGGCCGGCATCGCGGGGCCGCTCGTCAAGGCAGCTGCTGCCTCGGAGGAGGCGCTGATGGAGTACGTCGACGCCCTCGTCCAGCAGCTGCGAGTGGCCATGTTCTGCACCGGCGCCGCCGATGTGTCCTCCCTGCGGCAGGTCGAGGTGATCTGGGAGGGGCAAGCGAGTACCTACTGAGGAGGTGTGGCTTGGCAGGTAGAGTGGTGGTCATAGGAGGTGGCATCGGGGGGCTGGGCACGGCCTGCCTGCTTGGCAGGAGCGGCTACGAGGTGACCCTGCTGGAGAAGAACGAGCGGGTGGGCGGACGCGCCAACCTCCTGGAGGATGTGGGATTCCGATGGGATATGGGACCTTCCTGGTACCTCATGCCCGATGTGTTCGAGGCCTTCTTCGACCTGCTGGGGGAGAAGGTCGGAGACCACCTCCGGCTGCGGAGGTTGTCCCCCAGCTACAGGATATTCTTCGAGGACGGCGATGTGGTGGACATGACCGGTGATCTCGAGGCGGATGCAGAGACCTTTGAGCGCTATGAGCCCGGGGCAGGTGCCAGGCTGAGGGAGTACCTCAGGCTCAGCGAGTACCAGTACCAGGTGGCTATGAGCCAGTTCGTACCCAGGAACTACGACTCGATCTTTGAGTTCTTCAATCCTATGCTGCTCCTCAAGGGCTCGAGCCTGCACGTCTTCGAGAGGATGGAGGACTACGTCTCCCGGTACTTCAGCCATCCCAAGCTTAGGAAGATCATCCAGTACACGCTGGTCTTCCTGGGGAGCTCGCCGTACACCACCCCTGCGCTCTACAACATCATGAGCCATGTGGACTTCAACCTGGGGGTGTGGTACCCCGAGGGCGGTATCTACGAGATCGTGCGCGTGCTCGAGCGCCTGGCCCGGGAATCTGGAGTGGAGATAGTCACAAGCTGCCCGGCCGAGGCCATAGTCGTGGAGGGTGGCAGGGTGAGCGGGGTGTCGACGTCCAGGGGGTTCTACCGTGCCGACGTGGTGGTCTCCAACGCCGACGTCTACCACACCGAGACCCGCCTGCTGCCTCCCAGGTACAGGAGCTACAGCGAGCGGTACTGGAGGCGGCGCACGCTCGCGCCCTCAGCCTTCATCATCTACCTCGGCGTGAGGGGAGAGTTGCCCCAGCTCCTGCACCACAACCTCTACTTCTGCGAGGACTGGCGCACGAACTTCGCCCAGATATTTGACAGGCCCGAGTACCCACGCAACCCCTCGGTGTACGTGTGCTGCCCGAGCCGGACCGATCCCAGCGTGTCCCCGGCCGGCCACGAGAACCTCTTCGTGCTGGTCCCCATCGCCCCGGGGCTGCCGGACAACGACGAGATCAGGAGGAGCTACGCAGCCCGCGTGCTCGGCCTGCTGTCCGAGAAGCTCGATATCCCGGACCTGCGGGAGAGGGTGGTGGTGCAGCATACCTTCTCCCGTCGGGACTTCGAGGAGCGCTACAACAGCTATCGCGGGTCGGCGCTGGGGCTGGCACACACCCTGTCGCAGTCGGCGGTGTTCCGCCCAAGCAACAGGAGCCGGAAGGTGCGGGGGCTCTTCTACGTGGGAGCCAACACCAACCCTGGGATAGGTATGCCGATGTGCCTGATATCGGCCGAGCTCGCTTGGAGGCGTGTGGTGTATGGTAAGTGACCTGGAGATATGCCGACGTATATTTCGCAAGTACTCGTGGACCTACTACTACTCCACCCAGATGCTCCCACCCGACGTCCGCAAGCGGGTGTGGGTGCTCTACGCCTTCTTCAGGCTCGCGGACGAGCACGTGGATAACCCCGTGCTGGAGCCCGCCGAGCAGCTGCGCGCCTTCAGGGAAGATGTGGACTTTGCCTGGAGCCGGGGCACCTCCCGTGAGCCGGTCCTGAGATGCTTCGTGCGGGTGGCCCGACAGCACGGCATCGAGCGTCCCTGGGTGGAGGCTTTCCTGGATTCCATGGAGATGGACCTCACGGTCTCCTGCTACCCCAGATACTCGGACCTGGAGCGCTACGTCTACGGCTCCGCAGAGGTCGTGGGGCTGATGATGGCCAGGGTGATGCGGGCGCCCGATGCGGGGCTGGACCACGCCCGCCTGCTGGGCCACGCCATGCAGATCACCAACTTCTTGCGGGACGTCGCCGAGGATCACGCGCGCGGCAGGATATACATCCCGCTGGAGGATCTGAGCAGGTTCGGGATAGACCCCAGCTCCTGGGGGCCGGGGGTACCAGAGGGGCGCTTCCGGGCGCTCATGGCTCACCAGATAAGGCGGAACATGCGCCAGTACATGGAGGCCCATCAGGGCCTTCGATACGTGCCTCCCGCCTGCAGGTTCGGTGTGGCCCTGGCGTCGTTCAGCTACCAGAGCGTGCTGTACCGCATCTCCAGAGACCCGGTAAGCGTGTGGCACAACAGGGTCAAGAACGCCCGTGGGGACTACCCGCCCGTGCTGTGGAGGGCCGCGTATGCTTCCTTCATGGCGTGACCTTAGGTGGCTGCTGAAGGTCTCTCGCCCCAAGTTCTGGTTGTACCTGCTGGGGACCTACGCCCTGGGCTGCATCCTCGGGGCGGACAGCCTCCCTGCGCTCATGAGCTGGCGGACGCTGTGGTTCTTTGTCTGGTTCACGTTGCCAGCTAACCTGCTGCTGTACGGCGTCAACGATCTCTCGGACTACGATACCGATGTGCACAACCCCAAGAAGGGCGATTGGGAAGCGCTCGTGCGGCCAGAGATGCGCCCCAGGCTGCTTGTGGCGGTGTTGATAGCTGTTGCGCTCGCTCTTCCCCCGCTGTTGGGCGCTAGCCCTTTGAGCTGGTTGGCCTGGCTGCTGTTCGTGGTGCTCTCCGTGATCTACAGCGCGCCGCCGATCAGGCTCAAGTCCCGGCCCGTGATAGACTCGCTGAGCAACGTGCTGTACGTCACGCCTATGTTCTTGGGGTGGTCGCTCTACTCGAGCTCTCCACCCTCCTGGCGCCTGGCGCTGGCCGGTGCATGCTGGTGTGCCGCTATGCACGCCTATTCTGCTATCCCAGACATAGTGCCAGATACCCGCGCCGGTGTGAGGACCGTGGCCACGCTGCTGGGAGAGTTGGGCACGCTCCGATATTGCCTGGTGATGTATCTTTTGGCGGCCATCCTCGTATTGCCCAGTGACCTGTTCTCCGGCGTCATCCTGATGGTTTATCCAGGCATCATGCTCGCCCAGATGCGCCTTGCTCCCCATGCCGTGGCGCGTTGGTATCCCTATTTCCCGCTGATCAATGGGGTCGCGGGGATGGTCCTTACCCTGAGGTTCCTGCTACCGCTGTCGATGCATTCGCCCCTGTGACCTCATGAAGGCCTCCAGCAGGTCGGCGGTGGTGGACGTGCCTACCTCCGTCCTGGCCCGCCCGGCTACCTCCCCGGCCCGCCCGGCGATGGGCCCGTCCATGACCCTGCCCAGGGCACGCAGGAGCGCTGCCTGGGAGTAGGCCCGCAGTAGGAGGACCTCCGCGACGCCCGCCTCCTGGGCGCGCGCAGCGTTGAAGAAGTGGTCCGCGCCCCACGGGAGGATCAGCTGCGGGACGCCCGCGAGCATGGCCTCCTGTACCGTCCCGACGCCGCCGTGGTGGATCACCGCCGCGCAGCGAGGCATCACCTCTTGGAAGGGCACGAAGGGTACCGCCATGGACCTCTTGCCCACATGTCCCTCTCGCGGCCCTACCAGGAGCGCCTTGGCCCCTAGAATCTCCACCGCCCCAAGACAGATGCTATAGAGCCGATGGGAGTGTTTGTCCTCCCCGTGCGCCATCGAGCCCGCGGTCACCAGCACCAGCCTTCCCCGGGCCTCCAGGAACCGCCGGAGCTCGGGGCTCGGACGCCACGCTCTATAACCTCTGTAAGGGCAGTAGCCGGTCTGATGCACTTGAGGAGGCCATCTTGGTGACATGGGGGTAAAGCTGGGCAGGGCGGTAAGGATTGATAGGTACGGGGAGAGGTTGCCAGTGAGCATCCAGTCCGATCTGGTAGGCAGTCCCAGAGCTCCCCTATGCTCGTTGACCAGTGGGTCCACGTACCGGCGCATCCACCATCGACCGAGAGCCCACCCCACACGGCTCAAAGCTCGTCGCAGGAGAGGAGGGCACGCATTAGGTAAGGTGTAGGGAGATAGCTCCGATGGTAGGATGGCTGGGGCTATGAACACGGTGGCCCAAGGTATCCGAACCATCTCCGCGGCCGAGGCTGCCGCTAGTTGGGTGGCCGAGGACACCAGCAGATCGTACTCCAGGCAGAGGCGGGCCAGGCTCCTGGCTCGCTCGGCAAGCCAAGGAGACTCGGCAGCCACCACGCTCCGAGTGCTTGCGAAGGGCGCGGCCCTGCCGAAGGGGAAGGTGATGCCCCTAAGGGCCGACCCCTCCGCAGCTGGATCGCCAGGTAGCGTGTGGACGAGGAAGCCTTCCTCCTCACCCCTGCCAGCCAGCGACGGTGGCAGCGCCAGGGCCACCTGGTGTCCCCTGCGCGCCAGCTCCTTGCCCACGGCCAGCTGCTGGCTCAGATCGCCAAATGACCCGGAGGTGGTGATCAGTACCTTGGCCAAGCGCGTGCTCCTCTCAGTGTGTCGGTCATTATAATAGTAGCTGATGGTATCGGTTGTGGAGGTGAGTCATGGTCAGCAGCGTTGTGCGTGACAAGATGAAGCAGATCCTAGAGGATAGGCTGGCGGATGAGGTCAAGCTCGTGCTCTTCTCCCAGAAGGAGCTACCTATATATGTACCCGGCAGGGAGTGCCCGCAATGTCCCGTTGCCAGGAAAGTCCTCGAAGAGCTAGTGGGCATGTCCCCCAAGCTGCAGCTCGAGTTCCACGACATCTACTCCGAGGGTGACCTGGCGCGCGAGCGAGGGGTGGAGCGCATTCCCACGATAGAGATAGAGGGCAGGAATAGGGGCAGGATGAGGTTCCTTGGAGCCCCCGCGGGTCATGAGCTGTCCGCCCTGTTGGACGCGATCTCGGATGCCTCAACAGGATCCACCAGCCTAGGGAATGATACTAAGCAATGGCTGCAGGAACTGGGCTCATCGCTGCACATCCGGGTGTTCAGCACCCCGACATGCCCGTACTGCCCTCAGATGGCGCGCCTGGCCTGGCAGCTTGCTGTCGAGAGTCCTCAGGTGACCGCCGAGGTGGTGGATGCCACGGCTTTCCCGGATCTAGCCCAGCGCTACATGGTGTACGGTGTGCCCAAGACAATCGTCAACGACCGGCTCAGCCTCGAGGGTGCCATGGCGGAGGCTGATCTGGTTGCGCAGCTGCGTACCCTGCTCGTGCCCCCATCGGAGGATCGCAGGGGAACGGAGTGATACCTCTCATCAGTCTTTGTGGGCTAACATCGCCAGGGCTGCGTCCTCGTCCGTCACGAGGATGTTGATCAGCCCCGCCCTCGCGGCCCCGATGTTGGCCAGCGCCTTGTGCTCTCCCCAGCTGACGCCGACCTTGTTAGGTACGGCTTTCAGCACATCGCTGGATACCGCCAGGATCCTATCATGGATCTCGAGGGGAGCTATCGAACCGTCCAGCATGAAGAAGGTGCCGCAGATGTCGCCCACCGCTCCCTGCCCGGCTATGTACTCCAGATCGGCATCGTTGAGGTACCCTGCCCTGTAGAGCCCCGACCTCTGGCTCACCAAGCCGACGGAGACGAGGGTGATGTCTGACCGCCGGGCGACCTCGAGCGTCCGCCGGATGTGCTGGTCGCGCAGCAGTCCCTGCCTGACCGAGCTGTCCGTGACTATCATCGGTGCGTGCAAGTAGTACACGGTGGCCCCCAGCATGTTACCCAGCTGTGAGGCTATCTGAGCTCCATCTATGTCTGGAGTCACACCTCCTATGCTGCCCATAAGCTGAGCCACCTTGACGTCCTTCTTCGGCGTGAGGTACCCGCTGCTCACCGTCTCATAGACGGCGCTGCCCCAGCCCAGGCCTATGGTGCTGCCCTGCCGGATGATCTTCTGGAGGTACCTGGCTGCCAAGGCTCCCACCTTCTTGCCCGTGTCTAGACCAAACATGCTGTTGGTCTGGCGAGCTAGCACCACGCAGTCCTTGAGGTTGAACCTTGCCTTCAGCTCGCCCTCCAGGCGGCTATCTCTTTGCAGGGGGTGGTTGATGCGCACCTCTACCAAGCCAGACTCCCTGGCGCTCTTCAGCATCCTGGACACGTGGGATCTAGACAGACCAACACGGCGTGCTATCTCATCCTGAGTCAGCCCGTCCATGTAGTAGAGCTGGGCGATCTCAGCCAGCATCAAGGTGTTTTCCAGAGACTCCCTCGTTCTAGGCGACATCCAACCTCCACCCTTATGGGAAAATTATAGATATAGCTGAGCAAGTGTGCAATAAAACACCCCTTAACAACCTATGAAAAGTATCTTAAATGCACATTTGTGCATATTTAGCAACAATGTGCCCAGAAGATATTGAACTTGGCAGGGAGAGGTGATATCTTAATCGGCACCAGTTCAGGTGCAAGGAGGTTTCGGCAATGAACTCGATTCCAGGTAGACTCAAATCCTATCTGTTACCGGTGCTCATCCTCGCGCTGCTGCTGGGTGCGTGTGGAGGGCAAGCAGGACAGACCCCGACAGTTGGGCAGACTACGTCTCCGTCCCCATCACCATCGGTTGCTAGTCCGTCTCCTTCGGCCGCACCTTCGGCATCACCCAGTGCATCTCCTACTCCAGCGCAGGCTGGGCAGTCTCCACAGCCCACGCAGGGAGCAGCGAGCGATCAGTGGTGGCGATCCGCCGCTGAGAAGGCAGCGTGTGTGGGGCAGACCATCAGGGGAGTCACCGAGAGCACTCCGCCCTCCAAGTATGCCGCCGATGTGTTGGCCAAGCAGTTCGAGCAGGCTACTGGCATCAAGGTCGAGCTGGAGACCACCTCTTGGGACCAGATGTACGACAAGGCCATCAAGGACATGGAGGCCAAGACGGGCATCTACGACTTCGTCTACACGGAGCAGGATATAGTCTACGGCTACATGGCCCGCAACTTCTTGGTCGATCTCACCAAGATGATGGAGGAGAACCCCGACCTGAAGGCTCCTACCTTCGATCTGAACAAGTTCACCTCGTTCATCAACTACTTCAAGGACCCCAAGACCGGGCATCTGTATGGTGTGCCGATGGAGTCGTTCATCAAGACCTATGTCTATAGGAAGGACCTCTTTGAGGACCCAGAGATAAGGGCTGCCTTCAAGAAGCAGTACGGGCACGACCTAGCCCCTGCCAAGAACTTCGAAGAATACAGGCAGATCGCGGAGTTCTTCACCAAATGGGGTAAGGACCACAACATGCAGCTGTGGGGCACCACGGTGCAGGCGGCCTCCGGACATCCAGCGTCCTTCTACGAGCTAGTGGAGACGATATTCCCCAGCTGGGGCATATACAACTGGGGTATCAACACCAAGACCTACAAGGCCACGGTAGAGCACGGTGGCCAAATGAACAGCGCCAAGGCCAAGCAAGCCCTCAAGTTCTGGCTTGACATGCTCAAGTATGCTCCGCCTGAGTCGACCAACAGCACCTGGGATGAGGTGGCAGCTACTTTCGCTGCCGGCAGGGCTGCTCAGGGCTGGATCTACGGAGAGAACGTGGCTTGGATCGCCACAGATCCTTCCAGATCGAAGGTAGTGGGCAAGGTTGGGGTGGCCCTGCCTCCGACGGCTCCGGGCGTAATGCAGGATGCCAAGTCCGGCAAGGGCTACATCGGCTACTACGACGGTGGTGCCTTCGCCATACCCTACTCTTCCAAGAAGCAGAAGTGCGCGCTGCTGTGGTTGGAGTACATAGGTCAGCCATCGGTGCAGCCCGAGTGGGCAGCCAAGACGGCCCGCATCACCCTCACCGAGACCTTCGACGACCCATTGGTCAAGGAGGTCGATCAGAAGACCGGCGGCTACTTCACCCTGATGCGCAAGTACGGTGACCTGTTCGCTGGTGCTCCTCCGTTCCCGTTCCACGCACAGGTCAGGGAGGTCGTGGCGCCCTTCATTTATAAGGCGATATCTGGGCAGATGAGCCCTGATCAAGCCCTGGACGAGGCCGCCAAGGCCGCGGAGGAAGAGATGCAGAGACTAGGCTACGGGAAGTAGGTGGTGGTGTATGTGGTCTGCAAGAACTGGGTGGGCGCTCTTGGCGCCCACCCTCATAGTACTAGCTGTGACGGGGCTGGCGCCCTTCTTCTACGTGCTGTACGTGAGCTTCTTCAACTGGAACGTCTTCTCGGCACAAGCTGGGCTGTCCTTCGCGGGGCTGGAGAACTACCGCAGGCTGGTGTTCGATCAGGCATTCTTGTCCTCGCTCTGGATCACCATCAAGTTCACATTCTGGGCGGTGCTCAGCGAGATGGTACTGGGTTTCCTGCTGGCCCAGCTCCTCACCAGGGAGTTCCCCGGCAAGGCCTTCTTCAGGACCATCCACGCGTTGCCGCTCATGGTCGCACCGATCGCTGTGGGTGCCACCTGGCGGCTGATGATGATTCCAGGGTTCGGTCCTGTGCCCTACTACCTGCAGCAGTGGTTCCACATAGACTACAACATAGGGCGCTATAGTGGTCAAGCTTTCTGGACCACGATACTCATGGACGTGTGGCACTGGACGCCGCTCGTGACCCTCACCCTGCTGGCTGGGCTGATATCCCTCCCCAGGGAGCCGTTCGAGAGCGCTCAGGTGGACGGCGCGAACGCCCTCCAGATCTTCAGGTACCTGACGCTCCCTATGATCACCCCGGTGATGCTCACTACTCTGTTCATACGCATCATGGATGCGCTGCGCATCGTCGATGAGGTCTGGATGCTGACTGGGGGCGGCCCTGGGTCCGCCACTAGGTACACGGGCATACACTTGTGGCGCGAGGTGTTCCCCAAGACGGACTACGGCTACGGCTCCGCTATGTCCATGCTGTTGCTGTACTTCACGATAGTGTTGAGCTGGCTGCTGTTTGTTGCGATCACGAGCAGAGGGAGTAGGGTGACATGAGCAAGGAGAGGCACGGCAGAAAGCTGAGAGGTAACATCCTGGTCTATCTGGTGTGGGTACTGTCCACGCTGCTCACGCTGTTGCCGATCTACTGGTTGTTCTTGGTGTCCATCCGCAGCAGAGTACAGCTGTTCGGGACGCCTTCGCTGATGATTCACGGCGTGTACACAGATAACTACGCGAGCTTCTTCGGAGATGCCACCTTCCGGAGGTACCTGATCAACTCGATCATGGTATCCACCTCCAACGCCATCCTCGTGGCTGTCCTGGCGGTGATGGCTACTTATGCACTGTCCCGCTGGCGGCTGCAGGGGGAGCAGAACATCTTCTTCTGGACGATCACCAACAGGATGGCTCCCCCGGCGGCCTTCCTGCTGCCGCTCTTCCTGCTGTTCACCAGAGTGTTCAAGTTCGGGGGCTGGGATCTGTTCGATACCCGCCTTGGGCTCATCCTCTTCTACACGGTGTTCAACCTCCCGTTCGCCATCTGGCTCCTCAAGGGCATAATCGACAGCATCCCCATCGAGCTGGATGAGGCGGCCATGGCCGACGGTGCGGACGTAAAGACAGTGTTGCTGAGGATAATAGTGCCACTTGCAGCACCAGGGATAGCCATCAGCGCCATCTTCAGCTGGGTGTTCTCCTGGAACGAGTATCTGCTAGCTGCCACACTCACCAGCGTCAATGCCCGCACGATCACTACTGGTCTGGCAGAATTCGTGACCGTCACCGGCACGAACTGGGGCGAGATGGCGGCGGTGTCCATGGTGGCTCTGCTGCCGGCTTTGATCTTCCTGGCGCTCGTGCAGCGCTACATAGTGATGGGGCTCACTTTCGGAGCTGTAAAGGAGTAGGCTCATGATGAGTGCAAAGGGCTTCGTCCCCCCGGAGGAGCATGAGGGACGCAAGGGCTTCCTGCCCATAGAGACCAACCTGTTCGACAGGGTGTTCATCAGTTTGGTGTTGTTGGTGGCTATACACCTCTTCTGGATGAGGTTCGTGGAGTCGGTGCTGCCCATCTGGATCGCTACGCTGATTTCGTTGATAATGGGGGCCGTGATAGTCACCAAAGGCTGAGACCGGAAGGAGGAGAGTATGTCTGACGATCTGCCCACGAGCATGAGGGCGGTGGTGTGCCATGGCCCCGAGGACTACAGGCTGGAGGAGCTGCCCGTGCCCCGGCCGGGCCCGGGCGAGGTGCTGGTGCGCGTGCCGGCGGTCGGGATCTGCGCCAGCGACCTGAAGTGCTACACGGGCGCGCCCATGTTCTGGGGTGATGAGCATCGCGTGGGCTACTGCCAGCCCCCGGTGGTGCCCGGGCACGAGTTTGTGGGCTATGTGGTGGCGCTGGGTGAGGGGGCCGGCGAGAAGTACGGCCTCCAGGTGGGGGGCCTGGCGGTCTCCGAGCAGATAGTGCCGTGCTGGCGGTGCAGGTTCTGCAGGCGGGGCCAGTACTGGATGTGCCAGCAGCACGATGTGTACGGCTTCAGGCAGAGAACCTTCGGCGCCATGGCTGAGTACATGCTGTGGCCGGCCGATGCCATCAACCACAAGGTGCCGCCCGACGTCCCTCCCCATCACGCGGCCTTCATAGAGCCGCTGGCGTGCGCCATCCACGCCGTCGACAGGGGGGAGATAAAGTTCGAGGACGTCGTGGTGATCGCTGGCGCTGGGCCCCTGGGGCTCGGCATGGTCGCCGCGGCGCGGATGAGAAACCCTCGGCTGCTGGTGGTCGTCGATCTGGAGGATCGGCGCCTGGAGGTGGCCCGCAGGTGCGGGGCGGACCTCACCCTCAACCCCTCCAAGGTGGACGTGGTGGAGGAGGTGCTGGGGCTCACGGAGGGTTACGGCTGCGACGTGTACATAGAGGCCACGGGGCACCCGGCGGCGGTGGAGCAGGGCCTGCGGATGATCCGCAAGCTGGGCACCTTCGTGGAGTTCAGCGTGATGCGGGAGCCCGTCACCGTGGACTGGACGATCATCGGCGATACGAAGGAGCTGAACATCCACGGCGCCCACCTCGGCCCTTACTGCTACCCCATAGCGATCGACATGATCCGCAAGGGCAGGCTGCCGTTGGACGAGATCGTCACCCACAGGCTCCCCCTGGAAGATTTCCACAGGGGGATAGAGATCATGATGTCGCGCGAGCACTCGATCAAGGTGGTGCTCGAGCCCAACGCTTGAAGTACAGGAGATGCTAGCTCAGAAAGGAGAGGCGAGCCAATGCGTAACGAAGCAGCAGTGCTCTACGGTCCGCACGACGTGCGCCTGGAGGAGCGGCCAGTGCCTGTGCCAGGGCCACGGGAGGTGCTGGTGGAGGTCAGGTCCGTGGGCGTGTGCGGCTCCGACGTACATTACTACGAGCATGGCAGGATAGGTAGCTTCGTCGTTGAGCAGCCCCTGGTGCTGGGGCATGAGTCCATGGGCGTGGTGGTTGGCCTGGGCAGCGAGGTCACGAAGCACCATGTGGGCGAGAGGGTGGCGCTGGAGCCGGGCGTGCCGTGCGGCACCTGCCGGGAGTGCCGTGCCGGCAGGTACAACCTGTGCCCGTACGTCAAGTTCTTCGCGACCCCTCCGGTGGACGGGGCCTTCGCGAGGTACGTCACCATCCACGAGGACTTCGCCTACGCCCTGCCCGATGAGATCTCGGACGATGCCGGCGCGCTGGTGGAGCCGGTCTCGGTGGGGCTGTGGGCGTGCAGGAAGGCGCGGCTGCGAGGCGGGGAGCACGTGCTGGTGACCGGTGCCGGCCCGATCGGCCTGCTCGCCATGCAGGCGGCCTTCGCTCTGGGGGCTGCCAGGGTGACGGTGACCGACGTGGTCGACGAGCGCCTGCAGTTCGCCCGCAAGGTCGGAGCGACGGCCACGGTCAACGTCCGCAGCACACCCCTCGTCGAGGCCGGGGTCGAGGCCGACGTCCTCATAGAGTGCTCCGGCAGCCCCACCGCGGTCGCCGATGGCCTGAGGTGCCTCCGTCCCGCGGGTACGGCTGTGTTGGTGGGCATGGGGCCCGGGGAGACGGTCGAGATACCTGTGGCGTACCTGCAGCAGCACGAGATCTGGCTCACCGGCACCTTCCGGTACGCCAACACCTATCCCGACGCCATCGAGCTGATCCGGGCAGGCAAGATACGCCCTGAGGAGATCATCACCGGGCATTACCCGCTCGCCGAGGCCGAGAGCGCGATGCAGGCGACCAGGCGGGACCCCTCCCAGGTCAAGGTCATGGTGCTGCCCCAGCTGGAGGCCTAGCGGATGCCCAGGTACAGGGTGCTGCTGCTCGAGCCGATCCACGAGAGCGGCATGCGCAAGCTGGCGGAGCACGTCGAGCTGGTGCTGGCCGATGGCCTGGACGAGGAGGCGCTGTGCCGGCAGGTGAGGGGCGTCCATGCCTTGGTGGTGAGGGCCGGCGGGAGGATCACGCGGAGGGTGCTGGAGGCGGCGGATAGCCTCCGGGTGATAGGCCGGCACGGCGTGGGCCTGGACAACATCGACCTGGAGGCGGCCCGCGAGCTGGGCGTGGCCGTGGTGTACACCCCTCTGGCCAACGCCGAGTCGGTCGCCGAGCACGCGGTGGGGATGATGCTGGCGCTCGCCAAGCGGCTGCGGGAGGGCGATGCGGCGCTGCGCAGGGGCGAGTGGGGCGCCCGCTACTCGCTCACGGGCAGGGAGCTGCTCGGCAAGGCCCTGGGCGTGGTGGGCATGGGCAGGATAGGTCGCCGCGTGGCCGAGATCTGCTCCCTGGCCTTCTCGATGGAGGTGATGTTCCACGACGTCGTGGAGCCCCAGCTGCCGCCCGGCCTGCGGGCGATCAGGGTGGACCTGGAGGAGCTGCTGTCCAGGGCGGACTTCGTCAGCCTCCACGTGCCCTTGCTCCCGTCCACGTACCACATGCTGGGGGAGAGGGAGCTGAGGCTCATGCCCAGCACCTCGTGCCTGGTGAACACCTCCAGGGGTGGGGTGGTGGACCAGGACGCTCTGGCCAAGGCGTTGCGCGAGGGCTGGATCGCCGGGGCGGCGCTGGACGTGTTCGAGGCCGAGCCCCTGCCGCCGGATAGCCCCCTGCTGGAGCTGCCCAACGTGCTGGTCACCCCTCACATGGCCTCCCATACCGAGGAGTCCCTGCGGAGGATGAGCGAGGTCGTGGACGACGTCCTCGCCGTGCTGGAGGGGCGACAGCCCAGGTTCAGGGCGGTGTAGCGCTACCGGCAGCGCTCGCAGCGGCCGTAGATCGCGTAGTGTACCATCAGGGCGTCGAAGCTGTAGCGCTCCATGATCTGCCGGTGCACCTCGTCGAACGTGTCCTGAGGTATCTCCCACATCTCGCCGCATCCCAGACATATCAGGTGATGGTGGTCGGCGCGGTCTATGGGATGGTAGCTCCACGTGCCCTTGCCGAGGTCCGTCTGGGTGATGAGCCCGGCGTCCCTGAGCAGCTCGAGGGTCCTGTAGACCGTGGAGAAGCTGATGTGGGGGTACATCAGCTTGACCTGCTCGTAGAGCTCCTCGGCGGTCACGTGGTCGTCGGTGGACAGCAGGTACTCCAGGATCATGATGCGCTGCGGGGTTATCCTGCAGCCCTGCCGCTTGAGCACCTCCACGGCGCTCTCCATCGTCATCTTGGGAGCTTGGTCGGCCATGTATCACCTCCCTCTGGCCATACTGCATGTTTTTCTTATTGCACTTTACTGCAAATACATATATTTTTCAAGGGGGTTGGCCGAATCCTAAGAGGAGTATGCTCGGGCCACGATCTTTGCTATATATGCCCGCATGTGCGTTGCTCCAAGGCTATGGGTGTCGAGATCGAGCGCGGATTATGATATATTTGATGTGTTGACAAATCAACCGAGGTGGAGCCCGATGAGCTTGGAAGACAGACCGCTGCCAGAGTACTACAAGATCAAGATGGCGCTGCTCAACGAGATACGGCAGGGCAGGTTCGTGCCCGGCCAGTCTTTCATCACCGAGAAGGAGGTGTGCAGGCGCTTCGGGGTCAGCCGCATCACCGCCGCCCGCGCCCTCAACGACCTGGTGCGCGAGGGCGTGCTGACCCGCAGGCGCGGGCTGGGGACGTTCGTCACGGGCACGATGGAGTCGCCGCCACAGGGGCACAGGGAGGGCAGGCTGATAGCCTGCATATTCGAGGTGCTGCACGGGCACCACGTCATCGAGATCCTCAGGGGCATAGAGGAGGTCTGCAGGGCGGAGGGCTTCCACACGCTCCTGTTCGACTCCATGCTCTCGGCCCAGACCGAGGTGCAGAACCTCAGGCGCGCCAGGCAGGCGGGGGCCGTGGGCGTGATCCTGTACCCGGTGGATGGTTCCCCCAACGCCGTGCATATAGAGGCCCTGCTGCAGGAGGGCATGCCCGTGGTGATGGTCGACCGCTACTACCCGAACGTGCCGACCGACAGGGTCTTGCCCGACAGCTGGTCGGCCGGGTACCTGCTGACCAAGGAGCTCATCGGGCGCGGGCACAAGCACATCGCCACCGTGTGGGGTGAGACCTCGTGCACGAGCGTGCAGGAGAACCTAGCTGGGCACCTGCAGGCGCTGCGGGAGCACGGGCTCGAGATCATCCCCGACCTGACCGCGCTGCGCCCCTACGACTCGCTACCCGAGGACGGCAGGCTGGCGATCCTGCGTGGGTGGATGTCCGCCCCTTACAGGCCCACGGCCATGCTGGCGGCCAACAGCCACGTGCTGACCGTTGTCGCCAAGGACCTGGCCCGCATCGGGCTGGAGCCCGGACAGGTGGCCCTGGCCTCGGCCGCGGACGACAACCCCGAGGCCCTCTACACGCTCGGGGCGATGACCGCCGTGCTGCCCTCCAGGCACATGGGCGTGGAGGCCGCTCGCCTGCTCATGGAGCGGATAAAGCAAGGAGGGGAGAGGCCCTACAGGCACGTGGTGCTACCGGTCACGATCGTCCCCCATATCTCCACCGACCAGATCCAGGACCTCGCGGGCACCTCTCAGCAGGTCGTGCGGTCCCAGCTGCCTGGCTAGGGCTGCCCCCTCCGCCACAGCAAGTTCCCCCGGCCTATGCTCCTACTCGTGGGGAGATGGCCTTGCTCGCATCGGATGTGTCCCCTCCAGCCATCGCGAGCCTGCATCCCCCCGGGGTTGCTTCGGGGGGATGCAGGCCTGGGGATCCCGGGATCCCCTCGGGGCTACCTCAGGATGACGAACGCGTCGATGTCCACCCTCGGCCTGCCGGAGGTGCCCAGCACCTTGACGGTGACCGTGTGGCTGCCGGAGCTGCTCCACGCCTTGGTGTACACCACCTTGCGCGCCTGAGTGCTTGAGGCGTACAGGTCCACGATCGCCGCCCTGACCCCGTCCACGCGTATCTCCGCCTTGCCCAGGCTCGCGGCCTTGGGCGTCACCAGGGAGACGCTGCGGCCCCGGAAGCGCAGGGTGGCCGTGGCTCCGGCCTGCGTGTGGTACTTGACGTAGCCTCCGTAGGCACCGGTCCTGGCGGTCCGCTTCCAGCCACTGGAGTAGCTGATGGCCGAGGAGTTCTCCTGCACGGCGGCTACCGTCGTTATGGGGCTGGAGGCGAATGCGCTCTCGTTGCCCGCGCGGTCGGTCGCCTGCACGCGGAACCTGTAGGTGCCCGGAGCCAGGTGCTTCGTGGTGCTGGTGGCCCCGCCCCTGTAGATGGTGCTCCAGGCGGACCATGCGCTCCCGTCGTAGGTCGACATCTGCACTAGGTAGCTCCCGATGCCGTTGGCGTCGGTCGCGGACCAGGCCACCCTCACCGGGATCTTGCTCGTGCCCAAGGTGGAGCCCGCCGGCAGGCTGACCGTGGGCGCCTTGGCCACCGGCCTGGTGGTGTCCAGCACTATGGTATCGGAGACGATCTCCGAGGTGTTGCCCGCGGCGTCCCGGAAGCTAGCGTACACGGTCTTGGGCCCATCGCCCGCAGGGAGGGTCCAGCTGACGGATTCGCTGTAGGACTGCCACCCGGACGATCTCTCCCCCGCGTTCCAGATGGCCATCGAGCTTACGCCCCACCCCCTGTCGGTGGCGTTGATCTGGATGGTCACCTGGGCGTTGTTAGTATAATCCGCCCCGCCAGCGATCTGGATGCTGCCCGTGGGTGGCATCTGGTCGCCGGGCCTTAGGTTCATCTCCGTGGCATCAACGGCCTTCTTCACCTCGCCGCAGTCCGCGGGGGTGATGCCGCGGGTGCCCACCAGGTTGAGGCATGCCTGCTGCAGCCCCACGTACAGGTCGCCGTAATCGCTGCCGGAGAGCAGGAAGTTGGTTTCCACCTCGTAGTAGATGGCGGCGACCTTGTCTATCCCCAGCCCTCTGACGGTCCAACCGTTGAAGCTGCCCCCGTCGACCATGAGGTATGCGGCCTTGTTGTTCACGCCGCTGTTGGTGTGCACCCTGCCGTTGTCCCCGCTGCCCGTGTAGTAGTACGGGCTGCTCATCCTGTCGGGATCGCCCATCTGCGGGGGATCCGCCATGTTCCGGATGGCCCAGATGGGTGTGTCCTCGCCCTGTAGCCAACGCGTGGCCCTGGTGTCCGTGCCCGCGCCGTTCGTGAGGTCGTACAGCTCGCCGAAGACGTCCGACAGCGACTCGTTGATGGCCCCGGACTGGCTGTATTATATCAGCCCGGAGGTGAACTGCGTCACTACATGGGTGAGCTCGTGCCCCACGACGTCGTCCGCCGTGAACCCATCGCCGTAGACCACTTGCTGGAAGGAGCGAGACCAGAAGGCGTCTTCGTAGGGGCACTCGTAGTCGTCAGGGCAGTACCTGACGGTGGACACGATGGGCATCCCCGCCCCGTCCAGGCTGTCCCTGCCGAACCTGCTGTAGTAGAAGTCGTACACGCCTCCCGAGAAGTCGTAGGCGCGGTCCACCTCGGGCACCGACTTGGGGGGATCGCCCTCCGAGCGGACCGGGCTGGTGCAGACGTAGGACTCGTAGGGTACGTTGTTGTTGTCGCACACCTGCCGTGACTTGGCCGTCTCCACCTGATTGAAGTGCAGGAGGACTCGGCCGGTGTGCGCGTCCACCACCACGAACTCGTTTATCTCGCCCAGCCGCCGCCCCCCCGTGCACCTCCAGCCTCCAGACGAGCGATGTGCCGGTGTTGGGGGGAGCACCTATCAGCCTCGGGTCGTAGACCCACAGCTGTGGCCTGCTGGCACGCAGTCGATGGATGGGCACATGGTGCGCCTCGGCCACCAGCCACAGCGCCTTGCCCCTAGCGACGTCGGCCGACACGGACGGGTGGACATCCAAGGTCCACACGGGCAGCAGCTCGCCGTTGGCGGATATGACGTTCCCCTCCCGGTCCAGCTGCACGTACATCTCTCCGGCTATGATGGGTATGCCCTCGTACACCTGCTGGAAGCGCACGCTCCTGCGGCCGCGGTCGAGTTGCCTGACCCGCTTGACTACCAGCTCTCTGGCCTGATCTCTTGCCCCGAACAGCGGGCCGTATTCGGCCAGAAACGCGCGTGCCGCCGCGACCGGGGTCGGCCTGTGGAGCCCGCGCACGGTAGAGGGGCGAGCTGGGGGTGCCTCGCAGGTAGCTTATCTTGCCGGTGGCGGCGTTGCGGGCGTGAGTGGGGTTGCCCAGCGAGCTCAGCAGCTCCCGCTCCTGCCGATCGCCGGAGGCCAGGGTGGGCTCGGTGCCTGCCGGCAGGGTGGGCAAGCACAGGGTCATGATCAGCGCACAGACGCACAACCATCTGAGATATCTCTTCATAGGCTTACTCCTGCTAAGGGTAGTGCTATGGAAATATCTGTGGTTGAGGGCGCGTGAGGCAGCGTTGATTATGCTAGATTATGGTCATCTGAGCACCTCCTTGGACGGTCCTATCAATGTACTAATATTGTTTGTGTTTGTTAGTAGATTGTTAGCAGCGCTGACGGACGCTTGGTGTATTCTAGTAGCTACGAGTAGATGCTGGACTGGAGGAGAGGATGCGTTACTTGGAGGTAACTGGCGAGGAGTATAGGGACAGGGTGTACGGGTGCTGGCTGGGGAAGAACAGCGGGGGCACGCTTGGAGCACCCCTGGAGCGTGCCTGGGGGCAGAGGGAGCCCTTCGACGTGTGGTGGTATCCCGAACTGCGGGAGGGGGGCATACCCAACGACGACCTGGAGATGCAGCTGGTGTGGCTGAAGGCGCTGGAGGAGGTGGGGCCAGGGCTGCGGGCCGTGGACCTGGTGAGCTACTGGCTGGACCATATAGGGTACAACTTCGATGAGTACGGCCTGTCCAAGACAAACATGCAGCTGGGGTTGCTGCCGCCGGTGTGCGGGGCGTTCAACAACTGGTTTCGGGACTGCATGGGCAGCCCCATCCGCTCGGAGATCTGGGCGTGCGTGGCGCCTGGGTTGCCCCGGGTGGCGGCGCGGTACGCCTACGAGGACGCGATCTGCGACCACGCGGGCGGGGAGGGCGTGTGGGGGGAGATGTTCCACGCGGCTGTGGAGGCCTCGGCGTTCGTGGTGAGGAATAGGCAGGCCTTGCTGGAGGTGGGGCTGTCGTACGTGCCGCCCTGGAGCAAGGTGAGGGTGGCGATCGAGGCGGTGCTGGAGGCGCGTGCGCGGGGGCTGGGATGGCTGGAGGCCAGGGAGGAGGTGCTGCGGGTCGTGGGACATCCTGTGGCGCAGTACGCCCCGATCAACCTGGGGTTCGAGGTGATAGGCTGGCTGTGGGGGGAGGACTTTGGGGACGCGCTGTGCAAGGCGGTCAACTGCGGGTACGACACGGACTGCACCGGGGCGACGCTGGGGGCGATACTGGGGATCATCAGCGGCAGGCGGGGGCTGCCCTCCCGGTGGGTGGAGCCGCTGGGGGAAGGGATCGCCACCAACGAGAGCTGGGGAGGTATCAAGCACGTCTCGGGAAGCCACCCCGTGCCGCGGGATCTGGGGGAGCTGACGGAGAGGGTCGTGCGGGTGGCCCAGAGGGTGCTGGCCTGGCATGGGGTGCCTGGGGGCAGGGTGCCCGTGCCCGAGGACCACCACGAGCTGATGGCGGACGAGGGCATCAGGGAGCTGTGGGAGAGGGATCCGATGAGCTACGAGGTGGAGGGCACGAGCCTGCGCTACAGGGTAAGCTATCCGGAGGGCCCCGCCTACGTGGGCAGGGGCAAGAGGTTGCGGGTGGAGCTGACCAACCCCCATCCCGAGGCGCTGGCGATAGGGTGCGAGCTGGTGCTGGGCGGCAGGAGCTATGGTAGGAGGGAGCTGGAGGTGGAGGGCCAGGGCAGCGCGCACCTGGAGTGGGAGCTGAATCCCCCGGAGTGGGAGGGCAACCGCCTGCTGGGGTATCTAGCGTGCGAGCCGGTGGGCAGGCCCGCCGAGCCCGGGGTGCCCCTGGTGCTGGTGAGGGGGCGCAGGTGGGAGTGGGCGTTGGCCATGGATGGTGGAGCCTCCGGCTGGCGGGAGTGCTGGGCGGAGGGCAACAGGTTGCCGCTGGAGGTGCTGCCGGCGGGCTGGCGGGAGGCCTACCTGAGGGGGAGGGTCCGGGTGCCCAGGGACCTGCGGGTGAGGCTCGGGGTGCCCGCAAGCTGCCCCGTGAGGGCGTGGGTGGATGGGGTGCTGGTGGTGGACGTGGGAGACGAGGGGCCTATCAGGCCCAACTACTCGGGCTACGGTGGGTACTACGTGGACCTGGAGCTTGCCCGTGGGGAGCACGAGGTGCTGTTGGGGTTCGTGAGGGGCGGGGGAGAGCCCGAGGCCCATCTCGTGCTCTCCCTGCCCGATAGGCTGTACGCTGGCGACACGGCAGTGGTGTGGGTGTAGGGGGTGCCCCCTACACCCAGGGAAGCTTAGTCCGTAAACGGCTTGATCGAGGCGTTGGCGTGGCCGACGATGATCTCGGTGCCCACGGGCAGGCCGAGCGTGTTGCGGGTGGTGACGTACACGTGGATCATGTTCACGCTGACCGAGGCGCCCGTAGAGGTCACGCTCCCGGTCTGCTCGTTGAGGATCACGTAGCCCACGAGGGGCAGTTCTATGCGGGTGTTGGGCGCCACGTTCACGGGCAAGGGTACACCCAACACCACCAGGTTGGCGAAGCGAGTGCCCGCCGTGGAGGTGGAGAGCCTGCCGTTGGCGCTGCTGGCGGTGGCCACCGCCTTGAGCCCGTCGAGCCGTATGAGCCCTCCCAGCAGGCTGACGTCGGCCACCTCGCTGGTGGTCGTGACGCTGGTGGAGCTCGTGCCCGTGGTGATCTCGGCGGTGTTGGTGCCCACGCCGGTGCTCAGGATCCCGCCGGCGATGCTTGCGCCCGCGGTGGTGTTAGTGTATGCTTTGTTGGCGGCGCTCAGGCATCCCAGGGAAACAAGCGCTACCTTCCCAAGCCTTCCCGTAGTGCTGCCTGCCGCCGCCTTCCCCAGCGCCGTGTAGGCCTGACCACCCGCTATCACGGTGGGCTCCCGGCGCGTGAAGCCGCTCTTGGCGTAGCCTACCACGATCTCCGCGCCCACGGGCAGGCCGAGGCTGTTGGACGTGGTAACGTACACGTGGATCATCGCGATGCTCACGGTGGAGTAGCTGCGGTCGTTACCTCCGCGCTTCACCTCCTGGAGCACCAGGTAGCCCAGCCCAGGCAGATCGATCTGAGTGTTGGCGCGCACCGAGAGGATACTTCTGCCGTTGACCTTTAGGTTGACGAAGCGTGACGCTCCCCAGAAGCTCTGCACCTTGGTAGTGTCTGCCCTGGTGGTGGCGACGGCCTTGATAGCGTCTGCCGTGATCAGGCCATTCAGCAGGTTAAGCCCTGTGATCTCCGCGACGTTGCTTACGTACGCCGATGTGGGCTTCTTGTACGCCTGCACTGACGCCTTGGCAGCTCCTAGGTTCAGGATGTTGCCTGCGTGCACGCTTGCCAGAGAGTTCGTAATCACCCTACCTCGCGTGCCGTTGCAGGGACACGGCGTATAGATGGTCTTGCCCAGCTCCGCGTTGATCGCCAGCAGGTTCGCGGACACCTGTGAGCTGTAAGCGCTGCCCATGAAGGACCCCCGCAGATTGTCCTCGGCCGATGCCTCCGGTGGCACGAGTAGCGTCGCCATCAGTAACACCAGCAAAGTCACCAAGCTCCAAAGCCTTGCTCGAACAGATCCCGTACCCATTCTTGACCTCCTTTTTTACTTGCAAATAGATTTTGGTAATGAATTTGTACACCTATTAAGATAGAAATTCAAGTTAATTCAAATTTTGACTTTGAATATTTGCACTAAGTCAAATATAGGCTGTATCTTGACTTCCGATTGTGGGTATGGTACATTTCGTACCAACAACAGATGGCAAGGGAAGAGATGACTTCCGAGCTGGGCGCAAGCTTACAAACTACGGCAGACCTTGCAGGGACAACCTGGAGTCCGCGCCCGTCGTCGCTTGCCTATCTCCGCCGCCTAGTTAGCCTTCCGGGCTATTACTTTGCCTACTACTTTTACTTTTACTTTTTTGGCTACTACGCGTTGCCCGGGAGGTCGGCAGGTGGCTAGGTTGTAGGGATTACGTTAGACCAGCTAACTTGGAGAGGGGACCTTCCGGGAGAGCGGAAGGTCCCCTCTCTGTATTTTGGGCGGCGGACGTAAGAGTTCTCTTCCCAGAACACAAATACCGAGAGGGAGGATCGAGATGTTGGTAATAATGAAGTCCAGTGCTACAGAGGAGGAGATAGGGAGGGTGATAGAGAGGATAGAGGTGGAGGGATTGAGTGCGCATGTGAGTCGAGGGATGGAGAGGACGGTGATAGGGGTGATAGGGCAGGGGGTGGACGTGCATCGGATAGCAGGAGTGCTAGGGGGCATGAGTGGGGTGGAGAGCCTGGTGCCGATCAGCAAGCCTTTCAAGCTGGCCAGCAGGGAGTTTCATCCCCAGGACACGGTGGTGGAGGTCAACGGGGTGAGGATAGGAGGGGAGGAGGTGGTGGTGATAGGAGGGCCATGCAGTGTGGAGAGCGAGGAGCAGACGCTGGCGACTGCCAGGGCGGTGAAGGCTGCTGGAGGGAAGCTGTTGAGGGGAGGGGCCTACAAGCCCAGGACCTCGCCGTACAGTTTTCGAGGGATGGGAGTGAGGGGATTGGAGATACTGGCCAGGGCGAGGGAGGAGACGGGTTTGGGGGTGGTGACGGAGGTGATGAGTGTGGAGGAGCTGCCGGTGGTGATGGAGTATGCGGACATGCTGCAGATAGGCACGAGGAACATGCAGAACTATGCGTTGTTGGAGGCGGTGGGGAGGACGGAGATGCCAGTGCTTTTGAAGCGTGGGATGAGTGCGACGGTAGAGGAGTGGTTGTTGGCAGCGGAGTACATCATGGCGCAGGGCAACAGGCGAGTGGTGTTGTGTGAGAGGGGTATAAGGTCGTTTGATCCTTACACGAGGAACGTGTTTGATGTGGGGGCGATAGCGTTGGTGAAGGGGTTATCGCACCTGCCTGTGATAGGGGATCCCAGTCAGGGGACAGGGAGGGCTAGTTTGGTGGTGCCTGTGAGTTTGGCGGCTGTGGCGGCTGGAGCTGATGGGTTGTTGGTGGAGGTGCATCCCAATCCGGAGGGTGCGATGAGCGACAACGCCCAGCAGGTGACGTTTGAGGGTTTTGAGGAGCTGATGGCAGGCGTCAGGAGGGTGGCCAGCGCTATCGGCAGATCCGCCGCCGAGCCCGCACGCGAGCCCCAGGGGGTGAGCGCCTAGCGGGACCTGCCCTCCCTGTGCGCGCGGTGCTATAATCAGGCGAGATGCGCGCGGCTCAGAACTTGTCTTATGCTTACAGGGCGGCCAAGGGGCGCTGGTCGTGGCTGGCGCCCCTCGGGCGTGGGCGGTGGTCGGGCTACCTGCTGGCGATCGGGGGGGTGGCGGCGATCACCCGCCTCATCTCCCTGGTGTTCACTCGCTGGCACATCGCCAACATCTCCATGATCTACCTGCTGCTGGTGCTCGCCCTGGCGGTGCTGTACGGGAGCGGTCCAGCGGTGCTGGCCTCGGTGGCGGCCTTCCTGGCGTTCGACTGGTTCTTCGTGCAGCCCACGTGGTCCCTCACGATCCGCGATCCCGACGAGTGGCTGGCCCTCTGCCTCTTCCTGGTCACCGCGCTCATCACCGGGCAGCTGGCGGGCAACCTGAGGTCGCGCGAGGCTCAGCTCCACAGGCGGGCTCGAGAGCTGGAGGTGGTCAACGACCTGACGCGCTCCATCCTGCTGGACGTCAACCTGGAGGGACTGCTGCGGCGGCTGGTGACCAACATCTCGGAGATGCTTGGGCTGTCGGCCTGCAAGGTGATCATCCCGGACGAGAATGGCAGGCTGCGGACCGTCGTCCAGTGGCCCGCGCCTGTCGCGGGGGAGGATCCGCCCCACAGGGTGGCAGTGCCCCTGATGCTGGAGGATCGGTCGAGGGGCGTGCTGATGGCCTACCGAGACGCGCAGGGGCTGCCCTTCAGCGCCGATGAGCTGCGGGTGCTGAGGGCCTGTGCCGATCAGGTGGCGGTGGCGATGGAGCGCGAGAGGCTGATGGCCGAGGAGCAGCGGGCAGCGCTGCTGGAGGAGTCGGACCGCATGAAGAGCGCGCTGCTCTCCTCGATGTCGCATGAGCTGCGGACACCGCTATCCGTTATCCGGGCGGCGGCGGGCGGCATGCTGGAGGCGCCGGAGATGCCCCCGGCGCTGCGCGAGCTCGCGCTATCCATAGACCGCGAGGCGTCCCGCCTCGACCGCCTGGTAGGCAACCTGCTGGACATGTCCAGGATAGAGGCCGGGGTGCTCAGGCCCCACCCGGAGCCGCAAGCCCTGGATGAGATAGTGGGGGCCGTGCTCCAGCGCCTGCGGCCCCTGCTGGGGGAGCGTCCCGTGCTGCTGGATTTCCCCCCCGATCTGCCCTTGGTGGCCTTTGACGCCCTGCAGATCGACCAGGTGCTCACCAACCTCCTGGACAACGCCTGCAAGTTCTCTCCCCCGGGGACCGAGATCCAGGTCGGCGCCGCCGTCGAGGCGCTGCAGGTGCGCGTGTGGGTGCGCAACCGCACATGTCGACCCCTGAGCGACGAGGAGCTGCGTCGGGTGTTCGACAAGTTCTACCGCGCCGGCGGGGAGAACCCGGGCAGCGGGCTGGGGCTGACCATCTGCAAGGCCATCGTGGAGGCCCACGGCGGCAGCGTGCGCGCCGCCCGCGTCGGGGAAGGCCAGGTGGAGTTCTCCTTTGCGCTCCCCCTGCAGGGCACGGACGGGAGGTAGGTTGTGTCCCAGCGACAGCCCAAGGCTAGGGTGCTGGTGATCGACGACGAGCACGAGATCCTGCGCATCCTCAAGTCGGTGCTGACAAACGCTGGCTACGCCGTCAGCGTGGCCTCATCTGGGGAGGAGGGGATGGAGCTGTTCGGGCTGCAGCCGTTCGACGCCGTGCTGCTCGACCTCCGGATGCCCGGGCTCAGTGGGTTGGAGGTGTGCGCCTGGCTGCGGGCGAGGTCCGACGTGCCGATCATCGTGCTCTCCGTGATGGGGGAGGAGAACGACAAGGTAAGGGCTCTGGACACGGGCGCCGACGACTACCTGGTGAAGCCCTTCGGGGTGGCCGAGCTGCTGGCAAGGCTCCGGGCAGCGCTGCGGCGAGCCGGCAGCAAGGGGCAGCCGGAGATGATCGTGCGCAGCGGGGACCTGACCATAGACCTTGAGCGGCGGGCGGTCTATGTGGCGGGGCAGCTGGTGCGCCTGACTCCCACGGAGTACGACGTCCTCAAGTGCCTGGCGGTGCACGGCGGCAAGGTGGTGACGCATCGCATGCTCCTGCGGGAGGTGTGGGGCTCCGAGCAGCCGGCGGATACCTCCAACCTGCGGTACACCATCACCCAGATCAGGCGCAAGCTGGGCGATGATCCCACTCACCCCCGCTACATCCTCACGGAACCCGGGGTGGGCTACCGGCTGATGGTCGACGGCTAAGCTCTAACATCTTCCTAACAGCTTGCCGGCTTTTCCCAACATCTCCCTAACGCCCCGGCTGCCATACTCTACTGGAGGCAGCTGGTGGAGCAAGCAGAAGCACGACACATATACGTCCTCTACATGGGCAGGAGCTCCCGAGATGAGCTCGAGGCGGCCTGCGTGCTGGCGGCATCGGACCCTTCCTGGAGGGTCGTGGTGCTCCTACCCGAGCTGGAGCCGCTGCCAGGCTTTGAGCTGGCGCTGTTGGAGGCGACCCTCCGCGAGCTCGCCACCGCCTACGGCGTCGAGGTGGAGGTGAGGCCGCGCGTCGACCAGGAGGCGTCCGCCGTGTACGCACCGGTGACGTGCCGCCGGCCAGGACTGCGCTCCACCGTCGGGGGTATCGGCAGCCGCCTGCGCAGGTATGGAGGGCGGCTGTTCAGCAGGGGCAAGCGCTAGATATGGCTTCCGGAGGTTTGTGCGGGCTATGAACGGGAACGATGGACGAGGGACCTCCAGCAGGAGGATCTCCTACAGCGACCTGGAGAAAAGGCAGCTAGTGCGTGGGGCCAAACCTGGCAACCGTTTCGTGCGCGTCCAGCCGAGCCAGGAGTTCTACCGTACCGGGCCTGGCTGGCTGGTGCCTCGCCCGGACGTGGTGGAGCCCAAGGGGTTGCTGGGCAGGCTGCGACGGTTGATAGTGGGCAGGCCGATCCCCTCAGCGCTGGAGGTGCACGAGAGGTTGAACAAGATCAAGGGGTTGGCTGTGCTCTCCTCAGATGCCATCTCCTCGGTGGCCTACGGTCCCGAGGCGACGATGAGGATACTGATCACGGCTGGCCTGGCCTACCTGTCGTTTACCTGGCCCATAGCTATCGCCATAGCCCTGCTCATAGCCATAGTAGCCTTCTCTTACCGTCAGACCATCAAGGCTTATCCCTCGGGAGGCGGCAGCTACATAGTGGCCAGCGAGAACCTGGGGCCCATACCTGGCCTGGTGGCGGCCTCCTCGCTCCTGTTCGACTACATCCTGACGGTGGCGGTCTCGATCGCCTCCGGCACGGCGGCCATCACCTCCCTCTTCCCCAGGCTGCTGCCCTACACCGTGGAGATCACGGTGGCTGCCATCCTGTTCATCATGATCGTGAACCTGAGGGGGATCAGGGAGTCCGGGACAGTGTTCACCCTGCCCCCCTACGTGTTCATAGTCAGCGTGTACGTCACGATCCTGGTGGGGCTGTACAAGCTCACGCTGGGTGGGGGGATCCACTACACCCCGCCGCCCTCGGCGGTGCACCCTGGTGGTCGGCAGTTCGGCCTCCTCCTGCTGCTGGCGGCTTTCTCCGAGGGCTGCTCGGCCATGACCGGGACCGAGGCCATAGCCAACGGCGTCCCCGCATTCAAACCTCCCGAGTGGCGTAATGCGCGCACGACGATGTCCTGGATGGCCATTATCTTGGCAACGCTCGTATTGGGTGTGGGTTTCCTGGCCACGCACATGCATGTGCTGCCGGCCACTGATGAGACGGTCTTGTCTCAGATAGGGCGCTCGATCTTCGGCCCTGGCCCGATGTGGTGGGTCCTGCAGGTATCTACGGCGCTCATCCTGGTGCTCGCCGCCACCACGGCCTTCATGGACTTCCCGCGCCTGATGTCCATCCTGGCCAAGGACCGCTACGCGCCCAGGGTGTTCCAGTACCGAGGCGACAGGTTGGCCTTCACGAGCGGGATAATCGCCCTGTCCGTGGTGGCGATAGTGCTGGAGCTGGTGTTCAAGGGCAGCGTGGAGAAGCTGATCCCGCTGTATGCCGTGGGCGTGTTCACCAGCTTCACCCTCTCGCAGGCGGGCATGGTGGTGCACTGGCGGCGCGAGCGCGAGCGGGGATGGCGGCGTTCGGCCATCATCAACGGTGTGGGCGCGGTGATCACGGGCATCGTGACGCTGATCATAGGCATCACCAAGTTCACCCACGGCGCCTGGCTCGTGATAGTGCTGGTGCCCGTGGCGGTGCTGACCTTATGGGCGATCCACAAGCACTACGTGCGGTTGGAGACCACCAGGAAGACCGAGATACCAATGGACCCGCAGCAGATACGCCTGCGCGCGGTGGTGCCCATCAGGGATCTAGGGGTGCAAGCCAAGCAGGCCGTGGCCTTCGCGCAGGCGATCACCAGGCAGAACGCGCAGGTGGTGGCCGTGCACGTGGAGGACGATCCACAGGAGGCCGAGGAGCTGCGCAAGGCGTGGTACCGCTGGAACCCAGAGGTGGAGCTGCTCATCATAGAGTCACCGTATAGGTCGCTGCTGAGGCCGCTGTTGGCTTACATCAGCGCCCTCAAGGAGACGTATCCGGACGATACGGTGGTGGTGGTGCTGCCCGAGTTCGTGCCCTCCCACTGGTGGGAGCAGCTGCTGCACAACCAGACTGCGCTCCGGATAAAGGCCGCGCTGCTGTTCTACCCTGGCGTGGTGGTGGCTAACGTGCCCTATCACCTGGAGAAGTAGCCTCCGACCGCTCCATCGTGGCCATGAGGCGGGACTCCCCCTTCCTGATGGCCACGGCGACCAGCAGCAGGGCGGCCACCAGCCCGGCGACGGACACAAGCCTCATGGGTCCCTCCAGCTCGGAGATGCGGGCCCCGAGGAAGTAGCTCAGGAGGCCGTAGGCCGTGGCCCAGGTGATGCCACCGAGGGCGTTGTACAGCAGGAAGGACTCCCAGAGCATGGCGTTGACGCCCGCCAGGAAGGCCGCCCAAGTCCGCAGGATGGACACGAAGCGCCCAAAGAACACGATCCGTCCTCCATAGCGGGCGAAGAGCCACCTGCCCAGCGCCAGCCGCCTCTCGTCCAGCCGGAGGTACCTGCCGAAGCGCTCCAGCAGCCTTTGGCCGCCGGTGCGCCCGATCCAGTAGCCCAGGTTGTCGCCCGCGATCGCCGCGGCCGAGGCCGTGAGTATCACCCACCGGACGTCCAGGACGTGGGAGGTGCCGGCCAGCACGCCGGCGGCGATCAGCATAGTCTCCCCGGGCACAGGGATGCCGGTGCTCTCCGCGGCGACGAGCAGGAAGAGCGCCAGGTAGCCGTACGTGCCCAACAGGTGGCCAGCGTCCAGGTGCGGTGCCATATCAGCCCCACCAACCGGGAGGGGCGAGCGATGTGCGAGGGCATGCGTGCCTCATAATGAGAGTATGAGACAAGATGGCCCCGGAGGCAAGCTACGGGCTGCCCGCTGCCGACCGCACGGCGGACAGGAAGTGGTCCACGAAGTCCGGGAAGGAGTCGTGCACCTCGTCCGGTGGGGGGTCGTAGCGCGCCTCGTCGCCCGGACGGTACTTCCCGGTCCGCACCAACACGCCCAGGCCAGCACCAGCCCTCTTGGCGGCGGCCACGTCCACGTCGGCGTCGTCGCCCACCATCGCCACATCCCCCAGCTTGAGCCTCATCGAGTGGGCGGCCTCCTCGAACATCTTGGGCTCGGGCTTGCCGAACACGATCGCCTGCCTCCCCGTGGCCTCCTCGAACAGCGCCACGAAGGGCCCCACGTCCAGGGCTGGACCATCGGGAGCTCGCCAGATGCGTGTCCTCCCGAGGGCTATGAGCTGGGAGCCCCCTAGCAGAAACCTCAGGATGCGGTTCAACCGGCCGTACGTCACGTCCTCCCCCATGTCGCCGAGCACGACGTAGCGCGGGCGCCTGTCGTCCTCGCGCACGCCCACCTCCTGGAAGTCCTCCTTGGCCTCGTCCCTGACGGCCAGGTAGGCGGAAGCCCGCTTGGAGACGAGGAACCTAGCTGCAGCCACCGCGGGGGTGAATATCTCCTCGGTGTCCACTGAGTAGCCCATGGACTGCAGTCGCATCGCCAGCGCCCGCCTGCTGCGCTGGGAGGAGTTGGAGACTAAGCGGTAGGGAACGCCCTCGGAGGCGAGGGCCCTTAGAGCCTCAGGCCCGCGGGGCACGGACCTACCCGCGTCCACCAACACCCCATCTATATCCAGTAGCAAACCTTTGATCTGCATTACCTACCACCTGCCTAATGATCCTACAGCCGATTGTACAATAATTGTGGAATGGAAATTATCCCTGGCAGCTCTTGACAAAAAAATGCATAAGATATATCTTTTACCGCAGGTAGTAAACGAACCATATAATTTAGTCTCTTTATAATCTTTAGTTTACAGGAAGGGAGCATTAGTGGCAGGAGAAGATAGGAATGGGCACTTGCCTATCTTGCGGATACGCCATCTCACGAAGCACTTCCCCGTTGGCACGCTCTTCTCGCGCAAGAGCGTGCACGCCCTGGAGGACGTGAGCTTCGACATAGGTAAGGGCAAGGTGGTCGCCCTGGTAGGGGAGTCGGGCAGCGGCAAGAGCACCACTGCTCGACTCATAGCCAGGCTCATACCGGCGACGAGCGGCGAGATCGTCTTCAAGGGTCGGAACGTCCTCAAGGAGGAGCCCCGCAAGGCCTCGCTGGAGTACCGCAGCCAGGTGCAGATGGTGTTCCAGGACCCCTTTGGGTCGCTCAACCCCGTGCACACGATCCGACATCACCTGGAGCGCCCGCTGCTGATCCACAAGAAGGTGCGGGGCAAGGAGGAGCTCCGGGACAGGGTGCATGAGCTGTTGGCGTCCGTGGGGCTCAATCCCCCCGAGGACTTCGCCTCCAAGTACCCCCACCAGCTCTCGGGCGGGCAGAGGCAGAGGGTGGCGTTTGCCCGGGCCCTGGCCGTGGATCCCGAGCTGATGCTCGCGGACGAGCCCATCTCGATGCTGGACGTCTCGATCCGCATAGGCATCCTCAACCTCATGGAGCGCCTGAAGGAGGAGCGGGGCATCAGCTATCTTTACATAACTCATGATATCGCCAGCGCCCGCTACATAGGGGACGAGGTCAACGTCATGTACGCCGGCCGCATGGTGGAGGGCGGGGACAGCGAGGCGGTGATCACGCGTCCCGCGCACCCCTACACGCGCCTGCTGCTCTCGGCGGTGCCGGATCCCCATGCGGGGCTGCGCAAGCGAGGAGTGGAGGCTAGGGGAGAGGTGCCATCGCTTATAGATCCTCCCCCTGGATGTCCGTTTGCCCCCAGGTGCCCTCACGTCATGGACATCTGTAGGAAGGTGATGCCCGGGGTCGAGGTGGTGGAGCCCAACCACTGGGTGCGCTGCCATCTGTACGGCCCTGGGAGGGACGTGGAGGTCGATAGCTCTCGAGCTGTGAGCTCATCTAGTACCTGAGGGTTGTTGTGCGCTGTAAAGGAGGTGATCCTATAGGGTAGGTCTGCAGCCCTTTTCTCTGGTCTTGCCCACATACTGTCCATATCAGTGTTCGATTCACATACATGTTTACAGAAAGGAGTAGCTAGTATGGCAGAAGGCAACAAGCTCGACAGGAGGAAGTTCCTGCGCATGTCAGCTGCGGCGGCCGGCAGTGTGGTGTTGGTGGCGTGTGGGGGCGGGGCCGGTGGGACTCCCACTACTACTACCGGAGGGGCGGCTTCTCCTAGCCCATCTGGAGCATCTCCCAGCCCTTCCGCGGCCTCACCATCACCCAGCCCCTCTGGTGCCTCGCCCAGCCCGTCCGGAGCTTCTCCCAGCTCATCAGCCGCATCGCCATCCCCTTCACCTGCGCAGACGCCAGCTGCTTCCCCGGCAGCAAGCACGACCCCAGGTGGCACTACAGGGGGCGGCAAGGCGCTCACGGTCTCCGCGCAGCTGCAGTCTACCTGGATACGTAACTTCAACCCGTTCTCGGCCAACAACCTTTGGCCGACTACCAACGGCATTTACGAACCCTTAATCATATACAACACTGTCAAGCAGCAGGTGGTGCCATGGCTCGCCACTAAGTGGGAGTGGAGTGATGACAACAAGACCCTTACTTTCACCATACGCGATGGTGTCAAGTGGTCCGATGGTCAACCCATGACTGCCAAGGACGTAGAGTTTACATTTAATTATATGCACCAGAACAAAGGTCTTGTAGGTGGTGGGTCTGGAGCCTGGGAGTACCTAGCTTCGGTCAAGGCGCTGGACGAGAAGACCGTGCAGTTCAAGTTCAAGAAGCTCTATACCATCGGCTTCTACGATATAGGTGGGCAGGTAATCGTGCCGGAGCACATCTGGAAAGATATCAAGGATCCTGCGAAGTTCACCAACCCCAATCCTGTAGCTACCGGACCGTTCACGCAGGTCAAGACCTTCCGAAATCAGGTGTACGAGCTGGGGAAGAACCCTAACTACTGGCAGCAGGGCAAGCCCTACGTAGAGGTCCTACGCATGCCGGCTTATCCAGGTAATGATCAGGCCAACCTGGCGACGATCAAGGGAGAGGTGGATTGGGCTGCAAACTTCATCCCCGACATCCAGCGCACCTTTGTGGCCAAGGACCCGCAGCACTTCGGCTATTGGTTCCCAGCCTTGGGTGCGGATGTGATGCTCTACTTGAATACTACTAAGAAGCCCTTCGATGACCCCAACGTTCGCAAGGCCATCAGCATGGCGATCAACCGTGACCAGATAGCCAAGGTTGCTGAGTACAATTACACTCACCCAGCAGACGCCACAGGGCTGAGCGACGCCTACAGTACCTGGAAGAGCCAGGAGGCCGTACAGAAGGGAGATTGGGTCAAGTACGACCCCAACAAGGCCAACCAGATGCTGGACGCTGCCGGCCTCAGGAGAGGAGCTGGAGGCATCCGCACCTTCCAGGGCAGGCCGCTGGTTTATCAGCTGTACGTGGTTGCTGGGTGGACGGACTGGGTGTCTGCTTGCCAGATAATGGCGCAGAACCTTAAGCAGGTGGGCATCAACGTATCCGTCAAGAGCTACGACTACAACGTCTGGTTC
Source organism: Thermobaculum terrenum ATCC BAA-798 (assembly GCF_000025005.1). Classification (NCBI taxonomy): domain Bacteria; kingdom Bacillati; phylum Chloroflexota; class Chloroflexia; order Thermobaculales (SeqCode); family Thermobaculaceae (SeqCode); genus Thermobaculum (SeqCode); species Thermobaculum terrenum. Next base: position 206,737 of record NC_013526.1, read on the forward strand.
GACAAGGTGCAGAAGGGAGACTTCGATATGTCCATCGGCTGGAGCTCAGGTGGCCCCACGCCCTTCAACTTCTATAGAGGACAGATGTCGCGTCTGACTTACCAACCTATAGGTACGCCCTCGGGCGAGAACTGGCACAGGTACAAGAACGATCAGGCCGACAAGCTACTGGATCAGTTCGCTTCGACCTCGGACATTAACGAGCAGAAGAAGATCGCTGAGCAGTTGCAGCTGCTGTTCGTGGAGAATGCGCCCTCCCTGCCATTATTCCCGGGCCCGATGTGGTACGAATACAACACCCGCAGGTTTACAGACTTCCCCAACGAGAAAAACCCCTATGCTGTAGGATCCACCTGGATGCCCGAGGCATTGATAGTGCTAACCACGGTTAAGCCGGAGTAGTAAGTACGTGGTGTCGGGGTTTTCTCTCCCGACACCATCGATCCTTTGAGTGAGGGAAAGGAACGGTGCTATGAGGTTCTTGCTAAGGAGGATAAGTTTCTACTTGATAGCAGCCTGGGCTTCCATCACGCTGAACTTCTTCCTGCCGCGCGCCATGCCGGGGGACCCGGCATCGGTGATCTTCGCGTCCTTCAGGGGGCAGCTTCGGCCCGAGCAGCTGCAGAGCCTCAAGGAGGCCTACGGCTTCGTGGAGGGTCCACTGTGGAAGCAGTACCTAACGTACCTGGGGCAGATAGCATCCCTCAACTTCGGGATCTCCATCTCGTCCTTCCCGGCGAAGGTTACCACCGTGATATCCACGGGCCTAGCCTGGACCCTACTGCTGGGCGCTGTGACCCTCGTCATAGGCTTCCTCCTGGGGAACTTCCTGGGGGTGCTGGCAGCCTGGAAGCGGGGAGGTTGGGTGGACACGGTGCTGCCTCCTCTGACTATATTCGTGGGGTCATTCCCGTACTTCTGGTTAGCGATGCTACTCCTCTTCCTGTTGGGATTCAAAATGGGCGTATTCCCTATGGGGCATGCGTACGCCGATAACCTGGCGCCCCAGCTCAGCCTGAGGTTCGTATGGAGCGTGATCTACCACATGATCCTGCCAGCCCTCACGATCATCGTCGTCTCGATCGGTGGGTGGCTGCTCGGGATGCGCAACACGATGATCTCGGTGCTCGGGGAGGACTACGTGACGATGGCCGAGGCCAAGGGGTTACCCCAGCGGCGGGTGATGCTGAACTACGCCGCCCGCAACGCCCTGCTGCCGAGCGTCACCTCGTTCGGCATGGCGCTGGGCTTCGTCGTCAGCGGCCAAATAGTCACGGAGATAGTGTTCAGCTACCCGGGGGTTGGCTATCAGCTCTACAGGGCTGTGCAGAACCTCGACTACCCACTCATGCAGGCGCTGTTCCTGATGATCACCCTGGCGGTGCTCGTGGCCAATCTGTTGGTGGATATACTCTATGTAAGGCTTGATCCTCGCGTGAGGGTCAGGTAGAGCTGCGGAGGTAGAGATGGCAACTACGGATCCCAAGGACAAGGTAGATACCGTGGAGGTGTCGCCCACGGGGCAGGCGACCGTGATCCCCACCGGCCTGCCGGCTGCCAGGGCCGAGCGCTGGCGCTGGGTGAGGATGATGCTCTCCAACCGCAAGGCCCTGGTGGGGTTCGTGATCATAGGCGTGTTCATCCTGATGGCGATCTTCGCGCCTATCATAGCCCCCGGCGACCCCAACGCCTTCGTCGGCCCGCCCAATCAGCCTCCCTCCAGGCAGTACATCCTGGGCACCAACGGCCAGGGGGCCGACATGTTCGCCCAGCTGGTGTGGGGCGCCAGGACATCCCTGGGCATAGCGTTCGCGGTCGGTATAGTCACCACGCTCGTAGGCATAGTGATAGGCATGACCGCCGGCTACGTCGGCGGCAGAGTGGACGACGTCCTGTCGATGTTCATGAACATCGTGCTGATCATCCCGGGGCTGCCGCTGTTGGTGGTCCTGGCCACCTTCCTGCCTCCCGGGCCGCTGACGATAGTGCTGGTGCTGGCGGCCACCGGTTGGCCCTGGGGTGCCAGGGTGCTCCGATCGCAGACGCTGTCGTTGCGGGAGAAGGACTTCGTGGCCGCGGCGATCGTGAGCGGTGAGAGCACCCCGCGCATCATCTTCAGGGAGATACTGCCCAACATGACCTCCATCGTCGTGGCCGGCTTCTTCGGGAGCGTGACCTACGCTATAGGTGCCGAGGCAGGGCTCGAGTTCCTGGGCCTGGGCAACGTGAGCACCGTCACCTGGGGCACGATCCTGTTCTGGGCGCAAAACAATGCAGGGCTGCTCACCGGCGCCTGGTGGACGTTCGTCCCCGCTGGCCTGGCCATAGCCCTGGTGGCTTTCGCATTCTCTCTAATCAACTACGCTGTGGATGAGATCACGAATCCGAGACTTCGAGCAGAAAGGGAAGGTTCCTATGTCCTCAGAAAGCACAAGATCCCGTTCAGCAGAGCCACGCCTGTCCTCAGAGCCGAGCAGGAAAGCGCTGCTGGAGGTCGATGACCTGCATGTGGAGTACGTCACCGGCAGGGGGCCGGTGAGGGCGGTCGAGGGGGTCTCCTTCTCGATCGCCCCGGGCGAGGTGTTCGGGCTGGCAGGTGAGTCAGGCTGCGGCAAGTCCACGGTGGCACACGCGATCATGCGCATTTTGCGCCCGCCGGCGATCATCACCGGCGGCAGGATAGCCTTCCAGGGTAGGGACGTGCTGGCCATGAGTGACGAGGAGCTGGAGCGCTTCCGCTGGGCGTCCGTGTCCATGGTCTTCCAGAGCGCCATGAACTCGCTCAACCCCGTCATGACCATCGGAGACCAGATCGTGGACGCGATCACCTCTCACTCGGACCTCTCCAAGAAGCAGGCCTGGGAGAGAGCGGCCGAGCTGCTGGAGATCGTGGGCATAGAGCCCTCCCGCCTGCGCTCCTACCCCCACCAGCTGTCGGGAGGCATGCGGCAGAGGGCGGTCATAGCGACGGCCCTGGCGCTCAACCCGCCCCTCATGATCATGGACGAGCCCACCACGGCGCTCGATGTGGTGGTGCAGAAGGAGATCATGCAGCAGATAGAGGAGCTCAAGGACAGGCTCGGCTTCTCCATCCTGTTCATCACGCACGACCTGTCGCTCCTGGTGGAGTTCTCCGATCGCATAGCCATCATGTACGCGGGCGAGATCGTCGAGATGGCCCCGGCGCGCGAGCTGTTCAGCAACCCGCTGCATCCCTACACCTACGGCCTGATGAACTCCTTCCCGTCCATCAGCGGCGAGAAGCGTAAGCTGACCGGCATCCCGGGATCCCCTCCAGACCTGCTGCACCCTCCCAGCGGGTGCAGGTTCCACCCCAGATGCCCGTACGTCCAGCCCATGTTCAAGGAGGTAGCGCCCCGCCTGCGTGAGGTGACGCCGGGGCACTTCGTGGCCTGCCACCTGTACGATGGTTGTCAGCCCGGCCAGAGCCAAGTCTCCCTCAAGGCTGCGGTGGGCGGGGAGCTAAAGTTCGGGGAGATGCCCAAGTAGGGTACGGGGAGAGGGTGCTAGTAGGAGGGCACCCCCTCCCCGTCGAGCTTGCCACAGCTGGCGAGCGACCGGGCGAAGTGCTCCACCCTGTCGTTGGCGATCTCCAGCAGCTCCCGGAGCTGCTCGTCGGCTAGGCTGTAGTAGATGAAGCTGCCCTTGCGGCGGACGGACACCAACCCACACCAGCGCAAGCACGCCAGGTGGTTCGATACCCTGCTCTGGGACATGCCCAGCCTGCTCACGATCTCGGAGACGTTCTTCTCCCCCTCCAGCAGGAGCTCCAGGATGCCCATGCGCACGGGGTCCCCCAACACGCGGAAGAACCTGGCCTTGAGCTCCGTGCTGCTGTAGGGCTCGGGTGCCCCCTGGGTCATGGACTCACTCAAACGACGATCCTCCTGTGCGATGTATCCACCCTCTATTATATAGACAGAGCAAGCGCCGGGCCTAATCCCGGGTCTCGGGCGCCCATCAGGGTGTGGCTGGTCCCCACCTAGATGCCGGGGCTGGGCGGGGTCAGCCCTGCCGATCCGAGGGGATCCTCGAGCTGTGGGGTGCCGAGCGCGGCGGGCGCTGATGCACCCCCGCCGTTTAGGTCGCCATGACCGCCGCGGCGATAGCTGCGGCGAGCACCCCGCACGCGCACGTGAGCGCGGACAATAGCAGGAGCACCCTCCTGGGGAAGCTCGTCCAGACCATGGCGATCGAGGGCAAGCTGATAGGCGCCAGCGTCATCAGCAGTGCCGCCGCGGGGGCCGGCCCAAGCCCCGCAGCCAGCATCGCCTGGACGATCGGGACCTCGCCGGCGGTGGGGATCACGAACAGAGTGCCCAGCAGCGCCAGCAGGATCACGCCCCACCAGGGTACGGATGCGCTCTGCAGATCGGGGAAGAAGTAGGCCCTCAGCGCCCCCAGCAGCAGCACTATCACCACGTATTCGGGCACCAGCTTCACGAGCAGGCTCACGAAGTTGCGGACCCACCTCTGGATGGGGTTGCCCTCGCCCACGGTGGGCTGGGGGTCGTACACCCCAGCCAGGTCCACCCGTTCGGAGTCCGCCAGCCTGCCCGCGATCGCCGCTGACCCGAGCACCAGCGCCAGGCCCAGCACCAGGCGCAGCAGCGCCCAGCGCCAACCGAGCACGAAGAGCATGAACACGATCACCGCGGGGTTGAGCGTCGGGTTGCCCAGGAAGAACGCTGTCGCGCTGCCCACGGACGCCCCACGCCTCCGGATGCCCCTGACCACCGGGGCGACGCAGCAGGTACACATCATGCACGGCAGCGCCAGCAGCGCCCCCAGGGCGGAGGCCCGCAGCCCACGGCTGCCCAGGAGCCGCATCAGCCAATCGCGCGGGATGAAGGTCTCGATGGTGGTGGCCATCAGCAGCCCCAACAGCATAGCCTGCCACACGGCCTTGAAGTAGGTCAGGGCGTAGCCCACGCCGCTCGCCAGCGATGGGCGCGGCATGCTCCCCGAGCGGTCGTAGACTATGGGGTTGCCCAGCGAGTGGGTCGCCAGCGCCCGCAGCGCCTTGTGGAAGTACGGATCCCATTTGACGAGGTACAGGCCAACCAGTGCCAGGCCCAGCAGCAGAGCTACGCCGACCAAGCCCTCGCGCCGGTAGCTCCGCACAGGGGTCAGCTCGGAGCTCATCTCCACCTCCTGCAGCACAAGCAACTTATGATAGGTAACTATGTAACTACTCGGTAGTATACCTCAGACCGTTACCGCAGGGCGAGCAAGCTCAGCTGGTAGTAGATCAGGTACAGGCCGGCCAGCAGGACGATCGCCGCGCTCACCCTCTGCACGTACGGGAGCACCCCCTTCAGCCACGCCACGGCGATGCTCCCAGCGGCAGCGACCGCCACCGCGACCCCCGTCACCACGACGCCCATGCCCAGCGCGTAGCTCACGAACGCCAGCAGCCCGGCGAGCGCTCCCCCGGCGGCGACCGATGCCCCGATCGCCACCAGGAAGATGGGCAGGGTGCAGGAGAGGGAGGCGAGTGCGTACCCCACCCCCAAAGCGAAGAACGAAGCCACCCCGCCTCCTCTGCGCACCCGCACGCCCGGCACCCACCGCAGGTGCAGCTGATGTCCCGTCAGGAGGTAGGCCCCCAGCAGCACCAAGGCCGCTCCCACCAGGAGCGAGACGTACGGCATGTAGCCCATGATGGCCCTGCTGCCCAGGGTCAGCAGCACCCCGAACACGAGGAACACGCCGATGAACCCCAGGGTCATCGTCAGGCCGAACAGCAGCCCCGCGGCCAGCCTGCCCGCACTTGGGCGCTCGGTGGGGGAGGCGACCTCATGCAGGATGTAGGCCAGCAGCGCCGGCAACATGGCGAAGCCGCAGGGGTTGAACGCCGCCACTAACCCCGCCGAGAAGGCCAGCGCGATGGGGGCCGAGCTCATCTCAGCGCCTCCTGTACTGCCGCCTCGAGCTCCCCGGGGGAAGTGCCGCCCTCGAACCTGGCGACCACCCTCCCCTGACGGTCGATGATCACCTTGGTGTCCGCGACCTGCACGCCGTAGGCCGTGGTTACCTTGTAGTCGCGGTCGACCGCCCAGCCGTAGTCGCCGCCGTTGGTCTGCTGCTTGAACCTCAGGAGGTCTCCCCTGCCGTCGTCGCTCTCGACGTCCAGCACCAGTACCTGCAGCCCCTGGCCGTGGTACTTGTCGTACAGCTGGTTCAGTTTAGCTATCTCGGGGATGCAGGAGTAGCACCAGGGGGCGGTGAACATGAGCACCACCGCCTTGCCCCTGTGGGCGGAGAGCGAGAAGGTACTCCCATCCAGGGTGGTCACGCTGAAGTCCGGAGCCAGCTGCCGGGACGAGCTCGCCGTCTGCCCCGGTCCCTGGGCCGACCCTGGCTGCCTCCCGTTAGATAGCAGCAGGGCTCCCACCACGGCCGTGGCCAGCACGAGCACCGCAACGGGCAGGATCAACCCGGCGCCGCGCCAGCCGGCAGTGGCCCTCTGAGCACCGACCTTCTTATTTGTGGACGACATCCTCGACCTCCTGCCTTTGTTGAGACTCCGCAGAGAGGGGCGCGGCGCTGCAGCAATCCATCTCCTGGCTCTGGGCGGCGCGCTCGCCTCCGCCCGAGCCCAGCAGCTTGACGCCCATGGCGATCGCGAACACGAAGTAGGCCAACGCGCCGAGCCCGATGATCAGGGGGTTGCTGGTCAACAGGGACCCCAGGGCAGTGCCGCCGAGCAGCCCCACTAGCAGGGGCAGGGTCAGCGGCAGATGGCATGGGCAGGCGATAACCCCAGTGCCCAGCAGCAACAACCCGACGGCTTTACGTAACATAGGCCAAACCTCCCTCAGTGATTCCTAGTTGGTCGGTGGCAGGGGACACCCGCAGCCCACGGGCAGAGGCTTCCCCCGCCTGTCCACGAGCACCAGCCTGACCTTGACGTCCTTCCCCAGATGGGCCTTGATCTGGTGCGTGATGAGGTCGAGCGCCGGGGCTGGGTCCGGGCGCCTGGGGCTCAGGCGCAGGTAGATGGACGCGCCCACTGGGGAACCACCGGCCCTGGCTTCTTCCAGCAGCCTTACCAGCCGAGCGCGAAACCTGGCGTCTCGCAGCGCTGGGCTGCTGATGCGCACCTCTCGCAGCCGGGGCCACACCAGCACATCCACCGTGCGCGGGCGCACCCACTGCTTGGTCGCCCGCGATGGCGGCTTGCCGGGGCCACCGGCCCTTCGAGGTGCAGCGGGCCTGGCTCCCACCCTCGCCTGCGTGCTGCTCTCCCTGAGGGCTGAACCCTTCGTGGGAGTGGGACGCGCTCGCGTGGCCCCAGGGTTGGGTCTGAGGTCGATGGCAGCTTGCGCGACCGGCGTCGGCCCCTCACCTAGCGCATGGGTCGTCTTGTCCCCGCAGCCGGCTATAAGTGCTCCCAGGAGCATCCAGGCCAGCAGGCCAAGAGCTACCTTGATGTATCTGCCCACGGTCCCGCACCTCGTCCTTTGCAATAATTCATGCAACAGTGATATCATAAATTACTGATATAACTTATACCCGGAAGACCTGGGTGTCAAGCGCCAGGGGTGGCAAGCTCCATGTTATATCAAGTATGGATGATATATTAGCCCCTTGCAGGAGGTGTAATGATGCCGAAAGCGGTGGATCGGCGAGAGGTGATGGCCCTGCGGGAAGCGGGCGCCCAGCTGGTGGAAGTGCTCTCCAGGGAGGAGTACGAGCTGGAGTATCTGCCGGGTGCGGTCAGCCTGCCGCTGCGGGAGCTGGGTGGACGTGCCAGGGTGATCCTGGATCTCTCCAGGCCGGTCGTGGTCTACTGCCACAACCACCAGTGAGACATGAGCGCAAGGCCGCGTGGCGGCTCGAGAGCCTGGGTTTTGAGGAGGTGTACAGGTACACGGCCGGCAAAGCCGATTGGATGGCCGCTGGCTTGCCATTGGAGGGCGAGAGGGCGGGCATACCCAGGGTGGGCGGTGTGGCCAGGAGGGACGTGCCGACCTGCGAGCTGGGCGAGAGGGTGAGCGACTTCCTGGAGCGAGCGCAGGGATCCGGCTGGCCTTTGGCCGTGGTGGTGAACGAGGTGCGCGTGGTGCTGGGGCTGTTGGACCTCGAGCGCATCGATCGGGGTGCCTCAGTCATGCTGGTGCAGGACGTGATGGTTGAGGGACCGGTTACCTACAGGCCGTCGGTGCCCGCAGTGGAGGCCGCCGGTCGTCTCAGGGAGAGGGGTGTGTCGTACGTGCTGGTAACGACCAGTGATGGTGAGCTGGTGGGCGTCTTCTTCGCCCAGGATGTGAGGGGGTAAGCATGGCACGAGATCGAGGTCTGCTGCAGAGGACGCTGCTGGAGGTCGATGACATGACCTGAGAGCGCTGTGGCGAGAGGGTGCGGTCTGCACTCATAGAGCTTGTGGGCGTCGTGCGAGCGGATGTGGATTGGCAGACCGGCACGGCCGAGGTGTACCACGCCGCGGAGCTGGCGCCGGAGGCGTTGGTGCGAGCGGTCGAGGAGGCATCCAGGGGCACGGTGCACCACTACACCGCCCGGGTGGTGAGCTCGGAGCAACAAGAGCATCAAACATGTATAGGAGATATCTGCGATGACAACGGATGAGGCTAGGCACTACAGGATGAGGATACAGGGCATGACCTGCAGCCACTGCGCCGAGGTGGTCACGGGGGCGCTGGAGGGAGCAGGAGCCCAGGAGGTGAGCGTGGATTACCTCAAGGGTGAGGCTAACTTCCGCTTCGCGGGGGACCTGAGCACCCTGCGGCAGGCGGTGATCGAGGCCGGCTACGTGCCCGACGGCGTGGTCGACGTGACCCAGGAGGGGCGCGGCGGGGCGATGCACGACGGTCACGACTACGACCTCGTGGTGGTGGGCTCGGGCGGTGCAGCCTTCGCTGGCGCCATCAGGGCGACGGAGCTGGGCGCCCGGGTGCTCATGATCGAGAGGGGTACCGTGGGCGGTACCTGCGTCAACGTGGGTTGCATCCCCAGCAAGTTCCTCCTGCGCTCGGCGGAGGTGTACCACGAGGCGGCCCATCACCCCTACCGTGGCGTCGAGACCCGCGCCTCCTCGGTCGACCTGGGAGAGCTCGTCCGGCAGAAGGGGGAGCTCACCGAGCGGCTCCGCCAGGAGAAGTACCTGGACCTGATAGGTGAGTACGGCTGGGAGCTGGAGCTGGGCGAGGCTCGCTTCGTTGACGAGGGCACCCTGGAGGTGAACGGCCACAGGGTGAGGGGCAGGCACTACCTGTTGGCGACTGGTGCTCGCCCCGCCGTGCCCCCGATACCGGGGCTGGAGGAGGCGGGCTACATCACGAGCACCACCGCGATGGAGCTGGATCACGTCCCCGAGTCGCTGCTCATCATAGGGGCGGGGTACGTGGCGCTCGAGCTGGGGATGGTCTTCCGCCGGCTGGGGAGCCAGGTGACGATCATGCAGCGGGGAGGCAGGATACTGAGGGAGTACGATCCCGAGGTGTCGGATGCGGTGATGGAGGTGCTCCGGCGGGAGGGGATATCAGTGCTCACCGGGGCAAGGGTCCAGCGCGTCCTGCGCGACGGCGGCTCCAAGCTCCTGGAGGTGCGTACCGGAGACGGCACCCTCACCCTGAGGGGAGAGGAGGTCCTCGTGGCCACCGGCAGGAGCCCCAACGTGGAGGCGCTGGATCTCCCCGTGGCCGGCGTGCAGCTGGACGATACCGGCGCGGTAGCCGTGGACGAGGCCCAGAGGACCACCAACCCCAGGGTGTGGGCTGCGGGCGACGTCACCCGGACGCCACAGTTCGTGTACGTGGCCGCCTACGAGGGCGGGCTGGCGGCGGGCAACGCGCTCACGGGCGCCAGGACCTACAGGGACCTGAGTGCCCTCCCCAGCGTGATCTTCACCCAGCCCCAGATAGCCTCGGTGGGGATGACCGAGGCGGAGGCCAGGGCCAAGGGCCTGGAGGTCAGGACGTCGACCCTGCCGCTGGACGCCGTGCCCAGGGCCCGGGTGAACGGGGACGGCCTGGGGCTCTTCAAGCTCGTGGCCGAGGCCTCCTCCGACAGGCTGCTCGGCGCCCAGGTGGTGGCGGAGAACGCGGGCGACGTGATCTACGCCGCGGTGCTGGCGACGAGGTTCGGGCTGAGGGTCTCCGACCTGCTCGACACCTTCGCCCCCTACCTCACGATGGCGGAGGGGCTCAAGCTCGCGGCGCAGTCCTTCAGCCGCGACGTAAAGAAGCTGTCCTGCTGCGCAGCCTAGCATCAGATGTAAGGCAGCCAAGGGCCGGTCAATGACAGCCAGATATGTAAGATGAAAGATATCTGATGAGCTATAGGCAGATAGAGCTACCTGAAGAGCTAATAGAGCGCCTCGCGCAGGTCCTAGATCTACCGGAGGATGCTCGGCACGAACACTAGGGGATCTTGTGGATGCCCTCTCCAAGGAGACGCCGAGGATACGCCCCGAGGTGGATGCGGGCGGGAAACGCCTCTACGTGCACTGCTTCATGGACGCTCTGATGGCGCCGACCGTGCTGGGGTATGAGTCGGTCAGCGTGCGCTCCGATAGCCCGTCGGGCGGGCAGGTGATGGCGCACGTGACCGGGCGGACTGTGGAGGCCTGGCCGGAGGGTGAGGTGGTGTCCTTCGGTGCGGCGCGGTCCGGGAAGGGGCCGGTGCAGGAGCTCCTCTGCCCCTACATCAACGCCTTTCCGTCCCGCCAGGACTACGAGCGGTGGGCGCGCGAGACCCCCGAGGCCGTCACCATAGCCCTGTCGCTGGAGGAGGCGTTCGCCCTTGCTCGCGGCCTGGCCGCCACGAGGCCGTGAGCGGCTACAGGTTGCTGGCTGCGTTACGGCCGCGCTGCTGATGGGAGTAGATGCACACCCTGGGTAGTGGCAGGTGGCGTGATCCTCCCGTATCCGGCCGCCTCCGATGGTGGCCTCGGCTTATCCGTCAACCACCGGCGCCCATTGGTGCTCCTTGGGAGCGCCCGCGTCTCCCGACAGCTTTCCCCATGCCGGGCTCGTTGCTGACTCTGCTCTTGGCTGAGGTGAGTACCTGGAGGGCGACTGTGGAGTCGTGCCCGAGCTAGTCCTGCTCGGCCTGGTCAGCTACGATGATCAGGTCGATGTCCTTGGCCTTCCACAGCAGCCGCTCGGGGACGGACCCCCTTAGCAGGTGCCGCCAGCGGGACCCCCTCGGCCTGCCGAGCACTACGGTGCCGACGTTGTGCTCTTTGGCCAGCTCCAGCAGTTGCGCGGCGATATCTTGCCCTTGGGAGCGCAGGCATTTAGCTCCCAGGTCTTCCGCGTACTGCAGCAGCTGTGCCAGCTGGCGCCGCGCTTCGGGGCTGGCCCTGGCCCAGGCGGGGGTCTCCACAAAGGCCACTAGCAGGTCCGTACCGTACCGCTGGGCTCGCCGCCAGCCCCTCTGTATGAGGATGCGGGATCGCGGGTGCGCGTCGATCGCCACCAGCACTTTATCCCCCACAGGCCATATCTGCTCGATGTCGTGTTGGCGCATGTACGCTTCCAGGTCCTGCTCCGCCCTTTCGGCCATCTTGCGCAACGCCAGCTCGCGCAGCGCGGAGAGGTTGCCCTCTCGGAAGAAGCCCCTCAGGGCGGCCTCCACCTGCTCCGGGGGATAGACGTTGCCGTGGCGTATCCGCTGTCGCAGGGAGTGAGGTGACATGTCCACGAGCTCCAGCTCGTCCGCCTGGTCCACCACCCAGTCGGGCACCCGCTCCCTAACAGGCGAGCCCGTGATGTCCTCCACCAGGTCGGCGAAGCTCTCTATGTGCTGGACGTTGAGCGTCGAGATCACCGTGATGCCGTGGTCCAGGATATCTTGGACCTCTTGCCAGCGCTTCTCATGTCGAGCACAACCCGGCACGTTCGTGTGTGCTAGCTCGTCCACCAGCGCCACCGCCGGGCGTCGCCGGATGATCGCCTCGGTGTCCATCTCCTCGACCATCCTTCCCTTGTACTCGCACCGACGGGGCGGCACTACCTCCAGTCCCCTTAACGCCTCCAGTGTCTTGGGCCTCCCGTGGGTCTCCACCCAGCCGACGACGCAGTCCGTGCCCCGGGACTTGCGTCGGTGCAGCTCCATGAGAGCGGCGTACGTCTTGCCGACCCCGGCGGCCATCCCCAGGTAGATCTTCAGCCTCCCCCTGGAGCCGCTACCTGCCTGGCGCCGCACACGCTCGAGCATCTCCTCTGCTGACGGCCGCCGCTCCTCCATAGCTAACCTCCGAGCCTGTCCAGCGCTGAGTTGAGCTCGACCACGTTGACCCTCGGCTCTCCCAGTATCCACAGCTGCCGGCCACGGGCGTGCTGCAGGACCAGGTTGCGCAGCCTGGCCTGCGGCACGCCGCGTGCGCGCGCCACCCTCGGCACCTGGAGTAGGGCGTTCTCCAGGGAGATGTCCGGGTCCAGGCCACTGCCCGACGCCGTGACCGCGTCCGCCGGTACTGCTTGCCCCGGACTCAGGGCGTTCTCCTGCCTGTACTGGGCCGTCCTCTGCGCCACCAGCGTCAACCATCTCTGGTTGGTGGGCGCTAGGTTAGACCCGCCTGATGCCAGCGGATCGTAGCCTCCTTCCCCGGCTGCGGAGGGCCTCGGGTGGAAATACCTCGGGCTCGTGAAGCTTTGACCTATGAGCTCGGAGCCACGCACCCGTCCGCTGGCGTCCATCAGCAGGCTGCCGCCCGCTTGGTGGGGGAAGGCCAGCTGAGCCACGGCCGTCAACAGCAGGGGGTAGCCCAGCCCGGTGAGCACGGTGAGCGCGGCCAACAGCAGCAGCGCGCTAGCTAGGTTCGATCGCAGGGACATCCTCGCACCTCCTAAGATAGACCTAGAGCTGTGACCAGTATGTCGATCAGCTTGATGCCCATGAAGGGTGCCACCACTCCCCCCAGCCCGTAGATCAGCAGGTTGCGCCTCAGCAGCTGGGCCGCCGGGGCTGGCCTGTAGGCGACTCCGCGCATGGCCAGCGGTACCAGGGCGATGATGATCAGCGCGTTGAAGATCACCGCCGACAGGATGGCGCTGTGGGGATCGTGCAGCCCCATCAAGTTGAGCGCCGAGAGCTGCGGGTAGGCCCGCGCGAAGATCGCCGGCACGATCGCGAAGTACTTGGCCACGTCGTTGGCTATGGAGAAGGTGGTGATGGCTCCCCTGGTGATCAGCAGCTGCTTGCCCAGGATGATCACCTCGATCAGCTTGGTGGGGTTGGAGTCGAGGTCTACCATATTGGCCGCCTCCTTGGCGGCGGCCGTGCCGGAGTGCATGGCCAGGGCCACGTCCGCCTGCGCCAGCGCTGGGGCGTCGTTGGTGCCGTCGCCGGTCATGGCCACTACGTGACCCGCTGCCTGCTGCTCCCGGATTATCTGGATCTTGTCCTCCGGCTTGGCCTCGGCCACGAAGTCGTCCACTCCCGCCTCGCGAGCTATGGTGCGAGCGGTCAATGGGTTGTCCCCGGTGACCATGATGGTCTTGACTCCCATCTTCCGGAACTCCTCGAATCGCTGCCGTAGGCCTGGTTTGACGGTGTCTTTGAGGTACACCACCCCGACCACGCGGGAGTCCTGCGTCACCAGGAGGGGGGTACCCCCCTCCTGCGCTATCGCCTCCACCCGGGCCCGCACCTCCGGCCCCACCGAGTACGAGGTGGTGGCCAAGATGGCGTCCGGTGCTCCCTTGAGGTACTCATGGCCCTGGGTGCGCAGGCCGCTGAGCCGCCTCTGTGCGCTGAAAGGTATGACCTCGGCGTCCCTGGGCATCTCCAGCTGGACGCCCAACCTGGTGCACAGCTCGAGCAGGCTCTTGCCCTCCGGGGTGTCGTCCCCCAGGCTGGCCAGGTAGGCTGCGGTGGCCGCCTCCTGCTGGGAGGCCCCGCCCACCGGGACGACCTCGGCCGCCAGGCGGTTGCCGTAGGTGATGGTGCCCGTCTTGTCCAGGAGCAGGACGTCGACGTCGCCGGCCGCCTCGATGGCCCTGCCGGACATCGCCATCACGTTGAACCTCGCGACGCGGTCCATGCCAGCTATGCCTATCGCCGAGAGCAGCCCACCGATGGTGGTGGGGATGAGGCACACAAACAGCGCCGCCAGCTCCGTGAGCGAGACGCTCGCGCCCGAGTATTGCCCAAAGGGGGGCAGGGTGCCCACCACCAGCAGGAATATCAGGGTGAGGCCCGCCAGCAGGATGGTCAGCGCGAGCTCGTTGGGTGTCTTCTGGCGCTGGGCGCCCTCCACCAGGGCGATCATCCTGTCCAGGAAGCTCTCCCCGGGGTCGGCTGTGACCACTATCTTGAGCCAGTCGGCGACCACTCTGGTGCCCGCCGTGACGGTGGATCGCGTGTCGGTGCCGGGCTCCTTGAGCACCGGCGTGGACTCCCCGGTGATGGCGGACTCGTTCACGAGGGCCACGCCCTCCACTACCTCCCCGTCGGCGGGTATGATCTCCTCCGCTCGGACCAGGACCACGTCCCCCTTGCGGAGATGGCCGGCATCTACCAGCTCCTCCCGGCCATCTCGGAGCCTCCTGGCCACAGTCTCCTGCTTCGTCGCCCTCAGGGCGTCGGCCTGGGCCTTCCCCCTAGCCTCGGCCAGCGACTCGGCCAAGTTGGCGAACAGCACCGTGAACCAGAGCCAGGCGCTGATCTGTAGGCTGAAGAGCCTGCCTCCCGAGGCCGCGCCGCCCGGCGCCCACCAGGCGGCCAACGTAGCCAGGGAGACGGCGATGCTCACCATCTCCACGACGAATATCACCGGGCTGCGCACCAGCTGCCAGGGCGCCAGTTTGCGCAGCGCATCCAGCGCGGCCCTGGTCAGCAGCTGTCGGGACCAGGTGTTGACCTTAGCCTGCTTGTGCCTCGCCATCAGCTTCACCTCCCTCCGAAGGCCTTGCCGGCCGCCATGATCAGTTGCTCAGCTACGGGTCCCAGGGACAGCACGAGGAAGAAGGTCAGCGCCCCCACTATCAGTATGGTGCCCACGAGGAGCGCGACGAACGTGCCCCCGTTGGTGGGGAAGGTGCCCAGGCTGGGAGGCACCGCTCGCTTGCGCGCCATCGATCCGGCTATCGCCAGCACCGGCAGCAGCAGGAGGAACCTCCCACCCAGCATCGCTAGCCCCAGCGTCAGGTTGTAGAAGGCGGTGTTGGCGCTCAGCCCCGCGAAGGCCGAGCCGTTGTTCCCGGTTGCCGAGCTGTAGGCGTACACTATCTCCGAGAGGCCGTGCGGCCCCGGATTCAGCACCTGCCCTCGACCGTAGCTGGCCGCTGCAGCCCAAGCGCTCAGCAGCAATATGATCGCGGCGAAGGCCAGCATGTACACCACGGACATCTTGATCTCGAACGCCTCGATCTTCTTCCCCAGGTACTCCGGCGTCCTCCCCACCATCAGCCCGGCTATGAACACCGCGAGCATAGCGTAGATCACCAGCCCATACAGCCCGGAGCCCACGCCACCGAAGATGATCTCCCCCAGCTGCATGTTGAATAGGGCGACCCCTCCGGCCAGGGGGCTCAAGCTGGAGAGCATCCCGTTGACGGCCCCGCAGGACGCGGCCGTGGTGACCACGGAGAAGAGCAGTGTGCCGGGCAGCCCGAGCCTGATCTCCTTGCCCTCCATGCTCACCCCCGCCAGCCCTCCTTGGCCGACGTGCAGCCCCGCCAGCAGAGGGTTCCCCGCGCGCTCGGCCCACGACGCCACCCCGAGCCCCGCCAGGAACAGGAGCGCGGAGGCCACCCACAGGGCCCACCCCTGCCTGGTGTCGCCCGTCATCTTGCCGAAGGTGTACAAGAGCGCCGCGGGCACCACGAATATGTACAGCGCCTCCAGGAAGTTCGTCAGGGGTGTGGGGTTCTCGTAGGGATGGGCCGAGTTGGCGTTGAAGAAGCCCCCGCCGTTGGTGCCCAGCAGCTTGATGGCCTCTTGGCTGGCCACCGGCCCCTGGGGGAGGATCTGCCTGTGCCCCTCCACGGTCTCCGCTGCCACGTAGGGGGACAGATTCTGGGGCACTCCCTGCCAGACCAGGAGCAGTGCGCCCAGGATGGCCAGCGGCAGGAGCACGTACAGCACCGAGCGGGTGACGTCTACCCAGAAGTTGCCCAGCTGGCGGGTGGACCGCCGCGTCAGCCCCCTGGCCAGCGCCACCGCCGCCGCCAGACCCACGGCGGCGGACAGGAAGTTCTGCACGGTCAGGCCGGCCATCTGAGTCAGGTAGCTCATCGTGGTCTCCCCGGCGTAGGCTTGCCAGTTGGTGTTGGTGACGAAGGAGGCCGCGGTGTTGAAGGCCAGATCCGGCGCCACGCCCGGCAGGTGCTCGGGATTGAGCGGTAGCCAGGCCTGCAAGCGTTGCAGCGCGTACAGGGCCAGCATCCCCGATAGGTTGAACAGCAGCAGAGCCAGGGCGTACCCTCGCCAATCCTGCTCGCGGTCTGGGTCCACCCTGGCCACGCGGTAGATCGCCCGCTCCAGGGGCGCCAGGGCCGGGCTGAGGAAGGTGCGTTCCCCTTGATACACCCGCGCCATGTAGCTCCCCAGGGGCTTGGTGATGGCCAGCAACACTAGCAAGAAAGCCGGTATCTGGAGCCAGCTCACCTTGGCTCACCTCCTCCCTTTGGGTGCTGCCGGCTGATGCGCACCTCTAGCCAGTGGCCTCGTGCCCGGCACGCGGACCAGAGCATGTGCTCCGAGCTGAACGCTTCCAAGAGCCTCGACAGGCGATTAGGAACCACTTGGCCCTGATACGGGATCAGGGCGTGGACGGCCTGCACATCTTCCCTCCCAGCCAGCCTTAGGTACAGGTTGCACAGCGATAACACCTCTTCGTCCAACATCCGTCTCCCCCTTGCTTGATGGTTCAAAACTTCTCAGGCCGCAGCAGGACGTAGAACAGGTACAACCCCATGAGCACGCCCCCTGTGGCCGTCAATCCCCATATCCATCCCATGGCTTCACACCTCCATCAGCTTCTCCATGGCTAGCAGCAGGCACCCGCACAGCACGAAGAAGGTCAAGGTCAGCAGGACGAGCGCGATATCAACCATTAGAAACCTCCTCCCCCAGGATGTGGTGCAGCAGCGCATCTAGAGGGAAGGGCTTGATGAGCATGGCAAGGGGTTGAAACTCCCGCCTGCGGGCCTCGGGCACGCGGACGGCCGTCACCACTATGGTCGGTATCTCCACCCCGCGCCTCTGCAGCACCCGCAACAGCTCCCAGCCGGTGTCGTCCGGCAGATGGATGTCCAGCAGGAGCAGGTCGGGGTTCTCCGACTCGATGGTCCGCAGGGCGGCCGCCACGGTGTCGGCTTCCAGGACCCTGAGCCCGTGCTTTGAGAGGTTACGGGCCAGGATCTTCCTGAAGGGAGCCTCATCCTCTACGATGAGTATGTTGTGGTAGCGCGGCGATCCGGCCTTGCTCCAGGTCATCATGCCCTCTCTCTGTTGCCTGCCACCAGCTTAGCCGGATGCCGCTCAAAGAATCCTCAACAGAGGGGTGTCTGGGCTCAACAAAGGCTCAAAGTTCCTCGGGCGAGAGCAGCCTGTAGCCCACCCCAGGCTCCGTCACCAGGTACTTGGCTGCCGGGCCGAGCTTCCTGCGCAGGCGCGAGACGTACACGTGGAGGTAATGGGGCTCCGAACCGTAGGCCTGCCCCCACACCTCGTTCAACAGCTGGGAGTCCGTCAGCACCTTGTTGAGGTGCACAGCCAGCACCTTGAGCAGCGCGTACTCGGTGGGCGTTAGTTGCACCTGCTGGCCATCGACCGTCACCCTCCGGTTGGCGAGGTCCAAGGTGAGCTCTCCCACGCGCACCTCCGGTTCCCCCGAGGCTTTGCCGGCCGCCCTCCTAAGGGCCACCCGGATGCGGGCCAGCAGCTCCTTGACCCCGAAGGGCTTCGTCAGGTAGTCGTCCGCGCCCATCTCCAGCGCTGCCACCTTCTGCCCCTCTTCTCCGTAGGCCGATAGCACGATGATCGGCACGGTGGAGGTCAACCTCACCTGGCGGATGAGCTCCTCCCCCCGGCCGTCAGGCAGCCTCAGGTCCAGGAGGATCACGTCCGGTCTGAAGGTCGCGTGCTTCTCCATCGCCTCCCGGAGGGTAGCGGCCGTGAGCACCTGCATGCCGTGGCTGCGCAGGTTGGAGGCGAGCATCCGCAGGATGGGGGGCTCGTCCTCCACCACCAAGACCCTGGCGCCTCGCGGACCTAACATGGCGGAGGGACTCCTGCTGGGGATAGTGGCAGGGTGAAGGAGAACACGGCCCCACCTCCCGGACGGTTCTCGCCCCAGATGCGGCCACCATGCGCCTCGATCAATCCCTTGGCTACCGATAGCCCCAAACCCATGCCCTGGGGGGCAGGGCTTGAGCCCTGCACTCGGTAGAACTTGTCGAAGATGCGGCTTAGATCCTGGGGTGGGATACCGGGGCCTCGGTCTGCTATAGCTACGCGCACCTCATCCCCCTGCCGGCGCACCTGGATGTCGATGGTCGTGCCTTGGGGAGCGTACTTGATAGCGTTCTCCAGGAGGTTGGACACCACCTGTCCTATCTCCACGTAGTCCAGCAGGACCGGCGGCAGGTCCTCCTCAACCTCCAGGTGCAGTTGATGGTGGGCGGTGAGGCTGCCCAACCTGTCGATGGTCTCCTCTACCAAGGCCCCCAGATCGCACCACGACTTATGCGGGC
Source organism: Thermobaculum terrenum ATCC BAA-798 (assembly GCF_000025005.1). Taxonomy (NCBI): domain Bacteria; kingdom Bacillati; phylum Chloroflexota; class Chloroflexia; order Thermobaculales (SeqCode); family Thermobaculaceae (SeqCode); genus Thermobaculum (SeqCode); species Thermobaculum terrenum. The sequence goes on from NC_013526.1 coordinate 225,429, forward strand.
GCAGGCTGCCTCCCTCTAGCCGGGACATGTCCAGCAGGTTGTCCACCAGCCTGCCCAGTCGCCGGGACTCCTCCGCTATGTCCCGGACGAACCCCCTGCGCTCCTCCTCGCTCCACTCGACGTCCTGCCTCAACAGGCTGTCCGCGGCCGCGCTGATGGTGGCCAGGGGGGTGCGCAGGTCGTGCGACACCGCGTTGATCAGAGAGGTCTTGAGCTCATCGGCCCGCTTGATGGCTTCCATCTCCATGGCTCTACGCCTCAACGCCGCCCGCTCCAAGGTGCGGCCTAGCTGCTGTGCCACGGCCGAGAGCAGCCGAACATCGGCATCCGACAGCGATCCACCTCCGACCAGGTTGATCGACCCCAGCCGCCTGCCCTCCGTGTGTATGTACACCACGCGCAGCAGATCCCTGTGCGCTCTTCCCATCTGAGGCAAGTTGGGTGCGACGTGCAACCACGTGGACCTGGGCGCTCCCCCGTTGGTCGGCGCCCCATCCTCCAGCACGTACCTGCGGCTGCCGCTGAGCGTGAGCAACTGCAGCCGCGCGCGCTTGCTGCCGCTGAACACCCTGATCGGGCCCCCGTTGTCCAGCGAGCTGATCTCTATGCCCACGCCCTCGAGCCTGAGCTCGCGCCTGATCTGCTCTGCTGCGGACTCCAGCGCCACCCCTATCTCTTCCTCCCCCAGCACCCTCAGCAGCTCGTACAGCAGGTTGGCCTCCCTCTCCCGCCTGCTGGCTTCCTCGGCCCTGCGCCTCAGCAGCGCGGCCAGCTGGCCCGTCACTATGGCGGTGATCAGGAACAGCAGCAACGCCAGCCACTCGTCAGGATCGCGGATGGTCAGCGACCACGTGGGCTGCACGAAGAAGAAGTCGAAGGCCAGGAAGGAGAGCACCGATGCGATGATCGCCGGCACACTGCCGCACGTGACGGCCACCACCATCACCGCCAACAGGTACAGCATAGATATGTTGGCCAGGCGCACCCTGTCCGTCATCAGCCATATCAGGGCCGTGACCAGGGCCACGCTGCCCACGGTGAACAGGTAGCGAGATAGCGCCCTGAGCAGTCGTTGCCAGTTGTCTGTCGTTGGTTGGGCTACCCTCGGAGTGATGAGGGTCGACCAAGCCTCTCTCATGGCCCTAGCCTCCGAAGCTTACCGAGCGCCCGAGGGCGCCGGGGTGGACTCATCATTATGAGTATACATCCTTATTGACCGTAGTCGTCGAGGCTTGTGCATCGATGATCGTTCGCCCGAGCACCATGGGCCAGAGCCGGGTGCGTGCTGAGCCCCCTGGCACCCGCAGCTCGTGTGCTGCCGCAAGCTAGATATCGCTGGGGCGGCCGCTAACTTGGGCTACGGCCAGCTTGGACGGATCCCCCACCAGCGGGTGGCCCAGCCGCCTCCCAAGCACGGGGAGGTGACCCTACGTCCCTCAGGCTACCTTGGCCTCGTGGGGAGAGGAGGCGCCCTGGATACGGGCGCGCAGCCCCCCAGCCGAGCAGGTGGACGCGGGCTACCGCTGAGGTGCGGCTCGGGGCCCAGCGCCAGATTCTAACCTTTTTCTAACCCCTTGACTCTCCCTGCGGGGAACTTGTGGGGTGGGAGTTCAGTCCAATTGGCGGATCTCCCAGAACCACCATCAACGAGGCGCGCCACAGGTGATCTTGGCGGGGAGGTCAGTCGAGAGTCAGCGGGCCTGGTCCATCGACCTCTGGGCTCGAAGGGGGTGATGGCTATAGGTAGAAGGTTTACGGGCTGTGTGAGGGCTTCGACTACCAAGAGCATTCATAAGGAGGATGGAGATGTTCAGAGCAGTGCGTGTCCTGTTGTCTACGATGCTGGGGGCTATCCTGTTGCTGGGCCTTACGGCTGTGTCCTGGGCCAAGACCGAGGCTACCGTGATCGTGACCCATAACAAGGAGTACGGGAACATACTCACCGACTCCAGCGGGAGGTCGCTGTACATCTTCTCTCACGACAAGCAGCACGAGAGCACCTGCTACGGCAGCTGCGCGCAGACCTGGCAGCCTTTCGTGCTCAAGTCTGGGCAACCGGTGGCCGGCAAAGGGGTCACCGCCAAGCTGGGCACGATCACCCGCAAGGACGGCAGCCGCCAGGTGACCGCTAACGGCATGCCGCTGTACTACTTCGCCGGCGACAAGAAGCCGGGAGATACCAACGGACAAGCGGTCAACAAGGTCTGGTGGCTTGTGTCGCCCTCTGGCCAGCCGGTCAAGTCCGAGGCCGCGGGGAAGCTGATCCCCAAGCATGCGCCGGCAACGGGTGCTGGCGGGATGGCCACGCGAGGCTCGGCGCTGCCTTCCCTGGCGATCGCCCTGCTGTTGCTGACAACGGCCGCCGGCGTCCTGGGACTCCGTAGAGCTCATTAACCCCTGCTGCGTGGGCATTGCCCACGCAGCCACACCCTGCTCCTGCCGAGCTAGTACTATTTGGCTATTAGCGTCGCTCCCAGCCGCTTGCTACAATCTGTAGGTATACGCCTACTTGAAATGTACATAACTCTATGCTGCAACATCCGTGTGGGAGTACGCTTCGGGTGATCGGTGTATATGTCTAGTGGTGGTCTACCTCCTGGCCCTAGTGGTCGCCTCCATCCAGCCTCGCCCTGCCGTGGCCGCGTCCGATCCCGTGATCGTGGCCGCTGGGGACATAGCCTGTAACGGGGATCAGAGGGCATCCCAGCCCTGCAAGGATTTGGATACCTTCGAGCTGCTGCCTAGCGCCATCAACCCAGATGCTGTGTTGGCGCTGGGAGACTTGCAGTACGAGAACGGCCTGTATGATGATTTCCTGGCGTACTTTGACAGGTCGTGGGGCAGGGTGAAGGACAAGATCTATCCCTTGCCAGGCAACCACGAGTACTACGATGCTACGTGCAGCGGGAGCCGAGCCTGCGGCTACTTCGACTACTTCAACGGTGTGGGCAACCCGAGCGGCAGGGCTGGAGACAGGGACAAGGGCTACTACGCCTTCACGCTTGGGGCCTGGCGCATCTACGCCATCAACAGCAACTGCGCCAGGGTGTCCCGTGCGCAGGGCTCGCCCCAGGAGCGGTGGCTCCGCCAGGACCTCGCCGAGCACCAGGGGATGTGCCAGCTCATGTTCATGCACCACCCATACGTGGCGTCCACCGCCATCTCCCCCATCGATGGCAGGACGGACACCTTCGACACGCCGGCCGTCAAGCCCCTGTGGCAGGCCTTCTACGACGCGGGTGGGGATGTGGTGCTGGCGGGGCATTCGCACCTCTACGAGCGTTTCGCGCTGCTTGCCCCGGACCGATCGAGCGACGGCAAAGGTATCCGCCAGTTCGTGGTGGGCACCGGTGGCAAGAACCTGTGGCGCCTGGCAACGGCCGCGGCTGGCAGCGAGGTGCAGAACGACCAGGCATTTGGGGTGCTCAAGCTCACGCCGCACCCCGAGAGCTACGATTGGGAGTTCGTCCCGATAGCCGGACAGAGCTGGAGCGATGCCGGCACCGGCCAGTGCCACCCGGACACCATAGCGCCCGACACCACCCTCAGCTCTGGGCCGTCCGGCGCGTTCCGCAGCACGTCCGCCACCTTCGGGTTCTCCTCGCCTGAGCCCGACACCACCTTCGAGTGCAGCCTGGACGGTGCCCCTTCGCGGCCTGTACTTCTCCCAAGACCTATACAGGGCTCGCCCAGGGCACCCACACCTTCCAGGTGCGGGCGATCGACGCGGCGGGCAACGTCGATCCCACTCCGGCCAGCAGGAGCTGGCGGGTCGACACCCTGCCCCCAGAGGGCAGCATCACCATTAACGGTGGCGCCGCCTACACCAAGACCACCTCGGTCACCCTGTCGATCTCTGCTGCGGACCCTGCGCCGGGTTCGGGAGTCCTCCTGGTGCGCTTCCGCAACGCCGGGGATCCAGCGCCCACGGAGTGGGAGTCCTACACCACCCGCAAGGCGTGGATCCTCTCGAGCGGGGACGGAGAGAAGACCGTGTACGTGCGCTTCAAGGACGCCGCGGGCAACATCTCCGGAGCCGTCTCCGACCAGATAGTGCTGGACACAGCGAGCCCCGAGGTGACCGCCCCTTCCCAGGAGCTGCTGGTGGGAGCCGCGCTGGGCACGACGGCCGTGCCGGTGAGGCTGAGGTGGTCGGGAGGTGACGCCACCAGCGGGGTGGCCAGGTACCAGCTGCAGCAGAGGCGGTACGTGCACGGGGCCTGGCAGCCCTGGAGCTGGGTGACTAGCGGGACCACGGCGACCAGGCTGGAGAGGCAGCTCGACCCGGGTAGGTACCAGTTCCGGGTGCGGGCCGTAGATAGGGCGGGCAACTGGAGCCCGTGGAGGGAGGGAGCGGCCTTCACCTTGGTCGCCTATCAAGAGAGGAGCAGGGCGATCTCCTACAGCGGCTCCTGGAGCATTTGGGAGGTGCCCAGCGCCTACGGCGGGTACACGCGGTACACCGGCAGGCGGGGATACGCCGCCACCTTCCAATTCAGGGGCAGGCAGGTGGCGTGGGTGGCTCCCAGGGCAGGCAACCGCGGTTACGCCTACGTGTACCTGGATGGCGTGAAGGTGGCCACGGTGAACCTCTACTCCAGCTCGTACCTGGCGCGGCGCCTGGTGTACGTGCGCCGGGGCCTGGATCCGAGCGTCCGGCACACCCTGCGGGTGTACGTGATGGGCATCGGGCCCGCGGGCTCGACGGGCACGCGGGTGGACGTGGACGCATTCCTCGTGCTCAGGTAGCTACCGGGCAGCTGGTGGGGCTAGCGCGCACGCCTGTATGTGCCGACGAGCTCTCCCCACCCCAGGACGTGGCCCCTCATGGCCTCCAGCAGCTGCGGACGCCGGGCGTCGGGGCCCAGGTCCAGCTGGGTGTCCAGCGCGTAGAGGCGGAAGCGATACCTATGTGAACCCCTTGGGGGGCAAGGCCCTTGGTAGCCCGTGCGCCTCAGGTCGTTGCGTCCTTGTAGGGCGCCGTTCGGCAGACGCTGCTCTCTGGGCACGCCCTCGGGCAGCTCCCTGACGTCTGGGGGGAGGTTGAACAGCACCCAGTGCCCCCAGGTGCCCAGGGGAGCGTCCGGGTCATCCACCAGGAGCGCCAGGCTGACGGTGCCCTCGGGGACTCCCTCCCACCATAGGGGAGGTGAGACGTCCTCCCCGTCGCAGGTGTAGCGGCTGGGGATCTCCTCACCGTCGCCGAAGACGCTCCGTAGCTGGATGCGCACCCCCTGTTGCAGCTCAGAAGCTGCCTCGGGCCCAGGGCGCCTCCCGCCAGATAGCATGTCCACGAGTCGTCTTAGCGCCTCCATGCCGCCTTCCACCGCATATCCCTTGCCAGGTCGCCTAGTATCTGAAGAGGGTGGTCACGGCGCCCACGCGGTTGTACATCCAGAAGGCCAGCGGGATGCCTATCACGGACAGCATCAGCAGGTAGGCTACCGACATCCACAGCCCGCACAGCCACCACCCCACCAGCAGGAAGTAGATGGCCCGCACCAGGAATGGGAGCTGTCGCCTGGTGGACCTGACGATCGTCCCGCCCTGCACCAGGAGGTGCTCGTCGGGCAAGCGCAGCGTCATGAGCGTGGGCAGCCTGTTTATCAGGTAGATGCCGAGCGGCAGGCCGATGATCGAGATCACCAGCAGCCAGGCCAGCCCCGACACCACCCCACCAAGCCACCATCCCACGAGCAGGAAGTACGCTGCTCGGATAAGGATGTTTGGGCTCTGCCTCACCCTGACCTCTCTGTTCGCCATCTCTGCCACCTCTCCGCTGGATTGTAGCATACCTGCAGGGCGTTGACCTGCGAGCGCCTCTGGTGCTACCATCAGGCCGTCGATCTGCAACGGAGGGTATCAAGATGCTGCGTCGATGTAATCTTTTCCTGATCCTGCTGCTGGTGGTGTGCCTGCTGGGGGCGTTGCTGCCGCCGCGTCCGGTGGCTGCTAGGTCCGATCCCTACAGGCTGCAGAGGGCGTTCTCCAAGGCCGCCAGGGAGTTTCACGTGCCGCTCCCGGTGTTGCTTGCGGTGGCCTACAACAAGTCGCTCTGGGAGCACCACGACGGGCGGCCCAGCGCAGATGGGGCCTACGGCGTAATGGCGCTCTCGGACGTCGATCGGGTACCGGTCGTCGACGGCCGAGGACAGGATGGTCGCGTGGAACGCCGATGGGTCTCGGTCGAGTCCGTGCCTCGCTACCACACGCTGGAGGCAGCTGCCAGGCTGCTGGGGGTATCCCCCGAGGTGCTCAAGCGCGACCCCGCGCAGAACATCCGGGGAGGGGCGGCGCTCCTGGCGAGCTATGAGCAACAGCTCATTGGGGCCACGCCGAGCGATCCAGCCAAGTGGTACGGGGCCGTCGCCAAGTTCAGCGGCTCGGACGTGCTGCAGGCTGCCAAGGCCTTCGCCGACGACGTGTACGCCACGATCAACAGCGGCGCAGCCCGAGTGCTTGCGGATGGGCAGGTGGTGCGCCTCCGAGCCCAGCACGTGGTGCCCGCTAGGAGCACCGCCAAGCGGCTGCACCTGCGCAGCCTCAGGGAGGGCGAGGCTGAGTGCCCGCCCGGTCTGGCCTGTAACTACGTGCCCGCGCTCTACACCCAGTTCTCGAGCGACCCCGGGGACTACGGTAACTACGACCTGGCGAACAGGCCCGCTGATGGCCTCGAGATCCAGTACATAGTCATCCACGACACTGAGGGCTCCTACGCCAGCGCGCTGTCGACCTTCACCTCGCAGAGCTACGTGAGCGCCCACTACCTCATCAGGTCGTCCGATGGTTTGGTGACGCAGCTTGTGCCCACCAAGGACGTCGCCTGGCAGGCGGGAAACTGGTACGTCAACATCCACTCCATCGGCATCGAGCACGAGGGCTTTGCGGTGGAGGGCGCCACCTGGTACACCGAGCAGATGTACAGGTCCTCTGCCAGGCTGGTGAGGTATCTGGCCGCGAGGTTCCATATCCCTCTGGACCGGGCACACATCTTGGGGCACGACGACGTGCCCGGTCCGGGGCCGGCCTACCAGGGGCGTATGCACTGGGATCCGGGCCCGTATTGGGACTGGGCGCACTATATGGCCCTGCTCGGGATTGCTCCCAGGTCTCAGCGGGCGCACGGGGTGACCGCTGGGAGGATCGTCATGATCGCGCCCAATTTCCACACGAACAAGCCCACCGTGACGTACACCGACTCGGAGGGCAATATGTACACGCTACCCAGCCAGCCGGCGAACTTCGTGTACCTGCACACCGCGCCGAGCTTCGATGCCCCGCTGATCAGCGATCCCGCGCTGCACCCTGACGGCTCGGCGGGCACGACGCTCGCCTATGACTGGGGCGACAAGGCGGTGACCGGTCAGCGGTTCTACCTGGCCGAGCAGAGGGGCGACTGGAGCGCGATCTTCTACGGCGGTAAGAAGGCCTGGTTCTACAACCCGGGCGGCAGGACCAACACCGTGCGGAGCAGTGGGCTGCTGGTGACGCCCAAGCCGGGCGCGGCGTCCGTGCAGGTGTACGGGGCGGCCTACCCCTCGCCCGAGGACTACGCCTCCGCGGGCGTGCCCACCATCCACACGCTCCAGCCCCTGCAGTACGCCATACCCGCCGGGCAGTACTACGTGGCGTGGGGACCCGTCAGGGCCCAGGACTACTACGCCGTGACCTTCAACGCTCCGGAGGACTACAGGGTGGTGGACGGGCACGAGCTGTTCTACGTGATAGCCTTCAACCACAGGATCGCCTTCGTGCGCGCCAGCGACGTAGCGGTGATCCCCTAGGGGGTGAGGTACCATCGGCAGGCTGAGACGTATCTACGATGCGATCGCTCCCCTGTACGACCTGTTGCTGCTGCCCCTCGACGCACTGCTGCTAAGAGGGGCACGCGCTCGGCTCTGCTCTAGGGCGGAGGGGAAGGTGCTGGAGGTGGCGCTCGGTACCGGCCTCAACCTGCCGTACTACCCGAGCGGGGTGCAGCTGGTGGGCGTGGACCAGAGCCCCGGCATGCTCGCGAGGGCGCACCGTCGGGCGAGGCGAGCGGGCCGCCGGGTCAAGCTGCTGGTGGGGGATGCCCAGCACCTGGATCTACCGGACGGCGCCTTTGACACGGTGGTCATCACCTTGGGGCTGTGCACCATCCCGGATCCCGCTGCCGCCCTGCGGGAGGCCAGGAGGGTGCTGCGCCCCGGCGGCCGGCTGCTCCTCCTGGAGCACGTGCGGAGCCCCGTGCCGCTGGTGAGGGCCCTCCAGCGGGCGCTGGAGCCCGTGGCCAGGCTGTGGGGCGACCACCTGCTGCGCGATCCCTTGGACCACCTGGAGGGTTTCTCTGTAGAGCGCCTGGAGCGCAGGGCGCTCGGTCTGTTGGAGCTGGTCGAGGCGCGTCGGACTTGAGCCGTTATTCGTTGTACTGCCACCACAGCAGGGCGGCGGAGGCCACAGGCAGCCCCCACAACACCAGCTCGATAGCCGGCGGCGCGTGGCCGAAGGCTATCACCAGGAGCGCCACCAACTTGAAGATGAGGAAGGCTGCGCCGGCGATGAGCGCGTCGCGCGCCTGCCTGGGCCTGCGCTCCATGAACGCCAGGACGGCGTGCGTGCCTCCCACCGAGAGCAGCAGGCCGAGCATGAGCTCGATCGCCACCAACGCCCACAGCACGTATCGGTGCAGGTGTAGATCCTTGGGTGGGCCGGGAGCGGTCGTGGCGTGCGTCGCCCCGGCGTATCCCGTGCTCCCCGGTGGGTTCGAGCCGCCGGCGCCCCAGGAAGCGTACTGGCCGTACGAGCGGGAGCTGGCTCCGGGGGAGTAGCCGCCGTAGGAGTAGCTGCCGGCGGCCTGCTGGCTGTAGGCGTACTCCCTGTCCAGGTCGTAGCTCGCCCGCCTGTAGGGGTCGCTCAGCACCTCGTAAGCCTCGTTGATCTCCTTGAACTTCTCGTTGGCGTAGGGATCGTACGGGTTCAGGTCGGGATGATACTGCTTGGCGAGCCTGCGATAGGCTTGCCTGATCTCGTCGTAGCTCGCTTTGGGGGACACGCCCAGTATACCGTAGTAGTCCTTCATCCTCTCAGGCCATCAACGATATTATACGCTGCGTATATAGCTGCATCAATAGGTGCCTATCTGCTCACCTTGATGGCCTCGAATACGCAGTGCAGGGGCACGTCCGCTATCCAGACCTGGGGGGACTCCTGCAGGAACACCTCGGTGGGCTTGGGCTCTTCGAGCGCCGTGACGGCCAGCCCTGCCTCGCGCAGCCTCCGGAAGTACCAGGAGAGCGGGCGGTGGTACGTCCAGGTCTCCCAGGTCTCTCCCTGAGGTCCCCGCCAGGGTACCTTGGCGGCCTGCTGCTGCCTGTACCCCCGGACCTTGCGCCAGGCTATGCGCTGGGTGCCCACCATCTCTATCTGCCAGCCGGAGGATTCCCAGATGTCGAAGCAGGGATGCGACAGGCTGGCGACGAAGCGGCCGCCAGGTCGCAGGACCCGCGAGGCCTCGTGGATGGCGCCCTCGGCGTGCTCCACGTTCATGAGGACCATGTTGCTCACCACGAGGTCGTAGCTGGACGAGGCCAGCGCGTCCAGGCGCGCCGCGTCGGCCACGAGGTAGGTTATCCCCAGGGGCTGCCGGGCCTCGTGCGCCCGAGCCCGCTCGACCATCGCCGGGGAGGCATCCACGCCGGTGACCCTGGCCCCGGCGCGGGCCATCCTCCTGGCTACGTAGCCGTTGCCGCAGCCCAAGTCCAGCACGTCCAAGCCCGCGGGGTCACCGATGACCCGCCACAGCGTGGGGTCGATCAGCTCGCGGTGCCACAGGTCGCCCTCCTCCCCCTGCTTGTCGTCGTACCAGCGGGCCATAGCGTCCCAACCCTCGGCCATGTACTCACCCCCCAAGCGTGATGCGCAGCCATGATACAGGCTGGGGCACGCTTCCTGCAACACGCGGGGCGTACAGACCTGTGGAGGTGGCAGATGGAGGACTTCGATGTGGTGGTGCTGGGGGCGGGCACCGCCGGGGAGACGCTGGCCCTGGAGCTGGCGAGCGAGGGGGTGCGCGTGGCGGTGGTAGCCGACGGCCTGGTGGGAGGGGAGTGCCCGTTCCTGGCGTGCATGCCCAGCAAGGCGATGCTGCACTCGGCCCGCAGGCACCGGCTGTGCGGCGGCCCGGACGCCGAGGCCTTCCGGGAGGCGATCGCCTGGAGGGACGAGGTCGCGGAGCACCGCGATGACTCCGCCCACGCCGAGGAGCTGGCAAGAGCCGGAGCGCGCCTCTTCCGTGGTCGTGGGAAGGTCTCCCGCCCGGGTGTGGTGGAGGTGGGAAGGCTGGAGATCGGCTGGCGCGACCTCGTGGTGTGTACGGGCTCGCGTCCCAGGTTGCCTCGCATACTGGGGCTGGAGGACTTGCCCTGCTGGACGAGCGACCAGGCGCTGAGCTCGCCCGAGCTGCCTGGGTCGCTGGCGATACTGGGCGGGGGTGCGGTGGCCTGCGAGCTGGCGCAGGTGTACGCGGCGTTCGGCACCGAGGTCACGGTGGTGCAGCGCTCGCCGCGGCTGCTGAGCAGGGAGTCTCCCTGGGTAGGGGAGCTCATGGCCGAGGTGCTCGGCTCCCAGGGGGTGAGGGTGCTGACCGGCAGAAGTGTCCTGGGGGCCAGGACGACCTCCTCCGGCGTGGCGCTCGAGCTCGAGGGGGGAGGTGAGGTGCCCGCCGACAGGCTGCTCGTGGCCGTCGGTCGGGATCCCAACACCCGTGGCTTGGGGCTGGAGCAGCTGGGCATAGCCACGGCGGGCCCTTTAAAGGTGGATGCCCGCTGCCGGGTGGAGGGGCAGGCACACGTGTGGGCCGCCGGGGACGTGACCGGGGTGGCCCCTTATACGCACACGGCGAACTACCAGGCGAGGGTGGTCGCGGCCAACCTCCTGGGAAGAAGAGCCCTGGCCGATTACCGCGCCGTGCCCAGGACGGTGTACACCCACCCGCCCGTAGCAGCTGTGGGGCTCACCAGGGAGCGGGCCGAGGAGGCAGGGGTCGAGGTGGTGTCGGCGCGCGTGGAGCTGTCGGAGGTGGCGCGAGCTTCGGCTGAGGGGGAAAGGATCGGCAGGCTGGAGCTGGTGGCCGATGCCGCGCGCGGGGTGCTGGTGGGTGCCTCTGCGCTGGGCCCGAGAGCCGATGAGTGGATCGGCGAGGCTGCGCTGGCGATCCGTGCCGAGGTGCCCGTGGAGGTCCTGGCCGACGTGGTGCGCCCTTTCCCGACCTACAGCGAGGCCTACACCGAGGCGTTACGGGGGATCCTGCGCGAGCTGCGAGCCGGCGTAGGCTAGCCGTCCCAGAGCTCGTCGAACTCCCCGAGCAGCCGCCTGCACCCCTCCAGCTGCCCCCTGTCGGCCTCCACCCTGGCCTGGTCCAGCAGCAGGTACGCGCGTCGGCTGATGGGCTGCCCGCGCCCGAGCGCCTCGAACAGCTCCTCGTAGCGGGCCTGCACCTCCCCCACGCTCTCGATGTAGCGCTCGGGATCGGGGGCGAAGGGCCCCTGGGCGCGACCGGATATCAGGTAGCGGCGCCATTCCTGGTCGAGCTGCGCCAGCGGCTTCCCGTAGGTGCCCAGGTAGTCGCCGCTGACGTAGACCTGCTTGAACTTGGCCAGGCCGTAGGTCCGGACGAGGTACCCCACGAACGAGCCGGCCTCATCGTACGGGTGGCGGCGGAGCAGCCTGCCCATGAAGCGCACCCTGCCGCTCGCCAGCTGCTCCAGGGGGATGAGCGTCCCCGTGGCCAGCGCCGCCCGCGCGAACCCGTCCAGCGACACCTGCCCGTCTCGCAGAAGGTACTCCTCGGAGGCGTACATCGCCAGCCCTTCGGACAGCATCACGGAGGAGCTGGGGCCTATACCGTCGCTGGCCAGCTGGTGGGTGAGCTCGTGGGTGCTCAGGTACTGCCTCTCCAACGGGGTGCCCACGCCGTCGTACAGCTGGAATATGGCGCGGTCGCGAGCTCGGGAGTACCCCCTCAAGCCCGGGTCCGGGTTGGGGAACGGCGCGTACGCCAGGTAGAAGGTGACATCGCCTGCCAGGCGCACGCCCAGGAGGCGCTCAGCGTGGGCCAGCCCCTCCTGGGCCGCTTGCGCGAACTCGGATACGTGGGTGGCCGCGAAGGTGCCCGGCCGGTACCTGACCACCAGGTGCTCCGTACGGTAGGACCCAGGGAGCAGCTCCTCCAGCCGATACCAGTCCAGGTCGGCCGTGGCTGGGTAGATGGGGAAGGATGCCCTGACCTCGCCGTCCGGTGGCTGAGCCGGTGTTGGGGTGGGCTTGGGCGTGGGCGGTGGGGCGATCGACAATACCTCGGCGGGCATGTAGCCCCAGCGCCCCATGTACCTGACCCGGTACCAGCTACGCCCGTCTGCGCCCTCGATGGGCATGGCAACCGCTATCACCGCTCGCCCGTTGGGGACGATCTGCCTGACGGGTGCTCCCGCGCTGGGTCGGCCGCGCAGCGGGGATCCGGCACGGCCGTACCTGCTGGCGTCCACGTACAGCAGCGATGTGCTGGGGGTCACCGTGGGGGAGGGGACGGTGGTTGGTGTCGGTGTGGGTGGGGCGCCGGGACCTCGAGGGGGGTCGGCCTTGCTGGCTTGGGAGATGATCGCCGTTGCCGTGGCGTGCGCTCCCGAGATCAGCTCGGCTCGCCCAGCCATCGGGGATGGGGTGGGCGCTGGCTGTGGGCCCCGCCCGCTGCACCCACAGAGCGTGAGGGCCAGCAGCAGGAGGGTGCACAACCTCGAGGTCATGACCGGTACTGCCCGAAGGCACGCTGGTCGAGAGCGGCCGAGGCAGGCTCTCGCAGGAGCGAGCCCAGGATGTAGGCCACCTGCCCGTCGTACTTCACCCTGTACCAGGCTTGTCCGTCCTCGCCCGTGACGGGCCGTGGATAGGCCTCCACGAGGGCCCCGTTGGGCAGGTAGCCGATCTTGGCCGAGCTCGTCGTGGGGCGCTCGCGAACGTTGGCGCCGGTGTACCCCAGGTATCCTCCATCGACCTGCAGGATCACCACCGTGTCCTCCGGGTCGGTGATCGTCGGTGGGATCTCGCTCAGCAGCGAGCCCAGGATGTAGGCCGTGCGGCCCTGGTAGAACACCTTGTACCAGATCTCGCCCTTGGAGTTGGTCACCGTATCGGGATAGGCCGCGACCGCCTCCCCGTTGTCCAGGTAGCCGACCTTGAGGGAGTCGATGCTCGGGCGAGCCCGCACGTTGGCGCCGGTGTAGCCCTGGGCGGCGGCATCCACGTACAGCGTTACGGTCCGGCGCGTGGGGCGGGTCGTGATGGCGATCTCCCTGCCGGCCAACACTTGGGCGATGATGGTCTTGGCGTTGTTGATGGGCACGAGGTAGCCCACCTTCCCGGCGTTGTCCACCACGCCCGCTGTGGGCACGCCGATCAACCTGCCCTGGTTGTCCACCGCCGCCCCGCCGCTGGAGCCGTGGGTGAACTCGGCATCGGTCTTGATGAGCGTCTGGCCGTACAGCGGCAGGAATCCGGAGACCACTCCCCGGGTGTAGGTGACGGAGTCCCCGCCCACGCTGGGGAACCCGAACACGCGCACCTCGTCCCCCAGCTGCACGGTATCGGAGTCGCCCAGCGGCAATGCTGTCTCCAGTCGGAAGCCGGCTGGCAGGTCTCTCCCTCGTATGTCGGAGACTACGCGGAGCACCGCCAGGTCGTGCTCCCGGTCCAGCTGCACCACCTTGGCCAGGTAAGCCGGCCTGGCTGGCAGGTGGGGATCCTCGGTGACGTACACCTCGGCGAGGCCGCTCCAGTTGTAGAACTGCCTGAGGTCCAGGTCGTACACGACGTGAGCGTTCGTGAGGATGTAGCCCCTGGGGTGGATGATGGATCCCGAGCCCCCAAAGGTCGTGCCCGCGTAGTCCCCCTGCCCCTCCACCAGCAGCTTGACGGTGGCCAGCTCCACCTCGCCCGGGAGGCCGGCACCGCGGTCGGGGCCGCGGTAGGGGTAGGCGTTGCCTGGGGTGTCGGGGTTGGACGAGCGGAGGGGGGTCTCCTGGACATGGCCTCGGCGGTAGCCTTCGCGCTGCCCACTATGGCCTGTGCGGTGGCCTCCGCGTTAGCGCGAGCGATGATGGCTTTGGCCGTGGCCTCGGCCGGGCTCACCCCGCCCTCCTCCGAAGGCGCGTTGGCCTTCCCACACCCAGCCGCCAGCAGCAGGCAGATCCACAAGCAGAGCCAAGTCCTCCAGCGCAAGGGGTGACCTCCATCGCACGATCGATAGCAAGCATACGGGTATATATTACTATATACCAATAGTCAATACAAGTTTATGCGCGGTTTCTGTTATCCTGGCCTCAGGGCCTCTGGATTAACTTTGAGTTGGAGATGACGAGGGCATGATCAGCTTTGAGGTAGGTGACTTCATATTTAATTACAGGGTAGCCGCCGTGTGTAGGAGGGCGGGGCGCGTCCTGCTGGTGCAGCAGGAGGGGACGGATTTCTGGTTTCTACCAGGCGGCAGGTGTGAGGCAGGCGAGTCCTCCAGGGACGCTTTGCGCAGAGAGCTTAGAGAAGAGCTGGCGGTGGACGTCAGGATCGAGGGGCTGCTGTGGGTGGTGGAGAACTTCTTCGAGCTCGGCGGCCGCAGCTTCCATGAGCTGTCGCTGTACTACGAGTGCCTCTTGCCCGAGAGCTTCCATCGCGTGGATCTGGATACCAGCTATCCGTGGACGGAGGTCAACGGCGCATCGTTCGTCTTGCGGTGGTTTCCCATCTCAGGGTTATCCGAGATAAAGCTGCTGCCGGAGTTTCTCCAGCAGGGACTGCAGCACCCTCCCGAGCACGTGCAGCACCTGATCTGCAGGGGATAGCCAAGACCCTCTTGTGTTTAAAGCAATAATATGTATGATTTAATGCATAAATAAATATGTTAATGCTTTATATTTGGGAGGGTGACGATGGGCAGGAAGGGTGTCCCCGCGATGTTGGTGCTGGTGCTCCTGTTGGCTCTGTGGCCTGCGAGCCACAACGGCCGCGCACAGGAGACGGGCCTCGACAATCCGGGGTTCGAGGCAGGTCCCTGGGAGGCCAACCATCCTGAGAGGGTGGCCACGGATACCACCCAGGTACATGGTGGACAGAGGTCGGTGCGGGTGCTACCGCTCCCCGGCGACGACGTCTTTATGCTGAGTAACCTCGTGCCGATAGACGTGGAGCTCTCCTACGTCTTCAGTGTGTGGATCAGGACCGACTCACTGCCCAGCAACGCCGTGAGCGTGAGGGTGCTGGAGGTGGACCCCAACAACGTGGCCATAGGGTGGCACGTGCTCTCGAGCGGAGACAATCGCCTGGTGACGACCGGCGGCACGCACGATTGGCAGCGGTTCGACGTAGAATTATCGGGGTTCAACTCCAGAACCTCCTACCTCAAGTTCTACCTGTGGGTGGCGCCCGCGGAGGCGGGTACCGCTTGGTTCGATGACGCGGCCTTCGCCAGGTCCTCCAGGCCGGGCGAGGATCTCAGGTTGAGCGTCACGACCCCGCGATTGGGCAACGTCTTCTCGCCTGGAGAAGAGGTAAGCGGGATTGTGACCGTACGCTCCCTGGCGGACGAGCCTCGGGAAGTGGTGTTGCGGCAGCACGTCGAGTACAAGGACGGCACGGTCGTGCTCGACAGGGACACGAGCCTGACGATTCCTCCAAGAGGTACGGTCGACGTGCACTTGGCCTTTACTCCGAGGCTCAAGGGGGTGTACTACGGTAGGTTCGCCCTGCTGGACCAACAGGGCGAAGAGCTCCGCGTGCTGGAGACCAGCTTCGGGGTGATAGAGCCTCTGGATGCCCACGACTACAGCAGGTTGTCCCCGTTCGGGGCGCAGACCCACTTCGGACAGTACAAGGGTGATCCCGAGAAGAACCTGCGGCTCATGAGCATGGCCGGCATCAACTGGACCCGCGACGAGATGTACTGGTCGGAGCTTGAGAAGACGAAGGGCGTCTTCACCTTCCCACCTCAGTTCGACGCCTACGTCGCGGAGAACGTCCGGCAGGGCTTGGATCCCCTGATCATCCTGGACTACCACAACCGTCTGTACGACCTCAACGAGAGCGGCAGCCCTCGCGCTCCCCATACCGAGGCAGGTCTGCGCGGCTGGGCGAGGTACGTGGCCGAGATGGTGACCAGGTACCGAGATCAGGTCAGGTACTGGGAGGTCTGGAACGAGCCCAATGGGCAGCAGTTCTGGGGGGATGAGCCGAGCGCCCGCGAGTACGCCGCCGTCCTCAAGACCGCTTACACCACGATCAAGAGGCTGGACCCCGATGCCGTGGTCATAGGAGGCGCGATAGCGGGCACCGACCTCAATTACTTACGGGAGCTGTTCGACGCTGGAGGGCTGAACTACATGGACGTCCTCTCGATACACCCCTACAGGGTGGGCGGCCCCGACGAGACGGATCTGCTGCGGGACCTGCGGTTCCACCAGGAGCTGATGCACGAGTACGGCTACGAGAAGCCGATATGGCTGACCGAGATAGGCTGGGCCACCGACACCGGCCCGTACGGGGTGAGCGAGGCCCAGCAGGCGCAGTACCTGGTGCGCACCTACCTGCTGGCGCTGTCCACGGGGTACGTGCGGGAGGTCAACTGGTACGACTTCCAGGACGACGGGCCCGACCCAGCCAACCACGAGCACAGGTTTGGGATAGTCAGGCTGGATCTCTCCCCCAAGCCCGCCTACACCGCCTACGCCAACCTGGTGAGGCAGATAGGCGCCGGCCACTACGTGGGCGACCTGTCCCTGCCGGAGGGAGTGCGGGGCGAGGTGTTCGCGCGCCGGGGAGAGGCCATCCTGGTCCTGTGGGCCACCTCCGCCCGGCAGGTGTCCCTCCGGACCAGTGCGTCCCGCTTGGAGGTGTACGACATCGACGGCAACGAGAGGGATGTACCGGTGGATGGAGGCTCGGCCTCCTTGACGGTGGGTCCCGATCCCATGTACGTGCATGGTCTGGGAGCCGGTGTCCTCCTGCAGGCGGCAGCGAACACCTTCGAGGAGGCGCTGGCTGCCGCCCGCCTGGACCTGAGAGGTAGGGAATTCGCGCCCGAGGTGGAGTCCCACCTGGAGCGCGCCTCCTCCAGGGTTGAGCACTACCTGACCCATCGCAGCCCCGGGGATCTCGTGGCCGCGCTCGGGGAGCTCGACAGGGCGCGTGGTATCTGGATAGATAGCGCGCACACGGCGGGGGGTGATGCCTGGAGGTCGGCCCTGGTGAACGTGTACTCGCTCGCCAGGGCGAGCGGCGCCCTGGCGGACATGGCCTACGCCTCGAGGGCGCGGGGTCAGGCCCTGATTGGCCAGGGCTCGGGCAAGATCACCGCCCTCCCGAGTGGGGCGGACGCCAGCAGGCCGCACGCCGAGGCGCTGTGGCAGGATGCCTCCAGGTACCTCGAGGAGTCGCGGGAGATGCGCCAGCAGGACCCGGTGGCGGCCTGGCGCGCGGCGGTGCTCGGGCGCAGCTTGGCGCGCGCCTCCCAGCAGGTGTACAGGTACGAGGAGCCTGTGTACCCCTGGGTCTACCTCAGCACTCCCGACTACAACCTCTCGGCCGTGGTCGGGGAGCTGCCCCCGCTGCCGGTCACGGTGCACAACGCTTTGGACAGGAGCGTCGCGTTCGACCTGACGGTGGACGCTCCTCTGGGCTGGGATGTCGCGGGCGCTGGAGTGGTCTCGTTGGCGCCCGGGGAGCGTCGCACGGTCGAGCTGCGGGTGGTGCCCCCGACGGACGTCGCCGTCGGCAGCTACAGGATAGCTATCGGGGGGAGGTACGATGGCGTGAAGGCGGTCGTCCCCATAGAGGTGGACCTCGAGCTCCGTCCGGCGCTGGAGCTCGAGGTGTTGCCCCTGCGGGAGCGACCCGCGGCCGGCACGGAGCTCAGGGTGCGCGTAGCCAACGCCAGCGCGCACGCCCAGTCGGGCACGCTGGCTCTCCAGCTGCCGGCCGGCTGGTCGGCCTCGCCGTCCTCGGCCGCGTACGGGCCACTGGCGCCGGGGGAGTCGCAGACCATGAGCTTCGAACTGACCGCCGTGCGCCAGGCCGACTTCAACGAGTACGAGGTGGGCATCTCCGCCACCTACACTGCGGGTGTGGTTAGCGCCAGCCAGGCGCTGGATTTCCTGGCGATCCCCAG
This sequence comes from Thermobaculum terrenum ATCC BAA-798, assembly GCF_000025005.1. Classification (NCBI taxonomy): domain Bacteria; kingdom Bacillati; phylum Chloroflexota; class Chloroflexia; order Thermobaculales (SeqCode); family Thermobaculaceae (SeqCode); genus Thermobaculum (SeqCode); species Thermobaculum terrenum. Next base: position 243,616 of record NC_013526.1, read on the forward strand.
GGGGCGGGCGGCCGTGGATGGTGATCTGTCCGACTGGCGAGCGGCCCTGCCCATCCACCTAGACAGGGCCTCACAGGTGGCGGAGAAGAAGGGCTGGACTCCCCAGGACCTCTCCGCCGTGGGCTACACGATGTGGGACGATGACTACCTCTACGTCGCGGTGAGGGTGACGGACAACGCCTTCCGCCAGACCTACACGGGCGGCGACGTCTGGCGTGGGGACGGCGTGCAGTTCGCGATCGACGCGCTCAACAACAAGTCCGACAGCTACGACTCGGACGACTCGGAGTGGGGGCTGACCCTCACCCCTGCCGGGCCTCAGGTGTGGCGGTGGTACGGCAGCGGCGGGCTGCCGGGCAACGTGCTGGTCGAGTCGGCCAGGCTGAGCGTGGTCAGGCAGGGCGACCAGACGGTGTACGAGGCAGCGATCCCGATCTCGGAGATCAGGCCGCTGGTCCCAAGCCCCGGTGGGCAGATCGGGTTCGACCTGCTGGTCAACGACGACGATGGCTCCGGCAGGTCGGGTTGGATCGAGTGGACGCCCGGGATAGGCTACGGCAAGGTGCCCCGCCTGTTCGACTCCTTCACCTTCCTGCCATGAAGGCTGGAGGTCTGGGCGAGCGGAGATCCTAGCGCTGCCGGGCGATGCCGACGGCCGCCAGTAGCTCCTGTGGGGTGAGGGGCAGGGGGGCTAGCCCCAGGCGCTGGCCTATCAGCAGCGCTGCCGGCGGGTGGACGTGGGTGCGGGCGAGCACCTCCGCCTGCGCGAACACCTCTCTGGGCCCGCCATCGAGCAGCACCCTCCCCGCGTGCAGGGCGATGGCGCGGTCGGCGTGCTCGGCGGCGAACTCCACGTCGTGGGTGACCACCACGACCAGCTTCCCCTCCCCCACCAGGTGCTCCACCAGCGCCCCCAGGAGCTGTATCCCCTCGGCGTCCTGACCCCCAGTGGGCTCGTCGAGCACGACCACCGGCGAGGCCATGGTGAGCACCGAGGCGATCGCCACCCGCTTGCGCCACGAGAGCCCCAGGTCGTAGGGCTTGCGGTGCCTGACATCCCGCAGCTGCAGCAGGTCGAGCGCCCTCTCCACCAGCTTCTCGGCCTCCTCGGGAGGGAAGCCCATGTTCTCCGCGCCGAAGCGCACCTCCCGCTCGACGCTGCTCCGGAAGAGCTGGTCGTCGGGGTTCTGGAAGGCCAGCGCCACGTGGCGCGCCAGGTGGGCCACGCGGTGGTCTCGCGTGTCCTCCCCGCGCACGAGCACCCGCCCGCTGCTGGGCTTGAGGAGGCCGTTGAGGTGCTTCATGAGCGTGGTCTTGCCCGAGCCGTTCTGCCCCAGGATGCAGACGCATCCCGCATCCATCTCCAGCGACACGTCCTCCAGCGCCCTCACCTGGCCCCCGTAGGAGAAGCTTACCCCCTCCAGCCTCACCTGCGGCTCGCCCGATCGGCCCTCGCGCACGGGGTCGACGGCTTGGAGGTCGGAGCCCCTCGCCTGCAGCACCCCCTCGATCTCCGCCGCGGCCTCCTCAACGGTGAGGGGCAGCGGCCGGGACACGGGGACCGCCTCGGCCTGACGCAGCTGCCAGCCCACCGCGGCGGGCACGGGCATCACGAGCGGCAGCCCCGACGCCAGCGCCCGCCCCAGCACCTCTCGGGGCTCGCCCTCCAGCACTATCCTGCCGCCCCGCATCACCAACAGGCGGTCGGCGTACCTCGAGAGCCTCTCCAAGTCCTGGCTGACCATGATCACGGTGAGGCCCTGCTGGTGCAGCTTAAGCACCGTCTCGAACACCTCCTCCGCGCCCACGGGATCGAGCTGGGAGGTGGGCTCGTCCAGGAGGAGGATCTCGGGGCGCATGGCCAGCACGGAGGCGATGGCCACCCGCTGAGACTGCCCACCCGACAGGCGCATGGGGTGGCGATCCGCCAGGTGATCTATGCCCATCAGCCGCATGCTCTCCCATGCCCTGCGCTCGATCTCCTCGCGCGGCAGCCCCATGTTCTCGAGCGCGAACGCCACCTCCTCCAGCACCGTCAGGGAGGCGCCGGTGAGCTGGTCGAACGGGTTCTCGAACACGTAGCCCACCTTGCCCGCCAGCTCCTCCACGGGCACCCGCCGGGTGGGCGCTCCGTCCACGACCACCTCACCGGAGAGCTCGCCGTCGAACAAGTGCGGGATGTAGCCGGCGATGAGGCGGCAGAGGGAGGTCTTGCCCGCGTCCGCGGGGCCCGTGATCCCCACGAAGCTGCCGCGCTCGATGACGCAGCTCACGCCGTCCAGCGCCCTCACTCCCGGTTGGGCGGCGTAGGTGAAGGCTACGTCCGCGATCTCTATCAGGCTCATGCTACCACCTTCCATGCTATCAGGAGCAACAGCAAGGCCGGAGCCGCCCAGCGCAGGAGGCGGTCCACGCCCCCATCGGGCACCTCCAGGAGGCTGGTCCGCTGGCCCTTACGGCCGAACCCCCTGGCCTCGAGCGCCAGGAAGCGCGTCTCCGCTGCGATGAGCGCCCCCGCGATGAGGGGCACCAGCATGACGGTCAGCGATCCCAACCGCCTCCAGAGGTTGGCGCGGGTGTCTAGCCCCCTGGCCTGCTGCGCCTCGGAGATGATGAGGGCGCGCCGCTGCATCTCGGGGATGAACTGGAGCGAGGCCAGGAAGACGTAGGCCAGCTTGGGGGACATCCCGCGCTGGACCAGCGCCACCGACAGGGCCTTGGGATGGGTAGTGAGCATCAGCAGCAGGAACGCGAGGATGATCACCGCGATCCGGCAGGTGAAGGTGAGGGCGTACAGCAATCCCTCGCGCCAGAAGGTGATCGGCCCCACGGTGACCACCGGGGTCTGCCTGCCGGGATAGAACATCCCCTGGATGAGCAGGAGGGCGATCGCCAGGGGGGCGAGGATGGAGAGCGTGGGTCGGATGGCCCTGCCGGCCACCCCTGCCAGCCAAGCGCAGGCCAGCAGGAGCAGAGCTACCACGAGCGAGGGCGCGAAGCCCGGCATGAGAAAGGTGGCCACCACCAGGCACGTGGCTACCACCAGCTTGGTGACGGGGTTGAGCCTGTGGAGGAAGCTGTCTCCCTGGACGTACTCCAGCATCTGGGCCTCCTACTCCGGCAGGGTCTGCCTGGCCTTGGGAGGGCGGTACCTGGCGGGGATGGCCCTGGCTATGAAGAACGCAAGGTACGAGCTGATGATCTTGTCTATGGGCTCCACGATGAAGCTGGTCTTGAGCACGCTGGACAGCAGCTGGTTCCCCGTGGCCAGGAAGTAGCCGACTATCAGGTCGGTGCCGTGGCCCGTGACGCCGCCGAAGACGAACACCGTGATGGGCGCGCTCACCACCACTGCCACGATCGTGATGATGATGCCGCTCACCGCGACCTTCCAGTAGGACTTGAACCATCCCGTGACGGCGAGTATCCCTGCCACCAGGCCTATCGCTAGGTTGGTGGCGCTGTAGGGCAGCAGCGTTGGGTTGACCACCAGCCCCGTGACGATGTTGGTCAGGAAGCCCGCCAGGGCACCCACCCAGGGGCCGGCCAGCACTCCCACCAGGATGGTCCCGATCACGTCGAGGAAGATCGGCAGCCTGAGCACCTGGGCGATGTAACCCCCCACGACGTTGATGCCTATGCCTATGGGGATGAGCACCCAGGCGCGCGTGGTGAAGTCCTCCGATATGCTGCGGATGAAGGGCAGGCCGCCAGCTCTGTTAGGGGTAGTATCTGCCATCTCACACCTCCTGTCCCGTTGGTAGTGGACCGTTAGAGCTCGGGGAGTCAGGGCTCAGCGGTTCTAGGGTTACCTAATGATATTGCAGGCACCTCTCCTAGTCAACACCTGGAAGGCTTTACCCCTGCTCCAAATGGGTATATCATATACGCACCTAGCGGCGTGCATATATATGTGCTGTCTTGTGACGTCAATGCGAAAGGTGTGTTGAGCTTACGGCGCGGAAAGGAGAGCGATATGAGGACCAAGCTATCTAGGAGGCACTTCCTGCGCGCGTCCGCCCTGGCTGCGGGCTCGCTGCTCCTGGGCTGCGGTGGAGGAGGCCAGCGGACCTCGACTCCGACGACTACCTCCAGCGCGCCCACTACTCCCGGCGCCTCACCCACGCCCCCTGAGGTTGGGCAGGCGCCCGTCGCCACCCCTCAGCCGTCTGGGCTGCCGCAATCAATAAGTAGGGCCACCCCCGCATCCTACGCGGGCGAGTACCACGAGGCTCCGATGCTGGCTGAGCTGGTGAAGGCGGGCAAGCTGCCGCCCGTGGAGCAGAGGCTGCCCAAGCACCCCTACGTCGTGCCCCACAAGTGGGTGCAGCAGGGCAAGTACGGTGGCAGGCTGGAGATGAGCTACTCAGACCAGGAGGGGATCTCCACCTTCATGCAGGAGTGCATGTACGGCCACTCGCCGCTGCGCTGGCTGGAGGATGGTACCAAGGTGGGCCCTGGGCTGGTAGAGGCCTGGGAGTCCAACGACGACGCCAGCCGATGGACGCTGCACTTCCGGGAGGGGATAAAATGGTCGGACGGCAAGCCCTTCACCGTCGATGACGTGTTGTTCTGGTGGGAGGATATGGTGCTCAACGAGGAGCACCCGGCCTTACCTCCGGACGAGTGCAGGTCGGGCAAGGGGACCCTGGCCAAGTTCAAGAAGGTGGATGACTACACCTTGATGGTGGAGTTCGATGCTCCCCAGCCCATATTCCCTGAGCTGCTGTGCAAGTACGTCAAGCGTGGTCAGGGAGGCGATTGGCTTCAGCCCAAGCACTACCTCAAGCAGTTCCATCCCAGGTACAACCCCAAGGTGGGCAAGAACTGGGTGATGGAGTTTGACGAGAAGAAGGACTTTACCCGCAACCCCGACTGCCCCGCCCTCACAGGCTGGGTGCTGGCCGAGATCAAGCCGCTGGATCACACCCTGTGGGTGCGCAACCCCTACTACTGGTGTGTGGACCGCTGGGGCAACCAGCTGCCGTACATCGACTCGGTGCGCCTGACGTACGTCCAGGACCCGCAGGTGCTCAGGCTGCGTTATATGCAAGGTAAGGCCGACTACGTGCTCAGTATCTTCACGGACCTGACTCTGGCCGACGTGTCCGGCTTCAAGCAGGCGGAGGACAAGAGCGGCATGGAGGTCAGGTTCTGGGACTCCGGCTCGGGCACGGGCTCGATCTTCTTCTTCAACTTCGACTACAAGAACAAGGCTTATCGGGACCTGATACGCAACACCAAGTTCCGCAAGGCGTTGTCGCACGCCTTCAATCGCCAGGCGGTGCAGAAGCTCGTCTACTACCAGACGGGTGAGCTCACGACGGGCACGTACAGCCCAAAGACTCTGGAGCTACGAGCGGGCAGTGGGGCTCGCCAGGTGTACCAGCAATGGCGGGACAGCGCGATCAAGTATGATCCCGAACTGGCCAAGCAGCTGCTGGACGAGATCGGCGTGGTGGACAAGGACGGCGACGGCTGGCGGGAGCTGCCCGACGGGGGTAAGCTCCTGATCACCCTGGACTACGGCGCGCCCGGCGGTCCCGAGCACGTGCAGAAGAACGAGCTGCTCTCGAAGGACTGGAAGGCTATAGGGATCAACGCCCGCCCCAACCCCGTGCCGCCCAGCTCCATAGCTGATCGCTGGGCTGCGGGGCAGCAGTTCTCCCGGGCCGACTGGGAGGTAGGAGACTCCATGAGCATCTGGGTGAGCCCGCAGTGGCTGTTCCCCATAGAGTCCACGAAATGGGCGCCGCTGCACGGCAGCTGGTGGATGGTCAGGGGCACCCCCGAGGAGAAACGACAGACCTCGCTGGATCCCTGGCGCCGGACGCCCCTAAGGATAGGTCCGGAGGACGAGGCTTTCTTCGAGCCCATCGGCCGCATGTGGCAGATCTACGATCGCGCCCGGGTGGAAGTGGATCCCGTCAAGCGGGGCAGGATGGCCTGGGACGCCATCAAGATCCACATAGAGGAGGGACCGTTCATCATGGGCTGCGTGGCCAACTACCCCAGGATCGTGCTCGTCAAGCGGGGGCTGATGAACGTCCCCCGTCGGGAGGACCTCACGCTGCACGGCTTCACCAACCCCTGGCATCATCCCACACCCGCGGTGTACGATCCTGAGACTTGGTACTGGGACAATCCCCAGGAGCACCAGCCGTGACCATCTGGACCCTAACGCCGACTCCCACCTTGGGACGGAGCACAGCCCCGGGAACAGGCATTTTACATAAAATAGCCGGCTTGTTAGGTGCCGTGCTCGGTATCGCGAGGGCTTGTGGGGGTGCCCACCGAGTTTGACGGCACCTTGGATGGCTTACGCCCGCGCGCACTGGCAGGTGGGGCGAATACGGGCGCAAGACATCCTGGGGGACTATCCCGGGGAACTTCGCCCCGGGAAGAGCTCTCGCTGAGGCGTGTGCTCCGGCCCCTCGTCCTTGGGGGCAGTCGGGGGCACGGCTAGCAGGGATAAGCGCTGGGGCCTGTGCGGGCAGGTCGGTGTCCTGCTGGGGAGCGCGGCGGGCCCCTGAAGCCCTTGCCCCGTACGCTGTCGGGACGGCGGGTAGGCTAGCGCCAGACGGGTCGGTTGTGGCGGGGCCTCGAGCACCTCTCCCCTTGCCTCTCCGTGTGCGGGAGGGCGAGCTTCGCCGGAGGTACGTCTGCCCCTCGGGCTGGCCCGAGAAGCAGAGGTCGACAGCAGATCCCCCTACCTTGGCAGGAGGTGTGCGAGGTCGCTCAGGGTGGTGCTGCCGTGTATGCGCACCCTGGGCAGAGCTAGGGGGTTGGAGCGTGGCGTTGCCCATCCGTAGAGGGTGGTCACGGCCGACCTGTAACCAGCCTCCCTCACCAGCTCGACTACCCGTGAGTTGAACCTGCCCCCGGGGTAGCTGAAGCTGTCCACGGGGTGGCCAAGCCTGCTCGCCAGCTCTAGCCTGCTCTGCACTAGCTGGTAGCGGGCCGCCGCTGGGCTCAGCACCGTGAGGTCCAGGTGGTTCACGGTGTGAGAGCCTATCTCCACCATGCCCGTGCGGTCCAGCTGCCGGATCTGGCCCCAGGTGAGGTAGCCCCGGTGGCCGATCAGGGCCGTGATGACGAACACCGTGGCCTCAAAGTGGCGGCTGCGCAGCAAAGGCCAGGCGGTGGTGTAGAAGTCCTCGTAGCCGTCGTCGAAGGTCAGCACCACCGGGTGAGGTGGCAGCGCATACCTATGGGCGCGTGCCAGCGAGAGCTCTTTCAGGGTGATCGTGTGGTACCCGTGGGAAGCTAGGTAGGCCAATTGCTGGGCGAAATGCGCCGGCGTGACGGTGAGATCTCTGCCCACTGGGTCGGTCGGCCCCGGCATTGGCCGGATGTAATGGTACATCAGGATGGGCACCGGGGTCCGCCAGGGAGCCGGGGAGGGCTGGGCAGGCGGTCCTGGGGGAGTGCCGTGGCGGTTGGTGGCCCTGGTCGGGAGGGGCGTCGCTGGGTGGGCTATGTGGCAGCTGGGGAGCGCCGGCGGGGCTGAGCCGTGGGATGGGCTGAACACGGCTCCGTGTGCCTGCGATGGCCTGGATTGACGAGTTGGCAGCTGCGCCAGCGGCTGAGCCGGCGTGCCCAGGCCCACCCGGCAGGCGAGGAGCACCAACGCGAGCAGCGAGCACAGCCAGGCTCGCACGAGGCTACGCCCCATGGTGCAGCTACTCCTGGTGTGCTGGCTGGGGGATGTCCGGGGAGTCGTTGGAGGGGTTGTTGACGTGCCTGGACACGGGGTAGTACTCCAGCCAGTCGTCGGGGACAGGCAGCAGCAACCTCCCCAGCCTGTGGGGATCCGTCTCATCGGCCGACAGCCACAGCTCCTCGTCCTCGGGCCGCAGGACGGCCGGCATGCGAGCGTGCACCCTTGCGGCCACCCTGTTGGGCTCGGTGGTGACTATGACCACCCTGCTCTCACCGTCCTGCTCCAGCCTCACCCCAGCCAGCCCGAAGATCTCCGCCTGCCGCAACCGGAAGAGATAGGGCCGCTTGGTCCTATCCCACTCGAAGTAGTAGCTGCAGGGGACGATCACCCGATCGTGCACGGCCGCATCGCGAAACGTCTTGCTGGTAAACAGCGTCTCGGCCTTGGCGTTGATGATCTGTCTGGAAGGGCTCTGCTCCTGCATCCACTGAGGGGAGTAGCCCCAGCGCACGAGGGCCAGCTCCTTCTCCGGAGTGACCACCGGAACCTCCTGGCTGGGGGCGATGTTGTACCTGGGGGCCCAGGGGATCTCCGATTGGGTTGCCCCGAACCTGTGGGCTAGTTGCTCGGGATCCGCTTCGAGGCCAAACCTCCCGCACATGTTGACCGACTCCTATCGTGATTCTGCGTCCCGTCACTTGACTCTAGCATACCGCTGGCCAGCTAGCTAGTGGTAGGCGTGCCCGCATCGCTAGCGGCTGCCGGGGGACAGGACCTCCCGAAACCCCTCCCTCCAGGAGGGGTACACGGGTTGCCAACCCAGCTCCCTCGCCCTCTGGTTGCTCGCTCCCCGCTGCCAACCCTCCCTGCCGGGCCTCCTGGCGGGTGCGGGGGCGCCGACCAACTTGGCGTAGAGGGGCATCCAGGTGCTCTCGGCCGCCGGCTCGTCGTCCACTACGTTCACCGGCCCCGCTGGCCACTCCAGCGCATCCACTGCCGCCCGAGCGGCGTCCGCCACGTGCACGAAGGAGGTGACGCCGTCGGAGGCCACCACCTCACCCCTGCGCAGCCCCTCGGTGAAGAGCCCGTGCCTCGCGTACCAGGTGCCGGGGCCGTAGAGCACGCCGTAGCGCAGCACCACCCCTATGGGCATCTCGGCCACTGCCTGCTCGAGGGCGTGCACCCCGGCTACCGTGAGCCCGCGGGCTCCCGTCGCCTCCAGGTGCAGGGGTTCGTCCTCCGTGGCGGGTCCGCTCCCGGGGGCGTAAGCGAAGGCTATGCTCTGGGCTATCATGCGCTCGACCCCTACCTCCAGCGATGCGTCCACGAGGTGGCGTGTGCCCTCGATCCGCAGCCTGGAGTTGGCCTCGAGGTCGCGGGCGCTGAGGGCGGTCAGCTGGTGGATTACCACGTCGGGGTGCTCCTTCCTCAGCAGCTCGAACACCTCGGCGCGGTCGAGGCAGTCCACGAGCGCCGGCCTGCCGCCGGCCGCCGCGATCAGCCTCGCGCGGTCGGGACTACGGGTCGTGCTCACCACCTCGTGCCCGGCCGCGACCAGCAGCGGCAGCAGCTGCCTCCCGATCGCCCCGGTGGCGCCAGCCAGCAGGATCTTCATGGCCCCTCCCGGTCTAGTATGCCTCTGCTCCAGTATACAGGCTCTTGCCGGTGGGGAAGGTCGACAAGGGCCCTGTCCCGCCAGACCAGCTGGTGCTCCCGGGTCCGCCCTGCGCTTGGCCGGGAGATCACTGATGGCGGCAGGTGGTTGGGGCGGCTGGGGGCGTTCCAGGGAGATCCCTTTCTCCCTCAAGCGGGCTACCAGCCCCAGCCTCCTCGGGCAGGCTGGGGCTGGCCAGCGCCGGCAGCGCTTGCCGCGGATATCCCGCCGCGGGGACCTAAGGCGAGGTGCTGCGGATGGATGGTGCCTCGTTGATATCCCGCCCCGCGAGCACCTCGAGCAGCCAATCGGCGGCCACCCGCAGCCTCTGGGAGCCGCTCGGGATCTTTGCGAGGTAGACCCCTCGCCAGAGAAGCCAGGCGGGGAGCCCCGAGAGCTTGATGCCCTTGAGGTCCGCTATGGCGGATCTGCGACCCACGAGGGCCAGCTCGCCTATCGGGCTGTACCTGAAGGGCCTCGGGGCCCTGCCCTGCGAGACCAGGGCTATGTTGGCGGCCACCGTTCTGCCCTCTCTGGTGGCGTTCTGCGCGGTGGGCGCGTAGCTGCCGCCGCCCACCCTGGGCACCTCGGCACAGTCTCCCACCGCCCACAGCCCTGGGTGTCCCGGCACGCTGAGGTAAGGATCCACCTTGAGGCCGCCGTGGGCTCCCTTGGGGGCCTCTATCCTGTCGACTATGGGGTTAGGGGCTACACCGGCGGTCCAGACCACCGTCTTGGTGCGTATCTGCCTGCCTCCCTTGAGCGTCACGTGGTCCCCGGCCACCTCGGACAGCTCGGTGCGAAGCAGCACCTCCACGCCAGAGCGCTCGAGCTCCTGGTGCGTGTAGGCCGCCAGCCTCTCCCCGAGCTCTTCCAGCAGCCTGCTACCATGGTGCACCAGCACCACCCTGACGTCCGCTGGATGGAGGTTGGGGTAGCGCAGCACGAGGCGACGGACGAAGGCGTTCACCGCCGCCGTGGTCTCCACCCCCGAGAGCCCTCCGCCCACCGTGACGAAGGTCAGCAATCGCTGGTGCTCGCCGTCGTCGCTCAGCGCGTTGGCCAGCTCGAACGCGCCCAGGATGTGGTTGTACAGGTTGGCGGCGTCCTCCAGGGTCTTCATCCCGAAGGAGTGCTGCTCGGCGCTGGCCACGTGGTGGAAGTTGGTGACCGACCCCAGCGCCACGACGAGGTGGTCGTACGGCAGCTCGAGCTGCTTCTCCGGCAGCCCAGCGTCGCTTGAGCCGACCCTGACCCGCACCACCCTGTCGGACGGGGAGACATCCTCCACCTCCCCCTGCTGGAAGCTCACGCGGCGCGACAGAGATCGCAGGTTGACCGCCGCGTGCCGCAGGTCGATCTCGCCCACCGCCACCTCCGTCAGCAGGGGCGTGAACACGGCGAAGTTGGTCCGGTTGACGAGCGTTATCCTGGCCCGGGGGAGCTGCCTGGCCAGCTCGTGCGCAGCCGACATGCCGGCGAAGCCCCCGCCGAGCACCACCACTTGGGGTTCTCCGTTGGGCATAGCTAAACCTCCTGCTTCAGGTCCAGCACCACGAAGCCCTTGCGCTCTATCTGCAGGGGCATGCCCTGCTGGAGCTTTTGGGCTGGGACGCGGCCCATGTCCTGCCACTGCCCGAACAGGCTGTTGTAGGCCCGCAGCCTGTACTCCCCCGACAGCTCCAGCTCCACGTGGATGCCTATGTTGACCGTCTCTCGGGCGGTGTTGCCGGCAAAGAGCAGGAGATCGTCTCCCTGCCTCAGCCCCACCGGGCACACCGCGTCGCTGCTGACTCGCACGTGCGGGGTGATGTCCTGCTCGTACACCAGGTACGGGGTGGATTCCTGGAACTGGAAGTTGGTGTACATCAGGATATCGGGTGCCCTGACGACGACCCAGGTCAGGTAGTGCCCCCGATAGGGCACCTTCTGCGCCGCCAGCCACTTCCAGTCGGGTGGCATCTTGGGCTGTACCCGCACGGAGCCCGTGATGTCCAGCCCGGCTACCCCCTCTATCGCGGCCCACAGGTAGCGGGGCGGGAACCAGGGCGACAGCATCATGCCCTGGTTGACCAGGGTCTCGCCGTGCAGCCACTCGGAGAACTGCCCCGGCACGGTGTTCCGGTGGCGGGGATCGCTGGAGTAGCAGCGGAAGCTGATGTGGAGGGCGTGGGCCATGAAGCCTGGAGTGTAGCGGGCGGCCGCGAAGGCGTACCAGAAGGACACCCCCACCCACACTCCCCCGAGCAGTCCCCAGCCGCCGTTGGGGGTATAGTCCACCGAGTCCCTGGGCACGGTCCTGATCCCCGACTCCGTCCAGAACTCGGGCCCGCTCAACCTGGCGATGATGTTGGCGGCCGTGTTGTCGTCCGCCACCCCGAACATGACGGGGAACACCAGGTCGGCGGTGATGTCGCTGCGGGGGCTGCCGTCCAGATCTATATTCAGGTAGTACAGGCCATTCTCCGGGTTGTAGAGGTGCCGGTTAATGGCCTCCTTCAGCTCCGCAGCGTGCTGGGCGAACTCCTTGCTCTCCTCGTGCTTCTCGAGCTCTCGCGCCATGTAGGACACGGTCTCCAGCGCCCTGTAGCACTCGGAGTTGACCTCGGTGGTGGCTCCCGAGAGCCTGTACGAGGGGATCACGTTGCGCCAGCCCACTATCCCCCAGTTGCCCGTGCCCTTGGCGTTGCACCAGACCAACCCCTGCTCGTTCCTCTGCGACAGGATGTAGCGGGCCGCCTTGATCGCCGCCGGGTACACCTCCCGCAGGAAGTCCTTGTCCCCGGTGGCGTTGTAGTGGTGCCACAGGGCGAGTATCAGCAGGGGGGTGTTGTCGTTGATGTTGAGGCCGTAGTCCTCGGTGCGCCCGTTGCGTATGTCGTAGTACTCGATGATCTTGCCGCTGGGCTGCTGCAGGCGCATGTACGCCCTCAGGGCCTCGCGGGCGAACTCCGGCGTGAGGTAGTCCGCGCCGAACCCGAACCACGCCGTGTCCCGCCCCACGCTGTTGTTCGACCTTGTGGGGTCGTTGGTGAAGCACCAGCCGGTGGGCGCTTTGGTCTCCACCCGCAGCATGTCCGCTTTGGCCCACAGCACCCCCGAGTTGACCACCGGATCCGGAGTGAGCACCGTGGACCTGCTCATGATCTCGGCGTAGTACCTCCGAGTCCTGTCCAGGGCCTCGTGGGCGTCGGGGCAGGACCTTAGCACCTTCTTGGCCTCGTTCTTGCCCCCGTGTGAGAAGGTTATCAGGAAGTAGAAGCTGGCCTGTTCGTCAGGCTCCAGGGCGTGGGACAGGTGCAGCACGCCAAGCGGATCTACTATGGCCTTGGTATCGTTGGACAGCTGGCCCGGCCAGCTCTTGGACACTGATTTGGCGAAGTCGAGCGTGGCCTCGAAGCTTTTGGGCTCAGTCGAGCAGGCTATCACCCTAACATCCTGGGGCGAGCTCTCGTTCCAGGCCACGAGGGCCCGGAGGTCGCGGTCGTACTCCACCTGGATGTCGTGCTCAGTGTCCCCCCGCAGGTCGACGAAGGCGTACGTGGAGACGCGCAGGGGTTCGTAGCCCGCGTTGCGCAGCCGCACGGTGTAGTAGACGGCCGGGGGGTCGACGGCGTCGTCCTCATGCGGCCCTGTGTTGAGCACGAAGATGTCCTCGTGCACCTCCAGCTGGCTCTCTAGGGTGAAGATGTGCTCCTGGTGCTCCGGGTGTATGAGGAATGTGCCGCTGTGCTGCTGCGCCAGGTGCATGGTGGTGCTCTCGTCGTAGTGGCGCAGCACAAGCGTCCCCAGCAGCGTCAGGCCGGCATCTATGCTGTACACCTTCTCGATAGCGCCGGTCGACTTGATGATGGTGGCGACCTTCGGGCCGCCCAACGTGCTGCCCACCGCCAGCTCGTCGTCCGGCACCTGGTAGAAGGCTATCCTGCCGCTCTGGCCCATCTCCCTGGCTATGGCCATGGCTCGCTCTCCTACAGGCTGCCGGAGTGGCGGATCATCCCGCCGTCTATGAAGTAGGTGCTGCCAGTGATGTAAGAGGCAGCCTCGGATGCCAGGTACAGGGCCAGCTGGGCCACTTCTTCTGGTCTACCGATCCTTCCAAGTGGGATCTCATGCAGGAGCTGCTGCAACAGCTCTGGGTGTTCTTTGAGGTTGGAGTTCATGGGTGTTTCGATCGCTCCGGGGGCGATGTTGTTCACGGTTATCTTGTGGGGCGCGAGCTCCACGGCGAGGGTGCGCGCCAGCATGCGGACCCCGCCCTTGGCGGCACAGTACGGCGAGTTGGTGGGCATGGGCAGGTCCTCGTGCACCGACGAGATGTTGATGATTCGCCCCCCACCCCCCTGCCGCACCATCTGGCGGGCGGCCTCCTGGCACCCCAGCCAGGTGCCCGTCAGGTTCACCGCTATGACCTTCTCCCAGACCTCCAGAGGGGTCTCCAGGAAGGGCATCCTCTGCTCTATCCCGGCGTTGTTGACCATGATATCCAGCTTGCCGAAGCGGTCGACCGCGGCCTCGACCAGCCCGCGCACGTCCGCCTGCTGCGACACATCCCCCTGCACGGCTATCGCCTCGGCGCCGGCGTCGGCTATCTGCCTCACCACCTCCTCGCCGTCCTCGCGATGGCCGTGGTAGTTCACCACCACTCGGGCGCCCGACCTGCCGAACTCCAGGGCTATGGCCCTGCCGATGCCGGAGGAAGCCCCCGTCACGATCGCCACCTTGTCCCGCAAACTCACCTGCATATATGCCTCCTAGCTGGTGTCCATCTCCAGTCTAGTCCTGGGATCTGAAATCGGGGGTAAAATTAGGTTACAAATGGTGAACGTTCCGCGCTCTGCCCCACGAAGCGGTACCCCATGCCCCACTCGGTCTGGATGTACCTTGGTTGCTCGGGGTCGTCGCCTAATTTGTGTCGCAGGCGGCGGATGAACACCTTCAGCAGTTGGTGGTCCCCTACGTAGGTCGGTCCCCAGACGCGCTCCATGATGAGGTCATGCGGCAGTACCTGCCCAGCGTGCCTGACCAGCAGCTCCAGGAGGCGGTACTCGGTGGATGTGAGGTGCAGGGGCTTGCCCCTCAGGTATACCTGCCGGCTGCAGGGATCCAGGAGCAGGTCCGCTCCCGCTAGCTGCTGCGCCTGCCGATAGGACCCACTAGCTCGCCGTAGCAGGGCTCTGAGGCGAGCCAGCAGCTCCAGGTGATCGAATGGCTTCGTGAGGTAGTCGTCGGCGCCGAGGTCCAGCGCCCGCACCTTATCCAGTGTGCCCCCTCGGACGCTGAGCATGAGGATGGGCACCGAGGACCTTTCGCGGATGCGCCGGCACACCTCGAAGCCGTCGGGCGGCGGCATGGACACGTCCAGCACCACGAGGTCCGGGTGGCCCTGCTCGAACGCCTCCAGGGCTTCCACGCCCGAGCTCGCCACGCTCACCTCACACCCCGGCCAGCTCATCCTGATGCCGAAGGTCACGACCTCGGCCATCTCGGGGTCGTCCTCAGCCACGAGCACTCTCGGCAGCATCTAGGGTCCCTCTCCTTTCATCGCTAGGTAGCTGGATACAGAACCGCGCTCCCCCGAGGTAGGAGGGGCCCGCCCACACCTTGCCCCCGTGGAGCTCCACCAAGGCTTTACAGGTAGCAAGACCCAGGCCAGCGCTCCCGTGTCCTCCCCGTGAGTAGAAGCGGTCGAAGACTCTCGAGTAGTCGTGGGCTGGGATCCCCGGCCCGCTGTCCTCCACGCAGAGCTGCGCCTCTCCCCCCATCGTACCCGAGACCCTGATCCTGGTGCCCCTGGGGGTGTGCAGGTTGGAGTTGTGCAGCAGGTTGAGCACGACCTGCTCCAGCCGCCTGGGATCACCTCGAACCGGCATGCTGTGGGGCAGGTCCAGCTCGAGTGTCTGCCCCTTCTGCTCAAGCAAGGGGGCCACGGTCTTGGTGGCATCCTCCACCACCTGCCTCAGGTCGAGCGGCTTGTGCTCCACCTCCAGCACGCCGGCCTCGATCTGGCTGAGGGTGAGCAGGTCGTCTATCATCAGCTCCAGACGGTCCAGGCTGCGCTTGGAGCTGGCCAGGAGGTCGGTCTCGTCCTCGCGCAACCTGTCCTGAGCGCTGGCCTGGAGCATCCCGATACCCGCCCTGGCCGAGGTCAGCGGGGTCCGCAGGTCGTGCGACAAGGAGGAGAGGAACTCGGAGCGCACCCGCTCGAGCTCGGCCCTCTCCCTGGCCTCCAGGAGCTCCCTCTCCTCGAGCCTCAACCGCTGCGTGAGGGCCGAGGCGCCGGCCCCCACCAGCGCCATGATGAGTATCCGGGCCGCGAGCTCCTTGACCGCCAGGTTGCTGGGCATCCATCGGGGCAGCGTGGGGTGTACGGCCGCCACGGTGAGGGCCACGGCCAGGGTGTAGGCCAGGCTCCATCGAGGGGTGAGCGCCGTGGACGCACAGATCACCGCCAGGAAGAAGAGGTCGAATAGGAGGGCGTCGGGCTGCGCCCCCAGGTAGTACACCGCCGTGCTGGCCACCAGGTCGAGCACGGCCAGGGCTGGGTACCCGAGCTGAGGCCGCGCCAGGTCCACCAAGGCGTTGTACGCGCCGAACATCAGCACCAGCTCCCAGCTGTAGAGCCCAAACCGGCCACGGATGGGGCTGGTCACGGTCAGCGCCAGCAGCACGCCCAGAGTGACCCACCGGATCGTGCGCAGCGCCCGCCTGAGGAACGTGCTCGTGCGCGTCTCGTCTCTCGCTCCCGCCGGTCTCGGCATACCCTCCATCCCTCCCCGAGAAGTTTGCCCAGATTATAAGTCAGCCCGTTACGTTCTGTAACCTACGTTCACCAGGATGTTCACGTCGAGCTGTTACCATGCCAGTGTAGCGTTAGCAGATTTCGATCCACGGCCACGCCGAGGCCGTGCGGGAAAGGGAGGGTGAGCGATGGCGGACACCACGGCGGATATCTTGGTGGATAGGCTGGTGCAGTGGGGGGTGCAGGTCGTGTTCGGCCTGCCAGGAGACGGCATCAACGGCCTCATGGAGGCGCTGCGCAAGCGCCAGGACGACATCAAGTTCGTGCAGGTACGGCATGAGGAGAGCGCGGCGTTTGCGGCCTGCGGGTACGCCAAGTTCACCGGCAGGCTGGGGGTGTGCTTGGCAACCTCGGGGCCCGGCGGCATACACCTGCTCAACGGCCTCTACGACGCCAAGCTGGATGGGGCGCCCGTGCTGGCGATCACCGGCCACACCTTCCACGACCTGATAGGCACCCACTACCAGCAGGACGTGGACCTAGACAAGGTCTTCCAGGATGTGGCCGCGTACAACGAGAGGGTGATGGGGCCGACGCACGCCATCAACGTGCTGGACGAGGCGGTCAAGACGGCGCTGGCGCAGCACACGGTGGCTCATATCACCGTGCCCAAGGACATCCAGGACTGGGAGGCGGACGATGCCCACAGGTCGACCGCCAATATCCCGGAGCACAGCGCCGAGCTGTTCGCGGCCGCCCGCGCCCTGCCCTCCGAGGCGGAGCTGCGGGAGGCGGCGGAGGTGATCAACGGCGGCTCCAAGGTGGCGATCTTCGCCGGCAGGGGGAGCGTGGGTGCCCGCCAGGAGCTGTTGGAGCTGGCGGAGAAGGTGGGCGGAGTGATCATCAAGCCGCTCCTGGGCAAGACGTCGGTCCCGGACGACAGCCCCTATACCACGGGGGGCATCGGGCTGCTGGGCACGGCACCCTCGGTGGATGCCGTGCGTGAGTGCGATACCCTCCTGCTGGTGGGGACCAGCTTCCCCTACATGGAGTTCTACCCCAAGCCGGGACAGGCCAGGGCGGTGCAGATCGATATCGACCCCGCCCGCATAGGGCTCAGGTACCCGGTGGAGGTGGGGTTGGTCGGCGACTCCTCCGAGATCCTTCGGCGGCTCTTGCCGATGGTGCAGCCCAAGGAGGACAAGAGCTTCCTGCGGAAGGCTCAGAAGGGCATGGAGGACTGGAGGCGGCTGATGAAGGAGCGTGGTACCCGCGCCGACAAGCCCATGAAGCCCGAGGTGGTCACCCACCACCTCAACAAGTACCTTGCGGACGATGCGATCGTGATATCCGACACGGGCACCGTCACCACCTGGGTGGCGCGCCACATCGACGCCCGGGGCAGCATGCAGTTCTCGGCGTCGGGCATGCTCGCCACCATGGCCAACGGCCTGCCCTATGCCATCGGGGCCGCCACGGCCTTCCCCCATAGGCAGGTGGTGGCGATCGTGGGAGACGGGGGCTTCACGATGCTCATGGGCGACCTGGCGACGGTGGCCAAGTACTCCCTGCCCGTCAAGGTGGTGATCATCAAGAACAACACCCTCGGCCAGATCAAGTGGGAGCAGATAGTGCTGGAGGGCAATCCCGAGTACGGCAACGACCTGCACCCCATTGACTTCGAGCTGTACGCGCGCGCCGTCGGCGTGCCGGCCTACACCCTGGAGGACCCCGGCGACGCTGACGAGCTGCTGCGGCGGGCCATGGCCGAGCCAGGGCCCTGCCTGGTGCAGGCGGTGGTCGACTCCAGCGAGCCCCCGATGCCCGGCAACATCACGCTGGAGCAGGCGGTCCATTTCGCGCGGTCCATGCTCCGGGGGGAGAAGGACAGGGCGGAGATCATCAAGACGATCATCAAGGACAAGGTGCGCGAGGTCATATAGGGGGATCTGCGATGGAGCTTCCGAAGGTCAGGCATTTACCCAGGCTGGTCAAGGTGAGGCAGCTGTTCCCCTCCAACAGGCTCGAGGACCTGGGCTCGGAGGTGCGCGCCAAGCTGGGCGCGCTGCACCTGCAGGACCGCGTGCACGACGGCATGCGGGTGGGCATAACCGTGGGCTCGAGAGGGGCTGGGGGGACGCTGGAAGCGGTGCGGGCGATAGTCGAGGAGTTCCGAGCCCTGGGTGCTGAGCCCTTCCTGATACCCGCTATGGGTAGCCATGGCGGGGCCACTCCGGAGGGGCAGGTGGAGATCCTCAGGCGCCTCGGGATAACGGAGGCGAGCGCCGGCGCCCCCATAGACCCGAGGATGGAAACCGTGGTGCTGGGGGAGGCTCCCAACGGCTACCAGGCGCACTACGCCGTCAGCGCCCATGAGGCGGATGCGGTGATCGTCCTGGGGCGGACGACGGTGCATCCCAACCTGAAGGCTGGCGAGAGGAGCGACGGCGTGGCCAGCGGGCTCCTGAAGATGGTGGGGATAGGTCTCGGGAAGCAGGCGGGCGCGTTCTCGGCCCACCATCATGGCCTGGGGGAGAGCGTCCTGGCGGTCCAGGAAGTAACCCTTTCCAGGTCCAACATCATCGCGGGGGTGTCCATAGTCGAGAACGCCTATCGCGAGTCCGCTCACGTGGAGGTGGTGCCCCCTCCGGAGTTCAAGGCCTGTGACCAGAGGCAGCTCAAGCTGGTGCGGACGCTCCTCGGGCGCATCCCGTTCGAGGAGCTGGACCTGCTGGTGTGCAGCCAGATGGGCAAGGACGTCGCCGGCTCGGGGCTTGACCCCAACGTCATAGGCTTCTGGCGCATAGAGGGAGGTCCCAGGGTACCCAACTTCAGACGGATAGTGAGCCTGGACCTCACGGACGCCAGCCTCGGCAACGCCATAGGCCTCGGGCTGAACGACTTCGTGCCCCGCCGCCTGGTGGAGAAGATGGACGCCCACAACACCTGGATGAACCTGCTGACGGGCGCCAACAAGGACGGCAGCACGCTGGAGGGTTACACGCCCATAGTCGCCGAGAGCGACCGGGAGGCGATAGAGCTAGCACTGGCCTCGGTGATGCCGTGCGACGCCCCAAGGGTGTGCCACGTGAGGGATACTAGCCGGCTCTACGAGATGCTCATATCCGAGGCCCTGCTGCCCGAGGCTTACCAGCTCGCGAGCGTGGAGGTGGTGGGGGAGCCGCAGCCCTACCGGTTTGACGAACAGGGCCGCTTCATCTGGCCCGAGTGAGGAGGTCTCGATGGATAGCGAACGGCTTGCCCGGGCGGTGGACCTGATGACCCGCCTGAGGTACGATGCCCTCTTGTGCCGGGTGCCGGAGCACGTCTTCATGCTCACCGGCTACCTCCCGGTGATGGGCAACTCCTTCTGCCTGGTGAGGCTTGACCCCGGCGGCAGGCTGCAGGTGCTGCTGGCCGTGCCGGAGGACGAGCGCGACCTCGTCCCGCCGGGTGCCGCCGACGACGTGCGTACCTTCAGCGAGGAGACGGGGGCCCAGATCCAGGACACGCTGCAGGCGGTGAGGGAGTGCTTGCAAGTGCTGCTGATCTCGGCGGCCCTGGGTCCAAGGTGCGTGATAGGCTACGAAGGGGGGCAACATCCCATCACCGCCCCCTACACCCAGGTGGGATTCCCTGGGAAGGCGACCGTGGACCTACTGAGGCAGCTGCGCCCGGAGGCGGAGCTGGTGGATGCCACGCCCTTGCTCGACAGGCTGGCGGCCTTCCGGACGCAAGCTGAGCTGGGGCTCATGCGGCAGGCGACGACGCTGGCCATCTTGGGGTTCGACGCCGCGCGCTCCGCGATAGTGCCCGACGCCACCGAGGCCGATGTGGAGGCGCAGTCCACAGCGGCGATCATCGCCGCCGGTCGCAGGGACTACCCGGACAAGCATATAGCGGCCCACGTGCACGTGATGTCGGGGGAGCGCTCCGCGCGGGCCTACAGGGCCTACAACACGACCTCCGATCGCATGCTCCAGCGGGGCGATCCCGTGCTGGTGCAGATGGAGGTGTGCGTTGGGGGGTGTTGGGCGGAGCTCACGCGCACCTTCTTCGTGGGCGAGATATCCAGGCAGTGGGAAGTCGTGCTCGGCGCCTGCATGCGGGCCCAACGGGAGGCCCTGTACAAGATACGTCCGGGAGCAAGCGGGAGCAAGGTGGATGCCGAGGCCCGCAAGGTCATGCGCGATGCGGGCCTGGGAGAGGCTTTCCGGCATGGCCTGGGACACGGAGTGGGCCTGCAGGCCATCAACCACGGGGCGCAGCCCCGCCTGCACCCGGCCTCCGGAGATGTGCTGCATCCCGGCATGACCCACAACGTTGAGCCGGCGGCCTACCTCGATGGCCAAGGGGGGCTGCGCCTGAACGATAACGTCCTGGTCATACCCACGGGCTGCCAGCTGCTCTCCCAGGGGCTGCCGAGGGCGGTCGATTGGCTGGTGGCGGGATAGAACCAAGGTGTGAAAGGAGAATGTGTATGTCGCTGTCACTCGAGGAGATGAGGTCCCTGAGCGATGAGATAGCCTCACGCATCAGCGGCGAGGTGCGGTTCGACGCGGGCAGCCGAGCGCTGTACGCTACCGACGCCTCCAACTACAGGCAGGTGCCCATCGGGGTGGTCCTGCCCCGCACGGCGGAGGACGTCGTTGAGACGGTGGCCGCGTGCCGTCGGTACGGCGTACCCATCCTGTCCAGGGGGGGAGGCACCAGCCTGGCGGGACAATGCTGCAACGTCGCGGTGGTCATGGACATGTCCAAGCACTACAACCGGCTGCTGGAGCTGAACCCGGATGAGAGGTACGCCGTCGTCGAGCCCGGCATAGTCCTGGATGAGCTGCGCAACGCGGCCGAGAGGTACCACCTCACCTTTGGCCCCGACCCCGCCACCCACGATCACTGCACACTAGGGGGGATGCTCGGCAACAACTCCTGCGGGGTGCACTCGGTGATGGCCGGCAAGACCGATGATAACGTGGAGGCGCTGGAGGTCCTGACCTACGATGGCCTGCGCATGTGGGTCGGCCCCATCAGCGAGGCCGAGCTGGAGCAGATCATCCGCGAGGGGGGCAGGCGGGGGGAGATCTACGCCGGGCTGAAGGCGCTGAGGGACAAGTACGCCCAGCTGATCCGCGAGAAGTTCCCCGATATCCCCCGCAGGGTGTCGGGCTACAATCTGGTCCACCTGCTGCCCCAGAACGGCTTCAACGTGGCTAAGGCACTGGTGGGCAGCGAGAGCACCTGCGTGACCATCCTGAGGGCCAAGCTCCGGCTGGTCGACAGCCCACCCGCGCGCACCCTCGTCGTGCTCGGCTTCGAGGACGTGTTCGTTGCCGCCGACCACGTGCCCGATGTGATGGAGCACGGGCCCATAGCCCTCGAGGGGCTGGACGAGAAGCTCATCGACTACTCGCTGATGCAGGGCCTGCACCCGGATAGCATCAAGCTGCTGCCCGAAGGCCACGGCTGGCTGCTCGTGGAGTTCGGGGGGCGGGACAAGCGCGAGGCGGACGACAGGGCCAGGGAGATGGTGTCGGCCCTCGGCAAGCTCGACCGGCCCCCCAGCATGAAGCTGTTCGACGACCCGCGGGAGGAGCGCCAGATGTGGCTGGTGCGCGAGGCGGGCCTGGGGGCCACCACGTTCATCCCGGGCACGACGCGCATGGAGTGGCCTGGATGGGAGGACTCAGCGGTGGCTCCGGACAGGCTCGGGGACTACCTGCGGGACTTCAGGAAGCTGCTGGACAAGTACGGCTACAACGGCTCGCTGTACGGCCACTTTGGACAAGGATGCCTCCACACCAGCACGGACTTCGATCTGGAGTCCGCCGATGGCGTCAGGAAGTTCCGGGAGTTCATCTACGAGGCCGCCGACCTGGTCGTGGGCTACGGAGGATCGCTCTCAGGGGAGCACGGCGACGGGCAGGCGAGGGGCGAGCTCCTCGAGAAGATGTTCGGCAAGGAGCTCGTGGGCGCCTTCCAGGAGTTCAAGGCCCTGTGGGACCCGGAGGGCAAGATGAACCCCGGCAAGGTGGTCAACCCCTATAGGCTGGACGAGAACCTCCGGCTGGGGCCCACCTACGACCCCCCGCCCGTGCGGACGCACTTCGCCTTTATAAGCGACGACGGCGATTTCTCCAAGGCGGCGCTGCGGTGCGTGGGGGTGGGCAAGTGCCGGCGTCACGGCAGCCAGGACCCCGACGACGACACCATGTGCCCTAGCTACATGGTGACCCGGGAGGAGATGCACGCCACCAGGGGGAGAGCTCGGCTGCTGTTCGAGATGCTGCAGGGTAACCCCCTATCGGAGGGCTGGCGCAGCGAGGCCGTGCGCGAGGCCCTGGACCTGTGCCTGGCATGCAAGGGCTGCAAGGCGGATTGCCCGGTGAGCGTGGACATGGCAACCTACAAGGCGGAGTTCCTGTCGCACTACTACGAGGGCCGTCTGAGGCCGCGGGCCGCCTACTCCATGGGCCTGATCTACTGGTGGGCTCGGCTGGCCTCGCATGTCCCCTCGGTGGCCAACCTCCTCACACAGACGCCCATCTTACGGAGTATGGCCAAGCTTGCGGCCGGAATAGCTCCCCAAAGGCGTATACCGGCGTTCGCCCCTCAGACCTTTAAGGACTGGTTCTTCTCACGGTATGCGGAGAGCAAGGGGCGTAAGGGCAAGGTCATACTGTGGGCTGACACCTTCAACAACTACTTCCTGCCGGAGACGGCCAGGGCGGCGGTGCGCGTGCTGGAAGCCGCCGGGTTTGAGGTGGAGGTGCCGCGGGCGTCGCTCTGCTGCGGGCGCCCCCTGTACGACTGGGGCATGCTGGACCTGGCCAAGAGGCAGCTGCGGCAGATACTGCAGGTGCTGGAGGAGGAGATCCAACGAGGGACGCCGGTGGTGGTGCTCGAGCCCAGCTGCGCGTCCGTCTTCCGAGATGAGCTGGTCAACCTCTTCCCCAGGGATAAGGACGCGCAGCGGCTAAGCCAGCAGACTTACCTGCTGAGCGAGTTCCTCCAGCGGAAGGCTCCCGATTGGGAGATGCCCACGCTGGAGCGCAAGGCCCTGGTGCACGGACACTGTCACCACAAGGCGATCATGGGCATGGGCGACGAGCGGGCGGTGCTCGAGAGTTTGGGACTGGACTTCGAGGTGCTGCCGTCGGGGTGCTGTGGCATGGCCGGCGCCTTCGGGTTCGAGCCTGGTGAACACTATGAGGTATCGATCCGTGCCGGGGAGCGGGTGCTGCTGCCGGCCGTACGGAGCGCCGAGCCCTCGACCGTGGTGATCGCCGATGGCTTCAGCTGTCGGGAGCAGATAGCCCAGATGACCCACAGGCGGGCCATGCACCTGGCACAGGTGATAGACCTGGCGCTTCGCTCTCAGCCCACTCCCAGGGACAGCTCGTTCCCCGAGAGGCTGTATGAGGAGGGCACGACCAGCACCCTGGGAGGATTGCTCAGGGTCGGCGGCGCGCTCGCGGGGTTGGCGGCAGCGGTGGCCGCCTCCAGAGGCCTGTGCAGGAGAAGCTGAAACCTACCCGTCAATACGCCCGTGGGTTGGCCTCCGTGCTCATGGGAGGCCGACCCACCCGCGCATCCCGTGGTCGGCGCCCCACGCCGGGGAGAGGGCGCTGCCGTGGCTCGCCCTACCTCAGGGGCGATCGATGGCCACGCCCCGGCGAGCTCCCAGGGTGGCGCTGGGCAGCTCAGGCTCCGCCGAGCGCTCCCCGGCGCCGCGCGGCAGGCGCACCGTGAAGGTCGAGCCTCGCCCGGGAGCGCTCTCCACCTGGATGCCTCCCCCGTGCGCCTCCGCCAGCCAGCGGGCGATCGCTAGCCCGAGGCCGCTGCCACCTCCGCTGCGCGCCGGGTCCACTCTGTAGAACCGCTCGAAGATGTGCGGCAGGTGCTCGGGGGGTATGCCTATGCCCGTGTCCGCCACCTTGAGCACCGCCGCGTCACCGCCGGCCTCGAGCCCCACCGTGATCCGCCCGCCCGCTGCGGTGTACTTCAGGGCGTTGTCGAGCAGGATCAGCAGGAGCTGCCGCAGTGCGTCGGGATCGCCCCTGACCTGTGTGGGCGCTAGCCCCTCGATCGACACGGATTTATCTCTAGACAGCCGTGCTACCTACGCTACCACGGCCCCGACCAGCTGGGGCAAGTCTACCAGCTATCTCCTGAGCGAGATCCTGCTGTCCGCCCTGGCCAAAGTCAGCAGGTCGTTGACCAGCCTGCTCATGCGCTCCGCCTCGTAGTAGATCTCATCCAGAGCTGCGGCCTTGTCCTCCTCAGACATCTGCGGCACTTGCTTCAGCATAGCGGCATTCCCACGGATGCTGGTCAGCGGGGTGCGCAGCTCGTGGGAAGCATCTGCTAAGAACCTACGCTGCGAGGTCAGCAGCTCCCGTAGGTATGCGTCCGATTCCTGCAGCCTGGCCAGCATCAGATTGAAGGTCCTCGCCAGCCTACCTATCTCATCGTGCCTCGAGCTCACATACACCCGTTTGGAGAGATCTCCGGAGCTTGCCACCACCTGTGCTGTGTCCGCCAGCTGCGCCAGGGGCCTGAGCATCGATCCCGTCATGGCAGATACCACTAGCCAAGATATGCATGTCACTATGCCGACGCACGACATTGCCAGCAGCCTCACGGCTCGCAGGGTGGCCTCCACCCCCGATAGACTCCTGCCCACCTGCACCACCAACGACACACTTCCGTCCAGGGCGACAGGGGTGCTGTAGACCCGTATACTTTCTCCCCCCACCGAGATGGTGCTAAAGTATGGGCCGTAGCCCGAGGGTGTGGCGGGCAGTTTCCAACTGTGAAGCACGTCGGAGGAGCCTAGAACTTTGCCTTGAGAGTCGGTTACCTGGACCAGCGTGTCGGTGAAGGCGAAGGTGTTGGGGGGTAGTATATCAATGTTATCCTCGATGCCTCCGCGGAGGCGATCCCCATGGTCGAGAACCCTCTTTACCTGCATGGCTCTCTCGACTAGGGACTGATCCACCTGGCTGTAGAGGTTCCTAGCCAGCAGGCTGTAGAGCATGCAGCTGAAGAGGATCATCGCTGCCCCCAGTACCAACAGGTGCCAAGCGGTGAGCCTGGCACGGAGGGATCGTGGCAGCAGGCTGGGTAGCCTGTTGGCCCGCATCCCGGCTTGCTCTTCCTCGGCGAGCTTGCCCATCAGATGCCTCCTGCCAGCTTGGAATTGCACTTACGATCTGATAGGAATCGAAAGCGCCTGTTCGCCAGATAGACTAGGATCATGAAGCTGGCTAGATACATGCCCACCGCCCAGAAGGCCCCGCTGTCTGTGCCCGATAGCACCGAGTGGTACAGGGACAGCAAGTATGCGGGTATGCTTAGGTAGTGCAGTACCCTCCAAGTCTTGTGGCCTAACCTACGTTCCAAGTAAGAACTCAACGTAATCAGGAGCAACAGGTACAGCGCAACTATCCCGAGTGCCACTGCCAGGGGTCTATAAATCGATAGCATCGGGATCAGGACCTGCGGCAGCGTGAAGCCCACGTACCTGTCCCACAGCAGCGCTAGCACGTGCAGGGTGAGCAGGCCCAGCGCCACCGGCGCCGTAAACTGATGCAAGTCGTACAGCCTCCAGCGGGGGAGAGCTCCCGTGTGGGCGCCCTGGCGGATCACCAGCCCCAGCGCCATGTTGAGCCAAAGTATGGCGTAGGCGCTCAGCCCCGCGGCGCGGCTGATGTACCAGGCGAGGTTTTCCCCCGCAGCTCCCGCCCTGTCCCAGGCGGCCCAGGAGACGACCAGCATCCCGAGCGCAAAGAGCACCGACCATAAAGCCGCGTCCCTTAGCTTACGCATAGGTCATCCCCTGGAGTGTTGTCGACATAACGTAGTCGTTGTTGGCCAGCACGAGCAGCCCCCTGGCTCCGACACCCTCGATCAACCGCAGTCCCTGCTCCTCTCCCAGGATGATGGCGGCCTTGGCCAGCACCTCCGCCTGGGCCACTGAGTCGGCGACCACGGTGGCGGCTATGACCCTGCTACTTGCGGGGTTGCCGGTCCGCGGGTCGATGATATGGTGCATGACCTCTCCACCCCTCACCCAGCGGCGTCGGATCACGCTGGAGGTGGCCACGGCCCGATCCTCCAATTGGAGCTGGAGCAGGTCACGACCAGGGAACCTCGGATCCGCCACCCCGATCCGCCAGGGGCGGTCGTGCCTGCGCCCACCCACGTACAGGTCTCCGCCGGCATCGACGCCGAAGCTCACCCAGTCCGAGAGCAGCTCGACCGCCCTGTCCACCGCCCATCCCTTCCCTATGCCTCCAAGGTCCAGGGCGCATCCCTGGGGGATGGTGATCGTGCGTGCGCTGGGGTCCAGCCTGATGTCCCTCCAGCTGCCCCTCCATCCCGCTGCGCGCCCTGCGGGCTGATCCCCTAGGAGCTCGAAGCTGCGGTCGTAGCCGGCAGCTATCAGGGAGGGGAGCACCGTGGGGTCGAATATACCGTTGGTCATCCTGGCCGCCTCCACCGCTGCGTGGACGACCTCGAACAGCATGGCGGAGGCCTGGAAGGGCCTGCCAGCGGCCGTGTTGAGCGCCGAGAGCTCCGAGTCCGGCAGGAAGCGGCTCAGGCGCCCCTCGGTATCTGCAAACAGCGCCTCCACCTGGTCTATGTACCTGTTTGCCTCTTTGGGGTCGCCGGCGAGTATCGCGACCCTCACATCCGTGTTCATGGCTCTGAAGTGCCTGGTAACCTCTTGCATCTCCTGTCCTCCCATGTGTGGGCTTTGGGCTCACGAGCTCCTCGTCCTGAAGTCGGTGCTGGCCTGCCATCCTGGTGGGCTTGCGGCCACGTTGCCGGGCACCGTCACCACCGAGGTGAAGGCGGGGCTACCGCCCTGGGTGGTCACGGTGTTCCTGCTCGCGATCGAGGCCTTCGTGGTCGCGACCAGGAAAGTCCCCATCATGGCGAGTGTGCCCAGCCACACCCCAATTCTGCCCACGATCTTGTTGCGTCGTCCTGTGTTCGACATCTATCACCTCCTTAGGCATCATCTGTGGGGCCATGGGCCATCTGCTATCAGGATACGTCCCGTGTTTCTGAGCAGCGTCAGGAGTGAGTAAGAGGGTGGTAAGAGTTGGGTGCGCTCCCCTGGGCTATATCGGCGGCTGCGAGGGTTGAGGGCAGGGGACCGCTATCGGAGGCAACTGCCCGAGGGTGTGGGGTCCTGGGATGGCTGGCCGGGGTAGCTTTCAGGTCTCAAAGAGCGAGGCCGGAGGCAGCGAGCAGGCTACGCGTGCCAGCAACTCGTCGTTGGTAGGGATGCCGGCCAGCTCGTAGGCCAGCAGGAGCGCCCCCACCGCCGGCTCGAACCTGCTGAATACCGGCCGCACGTCGGGGTCGCTTGCCAGCACCCTGTCGATGATGGCCTGGGCCACCAGCTTGGATGGATGCCTGATCACGCCGCCGGCCAGCACCAGGTAGAAGGGATCTTGGTCTATGCCCACCTGGTGGGCGGCCGCGAGCGCGTAGTCCCCAATGGCGCGCCCGTGCTCGAGCACTATCCGGAGGGCCGTGGGATCGCCCTCGACGGCGGTGTCGAGCAGGACCCTGGCGAAGGAGCCCAAGTTGTACCTGCGCCGGCTGCCCCTGGCAGTGAGAGCGTGCAGGAAGTCCTCCACGGACTCGGCCGCGAAATGCGCGAGCAACTTCTCCCTCAAGGCAGTGGGAGGGTCTATCCCCAGCTCGGCGCGCATCACCGCACGTAGGGCCTTGTGTCCCAGCTCCTGCGCGCCCTGGGGCTCCTGCCAGAAGCTGGTGTGCCAGATCTTGCCCTCTGGGCTGCGAGCGCCTATGGCCATGCCGGTCCCGCAGACCACCGAGACGCCCGTGCCATCGGGAGAGCCTGCCCTGAGCGCGCCTATGGCGTCGTTGTACACCTTGACCTGCTGCCCGTACCCGCGGGAGCGCACGTGGGACTCGAGGAGTTCGAAGTCCTCTGGCCAGTCGGCCCCTGCCAAGGAGAAGACCCCCGCGACCAGGGAGCCCGCCCCCACGCCCGCGCTGATGAGCGCCTGCTCGACGGCCCGATCGAGCTCCGCGAGCGCCGCCTCCTCCGAGGGCGCCCCATAGATGTCGCTGCAGCCCGAGCGCCCACTGCCGAGGATGCGGCCCTCCAGGTCGGCCACGAGCGCCACCGTCTTGGAGTTGCCGCCGTCCACCCCCAGCAAGTAGCTCATACGCTACCTCCCCCACGCCTCCCGGTCCGCCAGCACCGTCACCTGCGTCAGCCCCTGCAGGTACGAGGCCGGCACCTCGGGAGTTATCTGTCCCTGGAGGGCCTTGCGGAGGATCTCCCTCTTGTGGCGCCCGGAGGCTAGCAGGAGGATCTTGCGCGCGGCAAGGAGCTGGGTCATCCCCGCCGTCAGCGCCCTGCGGGGTACCCGCTCGATATCTCCCCAATAGGTGGCGTTGCTCTCCAGGCTGGCCTCCGTCAGCTCGACGGCCCGCGTGGGCGCCGCGCTATCTGAGGGGGGCTCGTTAAACCCCAGGTGGCCGTTGGGCCCCAGCCCCAGGATCACCAGGTCGTAACCTCCCCATGCCTCGACGGTCCTGTCGTACTCCTGGCACTCGCGTTCGATATCGCACGCATCCCCGTGGAAGCGGTTTACCCTGGAGGGAGGTATGCCCAGAGGATCCAGGAAGGACCTCCGCAGCCAGCCGTAGAGGGACCTGGGGTCATCATCCGACACGCCCAGGTATTCGTCCAGCTGGCAGACCCGTATTTGCGAGGTGTCGAGCTCTCCCTCTTGCTTCATCTCCGCCAACCTGCGGTAGGCTCCCATCGGCGTGTTGCCCATCGCCGGCACCACCACGGCATCGGGCTTGGAGCGTATCTCCGAGGCGATCAGCTCGGCAGCTAGCTCGTGCATCTCATCGGCATCTCTTGTGATCACCAACCTCATGCCCTCACCTCAGCAGCCGCTCAGGCAGGTAGTCCCTCAGCGCCGCGGCCATCTCGTCGTAGATCCTCTCAGCCTTCTCCAGCGAGAAGCAGAGCGGGTTGCTGGCCAGCGCTCGGATCGCGTCCTTCCGGGTGCCACACCATGCCGCCTCCGCGGCCAGCGCCTGGTACTCCCCCAGCATCTTCACCAGGCCGGACACGTGCCTGGGCAGCGAGCCCTGAGGTATGGGCTGTATGCCCTCCCCGCTCACCCTGCCCGGCACCTCCACCACCCGGTCGTCGGGGAAGTCGGCGATGGCGCCGTGGTTGGGGACGTTCACCGGCCAGACCTCGTCCTTCTGGTTGAAGATGGCGTCCATGACGTCTATGGCCAGCTCCAGCTCGTGGATGCCCCCGCGCGACCTCGATGGGTCGAGCTGTGGGTCCTCGGCCTCTGCCTGCTCTCGGTAGTGTTGCCAGTAGTCCGGCACCCAGCTCATGATGTCCTGCGCCCTCGTCGTGGGCTTGTTGCGGAGTTCCTCCAGCACCTCGTCCTTGAAGTAGTAGTACTGGAAGTACGACGCCGGGATGGACTCCATGAGCGCGGCCAGCTTGAGCCACCTCAGGCCGTGGACGTCCGCAGAGGGATCGTCCTTCATCCGCTCATACGCCTCCTGCAAGAGGGGGATCATGTCCTGTCCATCGTAGAGGTGCTTGATGCTCCAACAGCCGTGGTTGAGGCCGATCATCGTCGCGTCGACCTTGTCCGGGTCCAGCCCCGCGACCTCCGCTACGTGCCGTGGGAATATTATGGGCCCCTCGCACAGGGACACCGTACGGATCTCGCTGTGGTGGGTGACCGCCTCAGACACTATGTTTATGGGGTTCGTGTAGTTGATCAGCCAGGCATTGGGGCACAGCTCCTCCATGTCCCGCACGATGCCCTGCATGACGTGGATGGTGCGCAGCGCCATGAAGAAGCCTCCCGGCCCCTGCGTCTCCTGTCCTATCACCCCGTGCTTGAGCGGCACGCTCTCATCGATGTAGCGCGCCTCAAAGCCCCCGGGCCTGAAGCTGGTGAGCACGGCGTCACAGTCCACCAGCGCTGCTCTCCTGTCGGTCGTGGCGGACACGCGGATGTCGAGCCCTCGGTTGCGGGCCATCTTCTCGGCGATCTTGCGCACGATCTCCAGGTGCTCTGCGTTGAGGTCGACCAGCACGACCTCTGAGCCGTTGAAGTTCTCGCCCTGATGGATGAAGGAGGCCATCGTGCCCGGGGCACGCGTGCTACCCCCACCTATGTAAGCCAGCTTGATGCTTGCCATATCTCCTCCTCGTGGTGATGTTACCATTTTGCCATAAAGGGTCACGCCAGCTCGGGCGCGCGCGACAGGGCTTTGGCCATCGCGCGGATGTAGGCGGCGTTCGCCCCGCAACAGCCACCTATATATTGTACGCCCTGGGAGATCGCCTGAGTTGCGAAGTCGGCGAACTCACGCCTGGAGACCTGTATGGTCTCCAGGTCATCGGGGAACTGGGGCATGCGCGTGAAGCAAGGGGTATCGTCCGAGGTCCTGAAAGCCGCCGGCTGGGCGGCTATCGGCACGTCCACGGCTGCCCTCATCTGGAGCACTATGGGCAGCATCCTGCTCGGCTCCTGCTCGCAGTTGGCCCCGACTATATCGGCCCCAGCATCCACCATCGCGCGCGCGCACTCCGCGGGGGTGTAACCGTCCGAGCTCTCGGTAGTCTTGGGCCTGAAGCTCATGGTGGCCATGACCGGGAGGCCGCAGTCGCGAGCGCACTCCAGTGCTATGAGCATCTCCTGCAGGTGGAAGAAGGTCTCCAGGATCAGGAAGTCCACCCCAGCGCTTGTAAGGATGCGTATCTGCTCGGCGATCAGATCCCGGGCGTGCTCTCGGGCGGCTGGCCCCTCCCGCTCAAAGAGCTGGGTTCGAGCCACTGAGGCGGCCACCAAAGCACGCTCCCCTGCCACCTCTCGGGCTATGCGCACCGCTGCTATGTTTATCGCCTCCGTCTGGGGACCGTAGCCCGCTCGCGAGAGCTTCTCCCTGGTGGCAAAGAACGTCAGCGCTTGCAGCACCTGCGATCCAGCCATCAGGAACTCCGTGTGCAGCTCTCTCAGAGCGTCCGGGTGCTCTATGGCTACCTCCGGGGTGTACTGGCCACTACCCTTGCCCGTGCCCACCTTCTCCCGATCCGAGCCGCTCTGGACGTATCCTCTCCTCTCCAGCTCGATGAGGTAGCCTCCGTCGCCCAGGATATAGCCCTGGTGCCTTATGATCTCCAGTGGATTTCTCGCCATCGTCTTCTCCTGTTAAGGTAGGTTGAAAGTGCTCTCCAGGTGCTGCGCCCTGCCGGTACGCGCTGCGACATAACCCTTCTCGATGATCTCCACCACGTGTGCGGCGTGTTCCCCAGATGGTATGGGATCCTTGTCGGCCATGATGCAATCCACGAGGTGCATGATGTCCGCGTAGACGTGGGGCTCAGGTATGGCGGCGTGACGTGCGTCCACGTAGGGCAGCCAGCTATCAGGTAGATACTCCCCCTCCCTCTCGCCCCCGATCTCGGCCAGCCCGTGGCTGGAGGTTATGTACAGCCTGCTGGGGTGGCCCGACAAAGGCTCTATCTCCAGGGTCTCGATAGCCCCCTCGGAGCCGTATATGCCCATCGATCCCCATGTGACCAGCCTGCCGGTCATGCAGCTGTGGCCCCCTGCCACGGCGAACGTGGAGTCCCCGAAATCCAGCATCAGCAGGCTGTTGTCATCCACCTCCAGCTGTATGGTCTTGTCCCTCCATTGACGCGTCGGGACAGCTATCCCGCTCATCGCCGCCACGCGCAGCGCGGGTCCAAGTATGCCCGTCAGGCTGTGGAGGACGTAGACCGTGACGTCCACCAGGGGCCCCCCGCCGGCCTTGTAGTACCAGGTGGGATCCACCGAGTGGAGCACGTCCTCCCCCTGCCTCTGGGGCTCGTAGTCGTGCCCCCAACCGCCGGTGCTCCCCCATGCCCAGTAGACCTTGCCCAGCGCGCCGCTCGCCACGAGCTCCCTCATCTTGCGTATGGAGGGCGATAGCATCTGCCCGGGCGCGGCCGCGAGCTTCAGGCCCAACCTGCGAGCGGTGCGCACCATCTCGGAGGCTTCTCTGTGCGTCGTCGCCATCGTCTTCTGGACGTAGACGTGCTTGCCGGCCTGGAGCGCGCGCATCGCCAGCTCGTAGTGGAACGGGATAGGTGTGGCCACGATCACCAGGTCGAGGTCTCGCACGGCGATCAGCTCGCTGGGGTCGCTGAAGTACAGCGGCACGTCGAAGGCCTCCGCCGTCCTACGCGCCCGCTCCTCCACCACGTCGCATACCGCCAGCAGCTCGAGCCTCTCCCTTGCGTCCGGCTGCGTGATCTGGGGGAGTATGCCCATCAACGACAGGGCGCCACAACCTATCAAGCCTGCCCTAACTTGTGAGGACATAGCGCAACACCTCCAATTAGATTAGCCTTTGATACCAGTCATGGTGATACCTTCCAGGAAGTAGCGCTGGGTGAACGCAAACAGCACGATCAGGGGCAGCGTGACCAAGGTCGATGCTGCCATGAGCAGATCCCAATCCGTGGTGCGTTGGGCCTTGAACGCGAACAGTCCCAGGCTTAGCGGGTACTTGTTGGGGTCCGACAGATATATGAGCGGCCCGAAGAAGTCATGCCAGGTGTACAGGCATGTGAACACGGCGGTGACCATCAGCGCCGGCTTGACCATGGGCAGCATGATCTGCCAGAAGATCCTGAACTCCCCAGCGCCGTCCACCTTGGCAGCTTCGGACAGCTCCCAAGGTATGCCCAGGAAGAACTGCCTGAGCATGAATATAAAGAATGCGTCACCCAAGAAGCGGGGCACGATCAAGGGCGTGTAGGTGCCTATCATGCCTAGCGCTTTGAACAGGACGTAAGTAGGGATGAATGTAACGATCGCAGGGATCATGAGCGTGGAAACGGTGATGGTGAACAACAGCCCCCTTCCAGGGAAACGCAGGCGCGCGAATCCGTACCCCACAGCTGCGCTAGAGACGACTGTCCCCAGAGTGACGAGGCCAGAGTAGTAGATGCTGTTCCAGAGCATGCGGAAGTAGGGAAAACCGGGGTAAGTCATGGCTCTGGTGAAGTTATCCCAGTGGATGGGATCCGGCCACCACTTTATGGGTTGTGCGAAGATTTGAGCGTTATCCTTGAGGGCCGATATGATCATCCAGTAGAAGGGCAGCATAAAGATGGCTGAGACCGTTATCAGCGACAGGTGCCTCAGGAGCACCTTCAGCTGCCTCCTGCCGATCAGTCCTCTTCTGGTGGCGACGGTGGTGCTTGTTGCCTCTCGACGTGCTAGCTGCATCTATCTCTCCCCTCCCTCGTAGTACACCCACACCCTGGCTGAGCGAAAGATCACCAGGGTCACGAACAGCACCGCCAGGAACAGGATCACGGCGAGAGCCGAGGCGTAGCCCATGGAGAAGTAGCGGAAAGCGTTGCGGTAGATCAGCACCATGAACATCAGCGTGGAGTCCAGCGGCTCACCCGTGGTGCCGCCGATCACGAACGCCGGCGTGAACACCTGGAAGGAGTAGATCACTCCCATTACTAGGTTGAACAGGATGACCGGGGAGAGCAGCGGCACGGTGACGTGCCGGAACTTCTGCCAAGCTCCTGCGCCATCGATCTCCGCGGCCTCCAGCAGCACCCTGGGTACCTCCTTCAAGCCGGCGAGAAAGATGAGGGCGCTCGTGCCAACCCCCCACAGGCTCAGGATGATGAGCGCGGGCTTGGACCATCTAGGGTCGGTCAGCCACCCCACCTCCGGCAGACCCACCATCCTTAGGAGGCTGTTGAGCAGTCCTCCCTCGGGGCTAAACATGAGGATGAACACGATCGTGCCCGCAACTGGGGGCACGAGGGCTGGAAGGTAGAACAGCGTGCGGTACATGCCTATAAACCGGGTGTTGGCGTTCAGGAGCAGCGCCAGCAGGAGCGCTATCACCAGGCTGAGCGGCACAGATACGAGGGCGTAGTACAGGCTGTTCTTGACCGAGATCCAGAAGTAGGGGTCGTTCGAGAACATGGTCCTATAGTTCTCTAGCCCCACCCACTTTGGTGGTTCTATGATGTTGTACCTGGTGAAGGAGAAGTAGAAGGCAGCTATTATCGGATAGCTGGTGAAGACCAGGAGGCTCGCTATCCAGGGCAGCACGAAGAGCAGCCCGGCGTAAGCCTCTCGCCTTCGTAGGGGACTATAGGAGCGATGACGTAGTTTAATGGCCATATCTCTCCCCCTTGCCAGACCTAGCCCTTGAGGGTCTTCTCTAGCTCGGCCTGGCAAGCCTTCTGGGCCTCGGCAAGGGCATCCTTGGGCTTGGCGGCCTTGCGCATGATGCGCTCTATGGCCCTCTGAAGCTGGTCTATGGCAAAGCTCTGTATTGGTGAGTCCCACATCGGGGTGGCGATCTCCTGCTGCTTCCGGAAGAAGTCCATTACCTGCTTAGCGAATGCATCCCCTCGTTTCTCCACCACGACCTTCGGCACCAAGTTCTTAGGGACCTTCTTGTTGGTGGGCATATCTGGCACTGCAGCGAACCAGTCTTGCACGCCCTCCACGCTCATGAAGTCCAGGTACTTGAACGCCTCCTCCGGGTTGTTGGAGCCTTTCGGTATCGCCAGCCAGTTGGGCCAGTAGCCGGAGACCTGCTTGCTGCCGCTAGGACCAACCGGGATGTAGGCTACGTTCCACCTCTTGAGCTTGGCCTGCCCGAACGCATAGAAGTCTCCCATCATCCAACTGCCCTCGAGCATCATGGCCAACCTGCTGTTCTGGAAAGCTGGGGGCTGGCCCTTGCTGCCGGGATAACCTCCCCAAGCGCCCGAGTTCTGGACTTTCTGGATATCTCCTTTGTACTCCTCGTCAAGCCATGAGAGGAAGTACTCCATCATTTGGATGTTGTTCTCGGAGTCTATGGTGTATTTTTGGTTCTTTGCGTCGTAGATCTGGGAGCCGTTGAGTGCCGACCATATGGGGAGAACGTAGGGATCGGGGATGGGGACGAAGCCTGCGGTCTCCAGCTTATCGCCTTGCCAGCGGGTGAACTCCTTAGATAGCTGCCTCATATCGTCCCAGGTCTTGGGGAACTTGGATGGGTCGGACGGCACCCCCTTCTGTTCAAATAGCTCTTGGTTGTACCACATGCCGTAGGTGCCCGCCGTGACGGGTAGCCCGTACGTCTTGCCCCCGAACTGGCAGCTGGCAAGGATCGCCGCAGGCCAGTTATCCGTCTGGCAGTTCTGCGAGGTGGCCATCATCGCATCGAGCTCCAAGAGGGAGCCTCTCACTCCTAAGGCCACTGGCGTGTCCCATATCACCGTGGCGCTAGGTGGGTTGCCAGCTGCTATGCGCGCAAGCAACACCTCCACGAAGCTCTGATCACCCGTGTATCGAGTGACCTCGACGTCCACATTCGTATGCTCACCCTCGTACTTCTTCGCTATCTCCTGGTGGGCTTTGAAGTAGGTGTCCGAGCCTCCTGGTAGCCAGAAAGAGAGCTTTACCTTCTGCCCCGAGGTGTTGCCCGCTGCCGGGGTCGAAGTGGGTGCCCTGGACCCGCACGCTGACAGTAGCAGCGCCGTGCTGCCTATCCCGATCAGGGACATGAACCTACGTCGGCTCATCGTGAGAGAGTGCTTTTCCTGCCACATCTTATGTGCTCCTTCCTCCTGTTGAGAACTGCTAAGAGTCTTCTTTTTACCTCACGCCCTTAGGCTAGCTGTTGCGTGTAGCCACTTGCCGCGGATCTCTCTGCCCCTTTGATCACCTCCAGTACGTGAATGGCTTGTTGCAGGCTAAGGATGGGTGGCTTACCGCTGGTGATGCAGTCCACCAGGTGCTCTACCCCCAGCAGGTGATCCGGTCCTTGCGCCCTGCCCCCGTGGTCCACCTTGAGGCTCTCCCACCCTCCACCCCTGCGCAGGAGAGCGACGGGTGCCGACACATCCAGGAGGCTCAGCCCTATGGTTCCGTCCAGCCCATAGATCTCCATCTCCGGAGAGCGTGTGTCCACCACGCAGTTGTTGGCGCTCACCACCGCGGTTACACCCACCTCCATCTCCAGCACCAGCTCCCAGCAGTCGTCCACCGCTATGGGCACCAACTTGCCCGCAAACGGGCCCTCATCCACCACGAAAGCTTCGCGCGATCTATGGCTCATGGCTGCCACCTTCCTCACCGGGCCAAAGAGTCCCGTGAGCACGTGCAGTGGGTACACCCCCATGTCCATGAGGGGACCTCCGCCCGGTGCGAAGAATGGGGTGGGATCTGAGGTATAGCCCCTCCAGGGAGGCACACCTCCATACCCACGGGCGTGTACCAGGTGAACCTCTCCCACCGCTCCCCGCTCCAGCAGCCTCTGGACGTATCTAACCTGTGAGAAGAGCATCACCGATGGAGCGCACACCACGACGAGACCTCTCCTAGAAGCCTCCTCGCGGATCCTCAGCGCATCCTCCAGCTCCGTGGCCACCGGCTTCTCAGAGTAGACGTGCTTGCCCGCCGCCAGGCAAGCTAGCGTGGCCTCAGCGTGCAGCTGGATCGGCGTCAGGTTGAGTACCGCATCGACCTCGGCCTCCCGCAGCATGCGTGCGTAGTCCGTGTACCAGGAAGGTATGCCGTAGGCTTCGGCCACGTGCCTAGCCCGCTGCGGGGACCTCCCACAGACCGCCACTAGCTCCACCCTGTCAGCGAGCCTGTGCATCTCTGGCAGGTAATCTCGCTGTGCCACGTCTCCGCATCCCAGGAGCGCTAACTTGACCTTGCCCACTATCTCTCCTCCTCGTGGCCCACGCCGTGCGCACGTCCCGCCCGCCAGCCCACAAGAGCGGCCCCTATCAAGCCCGCGTGTTCTCCCAGCTCGGAGCGCAAGATCTCCAGGCCACGCGTCTGCTCGCTCCAGATGTGCTCGCGTGCGGACCTCACCATGTGCTCCCAGTAGGTGCCTCCGGCCGTGCCCAACCCACCGCCTATCACCACGACCTCGGGATCCAGGATGTTGACCGCGAAACCTATCGCCCCACCCACCAGCTCGGCTGCACTGACGACAACTGCCCTAGCAGTCGCATTGCCCGCCTCCGCCAGCGCCAACACCTTCTCAGAGGTGGCTGCCGAGTCACCCGTCAGGTCGGCATACCTGCGCGCTATCGCGGGCCCCGAGGAGAACTCCTCTACCACCGTGACCGCGAAGCCTCCACACCGCTCGCACCAGCACGTGAGCTTGCCGCTGGCCAGCACCAGGGCGTTGCCCCTGGCTCCCCGGTAGGGCAGTCCACCCTGCACGAGCGTGCAGCTGATGCCGGTGCCTATTGTCACATACAGGAAGTTGTAGCACTTCCTGCCACTGCCATACCTGGCTTCGGCTAGCGCTGCCGCGCGCACGTCGGATTCCACGCCCGCAGGTGCGATACGGCCGAAGGACTCGGCGACGGGCACGTCTCGCCAGTCGATTGTCTGGTTGCTGGTGATGGAGCCCTCGGGGCTCACAAGCTCCGGGACTCCCACCCCGACCCCCGCAAGGCATGTCCCCGCCGCCAAGGCCTCCTCGGCCAACCTCCCCGCCAAGTCCAGGCATTTCCGGAGCACTGCCTCCCCGCCCATCTCGGGCTCCGTGGGCACCCTGTGCATGGATAAGACCCTGCCGCTGGTGATCTCCACTAGCCCCGCGGCTATCTTCGTGCCTCCCACGTCTATCCCTATGGCTACCTCTCCCCCGCTCATGGCCTCTCCTTGTCCGGCAGATACGAAGGTGCGACTCCGAAGATGAACCTGGCCTGGGTGCCCGACAAGTTGTAGTACTGATGCGGGCAACCCTGCGGTACATAGAAGGCGTCTCCAGGGCTCAGCTCCGCCCAGACCTGCTCGCCACCATGGAGGGACCTGACGCTCATCTGCCCCGACAGCAGGTAGATGATCTCGTCGCCGCCGTGCGAGTGCATCTCCGAGCGCTTGCCCGGCAGCAGGTACCCCGTGCCGACCGTAAGGTGCTCGGTGGAGACCGCTATGCCCAGCAGCAGCTGCCCGTGCTTGCCTTCCAGCCTCCACAGCAGGTCGGGCTCCCTTATGATCCGTATGCTGCTGCGACCCCTGGCCACGTCCTGGGCCATGGGCCAGCACCCTATGAGGTCGTCCTGGGAGTAGCTAGGGCTCTGCAGGAGGTCCTTCGTGCGGGCGTAGGCGCTGGACGTGCCCTGCGAGGGCGGCGGTGCGAAGATCTCCAGCACCGACAGCTCCGTCTCCCCGTAGCTGAAGCCGTGGTGCCAGGTGTCCTTGCGGAAGAAGGCGTACTCGCCCGGGTGCAGCAGGTGCACCTCGCCCCTCTCGGGATTGGACAGCACCAGCGTGCCGGAGAGCACGTAGTACACCTCGTCCGCCGCGAATATCGTCCTGTAGTCCGCCGAGTGCCTGAACGCCCCGCCCGGCGGCAGGTTGAAGACCAATTGGTGTATCAGGTCGCTGGAGACGTAGATACGGTCCGCCACCTCTCCGGAGACCTCGTCGCCCCACAGATGGCGAACCGCGGCGTTGGACGGGATGTAGGTAGGAGCATCGTACCTTGGGCGCGGTGACTGTACGTAGCTCATTCTTCCCTCGTCGGATCGTGTCTCAGGTGGGCGGCCACCGTCTCGTGTTCGAGATCGAACCTCGGGGGCTCGAAGCTGCTCTCTATCTCCTTGGCGGTGCCGTCTCGGCCGGATTCCATGGCCTTGACCATGATCTCCAGCACGTGGTAGGCGTGTTGCGGCCTGATAATGGGAGTCCTGTTCTCCAGGATGCACTCCACCAGGTGCCTGAGGCCGTCCGTCCAGTGCCAGAGGGATCGCTGCTCGTACACCCTCCAGCAACCGTCGGCGTTGCGCCATAGCTCGTACCCCTGGGGGTTCCAATCCTCGCCGATCATCTGGATGGTGCCCTCGGTACCGTAGAGCTCTATCCCCGGCACCCTGTATCTTTGGATGGTGAAGCCCGTCGTGACCACCGCGAAGGTGGCCTCCCCGAAGTCGATCAGGATCTGGAAGTTGTCCTCGGTCTGCACGTCGATCAGCTCACCATCCACCTCCCTCCTGGGGATGGCAATGCCGCTCATCGCCATCACCCTCCTGGCGGGCCCCAGCAGGCCGGTCAGGGAGGTGACGTTGTACACTCCCAGGTCGAACAACGGCCCACCTCCGGGGAGGTAGTACCACCTGCCCCAGAACGGGCCCGCCCACCCGTAGAAGGCGCGCGCCAGGTGCACCTGGCCGATGTCGCCGGCGTGCACCCGGCGCCACATCTCCTGGAAGGTCTCGCTGAGGATCACGTGCGGCGCGCACAACAGGAAGCCCTTGCTGGTCTCGGATATCCTGACGATCTCCGCCGCCTCCTCGAGGTCCATCGACATGGGTTTCTCGACCAGCACGTGCTTGCCGGCCTCCAGCGCGGCGCGTGCCACCCTGCCGTGCGCCTGCATGGCGGTGAGCACCAGCACCAGGTCCACCTCGTCGGAGGCGAGCACCTCCTCGAAATCGGTCGTCGTGCGCTTGATGTCGAACTTCTCCTGGGCTGCGGCGGCCTTCGAGGCATCGAGGTCGCACGCGTACACGAGCTCCAGTGGGTACCGCTGTAGCTGCAGCCGCTGCACCAACGGCAGGTACGCCCCCATGGCCACGCTGCCACACCCTATCACACCGATCTTGACTGCATTCTCCACCCCAGAACCTCCTTAGAAGAATGATTACTCGACCAACAGGCTTACCACGGCGGTCGTCTTGTCCGAGGCAGGACGGGCACGCTCGCTCTGCAGCTCGAACTTCACCCTGTCGCCTCGGTAGATGGCCTTGGAGTACTCCACGGCCTTGCCGTCCTCAGAATAGGTTACCCCCTCCATCACTATCACCCCTATGGGGCGCGCCAGGCCGAACTGCTCGAGCTCGTACTCATTGGCCACCGAGGCCTCTATGGTCTGGTGGGCGCCAGCGATGGTGAGGCCGTAGCGTGACTCCATCAGCCCGTAGATCGAGCTGTTGCTCAGATCGTAGTCCTCCAGCCCCGGGCACAAGGCCTGGGGCACGTACGTGGTCTCCAGCAGGATGGGGTCGTCGTTGGCGTACCGCAGCCTCGTCACCTTGATCACGGCCTCGCCATCGCTCATCCCGAGCATCGCCGCCACGTAGGGAGGGGCGTCGATCACCCTCTGCTCCAGCACGCGGGAGTGCGCCCTGCCCCCCTGGCGCAGGACCTCTTCGGTGAAGCCCAGCAGGTGCAGCACCGGATGCGTGCGCTTGGGCTCGGCCACGAACGTCCCCACGCCGGGCCGCACGGTGACCAGGCCCTCGCGCACGAGGTAGCTCAGGGCCTGCCTGGCGGTCATGCGGCTGATACCCGCCTGCTCGCTCATCTCGCGCTCCCCGGGCAGCCTGTCGCCGGGGCGCAGGTTCCCTGCCAGGATGCTCTCGCGGATGAGCTCGGCGAGCTGGTAGTAGAGGGGGACGGGACTGTCCTTATCCAGCGAGCTCAACTTCAGCGTCTTGGTCTGTGCCTGCATGCTTCCCGCTCCAGATATCGGTATATAGATATAGAGGTCTATACCGGATTCTAATACAGCTGTGAACCTAAATCAATCCCCCTTGCAGGTGGGAATAAATTAGCTGCTAAACTGGTATTAGCATATAGGTGCAAAACCTAACACAACAAGGAGGTTTCTATGTCTGTTCAGGCCCAGAAGTCTGTTATCCCCGAGAGCCACAAGGACCTGCTGGAGAGCAAGGCTCTGGCACACGTGGCCACTATCGGTCCCAAGGGGGAGCCTCAGGTGAACCCCGTCTGGTTTGGTTGGGACGGCGAGCACATCCTCTTCAGCCAGACGAAGGCTCGCCAGAAGTACCGCAACCTACTGCGGGATCCCCGCATCGCCCTCTCGATAGTCGACCCCGAGAACCCCTACAGGTACCTCGAGATCCGCGGCAGGGTGATT
Source organism: Thermobaculum terrenum ATCC BAA-798 (assembly GCF_000025005.1). Taxonomy (NCBI): domain Bacteria; kingdom Bacillati; phylum Chloroflexota; class Chloroflexia; order Thermobaculales (SeqCode); family Thermobaculaceae (SeqCode); genus Thermobaculum (SeqCode); species Thermobaculum terrenum. The sequence goes on from NC_013526.1 coordinate 284,650, forward strand.
CGCATCGACGAGGATCCGGACCGCAAGTTCATCAACTCCATGGCCAAGAAGTACCTGGGCGTCGACGAGTACCCCTGGCACCAGCCGGGCGACGAGCGTGTGATCATCGTCGTGCAGCCCGAGCACACCACCCACATGGGCTAGACCAAGGGGGGCTTGTGTCCCCCTTGGTGTTTCATAACGAGCCCTGGACATCTCCCCTTGCCCTACACTTTATTTTATAATGCCTTCACATATATCTATCCTGGGAGCGTGGGGTTGGCCAGACTAGAGGAGATAACCAAGGGAGTCAGGGTCAAAGGACTACTCTCCAACGGCGAGGTCGTTACCATCAGGGCCGCCGACTGGCGCGGGAGCGACGCCCTGGAGGTGCTCTACGAGAGGGACGGCAACCTGGGGCAGGAGATCATATACCGGGACATGGAAGACGAGCTGGAGATCGTGTCCGAGGTGGAGGGATTCAAGTTCGATGCCGACGGCTCCCTCTTCCGGCTGGTCTCGGAGGCGCTGCGCATCAAGCTGGCCTATCTGTTCGATCCCGTGCTCGCGGTGCACACCTCCCTGGTGGAGCCTCTGCCGCACCAGATCACTGCCGTGTACGATATCATGCTGCGGCGCCAGCCCCTGCGGTTCCTGCTGGCGGACGATCCGGGTGCGGGCAAGACCATCATGGCCGGCCTCCTGATAAAGGAGCTGGTAGCTCGCGGGGACGTGCAGAGGTGCCTCATATGCTGTCCAGGCAGCCTGTCCGAGCAGTGGCAGGACGAGATGTACAGGCGGTTCCACATGCCCTTTGAGATCATCACCCGCAGCGACTTCGAGTCCTCCCTCAGCGGTAACCCCTACGAGGAAAAGAACTTCGTCATCAGCAGGATGGACCATATGGCCCGCAACGACCGCATCCTGGCCAAGCTGCGGCAGACCGACTGGGACATCATTGTGGTGGATGAGGCCCACAAGATGTCGGCCACGTACGCCGGTGGCGAGGTGCACTATACCAAGCGGTATCACCTGGGCAAGCTCCTGTCCAGCATCACCCGACACTTCCTGCTCATGACCGCCACTCCCCACAACGGCAAGGATGAGGACTTCCAGCTCTTCATGGCCCTTCTGGACCCGGATCGTTTCGAGGGCAGGTACCGCAAGCAGGCCCACAGCAGCGATGTGTCCGACCTCATGCGCCGCATGCTCAAGGAGGACCTGCTGAAGTTCGACGGCACCCCGCTGTTCCCCGAGCGCCGCTCCTACACCGTCGAGTACGACCTGTCTCCCGAGGAGATGGACCTCTACCTGGCGGTGACCGATTACGTCAGGGAGGAGTTCAACAGGGCGGATCAGCTCGAGGGGAACAAGAAGTACGCCGTCGGCTTTGCCCTGACTTTGCTCCAGCGCCGCCTGGCGTCCTCTCCGGAGGCCATCTACCAGTCCCTGCGACGCCGCAGGGAGAGGCTCCAGAAGAGGCTGCAGGAGGTACAACGGTCCGGCAGCTCCCCGATAATCGATCTGCTGGAGGATATCGCCCAGGAGGATCTGGACGACCTGGAGGAAGCGCCCGAGGAGGAGCAGATAGAGTTCGAGAACCAGGTCGTGGACAGGGCATCCTCTGCCAAGACCATCGCCGAGCTCGAGGCCGAGATCGAGAAGCTCCGAGACCTGGAGGGCATGGCGCTCGATCTCGTGCGCAGCGGCAACGACCGGAAGTGGAACGAGCTCTCCAACCTGCTGCAGTCGCCCCACATGTTGAATCCGGATGGTACCAGGCGCAAGATCATAGTGTTCACCGAGCACCTGGACACCCTCAGGTATCTGCGGAAGCGCATATCCAACCTGCTGGGGAACGACGAGGCCGTGGTTGCAATCCACGGTGGCATGAGCAGGGAGGATCGGATGAGGTGCCAGGAAGAGTTCGTGCATAACCCCGACGTCCACGTCCTGGTGGCCACCGATGCGGCCGGCGAGGGCATAAACCTGCAGCGGGCGAACCTGCTGGTCAACTACGACCTGCCGTGGAACCCCAACCGCCTCGAGCAGAGGTTCGGCAGGATACACAGGATCGGTCAAACCGAAGTCTGCCACATGTGGAACCTGGTGGCCAAGGGCACCCGCGAGGGGGAGGTCTATCTCACGCTGCTCACGAAGCTGGATCAGCAATCCAAGGCTCTGGGTGGGAAGGTGTTTGACGTCCTCGGCAGCCTGGTGTTCAACAACCGGCCGCTGCGCGATATCCTGGTGGAGGCGATCCGCTACGGCGACAGACCAGAAGTAAGGCAGCGGCTGCACAGGGTGATAGACACCGCCATGGACGTGGAGCACCTGCGGGCGCTCATCGAGCAGTACGCGCTCGTGCACGACTCCATGGACATCTCGCAGGTGCGCAGGATACGCCAGGATATGGAGAGGGCTGAGGCACGTCGACTGCAGCCCCACTTCATAGGTAGCTTCTTCGTAAGCGCCTACCAGGAGTTGGGCGGCAGCATAATGGAACGCGAGCCCGGACGTTACAGGATACCTTACGTCCCCCAGAGGATACGCGACCACCCTTCGCTTGCTGGCAAGCGCCGGCATATAGCCAGGAGCTACGAGCGCATAACGTTCGACAAGCAGCTGATCAACGTTCCTGGAGCCCCTCCGGCCGAGTTCGTGTGTCCGGGACATCCCCTGCTGGACACGGTCATCGAGATCTTCCTCGAGGGCTATCGCCGCCTCCTGACCCAGGGCGCCGTGCTGGTGGATCCCCTGGACCAGGGGTTGGAGCCGCGGATGCTGTTCTACCTGGAGGATGCCCTGCAGGATCAGCGCACGGACAGGTCCGGCGGCAAGATGGTGATCTCTCGCAGGCTTCATTTCGTTGAGGTGGACGAGGCCGGGAACATCAGGCATGCGGGCTACGCCCCCTACCTTGATTACCGGCCGCTGCGGGATGATGAGAAGCCGGTAGTGAGCGATCTCCTTGATAGGGAGTGGCTCCGGTCGGGGGAGATGCAGGCCATGGTGCTCGACTACGTCGTGGGTAAGCTCTCCAGGCAGCACCTTGAGGAGGTCAGGAGCTATAAACAGGAGCTGGTCAAGAAGACCATGCAGGAGGTCAGGAAGAGGCTGCTGAGCGAGATCAACTACTGGGATATGAGGGCGAGCGAGCTGGAGGCCCAGGAGAAGCAAGGTCGCGGCAACCCCAACCTGAACTCGGAGAGGGCCCGGCAGCGCGCCGATGAGCTAAGGGAGAGGCTCAGGCGACGCACGAAGGAGCTGGAGGACGAGATGAAGATATCTCCTCTGCCTCCCAAGTTGGTGGGCGCGGCTCTTGTGCTGCCTGCCGGCCTGCTGGCGGCCAGGGGCCAGGAGGTGGAGGTCTCTCCCGATGGTCGTGGCGAGGAGACCGAGCGCATCGCCATGGAGGCCGTAATGGAGGTCGAGAGGCGGCTGGGGTACCACCCGGTCGACGTCAGCTCCCGGAAGGTAGGTTACGACATAGAGTCGCGCGCGGAAGGGTCGGGTAAGCTGAGGTTCATCGAGGTCAAGGGCCGCAAGCTCGGTGCCGACACCATCACCGTCACGAAGAACGAGATCCTCACCTGCCTCAACAAGCCCGAGGACTACATCCTGGCGATCGTCCAGGTGGGCGAGGGAGAGCCGAAGGTCAGGTACCTGCGCAGTCCCTTCCAGAAAGAACTGGACTTCGGGGTCACCAGCGTGAACTACAGCCTGGCCGACCTGCTGGCCAGGTCCATGGACCCCTCCTGAGTTCCTAAAATATCTTTTACCCGGGGCGGGTTTTCGGCATTTGTGCCATCTAGTGTATAATGATAAATTTTGCAACTAACTCTATCTATGGAGGCATCGAGTGCAGGAGGATCGTCCCCGGAAGCTGATCGAGGTAGCTCTGCCACTAGACGTGATAAATAAGGAGTCGAGCCGGGAGAAGTCCATTCGGCATGGGCATCCCTCTACGATGCATTATTGGTGGGCGAGACGGCCCCTGGCTACTTGCAGGGCGGTGTTGTTTGCATCCTTGGTCGACGATCCCTCCGCCCATCCCGAGATGTATCCCACGGTCGAGGAGCAGGAGAGGGCCAGGGAGGAGCTGTTTGCGCTGATAGGGGAGCTTGTTAAATGGGAGAACTCCAACAACGAGCGGGTGCTGGCCAGGGCCAGGCAGAAAATAAAGGAGTCTACGGGAGGAGCCAAGTTGGTGGTAGTGGATCCCTTCTGTGGTGGTGGGTCCATACCGTTGGAGGCGCAGAGGCTGGGTTTGGGGGCACAGGGGAGCGACATCAACCCAGTAGCTGTACTGATCACGAAGGCGTTGATCGAGCTGCCTGGGAGGTTTGCAGGTTTGGCGCCCGTCAATCCCGATGCAAGGAGAGGAGGGATGAGTGTGGGGTGGCGAGGGGTCAGGGGGATGGCGGAGGACGTGAGGTACTATGGGCGGTGGATGAGGGATGAGGCGGAGAGGCGGATAGGGCATTTGTATCCGCGGGTGGAGTTGCCGCGGGAGCACGGTGGTGGAGAGGGGAGGGTCATAGCGTGGCTTTGGGCGAGGACGGTGCGATGTCCCAACCCCGCCTGTGGCGCCCAGATGCCCTTGGTCCGCTCTTTTGTGCTTTCTGCTAAGAAGGGTAAAGAGGTATGGGTTGAGCCGGAGGTGCTTTCTGATCGCCTGAGTGCGGGTTGTAGGGATGGTGTGATTAGGTACCACGTGCGCTCTGGCAGGGGCACGCCTCCGGAGGGGACGGTTATCAACCGCCAGGGTGCGCGGTGCATCGTCTGCGGATCGCCTGTATCCTTTGACTATATAAGGGACGAGGGCAAGGCCGGCAGGATGGGGCAGGAGCTGATGGCGATAGTCGCCGAAGGTCGCCGCGGCAGGGTGTACCTGCCACCGACGACGGAGCACATCGAGGCCGCCATGAAGAGCCAGCCCCAATGGAAGCCAGATACAGAATTGCCTAGGCAGGCTCTTGGTTTTAGGGTGCAGTTGTATGGTATGACCAAGCACAGCGATCTCTTTACGTCTCGGCAGCTGGTGGCATTGACGACGTTTAGCGATCTAGTGCGGGAGGCAAGGGAGCGAGTGTGGGAGGATGCCCTGGCTGCGGGCATGGAGAACGACCGGCGCGGTCTGGAGGAAGGGGGCAGGGGTGCCCGGGCATACGCCGAGGCGATCGCTACCTATCTGGCGTTTGCGGTGGATAAGGCTGCAGATTATTGGTCTTCACTATGTAGTTGGCACTCAAGTCGTGAGATAGTGCGTAACACCTTCAGCAGACAGGCGATTCCGATGGTCTGGGATTACGCCGAGTGCGGCATTTTCAGTAACTCCACGGGCAACTGGATGGCGTGTGTGGAATGGGTTTGCAAGGCTCTTGAACACCTACCAGCGTCAGAACCTGGAAGAGCTTTACAACTCGATGCTACGGAGTCGATTAATGGCGTCCCCCTACCGATCGTGTCCACCGACCCCCCATACTATGACAACATAGGGTACGCGGATCTATCCGACTTCTTCTACATCTGGCTGAGGAGGAGTGTGGGGGACATCTACCCCTCCCTCTTTCGGACGGTGCTGGTCCCCAAAGAAGGGGAGCTGGTGGCCACCCCCTACAGGTTCGGGGGTGACAAAGACAAGGCGAGGGAGTTCTTCGAGGATGGGATGAGGAAGACCTTTGAGAACATACGTGAGAAGGCTCATCCCGACTACCCCGTGACCATCTACTACGCCTACAAGCAGTCTGAATCTGACGGGGCTGAGGATGGGGTGCTGCTGCGGGCGTCCAGGGGGTGGGAGGCGATGCTCACCGCGGCCATAGATGCTGGCTTGCAGATCACAGGCACCTGGCCTATGCGAACAGAGCTATCAAATAGACCAGTAGCGCTCAACACCAACGCCCTGGCATCGTCGGTGGTGCTGGTGTGCAGGGGCAGGGCAAGTGATGCTCCTGAGGCCACCAGGAGGGAGTTTCTGGGGGCACTCAGGCGGGAGCTGCCCGGCAGGCTGAGGGAGCTGCAGCGGGGGAACATAGCGCCGGTGGACCTGGCGCAGGCAGCGATAGGGCCGGGGATGGCGGTGTTTTCCCGGTACTCACAGGTGTTGGAGGCCGATGGGAGCAGGATGAGTGTGAGGGAGGCGTTGCGGATCATCAACGGGGTGTTGGACGAGGTGCTCAACGAGCAGGAGTGGGAGTACGATGGGGACACTAGGTGGGCCGTGGCGTGGTACGAGGCGTATGGGTATGAGGAGCGGGCGTACGGGGAGGCAGAGGTGTTGGCGAGGGCGAAGAACACGAGTGTGGAGGGGATGGAGGAGGCTGGGATAGTGAGGGCGTTGCGAGGGAAGGTGAGGTTGTTGAGGAGGGATGAGTTGGCCAAGGGCTGGGAGGCAGGCAGGGATCGGAGGCTGACGGTGTGGGAGGGGGTGCAGAGGATGATAGAGAGGTTGGAGGAGAAGGGAGAAGAGGGTGCTGGGAGGTTGCTGAGGGAGTTGGAGAGTGCGGGGGTTAGTGGGGACGTGATAAGGGATCTGGCGTACAGGTTGTACACGTTGTGTGAGCGCAAGGGGTGGACGGAGGAGGCGCTGGCGTACAACAGCCTGGTGGTGAGCTGGCCCCAGATCGTCGCCCGCGCGGGGAGCGGCACACAGCAGAGCAGCCTGCTCTAGCGCCGCCGCAACGCGTGCGGTCAGCCAAGCCTTCGGGGTGAGAGGGCCTCATCTGCGGGGCCTGGCAGGGCCTGCACACCTAAATAGTTAGTAAGTCCAGCAGACAGCGTCGGGCAAGGGCTGGTGGCTTTTGCCCGACGCTCACTTTGCATGCCGTTTCGTATACTTTCGCATACAATGATGGAGCTTGGATCAATCCGATTATGGAAGCCTTCTTGGGAGGCATCAGGTGCAGGCAGAACTTCCCCGGAAGCTGCTCGAGGTAGCTCTGCCACTGGACGTGATAAATTAAGTACTCTGTTGTAATATATCGATATCTCTGTTTATGTGCGTGATCACGATGGTGTGGAAAGGATTCTGGCTATGGCGGCGAGCAACCATGAGCGTGTAGGCAGGGCTTTGCAGATAGTGCAGCGGGCGCTGCAGCCCTACATCGAGCGCGAGATGCGATCTCGGTTCGGCAAGAACTGGGAGTTCAAGGCTAAGGAGGTCCTGCGGGAGGACTGGACGGGAGGCGTCAACTGGGACGTGCAGGCTCAGCTCAAGCTGATGTGGGAGCTGTGGAGCGATGTCTTCTCTCAGCAGCTCGGGCCCGCAGAGCGCGGCCTAGTGGGAGAGCTCCGGGGAGTCAGGAACAACTGGGCCCACCAGAAGGCCTTTACGCTGGACGACGCCTACCGGGCGCTCGACACCGCTCACAGGCTGCTCACAGCTATAGCTTCTCCCGAAGCTGAGGAGTTGGACAGGCAGAAGCAGGAGATCCTGCGCATGCGCTACGAACAGCAGGCTCACAGCGAGGCCAGGCGGATAGCTTCAGGGGCGATAGGGGCCGATCTGGACACCAGCCTTCCACCGTGGAGGGAGGTCGTGGCCCCGCACGATGATGTGGCTCAGGGTGTGTACCTGCAGTCGGAGTTCGCAGCTGACCTGAACCAGGTTTATAAGGGTGAGGCTTCGGCCGAGTACGGGGACCCGCAGCTCTTCTTCGAGAGGACGTATATCACCGAGGGACTGCGCAGGCTGCTGGGGAATGCTCTCAGGAGGCTGAGCGGCATCGGTGGGGATCCCGTGGTGCAGCTGCAGACGAACTTCGGAGGTGGCAAGACCCACTCCATGATAGCCCTGTACCACCTGTTCTCGGGTGCGAGCCCTCTGGAGCTGCCCGGGGTAGAGTCCATAGTGCAGGATCTGGGGATATCTCAGATACCTCGAGTGCGCAGGGCGGTGCTGGTGGGCTACGCGCTCTCCCCCGCGGACAGCACGCGCAAGCCTGACGGTACGGTGGTGAGGACCATGTGGGGAGAGCTGGCCTGGCAGCTGCTCGGGAGGGAGGGCTACGAGCTCGTAGCCAACGCCGACAGCGCTGGCGTGAACCCAGGCTCCGATCGCCTGAAGGAGCTGTTCAGCCGGGCCCAGCCCTGCCTGATCCTGATCGATGAGTGGGTGACTTTCCTGAGGACGCTCTATGGCGTCAGCGGCATGCCCGCGGGATCGTTTGATTCCAACCTGTCGTTCGTGCAATCCCTGACCGAGGCGGTGAGAGCTTCGGAGCGCACGCTGCTGGTGGCCACCCTGCCGGCCTCGCAGGTGGAGGTCGGTGGCGAGGGTGGGCAGCAGGCGCTGGAAAGGCTGCAGCGGACGTTCGGCCGTGTGGAGGCCACCTGGCGCCCCGCAGACATGGAGGAGAGCTTTGAGATAGTGCGCCGGCGGCTCTTCAAGCCCATTACCGAGTCCAACCTGCTCAGGAGGAGGGACGCCGTTGCTAAGGCTTTCGTGAAGTACTATCGCGATAACAGACAGGACTTCCCCTCTGAGTGCTCTGAGGCCGCCTACGAGGACAGGATAAAGCGGGCGTACCCCATCCATCCCGAGCTGTTCGAGCGCCTGTACGACGACTGGGCAGCCTTGGAGGACTTCCAACGGACTCGAGGCGTGCTGCGCCTGATGTCTGCCGTGGTACACCATCTATGGGCGAAGAACGATCGCAGCCCGTTGATCATGCCCGCCAACATCCCGCTTGACGAACAAGCCGTAAGGTCCGAGCTGACCAGGTACCTGGAGAGCAACTGGCAGTCGATCATAGATCAGGATATAGACGGCCCGGGGTCGGTGCCAGTTAGACTGGACCTGGCCAATCCCACCTTCGGGCGCTACTCGGCCTGCAGGCGGGTGTCGCGCACCATCTTCATGGGCTCTGCGCCAACCTACACCAGGCCCAACAACAGGGGTATCGATCCCGTGCGCATCAGGCTGGGGTGCGCTTTCCCGGGGGAGAGGGTGGCGGTCTTCGGCGACGCGCTCAACAGGCTGCAGGAGGAATCCAGCTACCTGTTCTACGATGCGGGCCGGTACTGGTATGGAACCAGCCCCACCGTCTCCAAGATAGCGAGGGATCGCGCCAGCCAGCAGAGCGACGAGGACGTGCTGTACGAGATAGAGCGCAGGCTCGAGAGGCAGCGTGGTGGCAGGGGGCTGTTCGTGTCCGTGCACGTATGCCCCAGCTCCTCCGCCGACGTGCCGGATACCCACGACGCCAAGCTGGTGATCCTGCCCCCTCGATACGTTCACTCGCGCAACGACGACCAGAGCGAAGCTATGGCGAGGGCGCGGGAGTTCCTGGAATACCGTGGTCAGCAGCCGCGCATGAATCGTAACACCTTGGTGTTCTTGGCCGCGGATAAGAACGGCCTGGAATCCCTGAAGGGCAGCGTGAGGCAGTACCTGGCATGGAGGTCCATAGTCGACGAGGCCGAGTCCCTGAACCTGGACCAGTACGGGATGAGGCAAGCTGCGAAGAGGAAAGAGGACCTGGAGAAGGAGATCGAGCACAAGATACCCGAGGCTTACTGCTGGCTGCTGATCCCCGAGCATTCCCAGGAGGATAGAAACAAGTATCAGTTGCGGGAAGCCAGGATCAGCAGGAACGCCACGCTCGCGGAAGCGGCAAGCAACCACCTCCAGAGGGAAGGTATCCTGCTGGACCAGATGGCGCCTACCGTGCTGCGCAAGGATCTGGATAAGATCCCCCTGTGGCAGGGGGATCACCTCTCGGTGCGGGACCTGCTCGATTACTACGCCCGCTACCTCTACCTACCGAAGGTCAGGAACGACGACGTCCTGCTGGATGCTATCAGGCTTGGGGTGAATAGGGCTAACTGGGAGGAGACCTTCGCCTACGCCGAGGGCTACGATGCACAGCGCAACAGGTACGAGGGGTTGACCGTCAATGCCAACGTCAGCCCCTTACCAAGTGGTCTGCTGGTCAAGCCTGAGGTGGCCAAACGCCAGCTGGACGCAGAGAGGGCGGTTGAGCCGGCAGCTAGTGTCGGGGAAACACCCCTCTCTCAGGATGAGCGGCAGCGCCCGATCTACGACGAGCACGAGGGCGAGCCCACCCTGCCGGTCAGGGAGAGCGTGCAGACTAAGCCCAGGTACCGCAGGTACTTCGGGGAGTTCTCCCTGGAGCCCGACAGCTTCTCCAAACAATCCATGACGGTGTTTCAGGAGGTCATACAGCACGTGGCGGCGCTGGTAGGCGCTGACGTCAAGATAACCCTGCACGTGGATGTGGATGCGCCGGAGGGCATCCCGGAGGACGTCAGGCAGGTGCTAAGCGAGAACTCCAGGACGCTCAGAGGTAAGTTCGACTTCAGCTCGGAGTAATACAAAGGCCTCGGCGCTCTCCCGCGGTGCTAGCCCCTGGGCTGGCCCGGGGTGAGCTTGCCTAGGATGACGCTGTGGCGTGCTCCTGTGGCGGAGGGGAGGTTGTTGGGTCGCAGGTGCAGGGTCTCGTAGCCTAGCACGGCAAACGCCACCGCCTCCTTGGCGTCGCTGGGGATGCCTGTGGCCTCCTGGAGCATCACCCTCTGGTAGGGCAGCGCTCGCGCTATCCCCTCCATGATCACCGGGTTGTGTACCCCTCCACCTCCCACGATCACCTCTGCGATGGGGTGCTTTGGCAGCACGAACTCCCTGATCGCCCGCGTGAAGCTGCGGACGGTGAACTCGGTGGCCGTGGCCACCAGGTCCTCTGGGGGGATGTCCAGCCGCTGGCCCTCCTCCCACCACTGCTGGGCGCACTGCTCGCCGAAGGTCTCCCTGCCGGTCGACTTGGGAGGGGGCTGCGACAGGTAGGTGTGGTCCAGCCACTTGGCCAGCAGCTCCTCGTGCACTCTGCCGGAGCGGGCTATCTGGCCGTCGCGGTCGTACGCCAGCCTGCCGCCGGTCATCCGCCGCACCAGCCCGTCGATGAGCATGTTGCCGGGGCCCGTGTCGAAGGCCACCACCTGCTCGGGGGAGCAGCCAGCCGGCAGGACCGTGAGGTTGGCGATGCCCCCGATGTTGGCGGCGATCCTGCCCTTGTGGGGATGGGAGAAGAGCAGCAGGTCCACGAAGGGCACAAGGGGCGCTCCCTGCCCTCCCGCCGCCATGTCGCGTGGACGGAAGTCGGATATGACCGTTATGCCTGTCCTCTCGGCGATCACAGCTGGCTCGCCTATCTGGAAGGTAGAGGTAACTCGGTAATGGCCGATCGGGGTGGGCTCTGGGTGGTGGTACACTGTCTGGCCGTGGGAGCTGATGAACGCTACCTGGGACGGCTCTATACCTGCCCGCCCGAGGACGGTGAGCACCGCGTCGGCGAAGGCGTGCCCCAGCACGAAGTGCAGGTCGGCGAGCTCCGGGATGGTCGCCGCGGGCTCGAAGAGGCGGAAGATCTTCTGGCGGATCTCCTCGTCGTAGGGCAGGGTCTCGAAGTGCAGGAGGCGGACGCGGAGGCTCGGTGGGGCTCCCGCTATCGCTACCACCGCGACGTCCACCCCATCCACCGACGTGCCGGACATCAGGCCGACACATATGAGCTCTTGCTGGTCGGTCCCATCAGGGGCGCGCATCACCCCCTATGATAGCTCGTGGGACGATCCCTGTACCAGAGGGGCCTCCCATCGCGCTTGGCGGCGGGGCCCTGCTCCATCCTGAGGGCCCGCAGGTGGTTGCGAGTGTCCACCCTCAGGAGATACCTGTCCCACTCTCTCTGGAGTGGGCAGTCCTGCCTCTGGGGTTGTGCGGGCTGGCCAACTGCTTGTCGCGGGGGCAACATCTTACACCTCCTATGGGGACGGGGCTGGGATAGCTCCCAGCCCCGTCCGTTCGATCTACTTGGAGACCACCAGCTCGCCGTGCATGCCAGCTTGTTCGTGGCCCGGTACCGTGCAGGCTACCTGGTAGGTGCCCTCTTGGGAGGCCTTGAACTCTATCGTGGTTTGCTGCTTGGGAGCTGCCGCCACGTAGACCACACCTTCTGAGGTCTTCTGCTGCATCTGGGAGGCCAGCTGCTGGGATAGGCCGGAGCTCTGTCCCAGAACCTTGACCTCGTCGGCCTTTAGTCCCTTCACCTCCAGGTCGTGCTCGACCACGCCATTATTGATGAACGTCACCCTGGTGGTCTTGCCTGCTTGCACCTTGATCGTCGAGGGCTCAAACTTGAACTCTGAGGCCCTCACTGTGATGCTAGCAACGCTTTTTTGTGAACTTGCGCTCTGCTCGCTCCCATACGAGCCCTGACTACCTCCGTGCCCACCCGTCATGGCTGGGTTGGGGTTCTTGATGGATCTGTAGATCGACGGGTTGCTCTTGCCCTCGACGTGGAGCGTGCCGACAGCCCCCTTCATCGTCCTGCCGATGCTGTGGTCGACCAGTGTGTAGTCGCCAGGCTCGTTCAACCTGAACTCGACCATCGCCGTGCCGCCAGCGGGCACCAGGGTAACTCCTACGTTTTTCTCCCAGGTAGTTGCACCCTCTGGGGCGACCCGATCAAATATCTCACCTATCACGTGGAAGCTGGACGCCAGGTTGGGGCCACCGACCCCGAAGAAGATCCTTACTCTGTCGCCCACCTTGGCCTGCAGGGCCCTAGAGCCTTGCAGCGAACCTACTGAGCCATTGAATACCACGTAGGTGGGATTCTCATCGAGCATCTTCTGGAGCGAGAACTGACCGTTGTCGACGTAGAAGTCGCCCTGCATCACGTAGAACTCCCTGTCGACCTTCGGCAGCCCACCAGCAGGCTCCACGACGACCAGCCCGTACATGCCGTTGGCTATGTGCTCAGGGACCGGAGGCGTCGCGCAGTGGTAGATGTACACCCCTGGGTTGAGAGCCTTGAACCTGAACACCGCGGTCTGACCGGGACCTACCTGGGTGACCGTTGAGCCGCCACCAGGACCGTTGACGGCGTGCAGGTCAATGCTGTGGTACATCTTGCTGTCCATGGAGTTCTTGAGGGTTATCTCTACTGTGTCGCCCACCCGCACCCTGATCATCGGGCCGGGGACTGTGCCGTTGAAAGTCCAAAAGGTGTATGGCACGTTATCATCTATAAGCGCTCGGACCTCTTTGGTCTCCAGGTACACCTTCACCAGCTTGGGAGGGCGGTCGCCGACCGGAGGCGCCACCTTGGGCAGTGGCAGCCGCTGGAGGTCAGCAACGCTCTGGTCAGCTGAGCCCTGCCCACCCATATGCATGTTGTGATCCGTCTGGGCACCAGCTGCTTGGGTGGGTGTAGGAGAAGGTGATGGCGAAGGTGAAGGTGAAGGTGCTAGCGTTGGTGTTGGCGTCGGGGGTGCGCCCGTCTGCTCGTTGTAGCCCGTGACCTGCGGCACAGGTGTACCGTAGGAGGCTCCGCAGGCTGCGAGCACCAGGGCTAGCACCACCAATATACTTATCCAAGTCCACGTCTTCTTGCTGATGGCGTTAATCATGCTTCACGCCTCCTTTCTCCAGGTCTCTGTCCTTAGGATAGGTTGGGGAGCGCCCTCCCCGACACGGTCGCAGGGGTGGTTCTGATCGTCTATGGGGATAGTTCTGAACCTGACCATGCGTACGAGGTCGCCGCCCACCCCCACCCTTTGGGGTGGTTTCCCCCAATTTGCCCAGTAGTTTGCGCTAGAGCAAAGAAGCTTGATCTTCCCCCAGCTACACTTATGCAGAGGTAGGTTGCTAGAAAGGAGAAAGGAGATGCCCTACGTGATCACCGCCCCCTGCATAGGGGTCAAGGATGCCTCCTGCGTGGAGGTCTGCCCGGTGGACTGCATCTACACAGACGATGACGCCCCTCAGTATTACATTAACCCTGATGAGTGTATAGACTGTGGGGCGTGTGAGCCCGAGTGCCCGGTCAGCGCCATCTACCCGGAGGATAGCGTGCCCGAGCAGTGGCAGGACTTCATCCGCATCAACGCTGAGTACTTCCAGCTGAAGGGGAGCTGATCGCATGGAGAGCCTGTCTCTACCCGTGTCTGAGGATGACGTGATCGAGGCGCTGAGGTTCGTGTACGACCCAGAGCTGGGTGTCAACGTGGTGGACTTGGGGTTGATATATGGCGTGCGCGTGGAGGGCAGATCGGTGCACGTGCGCATGACGCTCACGGTGCCCGGCTGCCCCCTCCACGACTCCATCAGCTCGGCGGTGGACGAGGCTGTGAGGTACATCATGCCCGATGCCGAGAAGGTGGAGGTCGAGCTGGTGTGGGATCCGCCCTGGTCGCCTGAGAGGATCACCGAGGCCGGCAGGAGGGAGCTGGGGCTATGGACCTGATAGGCAAGAACTGGAAGATCAGCCAGGTGCTGGGGCGATATCCCGACCTGCTGGAGGTGCTGGTGGGGCTGAGCCCCGCCTTTGAGAAGCTGCGCAACCCCGTGCTGCGCAAGGTGCAGTCCCGCCTGGTGACGGTGGAGCAGGCCGCCCGGATAGCAGGCATGGACCCCGACGACCTGGTGCGTCGTCTCAACGCATCCGCTGGACTTACCCCAGGCGACTTCCCCCGGTCGCCCTCCTCCCATCCTGGCGAAGGGGGCAAGGCGCAGGCCTTGCCCCCTCCCCCCTGGGTGTCGGAGCTGGAGGGGAGGCAGGTCGAGGAGCTGGACGTCCGCCCGATACTGCAGGCGGGAGGGGAGCCCTTCAGCCGCATCATGCAGCTGGCCTCCAGAATAGAGGTGGGGGCTGCCTTCAGGCTCATAGCTAACTTCGAGCCGGTGCCGCTGTACGAGGAGCTCGCCCCCAAGGGGTTCGACCACTGGACCCGCAAGGTGGCCGAGGACCGCTGGGAGGTGCTGTTCTACAGGGCCAGCAGGCCGGGAGCCTCAGCCCTCGAGAGGTCCTGGGAGCCCGACTGGGACGAGGTGGATGCGGTGGTGAACATCGACGTGAGCGAGCTGGTGCCTCCGGAGCCCATGGTGAAGATCCTGCGGGCCCTGGAGGAGCTGCCCCCCGGCAGCACCCTGCGGGTGCACCACCACCGGCGCCCCATGTTCCTCTACCCCAGGCTGGACGAGCTCGGCTACCCCCACAGGACGCGCGAGCTCGAGTCCGGCCAGGTGGAGATACTGATCCACAAGCCCGCGGGTGATGAGGCATGATAGGCCCCATCTCCACCTCGCAGGCTCCTCCCCTGCGCTTGCCCGGCAGGTACATGGCCCTGGGCATCGTCGTGCTCGTGCTGAGCGGGAGCCTCCTGCCGTTCCTGCCGGCGCTGGGTGGCTCGGGCTTTTACTCGCCGGACGTGCTGGCCTTCGTCCACCTCAACACCTTGGGGGTGGTGGGGGCGGTGATCCTGGGGGCCAACTTCCAGCTGGTGCCCGTGGTGCTCGGCCGTCCCTTGGCCGCCCAGCGGGCGGCGTTGCTCTCGTTCTGGACCTACCTGCCGGGGGCGCTGCTGCTGGCGACGGGGCTGGCCACGATCGAGGAGCCCCTGCTGGCAGCGGGTGCCGTGCTGCTCGGCCTGGCCGTCCTGACGTACGTGTGGGTGATCGTGGGCACCTTCCTGCGGGCGAGCAGGCGGGACGGCGTGGTGTGGCACATCCTGCTGGCGGCGGTCAACTGCGGCCTGGGCTACCTGCTGGGGCTCATCCTGGCCCTGAACAAGGGGGAGGGCTTCCTGGGGCCGATGACCCTGCGGACGCTCGGGGCCCACGCCACGGTGATGCTGGCGGGCTGGGTGGCCCTGATGTTCATGGGCGTGGCCTATCGGCTGGTGGGCATGTTCACCTTGTCGGAGGACCGCATCGTCCCGCGCCTGGTGTGGGCGGAGCTCGTGCTGATGGAGGTCGGGACCTGGGCCGTGGCGTCGGCGGCCCTGCTGGGGTCCCGCCCGGTGGGGGGTGTGGGGGCGCTCCTGCTGCTGATGGGGTCGCTGCTGTTTCTGGCTCACCTGCTGTGGCTCTACAGGGGGCGCCGGCGCCGCAGGTTCGACATCCACATCCCCTTTGCCCTCACCGCCGCCGTCTGCGAGGTGGGCGCGGCGTCGGCGCTGCTCTACGGGATCGCCCGGCCCGCGGACGCCCTCGCGCTCTGGACGCTGGCGGCGTGGCTGGCGCTCTTCGGCATGGCTGAGACGGCGATCCAGGGCTTCCTCTACAAGATCCTCACCTTCCTGGTGTGGCTCCACCGCTACGCGCCCTTCGCCGGCCGCGGCAGGGTCCCTCGCCTGGAGGAGATGTACGACGTGAGGTTGGGGGTGGCGGGCTGGGCCGCCTGGACCCTGGGGTTGCTAGGGGCCAGCGTGGTCGTGGCGGGGGGCTGGTCGGCCATGTGGCTGCCTGGCCTGCTGATGATGCTGGGTGTGGACTGCTTCCTGATCAACGCGGCCTCGATAGGGAGCCATGCGCTCCGGCGGGTGGCCCCGCTGGGAGATGGCAGAAGTATGTTACATAGGAGGTAATGGAGATGAGTCTGGAGAAGGATCTGGCGCCCGAGATGATCATCGACGTGCGGGAGATCGAGCCCCGCGACAGGCACAGGCTGATATTCGAGACGCTCGACGGCCTGGCTGCCGGGCAGCGGCTGCTGATCATGGTGGATCACGACCCCAAGCCGCTGTACTACCAGCTCATGGCCGAGAAGCAGGGGCTGTTCGACTGGGAGTACCTCGAGCAGGGGCCCGAGCTCTGGCGGGTGCTGATCACGCGCACGCGGTAGGGGGGGCTGCGTGTACCAGCTGCTGGTGTTCGTGCACATCCTCGCGGCCGTGGTGTGGATAGGAGGGGTGGTGTTTATCCCCCTGGTGCTGATGCCAGCGACCAGGGGGATGTCCCAGCGCACGGAGGTGATCACCGCCGCTGGGCGCAGGTTCCGGGTGGTGGGGTGGGCGGCACTAGCCCTAGGGGTGGCGACCGGCCTGGCCATAGCCTACCTGCGGGGCGTGCCTCGCCTGCTGCTCACCGGCGAGCTCTGGGAGAGCAGCTGGGGCAGGCTGTTCGTGGCTAAGGTGCTGCTGGTGGGGGCGATGATCGCGCTGTCGCTGACGCACGACCTGCTGCTGGTGGCCGCGGGACGGACGATGCGCCGCAAGGACGCCTCCGGGGAGGCCGTGGCCCGAGCGGCCCGCTACAGGCGCCTCTCGTCGATCGCCGCCCAGGCGATGGGTCTCGTGGCGCTGGCCGTGCTGGCCGTGGCCGTGCTGCTAGTCAGGGGATTACCGTAGAGTCGAATAAGGAGGCATAGCTATGAGGTGCTTCAACCTGAGGGAGCAGGCGCGCACGCTGAGGTCCCATCGCGACCTGGAGGAGAAGGGCTACGTGATGGAGGTGATCCACAGGCAGGGCGGCATGCGGCTGGTGCTCGTCGTGCTGTCGCCCGGGGGAGTCATCCCCCGCCACGTGGCGCCCGGGGACATCACGATCCACGTCCTGGAGGGGGACGTCACGGTGCGGGGGGAGGAGGCCGCCTGGCAGCTTGCGGAGGGGGAGTTGGTGGCACTACGCGCGGGCGAGTCCCACGCGGTCGGGTCTGGGGCGGGAGGAGCGTTTCTATTGACCATCAATGCTTGACAAGTAGTCTCAGGGGTAATATTCTGGGTCTATTAATTTTAGGTGTAATGGCAGGGCTCGGTGCCAAAGGAGTCCGCAATGTCAGAGCCATCCAAACAGCCAGCTCAGCGCTCGCAACCTCAAGGCGGCGACGTGAGCTCGGTAACCCCCGATTCGCGCGCATGGAAGCTTGCCCGAGATTTCATCGCTTTCCTGGAGACCGGAGAGCCCCCTGAAGGTCTGTTCGCCCCACACGTGTTCTGTGACTTCACCTTGCCGCTCTGGCGGCTCCAGGCCGAAGGGCGGGATGAGGTGGTCGCGCTCCGCCGCCAGGGGCATCCGGGCCCGGGCCGTGTCGTCCGCTCACGCTTTGACGAGACCAGCAGCGGCTTCGTGCTCGATTTCGAGGAGCGTTGGCATGCAGGCGGCCGCGACTGGTACTCCCGCGAGATCGCGCGCGCCGACATCGGCGAGGAGGGCATCACCGAGCTCTCCGTCTACTGCACCGGCGATTGGGACCAAGCACGCGAGGAAGAACACCGGCGGGCAGTGCGACTGCTCCGGCCGTGACCGCGCACAATGGGTTCGCAGCCGGGAGACCCTGAAGCTGCCGATCGAGGCCGCTCAAGGAGGGCTTGGTCTCCGCGTCGGTATTGTGTCACCCCGCACTCGCCTGCCAGGCGTATTCAGTCTCTAAGGCCCACGTGCTTGGAGTAGCTTGACAAGCACAGCACGCGATCGCATGCGCTGTCGGGCATGGGGCCGCGAGCCTGCGTCGGACGACACCCATCTAGATGGGTGTCGTCATCAGACGTCCGAGAATCTCTCATGAAGCTAACGTCAGGATGGGCCCCGTGCACGCAGGGCCCAGGGGGCTGAATCGATCGGCATCGGGATCGAGGCGCACGCGAGATCGTGGGGTTTCCCTCGATGGTGCGTGCCGCCGTCGCCGAGACGATGGCCACTTACCAGGTATCTGGACTTGGCGCGGGCATCGTCCATCCAGGGATGTTGACACTGCGTCCTGCCGTGCGTAGAATATGAATTACTTTTGTATATTTCCTATGACATGGAGGTTGGGGAATGAGGGCGTGGGCGCTCCTGGTGATCGCGTTGCTGCTCCTGCCGCTGGGCGGGAGCCCGGCCGTGGCGGAGAGTTGCGGGGGCAGGCCGCCGGTGAATGTGGCGAGGCTGCCTGGCGTGACGCCGCAGGGCCTCCCATCCGTGGGGCTCCAGCCGGCGCAGGTGAGGCGCTCTACTTGCAACTACCTCATGCTGTCGCTCAAGGGCAGGGTGGAGTACGTGTCCGGAGCGCACGTCCTGCTGCGGGGGCCAGATGGGCACCTCCGGCTGTACGACCTGCGCAGCCGGAGGGCTTATGCCCTGGATCAAGGCCCGGTGCTATCCCCGAAGACGGACGGTCGATGGGTGGTGTACGCCAAGTACTGGTTGGCCGAGGGACAGCCCCTGCGCTATCGTTGGTACTCTGGCCTGCCAGTGCTGGCGCGAGCCTACCCCGGGGCCGAGCCCAACAGGTCGGAGATCTACGCCCTGGACCTCGCGTCGGGTCGGCGCCGGCTGGTGGCCTCCTCGCGCGTGCCCGGCTACTCCACCACCACGCTGCCCGAGCTCGATCTGTCCGAGGGCAGGTTGGTCTACAGGATAGTGCGAGGCGACCCCACAGCCCCAACGAGCGAGGTCCATCTGGTGGAGCTCGCCAGCGTCGGGATCAGGTGCTGCGCACCTATCGCTGGCCCAGGTACGTGCACGAGGTGGCGATCGACGGCAGCCTGGTGGCGTGGTCCCTCATCACGGCCCGGGATGCTGGCAGACCCTCGGCCACCGCCAGGGTGTACCTGTACGACCTGGCCGCGCGCAGGGGCAGGATAGTATCGGGCTCTGGCCGCGATTGGCATCCGGACCTGGCAGCGGGCAGGGTGGCCTGGGTCAGGGCGGGAGCCCTGGACTCCCCTGGGCGGATCGTGCTGTACGCGGTCTCCTCGGGCCGGGCCACCCAGGTGACATGCCCCCGCGGGGCGAGCGGCGACCGCTGCTTGGCAGATCGGCTGGTGATCGGGGACAGGGTGCTCGCCTGGCACGCTCCCGATGGTCGGCAGGTGCAGTACGATCTGCTGTCCGGCAGGACCGAGAGCCTGGATCAGGAGGGCCAGATGGTCACCCCCAGCACCGATGGCCTGCAGGAGTCCTGCTCGGCAGCCTACTCGGTCGGCCGCGGCCAAGGCGAGAGGGTCGTTTATCGGTCGACGGTCCTGCTCTACAGGGGCGCGGACGAGCGGTCCCTCCCCCGGATGCCCCGCACCGGCGGAGGTGGCATGGCCTGGTCTGAGGGCTGCGGGAGGCGCTAGGCCGCCTCGGCCCCAAGCCTCTCTATGGCCAGCAGGTACCTCTGCCAGTACCTGGCGCGATCCGGCAACAGTGGCAAGGTGGTCTTTATGACCCGGACGGCCGCGGCGTAGGCCAGCGACTGCCCCACGTCCCAGCCGAAGCCGTACTGCTCCCGCAGCTTCTCGGGCAGCATGCCCACCGAGATCACCTTCCACAGCCCGAACAGCGAGCGCACGGGCCGCACGAGCGGCGGCTGGGCCAGCATGCGCGCTATCTCCCGCGCGTGCTCACACACCGTGATCTCGGAGCTCTCCAGCCTCCGATCCACCTCGACGCGCACCTCCTCCCAGGTGGAGGGCAGCATCTGGGGAGGGATGCGCAGCAGCTCCCCTCCCAGCCTGCTCTCGCGCACGTAGGCGTCCTTCTCCCTCCCGGTGAGGGGGGCTATGAGCATCTCGTAGGTGCGGACGTGGCTGTCGAGCAGGGTGAGGTACACCCAGAGCAGGAGATCGGGCTCCAGCGCGCTGTAGGGCGTGTGGGGGGCGTAGGGGGGGCAGTGCCCGGGCATCTCGCCATGCACCCTCTCGTGCACCTGGTTGATGTGCTCGATGGTGGCCAGGGCCACCTCTGGCGGGTCGAAGGTCATGGAGAGCATGGCGCCTATCGTGCCCCTCAGCCGCTTGATGTAGGCCTGGCCGCTGCGGCTGAAGTACGAGTGCGCGTACACAGCCTCGGCTATCTTGGGATGGGCCACCTGCATGAGCACCGCCCTGCCCCATCCTAGGATAAGGAGCCTCTCTCGGTGGATCTTCCAAGTCACGCTGCCGGGACCAACTGCGTCCAAGGCTGGTAACTGCGACATCTCCTTCCCCCTAAGGTTTGTCCGCAGATTAGACTTGAGGCAGGAGACGTATTGTTCCCTCGGCCCTAGAAGGTGCGGCCGAGCACCTGGTTCCAGGGCTGGGGAGCCGCCACCCTGATGATCTCGTCCTCCCTGTCGCGCACGTAGAGGTAGAGGTGGGCGAAGAACTCCAGCTCGGGCAGGGGGTACTTAGGGTTGATGCACAGGTAGGGGAACGGCCAAGGGCACTCCACCCCCGGGGCGCATATCACCTCGATACGCAGGCCAACCCTTAGCCTGTACGTCACGCCGGGAAAGCGCTTGGAGGGTACGTCCAGATACCCCTGCCTCTCGAGCTGCTGCCAGAGTTCCTCACCCAAAGTGACGCGGGCGACCTCGCGGGCGCGCTCCCGCGCCAGTCGGTAGTCCTGCCGAGTGAAGTCTGGGCCGGCGCTGCGCTTCAGGGTCTGGTGCCAGCGTCGGCGCCAAGGTAGCTCAAGGTCACCCGACAGCTCCTGTTGGGGCTCTTCGAGCCCCAGAAGCCTCCTGATAAAGGCCCACATGTCCGACCCTCTGTGAGGGGTATCAGCCGCCGGCGATCGGGGCTATGATCTGGTACTCCTCCACGTTGGGGTCAAACGGTCCGTCGTATAGTTCGTGATGATCGCCCACCTTGCGGGAGATCTTGCAGCCCTGCTCGCGAGCCTCGCGGATGATCCTCTCGGCCTCAGCGATCACGGCCTTCACCTCCTCGGTGTCGGTGGCGGGATCCCACTCAAGTACCTGGTGTCCTCTCCGGTTGGCGATGATGAGTCTTGCCATAATGATCCTCCCTTCTGCTAACGACCGGACCTTCTAACCGAATTATAACTCTATCATCCCGCAGTGCAAGTCCCTGGGGGCTTTTAATGGGCGAATTTGCCTAGGATCGGTCTTCCCCCAACCCCATGCGCTCCGCCAGCCTGCCGAGCCTCATGATGACCACCACGGCGATGATCGTCACCACGATGGCGTAGGCGAACTTAGCGACCAAGTCGCCCGCCTGCGGCAGGACCGCCTCGAACAACGCCTGGATCGCCGCGTTCCAGGCCAGCGCCGCGACCAGCCCAAAGGCGGCAGTTGCCAGCTCGATGATCGTTCTCAGAACCTCTTTGCTCATGATGCTCCTCCTGTCTGAGTGCGTGCAGGTGCTGCCCCTGCCGAAGGTAGCCTCAATTATAGCACCGGTGCCATCAGCAGCCTCGGCCCACCGGTGGCGACGTCGAGCGCCGCTATGGTGTACAATCTCGGAAAGCTTTGGGGGAGGACCGTTGAGGCTGGGTGTGCTGGCGGACAACTTGTTGGAGTGGCTAGCGCTGCACCTGGGCCTGGTGCCCGTACCGTTCCTGCAGACCCTGCATGCCGTGGGGCTCGGCAGGGTGCTCATGGGCGCCACCAGGCTGGGGATCTTCGAGGCCCTGGCGAAGGGGCCCCTGCCCGCGGCCGAGGTCGCCCGGGCCTGTGGGCTGACGGAGGACGGCGCGCGCAGGGTGCTGGAGGTGCTCGCGAGCTCTGGTTACCTGCGCCGGCGCGGCGAGCTCTACGCCCTGACGCGCCTCTCCCGGAGGTGGCTCCTGAGGGACAGCCCCGTGTCGCTCCACGACAGCATGCTGTTCAGGTACCTGGAGTGGGAGTACATAGAGCGTGCTGAGGATTACGTGCGCACGGGCGAGCCCGTGCGGATGCACGAGGAGATGACGCCCGAGGGCTGGGAGCTCTACCAGAGGGGCATGCGCTCGCTGGCCAGGCTGTCAGCCCCTGAGGTGGCTCGCAAGGTGCCCGTGCCCAAGCATCCCCGCCGCATGCTCGACGTGGGTGGGGCCCATGGGCTGCTGTCGGTCGCGCTCTGCAGGCGCTATCCGGGGTTGCGCGCCGAGGTGCTCGATTTGCCGGAGGCGGTGGAGGCCTCGAGGCCCCTGCTGGCGCAGGAGGGCATGGGGGACAGGGTGGTGCACCTGGTAGGCGATGCCCGCCACCAGGACCTCGGGGAGGGGTTGTACGACCTGGTGCTGGTAGCCAACCTCATCCACCACTTCGATGAGCCCACCAATCGGGACCTCTGCCTCCGGATCGCCCGTGCCCTACGGCCTGGAGGTTATCTAGTGGTGGTGGACACCTTCGGCACCGGCGCCAGGAGGGGGCAGCTTGAGGCGCTGGCGGACCTCTACTTTGCGTCCACCAGCCTCTCGGGTGCTTGGCCCCTGGAGAGCGTCACCACCTGGCAAAGGGATGCCGGGCTGGCTCCCCAGAGGTACAGAAGGCTCGTCACCATGCCCGGTTTCGGCATACAGGCTGCCAGCAAGCCCCGCTAGCTACTCAAAGGTCCACCTGGTGGCGTCGGTGGGGAACTGCGTCCAGGCGAACACCACCTTGGGCGTGATCCTGTACAGGCCTCCCTCGGCCCATTGCTCGGGCTCGGGTTGGTACCCCTCGTACTTGCTCCCCATGGCCGCGGCCAGCTTCTGGGCCAAGTCGCTGTCGGGGATCACCTCCTCGGCGACCCCCTCCAGGATCACTACGTCGTCCCCGCTCTCCAGGTGCACCGCCACGTGCGGGTTCCGCGCTATGTCCCTCCCGCGCCGGGTGCGGGGGCTGCCTTCCAGGTACAGTACGCCCTCCAGGTAGGCGCCCCAGATGGGCGTGCAGTGGGGCGCGCCGTCCCTAGTGGCCGTGCATATCCAGTAGTTCTTGGCGCCCGCGAGCTTGCTGGTCACGTGCTCCCAGGGGAGCATGCCCTCCTCCGAGCCGGGTACTCCGTAGCCGGGGATGTAGGGCCTGCTGGCCCTAGGGCTTAGTGTGTTGCTTGCCGTGCTGTCCAATCTACGACCTCCTCTACCGCGATCCCACAGCGATTGTACCCGGCCGAATATGACACCCAACGACATATTTTGTCCCGGTTCTGCTACAATTGCCTACCTACGGTGCGGAGGTCGGGGTGCGCGCGGACAGGTTGTTGGCCATACTATTGATCCTGCGGCGACGTGGCAAGGTGACCGCCAGGGAGCTGGCGGAGAAGCTGGAGGTCTCCGAGAGGACCATACACCGGGACATGGAGGCGCTGGGGATGGCGGGCGTGCCGATCTACGCCCAGCGTGGGGCTGGGGGAGGCTGGGCCCTCCTGCCGGGGTACGAGCTGGACGTCCCAGGCATCGGCCCCGAGGAGCTGGAGGTGCTGCTCCTGGGGCACAGCCCTAAGCTGCTATCGGACCTGGGCCTGGGCAGCAAGCTGGAGGCGGCCTACGGCAAGCTGGCGCTAGCTCTTCAGCCCCAACACAGGGAGAGTTTGGACAGGGTGCGCGAGCGCCTGTACGTCGACCCCGTGGGTTGGCGCCCGCGCGAGGAGGCCGTGGACCTGCTGCCTACCCTCTACAGGGCCGTGTGGGAGGAGCGCTCCGCGCGCCTGCGGTACCGCCGGGCGGACGGCCAGGAGGTCGAGCGGTGGATGCAGCCCCTGGGGCTCGTGGTCAAGGGAGGCTCATGGTACCTGGTGGGCGCCGTGGAGGGGGAGGTCAGGACCTATAGGGTCTCCCGCATGGCGAGCGTGGAGCTCGGCCAGCACTTCGATCGTCCCGCGGGCTTCGACCTCGCTAGGTACTGGCGCGACTCCCAGGAGAGGTTCCAGGAGAGCCTCCCTCGCTATCTTACCCTGCTGCGGATCAGGGCCGAGGCGTTGGGGTTAGCCAAGGCTCTGTGGCGCTACGCCGCGTTCGAGCGCGAGGAGGTTCACGAGGACGGTTGGGTTACCTGCTGGGTGGTGATGGAGACCCCAGATGAGGCGCAGTGCTACGTGCTGGGCCTGGGAGAGGCCTGCGAGGTAATCGAGCCGTTGGAGCTCAGGGCACGCGTCGCCCAGGCCGTGTCGGGGATGAGCCGGCTGTATGCGGGGGATCGGTGCTAGGGGCGCCAGCCTCCCACCGCTGGCGTGCTGGCGGGCATTGGGTTGCCCCCTCCGCCAGGGCCTACACCCGGGATCACGTTGATCACCCCCAGGATGTCCAGCAGCAGGAGCACGATGATGATGAGCACGATCAGCATGATGATCGACGTAACCGGATCGCCGCCCACGTACCTGCGCCGTACCACGCGGCGCTCCTCGATCTCGTCCTCAGGTGGTTCCATAGGTGCTTCTTCCCTCCAAGCTGTGCTGAGTGCTCCATAGCAGCCTCCGTGCCAAGGTCTCAACTGAGCCAGTGGATGAGCATGGAGGCCAGCCAGAGAAACACCCCGAACCCTATGACGTCCTGGAAGGCGGTCTCAAAGGGGCCGGCGGTGGTAGCCGGGTCGAACCCCAGTCTCTTGGAGATCATCGGCATCATGGTGCCCATGAAGCCCGCGGTGAGCATGGAGCAGATCATCGCCCCCCCGATCACTATCCCGAACGGCAGGTGGCGGGACCATATCGCCCCGATGGTGCCCAGCACGAGGCCGCAGCTGATCGCCATGAGCAGGGAGGCCGACAGCTCCTTGAACACCTGTCGCCCCCAGTTCCTCAGGCTGACGTGCCCCGTGTCCAACCCGCGCACGACTATCGCCGCGGCCTGGAGCCCCACGTTCCCGGAGACAGCAGATATCACGGGCATGAAGGAGGCCAGCAGTATCACCTGCTGGAGCACGTGGTCGAAGCGGGAGATCACCAGCCCCGCAAGGAGCTCGATCGTCATGGTGCCGAGCAGCCACGGCAGGCGGATCATCGCCACCTGGGCGGGGGTGCGCCTCTCCATGGCCTCGGCGTCGGTCCCGGCCATCTTCAGGTAGTCCTCGCTGAACTCCTGCTCCAGGATGTCCGCCGCATCGTCCACCGTGATGATGCCCAGGAGCCGGTCGTCGTCGTCCACCACTGGGATGGCCAGCAGGTTGTACTCGCCCAGCAGCCTCGCCGCCGTCTCCTGGTCCTCGGAGGCCCTGACCTTTATGGGCTCAAGGATCATGATCTCCCCCACCGACCTGCCCGGGGGCGATACCACCAGGTCGCGCAGATTGAGCACCCCTATCAGGCGGTCGTGGTCGTCCACCACGTAGACGTAGTAGATCGTTTCGGCCTCGGAGGCCACCTTGCGGAGGGCCACCAGCGCCTCGTCGACCGTGAGGTCGGGGGATATGGCGACGAATTCGGGGGTCATCCTTCCGCCCGCGGTGTCCGGGGGGTAAGCGAGCAGGTCGCGGATGTCGTCGGCCTCCGCCGGCTGCATCTCCACGAGGATGGCCTCGGCCTCCTGGGGGTCGAGCTCCCCCGCGATGTCGGTGGCGTTATCTGGGGCCATCTCCTCGAGGACGTCGGCGGCGCGGGCGTAGGAGAGCTTGCGGACGATGTGGGCGGCGGTGGCCGCGTCCATCTTCTCCAGCAGCTGGGCTATCTCCTCGTCGCTGATGAGCTGCAGCAGCTGCGCCAGCTCCTCCGAGGGCAGCTCCTCCAGCAGCTGCGCCACCTCCTCCGGAGGCAGCTGCGCGAGGACGACGTGGGTGTGCTCGCGATCGCGCGCAGCTATCGCGTCGTGCAGGTGGGCACGCAGTGCCTGTACATCAAAAAGCTGGGCCTCCATCTCTCACCTCCATGGGCGTTATTCTCTTGTGGCACCAAAAAGCCCCGCGCCACACGACGCGGGGCCGGTCAACGCCTGCAAGGTGAGAGACTCAGCTACAGGTTAGGGCCCGAGCGCGCCGTGTGGTAGGGCCGCTTAGTACGGGGACTACTGTCCGAATCAGACATGAAGCTTAGCACCTCCACACGTGCGTGAGATTAGTCCAACAAATACTAGCACATTCCATCCGCCCATGCCAGGGGGGGCCGTCAGGGCGTGCCCAGCGCGCTGCCCCTGCCGGTGACCAGGTCATAGCCCACGAGGCAGGGGAACCCGTTGTTGCCGCTCGTGATGTCGCGGAACTGGCTGGAGGGCTCGGAGTACACGTGGGCGGAGTCCACCACGGTGCCGCCGTCCGCGGAGATCGCTGCCCACATCGGCGTCGATGCGCTCGTGCCACCCACCGTGAACCACCCCGACTGCCCCTGGTACCGGGTGCTGTCGTACACGGAGACTCCTGAGGCTGGATCGGCATCGAGCGCGACGTCCGGCGTGGCCCTCTGGCCGCGGCAGTTCACCTGGGGGTACTCCCCGAAGCTGCGCTGCGCCGAGGTCGCGGCCTCGTACTGGCTGCAGCCGCCACCGCTGCCCGACCAGCCGGTCTCCCCCAGGAAGTTGCCGCTGCTGTCGAAGTGCAGGCTGGTGCCGCCCACGGAGATCACGTTCGGGGAGGATGATGGGTACTCGGCGGGGGCCCCGTTGTCGCCGGAGGACACGAAGAAGCTGACTCCGGGCTGCGAGAAGTGGTAGTCGTAGGCGCTCTCCCCGCTGAACTCGCTGCCTCCCCAGGAGTTGGATACGTACTGGGCGTGGGCCTTGGCGTAGTCCTCGGCTGCCAAGAGGTCCGCAAAGCGGTTGGAGTTGGCCTCCACCAGCAGGATCCTGGCGCCGGGAGCTAGGGCGTGAGCCCACTGGATGTCGAGCGAGATCTCCAAAGCCCAGCCGGCGTTCTTCCTGGGGTAGTGGGTGCCGCCGGTCTGATCCACCTTCTTGAAGCAGCCGTTGGCGGTGGTGCATGGCGGTAGACCGTACTGCGAGCTGAACACGTTCAGGTCCTGCTCTGCGGTGGGGTCGTCGTAGGCGTCGACTATCGCGATAGTCTTGCCTGCGCCCGCGGTTGGGCTGGTGGGAAAGTTGTAGACCGATTTGATGACCGATGGGGACAGTCCTGTAGGGCTGTTGGTGGCGTACCTGCCAGGTCGCTTGTTGTTCCATGCCCTGTAGGCTCTGCCGTTGGCGTGGTTGACGACCATGACGTAGGGGTGTGCCCATCCTAAGGGCTGTGCTGCCCCGGCCCTCGAGAAGGCCAAGAGGGATATCGCGGCCGCACACAGGACGCGGAGAAAACCTCGGACACGCATGCTCCATACCTCCTATAAATATCCTGCTCTCCGTGCTCCCGGAAGCTGCCTAAGGATAGGGCATGCGCGCCCAAAGGTCAACACCTCTAAGCCTTTTCGCCCCACCCGAGCCACTGCGTGAGCTCGGCGGCGGATCGGCGGGGAGGGTCCGGCGGGGTGATCGCTGCGTACCCCAGATAGATGAACCCTATGATGTGGGCGCTCGTGTCCAGGCCTAGGAAGGCCTTCACCTCGTCGGCGTAGGCGGCGTCTCCCGTGCGCCACATGGCGGCCAGCCCCAACGCGTGCGCGGCCAGCAACATGTTCTGCACGGCCGCCGCCCCGGCCTCCACTTCCTCTATCTCCAGCGCCCGAGGGTCGTCGCTGGGCTGCACCGCCACGGCTATGATCACGGGGGCCCGCAGCGGCTTGGCGCGCACCCTGTCGAGCGCGGCCTGCGGGGAGTCGGGATGCGCTCGGCTCTCGGCCGCGGCCATGGCCTCTCCGAGCCTCTCCCGGGCGCTGCCCGCGATGACGAAGAACCGCCAGGGTTGTGTGAGGTGGTGGTTGGGGGCGGTGACCGCGGCCTCCAGCACCTGCTCGATGAGCTCCCTCGGGGGCGGGTCCTGCGCGACCTTGCCCACGCTGCGCCTGCTCCTGATGAGCTCCAGCAGCCTCTGCGCCTCGGGCTTTGGCGCCCGCCTCTCCAGCTCCACGGCCATACCGACCTCCATTTATTTAGTATTGCCTAAATATTAGACTAAGTAAATTCTAATACTGTTTATAAGTTTAGGCAAGGAAAGGGCTCATCGGCGCTCGGGAGATAGCAGGCGCTGGACGCCGTTGGCGAGGGCCGTCGCTGCCAGCGAGATCGCTATCAAGATGGCTGTGGGCATGAGGATGAATATGGGCGCGGCCACGGTGGAGGGGAACTCCTGGAAGATCATGTGCCCCAGGGTGATGGATGGGGGCCTGCGCCCTATGCCGACCGCGCCCAGCAGGCCGTCTATGATGAGGATCGTCGGGAGCTGGGCGCTGGCCACCACGAGCGCGGGCCCCAGCACGAACGGCAGCACGTGACGGAGGATGAGCCTGCGGCTCGGCACGCCCAGCGCCCGAGCCGCCTCCACCCACTCGCTTCCGCTGGTGGCGATGACCTGTACCCTGACCAGGCGCGCGACGGACGCCCAACCCACGCAGGCCAGGGACAGCGCTACCACCGGTATCGCCTCCATGTATAGCCCAAGGTCCGCCAGCAGCCTCCCCATCCACTCCGACACCACGGCCGCGAACAACGCGCAGGCCAGGAAGGACGGGATCGACTCGGCGGTGTCGGCCAGCCACAGCACGAGGTTCTCCAGCTTCCCCCGCCGCCATCCTGCCAGGACTCCCAGTGCCACACCCATGGCCCAGATCAGGAGCACCGCGAGCAGGCCTATGGCCAGGCTGTACCTGGTGCCGTAGACCAGCAGGCTCAACATGTCACGCCGCTCGCTGTCGGTGCCCAGCGGGAAGCGGGGATCGTACGGGGTGGGCGGCGGGTTATCGATGCTTACCCGCTGGAGGTCCACCTCGTCCGGTGCGGCCCAGAAAGGCGGGGCGTGCACCGGCGCCAGCAGATTGAGGAAGTACACGCGGTCG
Source organism: Thermobaculum terrenum ATCC BAA-798 (assembly GCF_000025005.1). Taxonomy (NCBI): domain Bacteria; kingdom Bacillati; phylum Chloroflexota; class Chloroflexia; order Thermobaculales (SeqCode); family Thermobaculaceae (SeqCode); genus Thermobaculum (SeqCode); species Thermobaculum terrenum. Next base: position 313,894 of record NC_013526.1, read on the forward strand.
CTCGTGCGGGGCGGGTCGTAGGGCGCGATCCTGGGGGCCAGCGCGCCCACCGCTCCCAGGGCCAACAGGATGACCAGGCCGATCAGGAATGACGGGTCTCTGAGGGCCTGCAGGTACCATCTCCGCCTCGAGGTCGAGGGCAGGGACTGCTGCTCGAGGGCCTCCAGGGTCGAGCTGCCAGCCAACGGCTAACCTCCAGCTCTCAGTCTGGGATCGATCAGGCTGGCCACAACCTCCCACAGCAGGTTGGAGCCCAGCACCAGCACTGTGTACAGCGTCACGCCTCCGAGGATGAGGGGAAAGTCCTGCTGCGCGAAGCCGTCCAGCAACAGCCTGCCGGTACCGTAGATCTCGTAGGCGTACTCCACCGGGAACGATCCGGCGAGCAGCAGGCCAAGCGTCGGGCCGAGCGCAGCCAGCACGGGCCCCAGGGCGTTCCTCAGCACGTGCCTGCGATAGATCAGGAGCTTGCGCAGCCCCTTGGCACGGGCGGTGCGCACGTAGTCTCGGTGGAGCTCGTCGGCCACCGAGGCCCGGGTGATCCGCGCGATGTACCCGCCAGCGCTCAGCCCCAGCACCAGGCACGGCAGGAGGTACCCCCTCCAGTCCGCCCCGGCCATCCCCACCGGGAAGATGCCTATCGTGTAGACGGACAGGGCCAGCAGCAGCGTCATCAACACCGGCGACGGGAAGCTGTAGACGAAGGCCGAGGTCCACGAGATCGCGAAGTCCACCACGCCTCCGCGTACCGCGGCGTAGATCCCCAGCGGCACCCCAAGCATCACCGCCAGGGCGAAGGAGATCAGCCCTATCTTGCCCGTGACCGGGAAGCGCTCCAGCAGGACCTGTCGCACCGGCGCCCCCTGCGAGACCGAATCGCCCCAGTCCAGGCGCCCCGTGCCCCACAGGAAAGCCGCGTATTGCCTGAGAGGAGACCCCTGCAGCTCGTAGGCGGGACCTCCCTGCGAGGGGCCCACCGAGGACACCTGCCCCCTCAGCACCTCGAGCAGCGAGCTGCCGCTAGCCAGCCTGAAGGTGATCCCCAGCGTGAAGAACGTGAGGGTCACGGTCAACCACAGCGTCAGCACGCCCCACAGCAGCCTCCTGATGATGTACCCCAGGAGGGCTCCACCTCCGGCCATCCACCACCTCCTCGGATCCCAGATTGATGGGTTAATATATCTTTGTCTCTGGCAAAAATTTCGCTGATACCATACATTGAGAGTCTATATTCTATACACTTTTCCGCGCCTGGAGTCAAGCGCTGTGGGTCGGGCTTGCCGGACGGCTCAGATATCTGGGCGACTGGGCCGCGCGCGACGTGAGCCTGCAGAGGGTGAATGCTGCCGCTGCGGTCTAGCCCACCAGCACCGCGGCCACGCGCAGGCGCCGGTAGTCCGCTACCCAGGTGCCGTCCCGGAACAGCTCGGGCCGGAGGAGGTCTTTGATCTCCGCCTTGACCTGGGCGACCTCGCCAGGAGGGAGCCCCAGCAGGAAGGGCTGGGCGAAGGTTTCCAGCCAGTGGTCCAGCCCCAGGTCACCGTCCGGCAGGGGCGTGGGGCGGTCGAAGTGGCTGGCGTAGACCACCTGGAAGCCGGCTGCCTCCAGCAATGTGGCGTACTCCCCGAGGGAGGGGTAGTACCATGGGTTGCGCTCGTGGGCGTCCACACCCCTGCGGGCCAACACCACCTCGAGAGCTCGCGAGATCGAGTGGACGTTGCCCTTGCCGCCGAACTCCGCCACGAACCTACCCCCGGGGCGCAGCGCCGATCTCACGGACTCCAGCACCTGGCGCGGCTTCCTCATCCAGTGCAGCGCGGCGTTGGAGAACACGGCATCGAAGCTGCCGTCAGAGCGGTAGTCCTGGACGTCGGCGACCTCGAACCGGATGTGTGGGTACTTGCTCCGAGCCATCGCGACCATCTCCGGGGAGATGTCTATCCCGACCACCTCGGCGCCGCGCTGGGCTATACGGTGGGCGAGGTCTCCCGTGCCACAGCCCAGGTCGAGCACTCGCTCGCCGGGGGCCGGGGCGAGCAGCTCGATCAGGTCGGCCCCCATCGCCGAGACGAATCCCAGCTTGTCATCGTACCTCTGGGGTTGCCAGCGCATCATAGCAGATTGTAGGGCCGGAGGGCGGTGATCCGCAACCCCCGGCCCCGCGGAGGGATGTGTGTGAGTCTACCTGGTGGCTCGGAGCACCTCGTGCATGTAGGCGCGCCTGGCGGCGAGGTAGTAGGCCGCCTGCACCAGGAGGAACAGGGCTATCACCGTCAGGGCGTACGGCCAGATGTTCGAACTCAGGGCGTTGGCGAGCGCCTTCATCGCCACCAAGGTATGGGCGGTGGCTACCAGGAACGGCACGAAGAACATCACCAGCAGCTGGCGCCCTATCACGGCTCCCATCTCGCGGGCCGAGACGCCCAGCTTCCGCAGGGTGGCGTACATCGACCGATCGTCCTGCAGCTCGGTGAACATCCGGAAGTAGATCGCGCTGCCCGCAGCTATGAAGAACAGCACGCACACGAACACCCCTATGAACAGCGTCAACGAGAACAGCTGCAGCACCGAGTAGTAGGCGTCGATACGGGAGGACAGCCTGATGTGCTCGCGGGAGAACAGCTCGAGCTGCAGGTCCTCCGACAGCTGCCTGTGGGCCCGCCAGTTGGCCAGCTCCAGCCCGTAGGTGGTGTACACCGAGTCGCGGGCGAGGCCGTGCCTCAGCCACTGGTACTCGGCATCATCCATCACCAGCCACCCGAGCGAGTAGCCCGTGAGGGCGCTGGGAGCCCGCGCCACGTTCCCCACCACCTTGTACGCCAGCAATCGCTTGCCCTCCTGGGCCTCCAGCTGGATCGTCTCTCCCTCGGGCATCCTCCAGAAGGGCACGTCGGCGTACTCCTCGGGATAGACGTTGAGGAGCTCGCGGTGGCCGAGCGAGACCCTCTCCTCGCTGGGCGCCAGGGCGTTGTACGCCGACTCGGGGATCACCAGCATGCCATATCTGCCGTGCACCTGCATGACCAGGCCCTGCAGCTTCATCCTGTCGGTGATCTTGCCGCCGTGGGCCGTGATGAACCGCTCCACCCGCTGCTCGAACTGGTCGCCTTCCCCTGGCACGGTCCAGCTGAAGGTCTGGGGGTAGGAGTCGGCTATCCTGTCCTTCATGTCCTGCAGGAAGGTGTACAGCGTGCACGACACGGTCAGCGCGACCATGCTCAGCATGGTCACCATGAACAGCATGCGCGCGTTGTCCTTGAGCTTGTAGCCCAGCTGCGAGACCACCAACATGTTCGTGCCCCTGAGGTAGCCGCGGCTGCCGCGCAGCCTCCTGACCAGCGAGACGCTCGCCTGGGTGAACAGGAAGTAGGTGCCCACGATCACGAGCAGCGTGACCGGCAGGAAGCGGAGCGTCACCTGGGCCTTGCTGGTGGTGTAGGACAGGTAGTAGGCCGCGCCCAGGGTGACGGCCGCCAGCGCGCTCAACCAGATGGAGGCCGCAGGCGGGGTCTTGGGCTTGCGCTGCTCCCTGATCTGCTCGACGATCGACTTCGAGCTGAAGCTGAGCATGCTGATCGCGGCGGTCACGAGGAACAGCCCCATGAACAGCCCGAACGTGAGCTCCACGGCGCGCCAGACGATCATGAACCTGAGGGGGCTGTCGATGTAGAGCATGCGCGAGAGCGCCAGCAGGAACAGCTTGGAGAACACGATCCCCAGCGATATGCCCAGCACGTTGGAGATGAGCGCTATGACGAAGGTCTCGATGAGCACCATCCGCCTGATCTGGCCCGCTGTCATGCCGAAGAGGGCCAGCAGGCCGAACTCCCGGCTGCGGGACCGCAGGAAGGCCGACAGCGAGTAGAGCGTGAAGAAGAAGGTGAACACCAGGATGATGATCTCGCACGCCACCACGCCCTGCACGACCGCTCGGGCGTAACGCATGCGGCTGGTGTCCATGTCGGGGTGGTTGGTGAGCGTGGCGTACAGGAAGAAGATCATCACGGAGAAGGTGCTGCTGAGCAGGAAGGCGGTGTAGCGCCTCCAGTTGCCGCGGATGTTACTTGTAGCTAAGTGGTGAAACCTCATCGAAGCTCCCTCCCAGTACGCTTAGAGAGTCCAGGATCTGCTGGAAGAAGGTCTGCCGGTTGCCGGGGGTGCGGATCTCGGAGAAGAGGCGCCCGTCCCGGATGAAGATCACCCTGCGGGCGAAGCTCGCGGCGAAGGGGTCGTGGGTGACCATGAGTATCGTGGCGCCCCGCTGCTCGTTCATCTCCCGGAGCGCCGACATCACGCCGTAGGCGGACTTGGAGTCTAGGTTCCCCGTCAGCTCGTCGGCGAGCAGCAGCGACGGGTCGTGGATCAGGGCGCGGGCGATGGCCGTGCGCTGGGCCTGCCCCCCGGATACCTCGTAGGGGTACTTGTCCAGGACGTCGTCTATGCCCAGCTGGTGCGCTATCTCCTGGAGCTTGGCGTGCATGATGTGGGGCTTGACCTCGTCCAGCACCAGCGGCAGCAGGATGTTCTCCCTGATGCTCAGCGTGTCCAGGAGGTTGAAGTCCTGGAACACGAAGCCCAGCTCCCGCCTGCGAAACAGCGCTAGCTGCCCTTCCCGCAGCCGGGAGAGGTCCTGGCCGTTGATCGTTATGCTGCCCGATGTGGGGCGATCTATCGTCGCCAGCAGGTTCAGGAGCGTGGTCTTGCCCGAGCCGGAAGGCCCCATGATCCCGACGAACTCCCCCCGCTCGACGTAGAGGGTGACGTCGTCCAGAGCCTTGTGCAGCCTGCCCCTGCCCGGGGTGCCGTACACCTTCGTCAGGTTCCTGGCGTGCAACACGACTCGGGACGTGTCCCTGTGCGTGCTCACGGTATGACTTGCGGTCATCTGCGAACTCCTCTCAATGGGTTTGTCATCCTTAGGATACCTGGGGCCCGCCGAGCTTGCCCGCTCCTAAGCTTACGTTCGGGGGGAGCAACCTTACGTTTTTGTAAGGGGAGGCTAGATGCGCATCTCCCGGAGGGAGATGATGCTATGGGACTCGAAGGCTATCTTGAAGGCCGTGCCCCTGCCCGGCTCCGAGGAGACCTCCAGGGTGTGTCCCAGGTTGTCCAGCACCTGCCGCACCAGGTACAGGCCCATGCCGGTGGACTCGTTCGTCCTGCGGCCGTTCTCCCCGGTGAAGAACGGCTCGAAGATGCGCGGCAGGTCCTCGGGGGGGATGCCCACGCCCTCGTCCCTCACCGTCAGCAGCGTGCGCCCGTCCTCGGAGGTGATCTCCAGGTCCACGTGCAGGCCGCTCGCCTGCTTGAGGCGGGAGTACTTGATGGCGTTGGACAGGAGCTGGCCTAGCACGAAGCGCATCCACTTGGGGTCGGTCTGGACCTCTACCCTGTCGGCGTCGCTCCTCACCCTGGGGGTGATGCCGCTGCGCACGAAGGCTCCCATGCGCTCGCGGACGCAATCGCGGGCCAGCTGCACCAGGTCGACCGTCCGAGGTCGCAGGTCGGTCTCGAACTTGTCTATCCGCGCCGCGTGCAGCAGCATCTCCAGGCCCTCCGACAGCCTGTCCTTCTCCTCCGCGAGGCTTCCCAGCCACTCAGGGTCCACCCCGGCGGGAGCCTGCTGGATGAGCAGGTCGATTACCGATACCGGAGATTTCATTTGGTGCACCCAAAGTTGAGCGTACTCAAGATGCCTCTCGAGAGCGTGTTTGTTCTCCTGCAGGCGGTTGGTGTACAGCTCATGAGACCACCAGAGCAGCGTCGTGAGCGCCTCCTCCTCGCCGGTCACGGGGCTGTGCACTCGCAGGGAGTCTTCGAGCTGTCCTCGGGTGGAGAGCAGCTCGCGGCGGAGCGGGCCGTGGCGCAGGTAGTCGTAGGCCAGGTAGACCACCAGGCACAGGACGCAGAGCAGGAAGATGTACGCCACGTCGCCTCGGTCGAGCACGCCCAGCTTGATGATGGCTATCGAGAGGGCGCTGCTGAGCAGGAAGAGCGCCCCCAGCGCCGTGCTGTCCCTTAGATACCGTGTGAGGCTCAGCCGATCGCTCAGGGGGTGCTTGGCCACCTCCGAGGTGATGTGGCGAGGGGTGCTATCGTATCTCATTGTCCTGTCTTTCCGTCTGCAGTCGGTAGCCGTAGCCTCTCACAGTCTCTATAGCCTGCTGGAGGCCGATGCCCTCCAGCTTCTGGCGCAGGCGCGCCACGTTGACCGTGAGGGTGTTGTCGTCCACGTACTGCGAGTCCTCCCAGAGCGCCTCCAGCAGGGCGCTTCGGCTGACCACCTTGCCCGCCTGCTGCAGCAGCAGCCTCAGCAGCAAGAACTCGTTGCGCGTCAGCTGCACGCTTCGCCCTGCGTGTTCCGCCACGAGACGCGAGGCGTCGAGCAACAGCCCCCCGGCCGCCTGTACCTCCGTGATGGACAGGGAGGCGTACTCGCCATAGGCCCTGCGCAGCTGGCTGTGCACCTTGGCCAGCGCCACGTCCAGGCTGAAGGGCTTGACCAGATAGTCATCGCCCCCGTTCTCTATGGCCCTGACCTGGTCCATGTCGTCCGAGCGCGCGGAGATGTAGATCACCGGCACGCTCGACACCGTGCGGATCTGCCTACACCAGTAGAAGCCATCGTAGTACGGTAGGTTGATGTCCAAGATCACCAGGTGTGGACGGATCTCGAGGAACTCTGACTTCACCTGCCTGAGGTCCTGAGCGATGTGCACCTGGTAGCCGTACCTCTCCAGGTGCCGGGCCAGCATATCGGCTATCTTGTGCTCGTCCTCTATGATGTATATCCTGTACACGCACTTGCTCCGTCGCTAGCATCTATGATAGGTCGGTATCGTCCTGGAGACAAGTGCTGCTAACCCTCGGCGGCGACGATCTCTCCGTGCCTTAGGATGGGGACTACCTCTGTGACATCGAGTTGCGCGCAGTACTCCACCTCCTCCTGCCTGCCAGTGCTCTGGAGATGCCTACCACTCCAGGATGTGAGCAGCAACTTTGTCCTGTCCTGTACGCAGGACTCCCAGGCACCAAGTGCCACCGTGGCCTCCGCGGACAGGTCCGCCGACAGCGCATCGATCACAGCTCCTGCCCCCAGTAGATCCTCCGCGGCAAACAGTAGACGAGGAGGGGACTCGGGATCGAAGTCCGTGCTGAGCTCTCCGGCGGCCACCACCGTGACTCCCTTGCCTAACGACCCTGCCAGCGCACTGGCATATCTTGCCGCCGCCGAGGCGTTGAGCAGTGCGCCCAGCACCACGTAGGGGTAGTCCCTGACGCTGGAGAGCAGCCGACCGCCGTTGGAGGAGGGGTACACCACCCTTGTACCCGCGACCGCATATCTTTGATACCATAGTGGGGAGTCGGTGGGCTTGCCAGCCTCGTAGCCCTCCTTGGAACTGCTTACCACGGGCAGTTTCAGTGCCGCCGCCAAGCCCTCGGCCTCCAGGCGCCCCAGTGCCGGGATGATCCTCACTCCCGCCCGGACAGCTGCCACAGCCGTGGAGCAGAAGCGGAGCACGTCCACCAGTACCACTATGTCCTCACGACGGACGGCCTCGAGCAGTCCCTCGGGTCCCCAATCCAATGTGCACAACATAGCCCTTCCTAGTGTAAAATAGGCCGCAAAGCGATATACTTATTAAAATAAAGCACAAAGGGGTGATGCATACCAACCGCATATGGACGTTTCATCATCGATAGCCCTTATAGCGGCTGTTATATTTGTCCTGGCCAACGCCTTCTTCGTAGCCTCCGAGTTCGCGATAGTCGCAGTCCGCAGATCCCGACTGGAACAGCTGGCCTCCGAGGGTAACACCACCGCCAAGATCGCCCTGTACATGGTTGAGCACCTCGATGCCTACATCGCCGCCTGCCAGCTCGGCATCACCATGGCCTCGCTGGCCTTGGGATGGATCGGCGAGCCGGCGTTCGCTCACCTGATAGAGCCGCCGCTCGAGGAGCTGGTGGGGCGCTTTGCGCCCCAGTTAGCCCACGGCATCTCCATCGGCGTGGCGTTCACCATCATCACTGCCATGCACATCGTCGTGGGGGAGCTCGCCCCGAAGGGGCTGGCCATCCAGAAGACCGAGGGCACCGTGTTGTGGGTAGCCCGGCCGCTGACCATCTTCTACCGCGTCTTCCGATGGCCGATCACGGCGCTCAACGCCATAGGCAACGGCATCCTGCTGCTGTTTGGGCTGCAGCCCGCCACGGAGACGGAGAGCGTGCACAGCGTGGAGGAGCTGCGCTTCCTCGTGCGCGGCATGCGCGAGGCCGGGGTGGTGGAGCCCTCCGAGGCCCGCATCGCCACGCGAGCCTTCGAGTTCGCCGACGTCACCGCGGGCAGCGTGATGACCCCGCGGACCGAGCTGGAGGCTGTGCCCGTGGACACTCCCCTCGAGCAGCTGGTGGCCAAGGCCGCGACCGCGCAGCACTCACGCCTGCTGGTGTACGATGGCGACCTGGACAACATCCTCGGAGACGTCCACGTGCACGACATCCTGCGAGCGGTGTACGCCCGCAGGCCCGTGAAGCTGCGCGACCTCATAAGGCCGGCGCTGCTGGTGCCCGAGAGCAAGCCCGCGGATGACCTGCTGGAGGAGATGAGGAAGGCCAGGCGCCCGATAGCCGTGGTGGTGGACGAGTACGGCGGTACCGCCGGTATAGTCACCATCGAGGATCTCGTCGAGGTGCTGGTGGGGCCCATAGAGGAGGAGCTCCCGCCGGGCGTGAGGGAGGCCATGCAGCCGGAGGAGCCTCAGGTGCTTGATGGGCTGATGAGGCTGCGCGAGCTGGAGGAGATGTTGGGCGTGGAGATCGAGGAAGAAGATCACGTGGAGACCCTGGGGGGGCTGATCATGGCCCGGCTCGGGCGCATCCCCCAGGAGGGGGACGAGGTCGAGATAGGGGGACACAAGCTGCGCGTCGAGAAGATGGACGGCATGAGGGTGGACTCCGTGCGCCTGCTGAACTAGGCTTTGTCATATCCGATATAGCATTTTGCTGCCATTGCGGTTAGAATAGACGCAAGTCCTCTATGCCCTGAGGAGCATGCTTTAGAAGGAGGGGAAAATCGGATGCAGTTACCTCAAGGTTACGCCGAGCCCGCTGGGGGGAGGGAGTTTGACCCGGCGGACTTCCTGCAGTCCTTCTGGCGGACCACCCTGGATGTGCTGACCCGGCCTGTCGATTTCTTCCGGGAGCTTCCCAGGCAGGCTGGATATGGCAGGCCGATCGTGTATTATGCGACGGCGCTAGTAATCTACGCAGTGCTCACCTTCATCCTGGCTTTGCTACTGCCCGCGGCCAGCGTGGACAGGCTGCTTAGCGGGGGGCAGAGCGCGCAGGAGCCTACCGTGGCCATGGAGATCCTGACGATGATACTGACGGTGGCCTTCGGCCTCATGGGGCTGTTCATAGGTGCTGGCTTCATCCACGTAGGGGTGCTGCTCTTTGGGCAGACACAGAACCCCAGCTACGAGACCACCACCCGCCTGACAGCCTATGTTTCTGGAGCAACCTACATGATCTCCTGGATCCCGTTCATCGGATGGCTGGCCAGCCTGTACGCTATTTACCTTTATATCGTGGCAGTGCGCGAGCAGTACGGGATAAGTACAGGTAGGGCGGCTGCAGCGGTGCTGGTGCCGGGTCTGTTCCTCCTGCTGGTCGTGTGCCTCTGTATAGCTGTGGTGGGTGCGGCCCTGTTCGCTGCGCTAAGTGGCGTGCGGACATCGCCGTAGATCCTGGTTGCGAGCACGTGGATTTTTTCGGGTTCTGAGTTACAATAGCCGCCGGCGGAAGTTGAAAGGAGGCTTTGTAGATGAGGAAAAACCACGTGCTGGAGAAGTTGCGAGCCGGTCAACCCTCGGTGGGGATGTGGCTCTCCCTGCCCAGCCCCGAGGCGGCCGAGTACGTGAGCCGCCTCGGGGTGGACTGGCTGGTCGTTGATGCCGAACACAGCGCAGTGGACATACGCACGCTGGCGCTGATGTTCATGGCGATCAATGGATCGCCGGCGGCTCCCATGGTGCGCATCCCGTGGAACACGGCGGAGACCTTCAAGCGAGTCCTTGACGCCGGTGCCTGGGGCGTGGTCGTGCCCATGCTCAAGAGCCGGCAAGAGGCCGAGGATGCAGTCAGCTCTCTCCGGTACCCGCCGGTCGGGGTGAGGTCGGTGGGCGGGGGGAGACACGCCATCAGCTTCGACACCACCGCCGGCGAGTACTATGAGCACGCCAACGCAGAGATCCTCCTGGCCATACAGATCGAGCACATCGACGGCGTCGAGCGCGCCGATGAGATCCTCTCCGTGCCTGGCATAGATGTCTGCTTCGTGGGTCCCAACGACCTGGCGGCCTCGATGGGGGTTGGCCTTGGGGCCGGGCTGGAGTGTGATGATCCCAGGGTAGTGGAGGCCATAGAGCACGTCCTGCAGGCCTGCCGACACTACGGAGTTGCCCCGGGCATCCATTGCTCCAACGCCGAGGCGGTCAACATGCGTATAGAGCAGGGCTTCCTGTTCTGCGGCATGGCCAGCGAGCTGCGCTACATGCTCAACGGCATCTCCGCCGACATCCGCAAGATACGTCGCGAGGTGCCTTCTCAACCCGCCTCTCATGGTCCCCAAGTGCAGTACTAGGTGTTGGAGCCTTGTAGGGGTTAGAAGTGTCTACCAAGCAGAATCTATGTCGGCACGGCAAGCGCCCCTGGACAGGTGGGGCCGCTAGCTGATCCCGTTGCTTAGAGTGGTTGCCGAATGGGGTCTTGGTAGGTAAGCTTTGGGGAATGTTTGGGGCGCGACTGCGGTCCCTCGGCTTGATGTTGGGCTGAAGATCGCTATGGATGGTAGGGATGGGAGTGGATGCCTAAATCTGCGAGGTTTGCTTCTAGTAAAATCTCTGTCAAGGTGCTGCTTAGCACCTCTGCTAGCCTATACTATGGTATCTAGCTCTTTGCTTGCGTATGGGGCAAAGGAGCTGAGGAATCTAATCGGTCTTGGAGGTAACGAATCATAACTACTTGCGTCTTTCAATTCCCTAAACAAAGCAATTAGTTTCTCTACTGTGTGGTCGATCAGGAAATAAGCTAGTGCCCTAGCCCGTGCGGATCTCCCTAGGCGTCTTCTAAGCTTCTCGTCTTCTATGAGCATACCTAGGTAATGTGCTAGTTGATCCGTATCTACTGCGACGTTGTCTGAGAAAGGAGGTGTAGCCACGCATGACGAACATCTCTTCCATGCTTTCAGCTTGAGGGGCATTCCAATAAGTGTCTACAAGAAAGCCATCTACGCCATCCCTTACGATCTCGCGATATCCAGACCAAGAAGTGCAAACTATGGGAACTGCGTGGAGCATAGCTTCCACTATGGAGAGTCCAAAGGATTCAGATATGGTGTTTGATGGGGATACGAATATATCGCAACCACTAAGCAGGAGGTTTTTCTCCACATCAGATATATTCGGGCGGATCTCAAGTAGGTCTAGGAGACCATAATTGGTAGCACTAAGCCACAAAGGCTTCACATCGGTAGAGCTTGCATATCCGGCTAGCAACAGCTTAAACATCTTGCCCTGAGCCTTCAACTTCGCACTGGCCTCGAATAGGCTATTGAAATCAGCCTTGTCCCAGCTACATAGTCGTCCCAAGAATACTATGACGGGAGTCTCATCCCACATTAATGATGCGCGTGCAATCCTTTTTGGTATGGGGTGTACGCAAGGGACACCATAATGGATTACATGTACATTGGGTGGAGGCGTGTCGATACCAATGAGGGATGAAATATTATTCCAATGGCTTAGGAATACCTTCTTTACAGCGTTGCTTGGAGCTATTATCGTATCCGTTGGCTGACGAAGAGCAGCTAAAGAGGCTATGAATGCTGGCAACTGGTTGGGATAGCCGATGCCGTGTACCAAGGTTACTATAGGAAACGTCTTACCGAAGGATGCTCTTAGCATGGCTGGCTTCCAAAGGTGAGGTTTTGCTGGTTCGAACCAGATCACGTCTTGGGTGTCCAACCAACGGCTTAGGCTAGTGAAAGCTAAAGAGGTTGTCCCTGGTATACCTGACTGCTCAATTCCTACCACTGCGAACTCGTTGACATTTGGATGGCATGCCATCCTCTCGCATAACTACTTGGTCAGAAGCAACCTACCATGGATGGGCACATGATAATTGCCTACACTCGTAAGTTGCTCAGGCAGAAGGTCCTCAAATAAGAATGTGCCGATCCTTATACCATGTTTTGGGTCTGGATGACGGGGAGGTACGTCTCCATTATCTATACCATTTGGCCTGCATTTTGAACATCTCCGCATAGTATCCACCAAGAGCTAAGAGTTGTGAGTGATCGCCCTGTTCCACAACCGTACCATTTACAAGCACTACTATGTGATCTGCCATCCTAACAGTACTTAATCTATGACTTATGATAATTGCAGTATGGCCTTCGAACAGTTTGCGAAAGCGATCGAACAATTCTCTCTCGGCTTGTGCATCCAGGGCTGCGGTCGGTTCATCGAGGATCACTAGCTGGGCATCACGTACAAAAGCCCTAGCTAGCGCGATCTTCTGCCATTCCCCTCCCGATAGGTCAGTATCACCTAACTCGCGCCCCAGGCGTGTGTATATCCATTTGGGGAGTTTTGCTGTTAGTTTATATGCATCAGCTTTCTGTAAGGCCAGCAGCAATCGATCTTGATCCTCCATCCTACTGATATCTGCGATAGCTACGTTTTCCTTGATGGTAAACTCATAGCGAACAAAGTCTTGGAATATAGCCGCTATCCTGCTTCTTAGATCATCTAGATCGTAATCCTTTAGGTCCACCCCATCCAAGAGTATTCGACCCTCCTGTGGGTCGTAAAACCGCAGGAGCAGTTTGACTATCGTGGTCTTGCCCGCGCCATTTGGTCCCACTAGCGCCAGTACCTGGTCTGGTTCCCAAGTGAATGAGATGCCTTTCAAAACAGGACTGTTGTTGCCTGGATAGGTAAACCATACGTCCTGGAACTCGATTCCCCTCTCGATGGTGTGGGGTACGCATCGATGGGTTTGCGCCTGCTGTAGATCCGCTGGCACGTCAAGGAGCTTGAACAAGCTTGGTAGAAAGATGACGGACTTTGGTATCTGGCCCAAGATCGCGCTCAATTCCAGTAGTCTGGATTGCATCAACATAGCTGCACCACCGTACAACACCAAGTCTCCTACTGGGGACAGGTTTTGAGCCAAATTCCATATAAGGTACATATATACCCCGGCAATGCCCGCGGCTGAAACGGCTGAGGCTAGGGACAGCCTTAGAGAGAGCCCCCTGCGTATTTTGTCTAGCTGTCCTAGTGTGTGCTCAAAGCTGCTGGCGTATCTGAACTGAAAGTAAGGCCAAAGCCAATATGAACGAACGTCCTTTGCCGCCTCTGGAGTTAGTTGAGTTCTCTTCCAGTAACCAAGCTTGCGGGATTCTGATGTCTGTGTATACAGATGTCTAGTGGTGCTAGTGCCATATCTCCACTGAGCTAGCATTTGGGGCAGTGCAGTTGCTAACACCAGCAAAAGTGCCAGAGGGTGGAGATGCGCCAGTGTTGCAGCCAGCCCTATCATGGTACACAGGTTGACGAAGACGCCAGTGCTCACCGTTAGTATCTCCAGGCCGCTCTGAGGAGCGTACCTACGAACACGCTCCCAGTCGTCGGCTATCTGTGGGTCCTCGAAATGCGAGAGTCCAGGCCATTTGCTGGTAGCCAGTAACAGTTTTCTGTTGACCTGACCGGTAACGCGATCTGCCAGTATGCTCCTCAGGGTATCATTCAGTGGCACTAGAACCTGACCTAAGGTAATTATCAAGACTGCTATCAGTATGAGGTATCTCAGGCTGGGTGACCAAAAATGACTACTTGAGTGGTGGCCGGATAAGTTAGTGACTATCCTGTCGATAACCAGCTTGGAGGCTACTAGCTCGGCCGTTGGTAGGATGGCTTGTAGAATGCTCGTCAACAATATACCTACTGTTAGGCTTGGGTTGGTGCGCCAAACCAGCCCAATAGCCCGGCTACACAGCCATAAGAAGTTGCGAGTACTTTTGACTAAAGAGCTCTTTGAGTGCATAGCTTCCCTCAGCAGATGACTGCGGGTTACTGTTCTCACTTGATAGCGGTGAGGTAAATACCTCCACCACGTATCTTTCCTTGCCCACTCTCGACTAAGGGCAAAAAGTGAGCTGTAAGCTGTTGAATCTCAGATTCGGTCAGGGCAACCTGCATAGCCTCTAGTATACTGGGGACCTTCGGATTCTGTGCACGTCTTATATAGGTATCCCAACTAATCGGTCTAGCCTGTGATATGCTCACATGCAGGTCGGCATAGATCTCTTCAAAGCCGACTGCAAGAGCGTGAGAGATCAGCTCGCGCTCATCGATCTCTAAGACCTGCACAAGTGGGTTGCTTAGCTGATCGTAAGCAGCCCTTACCTTACTTACCAAGTGACTTACATTTCCTACCTCATACTCATCGAAGGGCTGCCTTCCTTCCATGAATCCTAGACGACTTACCGGCTCGAACAAAGATAAACGTGCCCCTGGCTTAAGTACCCTGTGAATTTCCTCAAATACATTCACTCTATTGGTGACAAAGATCAATACAGCTCGGATCACAACTGCATCTATAGAGTCGCTCTCTATCTCGGTCAGTTTTGTTGCCGAGGCTTGTATGAAACGGCATCTATCGATTACCTGTTCTTGAGTCGCCTTTTGTCTACAATAGTCTAATAACGCTTTTGAAGTGTCATTAAAGATTACTATCCCCTGTTTGCCAACTCTTTCAAGAGCTCCGAAGGCTAGAAGGCCGGTGCCAGTACCTATGTCTAAGACGGTATCTCCAGGGGCAATAAAGGCATTGGCAAGCACTTGCTCTCGTACTTGATTAGGTGAACTCTCAATCTTGACGAATTCATCAAGGTCGTTACCATATCTTCTGCAAAGTAACCACTCTGCAAAAGGATCAGAATAAGATTTTGTCGTTGACATTGCCACAGATACCTCAGGAGCGAATTTAATAACTACGGGGTGTGGCCGTGGCTGCCAAGGCTCTGGCTATGGATCTAGCGATCGGCAACCCTGTGTGCTCCTGTAGCCATCCCCAAGCTCCCATGGGATTCACCTCCAGGAAGACGTACGTACCATCAGTTCGAACTAGCAGTCTTGGCTCCATAATTTAGCCCTAATATCAACGTAAATTGCTTTATTGTATTGGCTATGATACTGGCACCTGGTGGACTTGATACTTCGCCAATCTCTTGTTTGTGTAGAATAACCTAACTTATCCCCAGGAGAGTGTATCTCGATTCCATAAATCTGCATATAGCTGTGGCACATATTCTTGAAACATGGTGCTGCATGGCACGCAAGAGTCGAGATTTTGCAGATCCTCCTTGCTGACTAGAGTAGTGTAAGGTGCCCTGAGCATCACACCAGGGCGAGGGTTCGAATCAATATGAAAGCTCTTACATACTACCTGTCCACCGAAATGCCGATAAAACTCTTTGAGCTCATAAGGGTTGTTCGATATTATAGTCGCCGGTATAGTTAGGCCTACTGAAGAGGCAATATGAAGTTGATAAGGCTTATAGCTAGCTCTTAGTCCAGCATCTGGGTGATTCATCCATACGATAGGCTCTATAGACCTGAGTATTCCTCCCACGCATTCTGCACATTCAGCCTTTGCGTATCGTATGACATCTTTGTGAAGCTTGTCTCCGAAGTTGAAGTCACTTACATGACCATTCCAAATACCTGTGACCGTACCTAAGTCTATTTGCCTGCCTGCGTATGTTAGCAGGACACTCCATGTCCTGCTAGAAGTAATGTGGCAGTCTATCTTGCTTTCCAGGGGAAAGGCAGATAAGTCATAAACAAAGTGATCAACACCGAGGGCATCGAGCTCAGATGCCACCCAATGCATAGCTGCGTCTGCAGACTGTGTCAACAGCATTACGAGAGCAGAGAGGCTCATTTAAGATAACTTTGCACCTCCTTGTGGTTGGTATCAGGGTTGCTACTACAGAGCAACCCTGATCATGTCATATATCTGTGCTCTAAGAGTCCTCATAGCTTTCCTTGTCTTTCTTTGTATCGTCGCCCCATCCTCCAGTCCAGGTGCCACTAATGCTGGCATAGGGGTTGGCCGCAACATAGGAGTCTTGATCCACTGTGGGAAGAGTTAGCGTAAATGGTAGAGCGGACTTATCTACGGCCTCCAAGTCTACCACCTCTATCTCTCCCTGCGTTAGTATCTGCCATGACAGGTCTCTTGGAAGTCCAGATAAAACCAGACGTACATGCTCCTTATCTTCTGTCATCAAAGCATCTAGTAAAACCTCGAGCTTTTGGTCTTGCTTGCCAAACATGGTGTTTACATCCTCCTTTATACTTTTATAGGTGTGTTGTAAACAGTACCTATTAAGTTAAGATAGTATTATTAAGAGTATTAAGATAATATTAAGTCGTGGCGTGTAAGGCCCTTATTGATCAAAGACCCTCAAAGAACTTAAATCCCAGATGTAGGCTAAGCTGTAGGATGTGCTCAAAAGCAGATTGATAAATATACCCTCTCAGCATGCTGCCCATGACCCCCAGGTGCAGGACTGATTTGCCCGTCTGGTAGAATAATTTGGCCGAACCCAAATATATCGCTGGAGGGAAGCATGCACGAGAAGTTGCCGTTCAGGATCGAGTACTGCACCTCTTGAGGGTACCTCAAGCGAGCCGCCGGTCTGGCGGAGCAGGTGCTGCACGACTTCCACCCGGGCATCAAGGAGCTGGTGCTGGTGCCGTCCTCGGGTGGGGTGTTTGAGGTGAGCCTCGGCGACGAGCTGCTGTTCTCAAAGAGGCAGGAGGGGAGGTTCCCGGAGCCCGAGGAGATACTGCGGGTGCTGGAGACCCGAGGCGTCAAGAAGGTGCCCCCGAAGCAGGAGTGATCGTGGCAGCAGGGCAACGCCCCGCTCCCACAGTCCCCCTTGACCTTGGTCTCGGGCCAAGCTTGGCCCGTAGCCCCCAGAGGCGCCACATCTTTGATTGACATAACTATAGAAAGGTGTGAGGGCTGGGAGCAGCCCTCATGAGGAGGTGAGCATGTCCTTGGTGCCGGATAGCCTTGTGAGGGTCATGCAGGACCTGCACGGCGACGCGGGCAGGCAGTGGGTCGAGAGCTTGCCGGCGATCCTGTGGGAGCTGTCGAGTCGCTGGGGGGTGGAGGTTGGCGCTCCCTTCCCCGAGCTATCGTATAACTTCGTCTGCGAGGCCGTGCTGCCCGATGGACAGCCCGCGGTGATAAAGCTGGGGCACCCACGCGACGAGGCCTTCTGGCACGAAGCCGAGGCGCTGCGGGCCTTCGACGGCCGGGGGGTGGTGCGGCTGCTGGCGGAGGCCAGGGATCTGACGGCGATGCTGATCGAGAGGGCGCTTCCCGGAGCAAGCCTGCTCAGCCTGGGGGATGACGAGGCCATGACCGAGGTAGCCGCCCGGCTCCTGCGGGACCTGCATGTGCCTCCTCCGGATGCCCACCGCTTCCCCACCCTTGCCGATTGGGGGCAGGGCATGCGCAGGCTGAGGGAGCGCTACGGAGGGTCCAGCGGGCCCTTCCCTCCCCGGCTCTTGGAGGCAGCGGAGGCTTGTTGGCGGGAGCTGCTCGCGTCACAAGTAAGGCCGATGCTGCTCCATGGCGATTGCCATCACTACAACATCCTGTCCACGGAGGGGGGCTGGGTGATCATAGATCCCAAGGGGGTGGTGGGCGATCCCGCGTACGAGGTGGCGCCCTTCATGCTCAACCCCGCAGACGTGGCGCGCAGCCCCAGGAGGGTGTTCGAGCGCAGGCTGGATATCATCTGCGACCTGACGGATCTGGACAGGCAGAGGATCGTCCGCTGGACGGTGGCCCACAGCATCCTCTCGGCGTGGTGGGGGGTGGAGGACCACGGCGAACCCTGGACGGATGCGCTGGCAGTGGGCGAGATCTTCTGCTCGATGCTCTAGGCCTGAGAGGTACCCTGGGGATCGGCGAGGAGATGCCCGCGGGCTGCCTCAACGCTTCTGGGCCGTGGAGAAGCCCCTACGCTCCATCGCGCCCCAGGAGGTGTCCTTGCGCAGGTAGGAGACTATGGCCCAAGCCCTCCACCAGGTGGTGAGCTGCCGGTAGCCGAAGTTCTCGAGCACCCCGCACAGGATCAGCTTGCCCAGGTCTCGCCAGCCGGCGTAGCGCCTGAACCTGAACTCCTCCAGCAGCACGGCGGCCGTGGACATGAGCACCCCCAGCCCCACCGCGGCCCCGAAGAAGGCCAGGGCGAACGGCGCGTTCACCACCCCCAGGACGAGCCCCAGCACGAGGGCCATGTACCCGAGCAGCTCCACCACGGGCCCCAGCATCTCGAACAGGAAGTAGTAGGGCATGGCCAGCATCCCCACGAGGCCATAGGTGGGGTTGAGCAGCATCTGCCTGTGCCGCAGGAGGGTGTCGATCAGCCCTCGGTGCCAGCGATCGCGCTGGCGGCGGAGCACCCGCAGGGTGGCAGGCACCTCCGTCCAGGCCACGGGGTCGGGCACGAAGGCGATGTGGTAGTCCCGGTGGCGCTCGCGCAGCAGCCTGTGCATGCGGGTGACCACCTCCATGTCCTCCCCCACGGTGGAGGTCTCGTAGCCCCCGACGGCGATGACGTCCTCTCGCCGGAACATGCCGAACGCGCCCGATATGATCAGCAGGCAGTTGAGGCGGCTCCATGCGGTCCGAGCGGCCAGGAAGGCCCGCAGGTACTCCACCACCTGGAAGCTCGGCAACCACTCCCGGGGAGCCCTCACCTCCGTCACCCTCCCGGCCTCGATCTTGCAGCCGTTGGCTACCCGGACTATGCCCCCCACTGCCACCACCTTGCTGGACTCGATCATCGGGCGAGCCACCCTCAGCAGGGCGTCCTCCTCCAGGATGATGTCCGCGTCGATGCAGCACACCAGGGGGTAGCTGGCGGCGCAGATGCCGGCGTTGAGCGAGTCCGCCTTGCCTCCGTTCTCCTTGTCTATCACCAGCAGGTTGGGGAAGCGTGAGGAGGCGTACACCGCCCTGATGGGCGCCGTCCTCAGCCTGAGCCTGATCGGCTGGTCTGACTCCCAGAGGTCGAACTCCCGCTTGAGCACCTCCAGCGTGGCGTCGCGCGAGCCGTCGTTGACGACCACCACCTGGTGCTGGGGGTAGTGGAGGGCCAGGAAGGACCGCACGCTGTCGGCGATGGTGGCCTCCTCGTTGTACGCGGGCACGATGAGCGACACGGGCGGGGCATAGGCCGAGGTGAACAGCTCGGACAGGCCGCTAAATATCTCCCGGCGGGAGTAGTCGACGATCTCCACAAACGAGATCAGGTAGAGCACCAGGTAGGTGCCGTTGAGCGCCAGGAAGTAGCAGAGCACGAAGGCGTTGACCGCGAAGATGAACTCGGCGATGGTCATCTCTCCTCCTCCACGCGCAGCCTGCCGCTCGAGCTGCCCGCCAGGCGCTCTCGGAGGCGCGCCATCCCGTCGGCGCCTTCGCCCTCCTCCAGCAGCCGGCGCAGGTACCCTGTGTTGCCCGTCGCCCTCAGCCCCTCCACGATCCTCTCCAGCAGGCCTCGGGCCTCCGTAGAGGACCTCGCCCTCACCACGAGCCTCCGGAGCACGCCCTCCGACTCCAGGGTGGCCGCGGCCCTGTCGCGGGCGTAGCGGTCATCGTCCCACAGGGCGTCCGCCAGCGCCCGCTCGCCCATGGGGCCCATAGCCGCCAGCGCGCGGCTCGCGTTGAGGCGCACCCACCACTCGGGGTCTCGCAGCATCTCCCTCAGGAGGGGGATGGTGGAGGTGTCGCCGATCATCCTCAGGGCGTTGGCGGCCTGGGCCCGCACGGGCCAGTCGCGATCGCGGGCGCAGCGCACGATCAGCTCCAGGTCGTCTGGGTGGCCGATCTTGCCCAGCGCCAACACCGCCTGCGCCCTCACGTTCTCGTCCTGCCCGAAGGTGGCCGCGTGCCGCAGGGCGCCCCGTCCCTCCTCGGCCCGGAGCTCCCCCAGTATCCTGGCCGCCAGCACCTGCGCCCGCCTGCTGCCGCTGCCCAGCGCGCTCACCAGGTAGGGGACGGCCACATGGCCCAGCCTCTGCAGGTTCTCCGCCACGCGGAGGCTGGTGAGCTCTGAAGGGTCGGCCAGCGCCCTGGCCAAGTCCTCGGCTGCCTCCTCCCCTCCCAGGCGCGCCAGCGCCCTCGCCGCCACCGCCCTGACCGTCTCGTCTGGATCTCCCAGGAGCGGCCGCACCCTGGCGACCGTGGAGCTGTCGCCGAAGTACCCCAGGTTCTCCGCGGCCCTCGCCCGCCTCCACCGGCGCCGCGACCTCAGCTCACGGAGGTAGTGGCCTTGCAACCCCAGGTGCTCCGCTAGCCGCCGCAGGCGCTCCCGGTCGCTGCCGCGCAGCATCATCATATGGTGGATCAGGACGCTCGACAACACGTCCCTCTCCCAAGGCCTGTGGGCCCGGAGCGCTGGAGGCACCTCGTCCCCGCGCAGGTAGTCCGCGACCGCCTCCTCGCAGCGGCTCCGGACTCGCCCCTGCCAGAGCGAGTACAGTTGCCTTGCTGCCCTGAAGCCCAGGGTGAGCAGCAGCACGCACACGTTGAGGACCAGCATGAGCAGGAGGATAGTGACGATGACCTTCATGACGCGCTCCTGTTAGGACACTGGAGTGGTATACAATGTAGGCAAGACAGCGATGCGAGGTGTTGGTAGCCATGGAGAACGCCGGCAGAGTGCTCGTAGTGGACGACGACAGGGTCACCCGACGCATAGTCAGCGTCAAGCTGTCCGGGCTGGGGTACACCGTGGATGAGGCCTCCGATGGCCAGGAGGCGCTGGAGATGATAGCCAGCGGGGAGCTGCCGACGCTGGTGATAGTGGATCAGTCCATGCCCCGCCTGACAGGCCTGGAGCTCGTGCGCGCGATTCGCAGCCACCAGGACGAGCGCGTGGCCGCCCTGCCCATCATCATGCTCACCTCCCATCAGTCCGAGGAGGCTATCGTGCGGGGGCTTGAGGCAGGCGTGGATGACTACGTCATCAAGCCTTTCAGCCCCAACGAGCTGGCCGCGCGGGTGCGGACGGTGCTCTGGAGGTGCCAGCGCGCCGCCGGTAGACGGGAGCCTCTGGCCTGAGGGCTTGCCGATCATCCCTCAACACCCCACCACGGTGTTCCTGCCCGCGTGCTTGGCTCTGTAGAGGGCCTCGTCGGCCAGCTGCAGTACCGTCTGGGCGGAGCGGTCCCGAGCACTATCCAGGTCCGCGACGCCGGCGCTCACGGTGACCACCTTGGGGTCGTCCGGCCGGCCCTCGTGAGGTATGCCCAGCCCCTGGACCGAGGCCCTCACCCTGTCTGCCACCTTCACGGCCGTGGTGCACCTCTGCTCGGGCAGCAGCACCAGGAACTCCTCACCCCCGTACCTGTACACGCTGTCGGACGCGCGGCAGCAGCTGAGTATAGTGCGGGCCACGGTGCAGAGCATCCTGTCGCCTGCGCCGTGGCCGTAGGTATCGTTGTAGCGCTTGAAGTGATCGATGTCGAACAGCGCCAGGGCGTAGGTGTGGCCGTAGCGTGCCGCCCTGTTGTCCATGGATGCCAGGTCCTCCTGCAGCCGGAGCCTGTTGTAGGTGCCGGTCAGCGAGTCTATGCGAGCCTGCTGGAACAGCTGGTCGTTCAGCTCCTTGAGCTGCTGGTGCAGCGAGGTTATCCGGTGAGCCGCTATGAGGCGGGCGCGCAGCTCCACCTCGTCGAGCGGCTTGCGCAGGTAGTCATCGGCCCCCGCCTCTATGCCGTGCAGGAGGTGCTCGCGGTCGCTCAGGCTGGTCAGGAACATGAAGTAGGTGTAGGAGTCCCCCTGCTCCTGCCGGATGCGCCGGCAGAGCTCCAGCCCGCTCATCCCCGGCATCAGCCAGTCGCTGAGCACCACGTCGGGCCTGTGCTGCAGGTACAGCGCGAGCGCCTCGGCGCCATCTCGGGCGATCATCGGCTCGTACCCTGCCCGGCGCACGGCCAGCTCTATCAGCTTCCTGGACAGGTTGTCGTCCTCAGCTATCAGCACCTTCATGCATCACGACTCCCTAGCTCCCGCGCCAGGGCTGCGTGCAGCCTCTCGAGCTCCAGCCGCACCTGGGGCAGCAGTGCCCTCGCGCCCTCCAGGTCCCCACCGTAGCCCATCTCCTGCAGCTGGCGGCAGAGCTCCTCCAGGTGCGCGGCGCCGAAGTTGGCGCAGCTGCCCTTGAGGGCGTGGGCCGCGCTCCCTAAGGCCTCGGCGTCCTGCTCCACGAGGGCGCGCTCGATGGTCGCCAGCCTCTCCTGGGAATCGGTGATGAACATCTCGATCAGCTCTCCGAAGACCTCCTCGCTGCCGGCCATCTCCCGGATGGCCTCCAGCGCCTGTCGGCTCAGCACGGATTCCTCTCTCATCTGCCCTTCTCCACTACTTGTTGTGTGCCTGCCCACCTGTCCAGCACGGCCTTGAGCTTGCCCATGGTCAGAGGCTTGCTGAGGTAGTCGTCCATCCCGGCGGCTAGGCAGGCCTCTCTGTCCCCCTCCAGGGCGTTGGCCGTGAGGGCGATGATCGGCGTGCGCCTGCCGCTCTTCGTCTCCAGGCGGCGGATCTGGCGGGTGGCCTCGTACCCATCCATCTCCGGCATCTGGCAGTCCATGAGCACCAGGCAGTACTCCTGGCCCCGGCGCGCCATCTCCTCCACCGCTTCCCGGCCGTTGTCGACCGTGCGCACGCTGTAGCCCAGCTTCTCCAGCTGCAGGGTGGCCAGCCGACGATTGACCGGGTTGTCCTCCGCCAGCAGTATGGGCTTGCGCTCCCCTTGGGCTGGGGGCTCGGCTGCCGCGGCAGCCGAGCTGGGGGCTTGCTCGGCCTGGGGCTGCGGCTCCTTCCGGGCGGAGATGTTGGCCAGGACGTCCATAAGCTGGGACTGCCTGATCGGCTTGAGGAGGTAGGCGCTGAAGCCCGCATCCACCGCGCGCTCGCCCTGCCCTTGCTCGTGGTGGGCCGTGAGCAGCACCAGCTTCATGGAGGGCGACAGGCGACGGAGCTGCTGGGCGAGGTCGAAGCCGTCGGTGTCCGGCAGGAGCAGGTCCAAGATGGCCAGGTCGAAGTGCTCCCTTTGGGCCTTCTCTATCGCCTGGGCGCCATCTGCCGCCTCTTCGCAGCGCATGTGCCAGGACTCCAGGTAGCTCCGGAGGATCTGCCTGTGGGCTGCCTGATCATCCACGACGAGGACGTGGAGGTCTGGGGGCAGGACCAGCTGCTGGGTCGGCGAGCGCTCCATTGCGGCCACCTTGAAGCGAGCCGTGAATCGGAAGGTGGAGCCCACCCCCGGCTGGCTCTCCGCCCAGATGGTGCCTCCCATCAGCTCCACCAGCGTCTTGGAGATCGTCAGTCCCAGGCCCGTGCCGCCGTAGCGGCGCGTGGTGGAGGCATCTGCCTGGGTGAAGGGCTGGAACAGCTTGCCGAGGTGGGCACTGTCAATGCCTATGCCCGTGTCCCGCACCTCGAACAACAGCTCCACCTCGCTGTCCGCCGCGCGGTGCGGCAGGACCCTCAACAGCACCTCTCCCTGCTCGGTGAACTTGACGGCGTTGCTCAGCAGGTTGAGCAGCACTTGGCGGAGCCTGGCGGGATCGCCTATCAGGGTGCGAGGGATGGTGGGGTCTACGAAGGTCATCAACGAGATGCCCTTGCCCCTGGCAGCGCCCGCAAGCATCTCCGAGGTGCCCTCCACCAATGACACTAGGTCGAAGTCCACCTCCTCCAGTACCATCTTGCCCGCCTCGATCTTGGAGAAGTCCAGGATGTCGTTGATGATCGAGAGCAGCGACTGGGAGGAGGTCTGGATGGTTTGCACGAACTCGCGCTGCCTCTCGGAGAGAGGGGTATCCTGGAGTAGCTCGGTCATCCCGATGATGGCGTTGAGCGGGGTGCGGATCTCGTGGCTCATGTTCGCGACGAACTCGGACTTGAGCCTGGAGGCCTCGATGGCCTGGTCACGGGCGCGCCTGAGCTCCTCGGCCACCCTGCGGCTCTCGGTGATGTCTCTGGCTATGATCTGGCTGGCCGGCCGGTCCTCGTGGGACGTGGGCACCACCTTCACCTCGGCGTAGATCTCTCGGCCATCGAGCGTGATGAACCTCTCCTCGATGGAGTCGGGTGGGGGCCCGCCCTCCCCTATGCTGTCGATCTGGGCCGCGACCTCGCCCCGCCGTTCGGGGTGCACGAACTCCAGGACGCTCCTGCCCACCAGCTCCTGGGGATCTTTGGCGCCCAGCATCCGCGCACCCGCGGGGTTGACGTAGGCCACTCGACCATCCTGGACGATTGCTATTAGGTCTGGGAAGGCCTCCACGAGTCTCCTGTACCTCTCCTCCGACTCGGTGATCGCCCGCTCGATCTCCTTGCGCTGGGTGATGTCCTGGATCTGGGAGACGAAGTACAGCGGTTGGCCGTCGAGGTCTCGGACTAGGGAGACGCTCAGCAGCGCCCAGACGATGCTGCCGTGCTTATGGTAGTAGCGCTTCTCCATCTCGTACTGCGCGATCTCTCCGTCCAACACCTGCCTCACGTGCTGGAGGTCGAGCTCCAGATCGTCTGGGTGGGTGATGTCCTGGAAGGTCATCCCCAGCAACTCCCGCTCGGAGTAGCCCAGCATCCTGCACAGGGACGGGTTCACCCGTAGCCACCGGCCGTCGGTGGCCACCAGCGCCATGCCGATGGGGGCGTGGTCGAAGGCCGACACGAACAGCTCCATGCTCTCCCGCAGCGCCTCCTCCGCCCTCTTGCGCTGGGTGATATCCTGGCAGGTGCCCTCGATGATCCGCATGCCCCGGGCCTCGTCTAACAGCCAGCGGGAGCTGATGGACAGCCAGATGTGCTCGCCGTCCTTGCGCACGGCCTCGAGCTCGAAGTCGCGCACCTCCCCCTCCTCCAGCATGATCCTGAGGTACCTGTCGCGATCCGCGGGCCGGGCGTAGATCTGTCGGGCGACGTCCTGCACCTCGGAGAGCAGCTCCTCCGGGGAGGCGTAGCCGAGCATGCGGGCCAGCGCCGGGTTGGCGAGCAGCAGCCTGCCGTCCAGCGACGTCTGGAAGATGCCCTCGGAGATGCGCTCGAAGATGTCCTGGTAGCGCCGCTGCACCTGCTGCACCGCCTGCTCGGCGTGCTTGCGGTCCGTGACGTCCGTTAGCAGGCCCTCCAGGAGGGGCATCCCCTCCGTCACCCGCACGCACTGGCCGTACTCCTCCACGAAGCGCAGCGAGCCATCCCTGTGCCTGAGCCTGTACTCCAGGCGATACCTTTGCCCCGGGGAGCTGACGCCCCTGAGATTGGCGGTGACCGCTGGCAGGTCTTCGGGATGTACCAGCTCTCGGAGGGAGACCTTGCCCCCGAGCAGCTCGGCGTCCGAGTAGCCCGTGATCTCCCGAGCGTAGCTGCTGACGAACTCCAGGGACCAGCGATCGTCCTGCCTGCGTCGGTACACCATCGCGGGGGTGTTGGCCAGCAGCGTGGCGAACCTGCGCTCGCTCTCCTGGAGCCTATCGTAATCCCTCTGGTGGTCCCGCAGGATGCCGACCATGCGCACGGTGGCCAGGATGGACATGAGGGATGTGCCGACTATGAGGGGGATCGTGTCCACGCGCAGCCCGAGGGCGGCGTCCAGCAGCACCAGGGCTATGGGCACCAGCAGCGCAGCGATCAGCGCCAGCACCCGGGGCTGCCCAAGGCGCTCGGGCTGGGAGGTGGTGAGGGGGGCCTCCGCCCGGGGCGCCAGCGCGCCCGCCCCCAGGAGCGCGTACGACAGCAGCCAGCCCGCATCCAACAGTGGGCTGCCGTCGTAGGCCTCCGCGATGAGCTGGGCCGAGTAAACAAGGTCCGTCAGGAGCAACGCGCCCACCCCGAGGAGCACCAGGAAGTCGCTGGCGGTGTGCTTCCTTCGACCCAGCAGGAGGCGGAGGGCTATCAGCAGCACGAGCAGGTCCATCAGCGGGTAGGCCGAGGCCACCAGCTTGGCCACGTTGGACAGGGGCGAGCGGTCGAACGCTGGGCCGAACAGGAAGACCCAGCCCAGCATGGTGATGCCGGTGGTGATCAGGGCAGCGTCCAATGTGGCCGCGCCTCCGCTGTGCCTGGCGCGCTCTCCCACTAGTAGGGCTATGCCCAGCGCCAGCAGCGGGTAGCCGCTCAGGTACAGGATGTCCGCTGCCGAGGGGAAGGGGAACTCCTCGACGTGGAGGTAGTACTGATACACGTTGTAGGTGAAGTCGGCTGCCAGGAAGAGCGCCTGACTCAGCCCCAGCAGCGCCCAGGCCAGGCTCTCCCCCCGGCCGAAAGCCGCCCAGAGCATCGCGCCCACGGCGATGCCCACCAGGAGGTCGTACAGCAGGTCCTTGGGCAGCCCTCCCGGCAGCAGCAGGAAGCCCGCCATGGCCAGCATCTCGGCCACAAGGAATATCTGCCACACTCTCGGGCGACGCCAGCTCGTGTTCTCGACCATCACCTCTCCACTCTTTGGGGCACACACCCCCCATCTTGTAATGATAAACAACCCAGTAGTCGTTATCAATAACGCAAATTATCAGGATCTTTATTTAAATATACGCACCCAAAGCCGTGGTGGCGTGCTATCCCTGGTTTGTGTTACCCTGTAGCTCTAGAGAGGAGGTGGTTGCTCTATGGCATTTGAGATTCACAGAGGCACCAACATCTCCCATTGGCTGAGCCAGAGCAGCGCCAGGGGGGAGGAGCGTCGCCGGTGGTTCACCCGCGAGGATGTCGAGCGCATCGCCAGCATGGGGCTAGACCACGTGCGCCTGCCCGTGGACGAGGAGCAGCTGTGGGACGAGCACGGCCGCAGGGACCCCGAGGCGTTCGAGCTGCTGGGCAACGCCCTGGAGTGGTGCGCCGAGGCGGGGCTGCGCGTGGTCGTGGACCTGCACATCCTGCGCACCCATCACTTCAACGACCGGCAGGCACCCAGGCTGTTCACCGATCCTGATGAGGCTACGCGCTTTGCGGGGCTGTGGAGGGACCTCTCGGATTTCTTGCGGGCGTGGGACGTGAGCCATGTGGCCTACGAGCTCCTCAACGAGCCGGTGGCGCGAGATCCCGAGCGCTGGCACGCGGTGGCGTCTGTCGCCTTCAGCGCCATCAGGGAGGTTGAGCCGAGGCGCACGATCGTGTTGGGCTCCAACTGGTTCAACTCCACGGAGCAATTCGGAGTCCTCAGGGTGCCCGACGACCCTCACTGCATCCTCACCTTCCATTACTACAAGCCCATGTTCATCACCCACTACAGGGCCAGCTGGTGGCCAGGTGGCAGGTACGGGGGTAGGGTGCGTTACCCGGGTAGGCCCGTGCCCGAGGAGGAGCTGGAGGGGCTCTCGGATGAGGACAGGCGCCTGGTGGAGGCCGCCAACGCCCCGTACGACCGCGGCGTGATGGCCTCGGAGATCGCCCTCCCCGTGCGCGTGGCGCGCGAGCATGGGATGCGGCTCTACTGTGGAGAGTTTGGCGTCTACTACCGCACGCCCCGGGAGTACAGGCTCGCTTGGTATCGCGACCTGCTCTCGGTGCTGCGCGAGCACGACATAGCTTGGGCTAACTGGGACTACAAAGGTGAGGGGTTCGGGATAGTCACGGCCGAGGGGCAGCCCACAGACATCGCCGAGGTATTGCTTGCTGTGTGAGGAGGAGATATGGCCGAGCTGCTCATGGGGATAGATATAGGGACCTACAGCTCCAAGGGAGTCCTGTGCCTACCAGATGGCACCGTCCTGGCGGTCCGCGAGGTGGAGCACGGCCTCTCCCTGCCCCGGCCGGGCTGGGCGGAGCACGATCCGGAGGAGGTCTGGTGGTGCGACTGCGCGACGATCTGTCGAGACCTGCTGAGGCAGGCCGGCGCGACCGGCCGGGAGGTGAGGGCCCTGGCGGTGTCCGGGATAGGTCCCGCGCTGCTGCCGGCGGACGCCGATGGCCGCCCCCTGCGCCCGGCCATCCTCTACGGTATAGATACCCGGGCCTCCGAGGAGATAGCCTGGCTCAACTCCACCTACGGGGCCGACGAGCTGTACTCCCTCTCCGGGATGCACCTGACATCGCAGGCCGTGGGGCCGAAGCTGCTGTGGCTGCGCCGGCACGAGCCGGAGGTGTACGCGCGCACGCGCTACGTATATAGCTGCAGCAGCTACCTGGTGTACAGGCTGACTGGGGAGTACGTGCTGGACTACCACACCGCCTCGCACTTCAACCCCCTGTTCGACCCCCGCAGGCTGGAGTGGTCGCCGCGGTTCGCCGAGCCCATATGCGATCTCGGCCTGCTGCCCCGGCTGGCGTGGCCCACCGAGGTGGTGGGGGTGGTGCACTCTCGGGCCGCAGGGGAGACGGGGCTGGCGGAGGGCACTCCCGTGACCGCGGGCACCATAGACGCCGTGGCCGAGGCGATCAGCGTGGGGGTCGTGTCGCCGGGGGACCTGATGCTGATGTACGGCACGACGCTCTTCTTCATCCTGGTGCAGGAGGCGCTCGTGCCGAATCCTAAGATGTGGGTCACGGCCTACGCCCTGCCGGGGACGTACGCCCTGGCAGGGGGCATGTCCACCACGGGTGCCATCACCCGATGGGCCAGGGACAACCTGGCGCGCGACCTGCTGGAGCGTGAGCTGGCGGGCGGCGAGCGGGCGTACGCGGCGCTGAGCTGGGAGGCAGAGAGCTCCCCTCCGGGCGCCAAGGGGCTGCTGCTCCTGCCCTACTTCCAGGGAGAGCGGACGCCCATACACGATCCCGAAGCCAGGGGCGTGCTCGCTGGGCTCACCCTGTCCCACACTCGGGGGGATATCTACAGGGCTATAATGGAGGGGACGGCGTACGGCGTCAGGCACAACGTGGAGACCATGCGGCAGACCGGCGCCCAACCTGGTCGCCTGGTAGCCGTTGGGGGAGGTACCAAGAGCCCGCTGTGGCTGCAGGTGGTGAGCGACGTCACCGGCCTGCCCCAGGAGGTGCCCGAGCTCACGATAGGGGCATCCTACGGCGATGCCTTCCTTGCGGGGCTGGCCACCGGGGTGGTGCCCGGCATAGACTCCCTGCGCTCCCAGTGGGTGCGAGGGATTAGGGTGGTGGCGCCCAACCCCGAGCTCGCGAGCCTCTACAGCGAGGGCTACGAGCTCTACCTGCAGCTCTACGAGCGGACCAGGGACGTCGTGCACGCCCTGGGGAAGATCGCGGGCTAGCGGCCCGCCGAGAAATTTGTGGAGGAGCGTTCTCATGGGTGGTGTTCGGTTTGGGGTGATCGGCTGTGGCACGATCTCTACGCTGGCCTACCTGCCGGCGATCAAGGGGGAGTACGCCGGCTACCCGCTGGAGCTGGTGGCGGTGTGCGATGCCGTGGAGGAGAAGGCCGTGAGCGCGGCCAAGCGCTTCGGGGCGCGCAGGCACTACGCGCGCTACGAGGACCTGCTGGCCGACCCTGAGGTGGATGCGGTGATCGTGGCGACGAACATCGCCACGCACGCCGAGCTAGGGCTCGCGGCGGTGCGCGCGGGCAAGCACGTCCTCATACAGAAGCCCATAGCGGAGACGCTGGAGGAGGCCGACAGGATCATAGAGGAGGCCCGCAGGCGCGGCGTGAAGCTGCAGGTGGAGCCGCCGCACATGCTGAACCCGTTCTGCGTGCGCTCAAGGGAGCTGATCAGCTCGGGGGCGCTGGGGCAGGTGTGCCTGGTGCAGGCGAGCTCGTCCCACGCCGGGGCGGAGGACAGGCCCTGGCTCTTCCAGCGGGCCGGCGGGGGGAGCGTCATGCTCGACCTGGCGGTGCACGCCCTGACGTGGCTCACCGGGCTTCTCGGCCCGGTGGCCCAGGTGACGGCGATGGCGACCACCTCAGTGCCTGAGCGCGTCATCAACGGCGAGCCCGTCAAGGTGGATATAGAGGACAACGTCACTATCCTGCTGCGCTTCCGCGACGGCTGCCTTGGGACCGTGGTGTCCAACTACGTCACGATCGCCAACAAGGCGCCGACCATCAACATCTACGGCACCGACGGCACCATACATCTGGAATCCGGCATGTCTCCCTTCCTGCTGTTCTCGCGCAAGGGCAAGTACCTGGAGCACGATGGCTGGCTGGAGCCCACGGTGTACGCCGGCCACCTGGCGCGGCCGCTCACGGTCCAGCGCGCCACCCCCAGCGGCGAGCTGCCGCCCCACAACAGCGTGGCCCACTTCGTGGAGTGCATAGTGGAGGATAAGCAGCCCGTGCCCAGCGGCGAGTTCGCCCGCCACGTGTTGGAGATCATGCTGGCGGCGATGGAGTCCGCCAGGAGCGGGAGGACTATAGAGCTCCAGACGAGCTTCTAGCTTTGCCACACGCGCGAAGTCTTGCTATATTGGCCTGGTAATCTGCAGATGTCGGGGGCTTTTGGAGGACATGAGCGACATACACAGACTGCGTGCGCTGCTTGAGAGGTTGGATGGCAAGGGCTACAAAGCCTATCAGGACATCAGGGGCGTGTACCGGGCAGGCCAGATCGAGCTCGCCATAGACCACGTGCAGGGGGATCCGTTCGCCTCGCCTTCCCGAGTGCGGTTGATGGCGCCCGTCAGCGCGCTCAACCTGCCGGAGCATGCGTCCGAGGTTAGGCGCATGGCGCTGGAGAACTACCTCGCCAGGCGCGCCAGGGCCATCATCCCGGGCCTGGGGGTGAGGCGCACGGGCACCGGGAAGTCGAACCAGATCTTCGTGGACGCCGGCGAGCAGGAGGTGATGCCGCGCTCCGCCTGCCGGATCTTCGGTGACAGGGTGGAGCTGCGCCTGTCGGTGGGCCTGCCGGCCGCGGGACGCACCATCCTGGGGCGGAGCGCGGCGGAGCTGTTGACCGAAGCTCTCCCCCGACTGGCGAGGGCCACCCTATGGCTCTCGGACCTGTCGGAGGCCGAGCACTTCGTGGACGTCGTCGAGGACGCCCACGCGCTGCGCGAGCAGCTGCGCCCCAACGGCCTCGTGGCGTTCGTCGGCGACGACTCGATCTTGCCCCGGGAGAGCGGCGTCAGCCAGCGGCCCCTCAAGGGCAGGGTGGTGCCCTTCAGGTCGCCGCGGGAGCTCAGGGTCGAGCTGGATACCCCCAACTCGGGGAAGGTGGTGGGCATGGGCATCCCCGAGGGGGTGACGCTGATCGTGGGCGGAGGCTTCCACGGCAAGTCCACGCTGCTGTCGGCGCTGGCCAGGGGCGTGTACGACCACGTGCCGGGCGATGGCAGGGAGCGCGTCGTCACCCGCGCCGACGCCGTCAAGATCAGGGCCGAGGATGGCCGCAGGATCGTGGGGGTGAACCTCTCGCCCTTCATCCACGACCTGCCTTTGGGCCGGTCGACTCGGTGCTTCACGACCGACGACGCCAGCGGGTCGACCTCGCAGGCCGCCAACATCCTGGAGGCCGTGGAGGTCGGCGCTGGGCTTCTACTGATGGACGAGGACACCTGTGCCACCAACTTCATGGTGCGCGACCGCGCCATGAGGGAGCTGGTGCCCCAGGAGGCGGAGCCCATCGTGCCGCTCATCGACAGGATCAGGCAGCTGTACGAGGAGGCGGGCATATCCTCCATCCTGGTGGTGGGAGGAGCCGGGGATTACTTCGAGGTGGCCGACACCGTCATCTGGATGCACGAGTACCGGCCAGAGGTCGTCACCTCCAGGGCCAAGGAGATCGCCTCTCGCTACGAGCAGCACGTGGGCTCACCTCCGGACGCCTGGCGTCCGCCGACGCCGCGCGTGCCCGTGCCCGCGAGCATAGACCCCACCAGGGGTGACAGGACCAAGGTGAAGGCCAGGGGCACCGAGGAGGTGGGCTTCGGGTACGAGTCGATCGATCTGCGGCAGGTGGAGCAGATAGTGGACCCCAGCCAAACGCGCTTCATCGGCGACGCGCTGGTGTACGCTCTGAGGGCCGGCATCATCGACGGCAAGCGCACGATCAGCGAGGTGCTCGACCAGCTAGAGGCGCACATCCGGGAGCTCAGCATAGACGTGATCTCCCCCCATAGCGGCCATCCCGGGGACTACGCCCTGGCGCGCAGGTACGAGATAGCCGCGGCGCTCAACAGGCTGCGCACGCTGGAGGTGCGGCAGAGGGGGTAGGACTTACCCCCTCTTGCTGGCCATGAGGGAGAACGTCATCGGTATCTCCACCACGTCTGGAGGCAGGCGCCACCAGCCGTCCTCCCCCTGCACCATGCAGGGGAAGCGACGCCAGGCGCAGATCGGGAACTCGTGGAGGTAGTCGACCTCCAGCCCAGCCCCCACGAGGGACGTCACGACCTCCCCCAAGCTGTGGCTCCACTCGTAGGCGCCGACCGAGGTGACTCCCTCCCCATCGGTATAGCTGGGGCCTGGCTCGAAGTACATGGGCTCCTCCCGTGGGAAGTAGGGGTACTCGATCCGGAGCGTGCCGGACGCCTCATCCCACTCGAAGATGTTGGCCAGCGGGTGGTCCTCCACGATGTAGAACCTGCCGCCCGGGCGGAGGAAGCCAGATATGACCTCGGCCCACCGCCTGAGATCGGGCAGCCAGCAGAGCACCCCGTAGGAGGTGTACACGACGTCGAACTCGTCCTCCAGCGCTCCGGGCAGCGAGTAGATGTCGGTGCAGATGAACCTGGCGGGGATACCCAGCTCCTCGCTCAGCGAGCGGGCCAGCGCTATCGCCTCATCGGAGAGGTCGACGCCCGTGACCTGTGCTCCCAGCCTTGCCCAGGCCAGGGTGTCCATGCCGAAGTGGCACTGCAGGTGCAGCAACTTCTTGCCGGACACGTCTCCCAGCTCCTCCAGCTCTATGGAGTGCAGGGGGTTCTTCCCTGCCTTGAACCCCTCCAGGTCGTACATCCGCGACGCGACGTGGATCGATACTCTGTCGTTCCAGTTCTGCCTGTTCGTTTCCAGGTACTTGTCCATCGATGCCTCCGATACGCTCGCCCTCTGGGCGCGAGCACCATTATACAGCTTGAGATCCAAGCGCTGCCCTGGTCACCTCGCCTGCAGGTACGCCAGCGCGCGCAACACCAGCACCGCCGCCAGCAGGAAGGTCATCAGGAAGCACAGGATGCCCTCCCGCAGGCTGCCGGTGGGGATCAACCCCAGCCCAAACCTGGGTCCCCCTGGGAGCAGCAACGGCACCCGGTTGGGCGTGAGGGCGTCGAGCAGCAGGTGGCTGAGGTAGCCGGCAGCGAAGCCGGCGGCTACGAAGAAGTCGTGTTGCTCGGGGAGGGTGGCCGCGACGGCCGCCACGAGCACCGCGCCTCCTCCGGCGAGCCCCAGCGAATGCGGCAGGCTTCTGTGGGAGGGGCCACTGTCGAGCAGGCGGTCGAGGTCTGGAGCCTTGCTCCCCACAGCCGCGGCCGCCACGAGCACCGCGGACACTAGCGGGTCAGCTCCGAAGGTCAGGGCGGTGCCAGCCAGCACGGCGCCCACCAGGTGCGTCTTCCCGGTCACGCTCTACCCCCTTGCTTGCTTCTACAGCAGTATAAGGAATGACGCGGCCCTGTTGTCACGGAGCGACGAGTGGCCCTCCGGCGCGTGGCCAGCCGTGGCCGTCCCACGAGAGCTTGCGTATCTGGAGCTTCGGTGCTCCGTGCTCGTGGGCGTCGTAGTAGTGGTGGACCAGCAGGTACTCCCCGCCTCCGGCGTACACGTCCTCGCCGCCGGGGCCGACGAAGCGCCCGTGGCTGTCGAGCAGGAGGCTGCCGCCTCCCTCGAGCAGGTGCTTGCCCTCCTTGTCCACGTAGGGGCCAGTGATCTGCTGGGATCTACCGACCATGATCTTGTAGGTGCTGTCGACCCCTCGGCAGCAGAAATCAAAGGATACGAACAGGTAGTAGTAGCCGTCGTGATAGGTGATGGCTGGTGCCTCTATGGGCCCACCTCCCCGCGAGGCGAGCGAGTGGATGTTCCCCCCTGCCAGGGGCTTGCCCGTGTCGGGGTCCAGCTGGATCATCTTGATGCCGTCCCAGAAGGAGCCGAACGCGAGCCAGGCGTGGCCATCGGCATCGATCGCCAGTTCGGGATCTATGGCGTTGTAGTTGTCGCTGGGCGTGGAGCGGAAGACCAGGCCCTCGTCCACCCACTCGTAATCCGGGCTGCTGGGGTCGAGCGTGACGTTCGTTGCCAACCCTATCACCGAGTGGTTGGTGCCGAAGGTGGAGCCTGCGTAGTATAGGTGGTACTTGCCGCGCCAGAATGAGATGTCCGGCGCCCAGAGGTTGGGGATGTCGCCGACCTCGTCCCTTATCCACTGCGGTATCTGGTCGAACACCGTGCCTATGAGCTCCCACATCCCGATCTGGCCGGTGGAGCGCCTGATCATGATCGTGCCATCGTTTACCGGCTCGTAGCCCGTCGAGAAGACGTACAGCTTACCGTCTGCCTCGATGAACGATGGATCGTGCACGTATATGTCCCTGTTGGCTCGTGGGGATGTGGCCGCGTTGGTGGACAAGGCGCCTCCGCAGCCCGCCAGCGCCAGGCCGGCAGTCATCCCGAGCCCGTAGCGGAGCAGCGTCCTGCGAGTGATGCCCGTCATGCTCTTGCCTCCTCTCTTGGTCCTAGTCGCGCACTAGCCTCAAACCTTTGGATGCGTGGGCGCCCGGCGATGACCCGGATATCAAGGTGGCCTCCCTACCCGTCTCCCGTGCGTAGCGCTCGGCGATCTCCCTGACGGTCGGCTCGGCATCGGCCGTGCCCAGGATGGCCACGGTACCGCCGCTGCCGCCCCCGGTGATCTTCGCGCCGTAGAGCCCTGCCTCCGGCCCCGCCTCCCTGACCATCTCGACGATCAGGTCGGTGCCGTCGGACCCCAGGCCGCAGGCGCTGTAGCTGGCGTGCGACTGGTACATCAGCTCGCCCAGCAGCTGCAGGGCCTCCTCGTCGGGATCTGCCTCCAGCAGCGCTCGAAAGAGCCTCACCCTGTGGTGCTCGTATATCGGGTGGGCGGTGGGCTGCCGGACGGCGTAGAGCCGGCCCGGATCCACGCGCGTCACGCTGTCGGTGATGCCCGCGTACTCCCTCAGGAAGTCCTCGCCCCTCATCTCCGGGGGCACCCGATCGCGGTAGCGCGACTCCCAGATGGAGGGCGGCACGTTGGCCAGGTACCCTCTCCATATATCGTCCTGCACCTCCACCCGGCCAGCACCTACCTGCCTTGAGGGCAGCCCCTCCATCTGGGTGATGATCCTGTACCCCATGAAGGCCCCGACGCGCACCGAGGTGTAGTCCGCGCCCGAGACGGCGTGCCTGATGCCGGAGTCCAGACCCCATACCCGCACGTTGGCCGGCAGGTGGACGCTGCCCTGGAGCTCGGCAGGCTGGCAGAGCAGCGCCAGCAGCTCGTCTTGCTGGCCACAGGCGGCCGTCATCTGATCCATGACCCCGCAGGGAGCCCCCACCACCAGGTTCTCGACCTTCTGGCACCAGATCGCCAGCTGGCGCGGGGGCACATCCAGGCCCAGGGCGTTGCAGATCGCCTGCATCGATGCCACCTCTACGGCCGCGGAGGAGCTCACGCCCTTGCCGGGCGGGACCCTGGAGTCCAGCAACAGCCGCATGCCTCCCTCGGGGGAGATCCCGGCCTCGTGGTGCAGCACCGTGACCGCTCCCGCCACGTAGGCCGCCCAGTGCGCCTCGGGATCCGCCCCGAGGAGATCTCGGACCTCTGGGTAGCCCCCCAGCAGCGCCCGCACCTCCAAGCTCACGGACGCCTTGGCGGTCCCGAGCTCGTCGGCGTTGCAGCTGTGCACGGTGAGCGTGGGGTCCTCCACCAGCTGTACCGCCGCGAAGGCCGCCGCCTCCAAGGGCAGCTCCAGTACCAGGGAGCCTGAGTAGTCGGCGATGCCGCCCATGAGGTCGAGCCTCCCAGGCGCCCTTCCTATATATATGGGGCTATGGGCGGAGAACATGTCGGATGCGCTGACTACGGCGATGAACTCCGCCAGCCCCGGCAGATGGACTTGAGGTCTGGTTGCAAGTCGCCACATAGCTACTCCTCTCAACTTGTGTCAGTGCTTCAGCAGCTGGTGCTCCCGCAGCAGGGCCAACAGCGCGGGCTCCACCTGCTCGCGGATGCGCGGGTTGGCGTACCCTATCCAGGATAGGTTGGAGGTCACGTCCAGCGGGGCCGCTACCTGCCGCCCGCGCTCGTCCGTGACTATCACCCCGGCCTCGCGAGCTATCAGCTCCGTGCACAGGTCGTAAGGATGGCAGCAGAGCCCGGGGGACACCAGCGAGCGTAGGTCGGCCACCCAGCGGTCGTGCCCCATCAACAGCTCGTAGAGCTGGCCGCCGGTGGAGACGTACTGGTCCTCGAAGGTCTGTGCCTTCCCGGGGGGTATCGGGCCCAGCAGGCGCTCGATCAGCTCGTCCTCTATCGCCGCGAGCGTCCCTCTGCCCCCTGGGAAGAAGCGCGCTATCTGCCCGTAGCCCCCCTCTATCGTGGGGGCGCGTGAGGGGGCGGGGCGGAGGGGAGAGGTCTCCCCGGACAGCCTGTCCAACCTGTAGCCGCCGGCGCCCTCGCCCCTGATGGCCCACAAGCAGTCGCAGAGGTGCTGCTTGATGAGGGGGATCTCGGTCTGCACCGCGAGCTCCACGTCCGCCAGCGAGGTGGAGCCGCCCCTGTTGGGCGCCACGCCCGTCAGGATCCAGGCCGCCCGCTTCTGGTACATGATGCCACGGGTGCCGTCTATGGGGTCGACTATCACGCGGAGCGTGCACTCCTCCTCGCGCTTGCCCTCCGGCAGGACGGTGCGCCCGTCGGCGCCCACCCCCTCAGCGATGAGCACCAGGGGAAATTCGCGCGCCAGCTGCGAGAACTCCGCCAGCAGCACCGCCTCGGAGACCTTGTCGATCCGGTAGATCGTATCGCCCTCGGTCTCCTCAGCCACCTGCTGCAGCTGCTCGAGGTCGACCCTCTCGCACTCTGCCACCACCTCGTCCCGTATGTGCGCGTGGATCTCTCGGATGGCTGCCAGGAGCTCCGCGGCTGCGGGGATCATGCCTGCCCCCTCTGCTTGTAGTGCACCGTCGGCAGGGCCTGCAGCTCCGCAGCCTTCTGCTCGGGGGAAGTGTCGCTCAGGAAGTTGCCCCCACCGATCTCGGGCCCCGCTAGGAACTTCTGGAGGTTGGGGGTGCGCAGGGGTGGGTGGAAGGCTATGAAGAAGTGGAACAGGCTGTAGTCCCCACCATCCGTGGGGGCCTGGTGCAGCGGCATGACGTACGGGAAAGGCAGCTGCCACAGGTTGTCATAACGCACGGTCACGTCCTTGAGCGCCCTAGCCAGGGACTCCACCTCGACGTCGCGGAGCTGATGTACGTGGGGCACGGTGCGCTTGGGGGCCACGTACACCTCGTAGGCGTACCGGGCGAAGTAGGGCACGAAGGCTATAGCGTACTCGTCCTCGTAGAGGATCCGCCGGCCGTCCTGTTGCTCGGCGCGGATGATGTCCTGGAAGAGCACCCTGCCGGTCTCGCGGTGGTAGCGCACGGTGGCGTCCAGCTCCACCTCTATGGTCTTGAAGACGAAGCTGGAGCCGTAGACCTGGCCGTGTGGGTGGGGGTTGGAGACGCCCACCAGCTCGCCCTTGTTCTCGAAGCACAGCACGTGCTTGATCTCGGGGTAGTTGCCCAGGTCGCACGTCTGCTGCTGCCAGACGCGCACCACCTCCTGGATCTGCTCCACCGGCATCTCGGCGAGCGTGAGGTTGTGGTACGGGCTGTAGCATATGACCCTGGCCTTGCCCAGCGCCGGTTGGGCCCTGTAGGGAGGGGGGGGCTGCTCGATCTCCCTGGGAGCGTCCATGCTGAATCCCGGGTGGTCGTTATCGAACACGTAGGTGCTCTTGTAGTCGGGGTTGCGCTCGCCGCTGGAGCGCACGTTCCCGGGGCAGAGGTAGCAGTCCGGCAGGTAGGAGGGGGTGGGCACGTCGGCCACCAGGGCCTGCGCGCCCACCCAGGGACGGGTTTGCCTGTGAGCGGCGATCACCACCCATTCCTGACGTAGCGGATGCCACCTCTCTTCCCACAGACCGCCAGCCACGCCCTAATCCTCCTTGTATCCAGATGGATGGCTCTTGTGCCACTCCCAGGCGGAGCGGATGATGCTCTCGAGATCGGCGTACTTGGGCTGCCAGCCCAGCTCGGAGCGTATCTTCTCGGAGGAGGCCACGAGCACCGCTGGATCCCCCGGCCTTCTGGGCCCTATCTGGGTGGGGATAGGGTGGCCCGTGACCTTGCGAGCCGCCTCCACCACCTGCAGGTTGCTGAAGCCCTGCCCGTTGCCCAGGTTGTAGGTCCTGCTGCCCTCCTTCAGGGCGTCGAGCGTCAGCAGGTGCGCCTGGGCCAGGTCGTACACGTGGACGTAATCCCGGATGCAGGTGCCGTCCGGGGTGGGGTAGTCGCCTCCGTAGATCGTGAAGCTGTCGCGCTTGCCGAGCGCCACGCTGAGTACGAGGGGGATGATGTGGGTCTCGGGATCGTGGTGCTCGCCCCGCCGCTCGGTGGCGCCCGCGGCGTTGAAGTACCTCAGCGCGCCGTACCTCAGGTCGTAGATCCTCTCGTACCAGCGCAGGATGCGCTCCAGCATCAGCTTGGACTCCCCGTAGGGGGATCCCGGGTCCAGCGGTTGGGACTCGTCTATCGGCACCCTGGTGGGGTTGCCGAAGAGGTTGGCGGTGGAGGAGAGGATGAACTTGCGCACCCCTCTGGGCACCGCCACCTCCAGCAGGTTGACCCCCATCACGATGTTGTTGCGCAGGTACAGCTCGGGCCGCTGCATCGACTCTCCCACCAGCGTGTGGGAGGCGAAGTGCATGATCGCCTCTATGCCGGGGTTGGCGTCGAACACCTCCGCCACCGCGTGCGCGTCCAGCAGGTCCACCTGCGCGAACTTAGCCTCGGGGTTGATAGCCTCCCTATGTCCCTGGTACAGGTTGTCGATCACCACCACTTCGTCGCCGCGGGCGATGAGCTCGTCGACCACCACGCTGCCGACGTACCCCGCCCCTCCGGTTACCAGAACCTTCATTCCTTCACCTCTCTAGCTCGATCTTCGGGAAGACAGGCGTATCACGTTCCAGGAGAGGGGTGGCAGCTCGGCCTCCAGCCGGCCCTCGCGCACCTGCGAGCCCTCGACGCGCCCCGGCCGGACGTTGTGGGGCTGCTCCGCCGAGTTGGTGGCGTGCGGGTCCGCGTGCGACAGCACCAGGTGCTCCTGCACCCCGTAGCCCGTGAAGCAGCGCAGGTCTCCCTCCAGGTACAGGGGGTCTTCCTGGCTGCGGTTGACCGCGAAGATGCTCACCTCCTCGTGCTCCTCGTCGTAGGTCGCCACGGCCTCCAGGTAGGGCACCGCGTCGTACTGTGGGTCGGCGTACTGGGGGCTGTCGACCTGCATCAGCAGGGCCGTCCCCCTGCCGTACCGCGAAGCGTGCATGAACGGGTAGTAGATCGTCTGCTTCCACGCCGGCCCGCCCGGGACGGTCATTATCGGGGCTATGACGTTGACGAGCTGGGCCACGCACGCGATCTTTACCCGGTCGGCGTGCTTGAGGAGCGAGATGAGCATGCAGCCTGCCAGGAGGGCGTCCTCCAGGGTGTATCGCTCCTCGGCCAGAGGCGGCGCTACCTGCCACGCGTGCTGCTCCATGATCCTCCTGTCTTCCTCTCTTGAATGGTACCAAACATTCCACTCATCGAACGAGAGGTGGATGCGCTTCCTGAGCTTCTTCTTGGAGCGCACGTAATCGCAGATCGAGACCACGGCCTCGATGAACTCGTCCATCCCGAGGGACCTGGCCAGGTAGCTCGGCGTGTCGAGATCGCCCTTGCCGTAGTAGGTGTGCAGCGATATATAGTCCACGTGGTGGTAGGCCAGGTCGAGCACGGTGGCCTCCCACTCGCCAAAAGTGGGCATGGATATGCTGGAGCTGCCGCAGGCCACCAGCTCTATCGAAGGGTCCACCAGCTTCATGGCCATGCCGGCCTGCGCGGCGAGCCTGCCGTACTCCACAGCGGTCTTGAACCCTATCTGCCAGTGCCCGTCCATCTCGTTGCCCAGGCACCACACCCGGACGTTGTGGGGGTCGGGATAGCCGTGCTCCCGCCTCTTGTCGCTCCAGTACGAGCCCCCCGGGTGGTTGCAGTACTCCACCAGGTTCCTGGCGGCGTCTATGCCGCGCGTGCCGAGGTTCACCGCCAGCATCATCTGGGAGTTGGCCTTGAGGGTCCAGTCGGCGAACTCGTTGGTGCCCACCTCGTTCGTCTCGAGCGACCTCCAGGCCAGGTCGAGCCTGCGCGGGCGCTGATCCTTAGGCCCAACGCCGTCCTCCCAGTTGTAGCCCGAGACGAAGTTGCCCCCTGGGTAGCGCACTATCGGCACGCCCAGCTCCCTGACCAGGTCGAGCACGTCCTGCCGGAAGCCCTGCTCGTCGGCCGTGGGGTGTCCCGGCTCGTAGATGCCGGTGTAGATGGCTCTTCCCATGTGCTCGAGGAAGCCGCCGTATATCCTGGGGTCTATGTCCCCTATCTTGAAGTCCCTGTCCAGCACTATCCTTGCGGTCTTTCCACCTTCCATAACGATCCATTCCCTCCAACGTGTATGTTTATGCTAGGATACAACGAATTTCCCTCAGATCCCAACACTTGATCTAGGCCTTGATACCGGTCAGCGTGATGGACCTGATGATCATCTTCTGGGCGATGAGGAACACGATCATCGCCGGTAGCGCGGAGATCGCCGCGCCGGCCATCAGCTGGCCGTAGTTGCTCCAGTAGTCCCCCCTGAACTGGATGAGCGCTACGGGCATGGGCATCCTATCGGCCGCGTTGATCACGATGTATGGCCAGGTGAACTCGTTCCAGTAGCCGAGGAACGTGAATATCGCCAGGGTAGCTATCGCCCCCCTAGTCAGCGGCAGGATGATCATCCACAGGATGCGGAACCTCCCGGCGCCGTCGATGCGGGCGGCCTCCTCCAGCTCCTTGGGTATGCCCAGCATGAACTGCCTCAGCATGAACACCCCGAAGCCTCCAGCCAGCGGTGGGAATATGAGGGCGTTGTAGGTGTTCAGCCAGTGCAGCCTCCACACGGTCACGTAGTTGGGCACGAGCAGGATCTCGCCCGGCACGATCAGGGACGCTATGATGAGCGCAAACAGCAGGTTTCTCCCCGGGAAGGTCAGCCTGGCCAGGCTATAGGCCGCCAGCACGTCCACTATCACCACGAGCAGCGTGCCGGTGGTGGATATGAACAGGCTGTTCTTGAAGGCCTCTATCAGGTCTACGCCGCGGGGCTCGAACAGCACCGACTTGTAGTTGCCCAGTGTGAAGTCGCTGAGCTTGTCGGGCAGCCAGTGGGGCGTGGGGGTGATGATCTGCGCCTCCGGCTTGAGGGACGTGAGCAGCATCCAGATCACTGGCACCGCCCACAGGAACGCCAGGGCACACAGCACCACGAAGCGGATGGTCTGGGGCAGCACCCTGTGGCGCAGCCTGTTGCTGCTGAGGGCGGTAGCTACTCCGTATCTTCTGTGTGTGATAGCTGCCATCGCTCTTCTCCTCTACTGTCTCTCGCTCATTACCCTGAACTGCAGCAGCGTGAAGACCGCTACCACGCAGAACAGCAGCCACGCCACTGCCGAGGCCTCCCCCATGCGGAAGTACCTGAACCCCGTCTCGTATATGTGCTGCACCAGCGTCCGCGTAGAGTCGAACGGCCCACCACCGGTCATGACGAACACCTGCCCGAACACTCGGAAGGAGGCGATCACGGTGGTCACCGTGACGAACAGCAGCGTGGGGCGCAGCCCCGGCAGCGTGATGTACTGGAACAGCGCCCAGCTGCCCGCCCCGTCTATCCTGGCCGCCTCGTACAGCTCCTCCGGGATGTCCTGCAGCCCCGCCAGGAAGAGCACCAAGTTCCATCCTGTGGTCCACCACACCGTGGTGATCACGATCGCCACCATCGCCCAACCGGCCTGCGATAGCCAGTTCTGGCCAGGCAGGCCGAGCTTACCCAGATAGTAGTTGATCAGCCCGAAGTTGGGGTTGTAGAACCAGGTCCAGAGGATGCCCACCGTCGAGACGGAGATCATGATCGGGGAGATGAAGGCCGACCGGAAGATCGTCCTGCCCAGGATCGGCCCGTTGACCAGCAGCGCCAGCCCCAGGGGTATGACGATCGATAGGGGGGCGTTCAGCGCCACGAACAGGACGGTGTTCCGGAAGGACCTCCAGAACAGGTCATCTCGCAGGACGTCGATGTAGTTCTTTAGCCCCACGAACTGAGGTGGGGTCAGCAGGTCCCACTTCGTCAGGCTGACGTACAGCCCGTAGAAGATGGGCCAGAGCATGAAGACCACGAAGAACACCAGGTAGGGCACCATGAAGATGAGGGGATAGAACGCCGACTGCTCGCCCCACACGAGGCGCCTGACCCTGGCTCCCTTAGCTACCTTGGAAGTTGCCTGTGTGATGTCCATGGCTACGCCCCCCTTAGGACTTTACTGCCCAGAGCGGGCAAGTATCTGATTGACTTCGTTCTCGGCCTGCTTGAGGCCCTGCTCCACGCTCCAGCGCCCGAGGATGGCCCCCTCGACGTTGGCGGCTATCCTGGGCATGATCTCCAGGATAGCGGGATGGATCGGCATGAACTTGAGGTAGGGCAGCTGCTTGGCCCAGGCGCGCAGCTTCATCAGGTAGCGGTCGTTGCTCTGCAGGGCCTCCTGGCGGGCGGAGTTGCGCGCGGGTATCTGCCCGGCCTTCGCCCAGTCGACCGAGTGGCGCGTGATCCACTCGATGAACCTGAGGGACGCCTCCCTCCTGGCCTGGTCCTGGCTCTGCTGCCTGGGCAGGGCCAGCTGGTGGCTCTGGCCCCACACGGCCTTGTGCTTCGGGTCGTGCTGCGGCAGCGGCACCACGTCTATATCCTTGGCCGCCGGCGACTTCTCCGGGTTGAAGTACAGCGTAGAGATCCAGGGACCATCCGGCCAGGTGGCCACCTTGCCCGTCCGCGCCAGGTCGGTGATCGCCGCGTTCTTGGGGTTGCCCTTCTGCTGGATGTCCTTCATCCACTTGACGGCCTCGATGCCCTCCGGCGTGTTGAACGCCGCCTTGGTGCCGTCCTCCGAGAGCATCTCGCCGCCGAACTGCTTGTGGATGCCGTACCAGTACCAGGTAAGGTACTCCTGAGCCCCAGCGCCCAGGGCGAAGGTCTGGTAGCCGATGATGCCGTCCTTGCTGACCTTCTCGACCACGGCCGTCCACTCGTCCAGCGTGGTGGGCACGCTCACGTTGTTGTCCTGCAGGATCTTCTTGTTGTAGAGCATTGCGTGGCAGTGCATGTCCAGCGGCACGGTGTACTGCTTGCCCTCGAACTGCGTGAACTTCCACACCTCGGGGTAGTAGTCCTCTGCCTTGATGCCCGCCTCCTCCAGCTCCGTGGTCTGCAGCTCGGAGAGCACGTTCTTTAAGGCGAACGGACCTATGTACGTGTGACGAACCAATGCCACGTCGGGGGCGGTCCCGCTGATGGCCGCGGCCTGCATCTTCTGGATGAAGTCGGTGAGCCCCTGCAGGGATTCCACGGCGATGTCGGGATTCTCCTCGGTGAACTTGCGCACTAGGTCGTTCATGACGATCCCGTCCACGCTGCTCAGGATGGTCCAGTAGCGGATCTTCACCTTGGCGGACTTGGAGCCAAAGGATTGGGGCTTGTACGGCGTGGGCGTGGGAGGCGGCGCGGACGCCGAGCTCTTGGGGCTGCCCGATGGCGAGGGCGAGGGGCTGCTTGCGGCGCCACCGGACGTCCCAGCCGTGGGGGTGCTGCCGGCGCCACCGCCGCAGGCCGCCAGGATGGAGCCTATGGCGCTCGCCGACAGGCCCAGCATGAACGCCTTGCGGATGAATTCCCGACGGGAGATCCTGCCACTTGAGAGCTGCTCGATGAGTTCGCGCAGATCGTCCATTGATACCTTCCTCCGATGTGTGTTGTAGTGTGTCTCCTGCACCTGGTTGAGCCTTAGGGGACAAGGGCTGCTTCTATATCTCACCCCCTTAGTTTACTACAAAATATGTGGTATACAACTATCTTGTGTAATATATTTATACTATACATTCTAGTAATAGTCTAGTATCGGTAACCGATCTGGGAAAAGTTGTATAATTGCTCACAGCGATAGAGGGGATATATGGGCAGACAGAAGCCGAGCATGAGAGACATCGCCAGGGCGGCCAACGTGTCGGTCTCCGCGGTCTCCCTCGTAGCCCGCAACAAGCCGGGGGTGTCGGAGGAGACGCGCAACCGCGTGCTGTCCATCATGGCCGAGATGGGCTACTCGCCCTCGGTCAAGGGCAACGGGCACACCGGCACGGTAGGGCTGCTCATCGAGAAGGGCTCCATGCCTGTCATCGTGGACATATTCTACGGCGATATCATCCGTGGCCTGCAGTCCGAAGCCCAGCGCCTAGGGTATCAGGTGGCGCTGCACATGTTCGACCGCGCCCAGGAGAACCTCGACAGCCTGCGGGACAGCCTACTTGGATCTGTGCAGGGCCTAATCGTGGCCAA
The DNA here is from genome assembly GCF_000025005.1 of Thermobaculum terrenum ATCC BAA-798. Lineage (NCBI taxonomy): Bacteria > Bacillati > Chloroflexota > Chloroflexia > Thermobaculales (SeqCode) > Thermobaculaceae (SeqCode) > Thermobaculum (SeqCode) > Thermobaculum terrenum. The sequence goes on from NC_013526.1 coordinate 358,593, forward strand.
CGACGGCGACATCTCGCACGACATGGTGGTGCAGCTGCAGTCCTTCGAGCTGCCTATGGTGCTGATCGAGAGCTACGTGCCCGGCAAGGAGCTCCACTGCGTGATAGGGGACAACTTCGCGGCCGGCTATACCGCGATGCAGCACCTGATCGACCTCGGGCACCGGGACATAGCGGTGCTGCGTGGCCCGACAAAGTACAGCAGCCTCGTGGACCGCTTCCACGGCGCGATGTCCGCGCTTGCCGAGGCGAGGCTCTCGGTGCCTGCCGAGATGATGCCCGCGCCGGTGTCCGGCCATCCTCAGAAGGGCTACCTACAGATGAGAGAGATCCTGCAGGCTGGACTGAAACCCACCGCCGTGTTCGCCGTCAGCGACAAGACCGCCTTCGGGGCGATGAACGCCATCCGTGAGGCTGGCCTGCGGATTCCCCAGGATATATCCGTGGTCGGCATAGACGACGTATCCGAGAGCGCCTACACCCACCCACCTCTGACCACGGTCCACATACCCCGTCAGGAGATGGGCATCCTGGCGATGCGGAAGCTGCATCGGCTGATGGAGGGGGAGCGCGAGATCCCCACCAAGACGCTCGTCTACAGCCGGCTCGTCGAGCGGCAGTCCACATCTAGGTTCTCCGACAAGAGCTAGAATCTCTTGGTCCTTCTGGCTAAGTATTTTGTTGCATGATCTGCTTGCCTTGGCTAATCCGTAACGCGGCTTGTTTGGAGGGGTGTGAGAGGGTTTGCGCACCCTACTATCGAGCCTCAGATAACCGAGCGGCATTTCATTTAAGGTAAGACTGGGAAGAATATGATTGAGGGCCCACAGCTCTCAGGGCACGGGATCTAAGGGTTGTGCTTCGCATTCAGCTCGGGGAGGTAATTGACACAACCTAGGGGTAGATGTAATCTGATGTTTGACGAGACGGGGCGAGAGTCAGGAGTGTGAGGAGGATACCGTGAGTGGGGGAAAGCTAAGTCGAAGGCGTTTCCTGGGGTTACTTAGTGCCATGCCCATGGTAATCACGTCACTGCGACCCATGTCGGAGTTCTATCAGATGCCCATAGCGCTCTTTCCGCGGCATCCTTCACTGGAAAACCACCACATTCTGTACTAGCGTTCGCTGTTCGGACGAGGATTATTGAACAGCACGGTTCTAGCTACTATCCCGGTTGTGCTGCAGGTACTCTTCAGTGCGCTTGCGGGTTACACGTTTGCCAAGCTGAGATTTCGCGCGCGCGAGCCGCTATTTGTTGTGCTATTAGCAACAATGATGATCCCCACAGGCGTGGGGATGGTGTCCAACTACATCATTATGTCTAAGCTGCACTGGATAGACACCTACTATCCATTGATTATCCCAGGGATCGCTAATGCCTTTGGCATCTTCTGGATGCGGCAGTATTGTCTATCCTTATCCAATGAGCTGCTAGATGCTGCGAGGATAGATGGAGCAGGAGAATTCGGCATCTTCTGGCGGATCGTATTGCCCGTCATCCGCCCTGCACTAGCCTCGCTTGCGATATTTGTGTTCCTTGATAGCTGGAACTCCTTCCTTGGGCCGTTGGTGTTCCTGCGGAGCCAGGAGAAGTTTACCGTCCAGCTCTGGCTTTCGGTTATAGCTCGCCAGGGCAATGTTGTGCAACCGGTGATAGTAATGGCTGGCTCCGTATTGGCTAGTGTACCAATAGTTATCCTTTTTGCCACCCTGCAGCGGCACTTTGTGTCTGGGCTCGCGGCAGAGAGTTTGAAGTAGCTGTATATCTTGTTAGAAAGGAGAAGGTCCCATGTCAACGCAGTCGAGAGGTGTAAGCTCTGGCAAGCTTGCTATTGACGGTGGTGCTCCTGCGGTCATACATCCGCTGCCCCCTATGTACCCAGGAGGTATGAGGATTGGGCAGGAGGAGGAGGCATCGGTGCTTGAGGTTCTGCGGAGCAAGCGGCTCTTTAGGTACTATGGTCCCGAACCTGGCCCATCCAAAGTGGCCGAGCTAGAACAACGGTTCGCCAAGATGGTTGGTACTCGTTATGCTCTGGCGGTGTCTTCTGGTACCGCGGCGCTTGCCGCTGCGCTAGCAGCGCTTGAGGTGGGTCCAGGTGATGAGGTGATCGTGCCTGCTTATACCTGGATCTCCACAGCTGCTGCGGTGGTTGCGGTGGGTGCCGTGCCGGTGATCGCGGAGGTGGATGACTCTCTCACGCTTGATCCTGCAGACTTTGAGGAGAAGATCACCAAATACACGAAGGCGGTCATACCCGTGCATATGCGTGGCACACCAGCGAATATGGACGCGATCATGTCCATAGCTAACCGCTATGGGCTCAAGGTATTGGAGGATGTGGCTCAGGCCGATGGGGCGAGTTACCATGGACTTAGACTAGGGAGTATTGGGCATGCTGGCGCCTTTAGCCTGCAGTTCAACAAGATACTGACGTCTGGCGAGGGGGGAATGGTAACGACCAGTGAGGAAGAAGTATACGAGCGTGCACTCATGTACCACGACGTGGCCGCCAGCCAGAGAGCTGGCCTCCCTCAGGATAGGACGATCATTGGGGTTAACTGTCGAATGTCAGAGTTACAAGGAGCAGTGGCGCTGGCCCAACTGGACAAACTGGAGGGGATTCTTAGGGACAGCCGGAAACACAAACGGGCGCTCAAGGAGGCCATAGCGGACGTCGTCGAATCGCGGACCATGGGATTCCGACGGCTACACGATGAGGATGGTGAGGCCGGTATCTCGCTTGTGTTCTATATGCGAACACCCGAGGCAGCGCAGTATGTAGTTAGCGCTCTGCATGCAGAGGGACTGACATGCAGCAGTGTACTGTTCCAGAGAGGTTCATCTGATTACCATGTCTACTTCCACTGGACACCGATCCTCAACAAGCAGTACTGGGGAGCCCAGGGTCCTTGGAGATGGAACCAGCGTGACGTTAGCTATGACCGGGAGATGTGTCCTCGGACGCTGGATCTGCTTGGGCGGGCGGTACACCTAGACATCAGTCCCGACCTAACAGATACTAATGTAGGGGAGATGGTGGTGGCGATCAACAAGGTGCTTGAATCGCTGTAGGAGGATCTACTATGGGGACTATGTTGATAGGTTATGATGTGGAGTGGCGAGGGGCTCGAGGGGATGGGGATGTAACTGAGCGTTTCCTGGATAGGGTCCAGGAGCTACATAATCGCCTAGGAATCCCTGCCACGTTGTTCATCTTAGGGCAGACACTGGAGCGGTGTCCCCAGGCATTCCAGCCTCTGGTAGATGACCCGCTCTTCGATCTGCAGCAGCACACGTATTCCCACCAGTTACTGAAGACGGTCTATATAGAAGACGGGGGCAGGGTGCAGGTAATCAGGGGTGCGGATCTGGATACCATTAGGTGGGAAGTACATCTGACGAATGATCTGCTCCGTGACCTCCTTGGTGTGGAGTGTATAGGGCTGACAGGGCCGTGGTGCTACTACCGGGGTCTCCGAGACCGCCCGGATATACTTCAGGTACTGTGGGAGGAGGGTATACGCTTTACTCGTACAGACGGCCGCAATGAGCATGACTATCATCCTGTCCCACTTGATCTACAACCCTACTGGTACGAGCACGTGGGTTTCCCCGAGATGCTTGAGCTAACTATTCATGGCTGGCATGATTGCGTGCTGCGTGATAGCCTTGGCTGGCAGGATCTCGATGGGTACGTGGAGTCGGTTAAGCCATACATCGGTCGTGCTGCAAGCGAAAATAAGCTCTTTTCTTACGTCCAGCATGATTGGTCCAGTATACAGGAAGATCCAGAAATGAAGGCCACGGAGGCGCTGCTCCGATATGCCCAGGAGCGACAATTGACCTTCATGAGCTGTAGAGAATACTATGAGTTGGCATGCAGCATGCGTGAGCACCGCGAGGCCACCACTTCTGTCTTGCGAAGAGAAGCCTCGCGTTGATTGGTGTCGTGGCCTCTACAAGCACATTTGAAGAGGGTCACCTTGTTCTGTTGGTAGAGGAATGGAGCCGATGGCTGATCACTGAAGGGGAGAATCGGCGCGTGACTCTGGTGCGGAGTGAGGTCCGAGGGTAGAGAGTGTGCCGGGAGGTAGGGCGTGCTGATCAGGGAGGTGAGGGCATTCGGATTGAGGGGTGCGACGCCGCGTGGGGGCTGGGCTACCGAGCTCAGGCCTGAGGACTGTGTGCACACGCTCGTGGCTGTTGTCACCAACGAAGAACTGGTAGGGTGGGGCAGCGTCTTCACCAGCGAGGACTTGGTGCGCGCCTCGCTGGCTGTGTTGGAACCGTTGTACATCGGCGAAAGTGCGCTCGAGCCCGAACGGGTATGCCGGAAGATGCACGAGCACACCTTCTGGCTCGGCAGGGGTGGTGCGATCACCCACACTATCAGCGGTATCGATATCGCCCTCTGGGATATCTTGGGCAAGGCTACTGGTCAATCTGTAGGCCGCCTGCTTGGGGGGAGATACAGGGACCGGGTGCGGCCGTACGCCTCCCTGCTAATGGATGAACCGGATCTCCTTAGGGAACATTTGATGGAGCTACGGGCACAGGGTTTTCGCGCCTTCAAAATCGGTTGGGGGCGTTTCGGCCGCCAGGACCAACAATGGGACGAGAGCGTGGTGAAAGCTGCAAGGGAGGCCATCGGGCCGGAATCTCTGCTAATGGTGGATGCTGGCGGGAGCGATGCCTTCTGGAGCCAGGGATACAAGTGGGCAATACGCACGGCCCATATGCTTGCGGAGTACGATGTGTATTGGTTCGAAGAACCGCTATGTCCAGATGCACTTGAGGAATATAGGCTCCTACGTCAACAGGCACCTATACTCATTGCCGCTGGCGAAGTTTTGACGCGGCACCAGTCTTTCGAGCCATGGCTACGTTCTAGGGCTCTAGACATCGTCCAACCGGATGTCACGAAGGTGGGAGGAATTAGCGAATCGCGCAGGATCGCCTGGATGGCCCAGAGTTACGGTATCAGGCTCATCCCTCACGGGTGGAACACTGCTGTGGGTTTGGCTGCCGACCTACAACTAGCCGCGGCATTGCCGGATACCGATCTGGTTGAATATAAGACAGGTTCTCCGTATATCGATGAGATTACAGCCAGTCCATGGACGCTGGATGAAGATGGTATGCTCCCAATACCGAACAGGCCAGGTTTGGGCATCGATTTGGATCTAGATGCCATCGCAAAGTATTCTGGTCACCGGGATTTGGGTTTGTGCTAGGGCATGCCCTAGCACAAACCCAAATGTCAAGCCACGATACCCCAAGCCATTGCGCCCTACCGGATCTATACATTGGTCTTGGAGCAGTATCGTGCGCGGTGCCGGAGCTCTCTTTTAGATGAACTCCCTGATCCACACGCGCATCTGTCCAGGCTCGCGGTTGGCCCAGGCGTAGTAGGGGATGGCCACGAGCTTGCAGGGCGTGCTCGCGGGGTCGCCCTGCGTGCGCGGCCTGTAGAGCCTGCCCGCCCACGCCTCGTCTGGGGGGGCGAGCCTCGCGTCCGCTCGGAGCAGCACCACCCCTCCCAGCGTGTCGGGGGCGAGCTCCTCCGAGAAGGCGGCGTCGCGAGGCAGCAGTACGTCCCTGAGGTCGACGCCGGGGTTGTCGGCCGACTCGATGCAGTAGAGGATGGGCCCGCGCATGATGGCCACCCTGCCGGCGTCCTCCGAGAGGTAGGGATGCGCCTCCAGCCTCCGCACGGTCATCGGCAGCCGCAGGCGTACCTCGTCCCCGGCGCGCCAGGTCCTCCTGAGCTCCAGGTAGGTGCCAGGGGTGATCGGTGTGGCCGCATCCTCGCCGTTGATCGCCACCTCGCCCCGCTCGCACCAGGAAGGGATGCGCAGGTAGATGCCCAGCTCGCCCTCCTCTGGCACCTGCTCCAGCCTGATGGCCACCTCCCCGCTCCAAGGGTAGGACGTGTGCTGTGAGAGGAGCACCTCCCGGCCGTCCTGCAGCCCCAGCTTGGCGCGTCCCTCCGAGTACAGGTGCACCCAGATCCCGTCTCGGGATGTCGAGTAGAAGTAGCCCCCCAGCGAGGCCAGCGTGCGCGCGACGTTCGGTGGGCAGCAGGCGCACCCGAACCACTCCTGCCGGCGGTGGGTGCCCTCGTCCTCCAGGGGGTTCTGATAGAAGTACAGTGCCCCATCGAGGGATATCCCCGGCAGCACGGCGTTGTACAGGGTGTGCTCGATGAGGTCGGCGTACCGCGCGTCCGCCGTCAGCAGCAGCATGCGCCAGTTCCACATGACGCTGCCGATCGCCGCACAGGTCTCGGCGTAGGCGCGCGCATTCGGCAGCTCGTACTCCTTGCCGAAGGCCTCCCCCTCGTAGCGGGAACCTATGCCTCCTGTCACGTACATCTTCTTGGTGGTCATGTTCTCCCACAGCCGCTCGAGCGCCCGCATGATGGCCTCGTCGCCCGTCTCGGCGTAGATATCTGCAGCGCCCGCGTTGAGGTACACCGCGCGGACGGCGTGCCCCACTATCTCGCGCATCTCCCTGAACGGTACGTGGTCCTGGTGGTACTCGGGGCCGAAGTGCCCCCAGGCCCTCCCGAGCAGGCCTTGCCCTCGCACGTCCAGGAAGTACTTGGCCTGCTCCAGGTAGCGCTCGTTGCCGGTAGCTCGGTAGAGCTCGACCAGCCCCATCTCCACCTCGGGATGCCCATCTACCCCCTCGCGCTTGCCCTGGCTGGCGGGCCCGAAGGTGTCGCAGATGTGGTCGGCGAATCGGGTGGCGATCTCGAGCAGGCTGGTCTTGCCCGTGGCCCTGTAGTGGGCCACGGCCGCCTGGAAGAGGTGGCCGGCGCAGTACATCTCGTGCAGGTCGAAGTTCGTCCAGCGCTCCGAGGCCCGCTCGCGGGTGAAGTAGGTGTTGAGGTAGCCGTCGGGGCGCTGGGCGGGGGCGATCTCCGCTATGACCGCGTCCACCTCCGCCTCCAGCTGGGGATCGGGGTGCCCGGCCAGCGACCAGGAGGCCGCCTCCAGCCACTTGTAGGCGTCGGAGTCGGCGAACACCGGGCCCCTGAACTCGACGTCCAGCTTGCCCGCCGCCCTCCTGAAGTTGTCCATCACGCCCGAGGCCTCCAGGTGCTGCCTCTGGTGAGGTATGGTGCTCTCCCTGTTGATCGCCAGGCGGGGTGCCCAGAAGCCTCCCAGGGAGACGTCCCCCACGGCCACGGCCCGCAGGCGCGCCATGGGGCTATGGGTGGTGTCCACAACTATCGATCTGGTGCGCTGTTCGACTGTCAACTTGCTGTCCCTCCTTGCTTGGTGTTATCTCAGCCTTTGAGCCCGGTCAGCACTATGCCCTGGACGAAGTAGCGCTGTGCCAGGAAGAAGAGCGCTATCACGGGCAGGATCATGACGGTGGAGGCCGCCATCAGGTACTGCCACTGGGTGGAGTATAACCCTTTGAAGGTGGCCAGGCCCAGGGCAACCGTGTACTTCTCCGGAGAAGATAGGTAGATCAATGGTCCTATGAAATCATTCCAATTGTTGAGGAAGGTGAAGATTGCCACAACTGTCAGCGCTGGCCGCGCCAGCGGCAGGATAATCTGCCAGTAGATGCGGAACTCGGATGCGCCGTCTATCCTAGCCGCTTCCGACAGCTCCACCGGTATCGTGCGGAAGAACTGCCTGAGCAGGAAAATGTTGAATATGCCCCCTCCGAACCAGTTAGGCACGATGAGGGGATAGTAGGTATCGATCCATCCCAGGTACTTAAATATGATGTAGGAGGGGATCATAGTCACGGCGTACGGGAGCATAAGCGTGCTCAGGAGGACCATAAAGATCAGATCTCTGCCGGGAAACCTCAGCCTCGCGAAGCCATAGGCACACAGCGACGAGGACAGCAGGATGCCTACCATGTTCAGAACGGTGATCACCAAGGTGTTCTTCACGTACAGCCCGAAGGGCAGAGTGGTGAGCGCCTCGGGATAGTTGCTCCACCGGACCGGGTTGGGTATCCACTGCGGGGGATATCTGAAGACCTGCCAGGTCTCTTTGAGCGAGGTGCTTATGAGCCAGAGGAAAGGGAGCATCATCACCACGGCGCCAGCACAGAGCACCAACCACACAAAGCACCTGCCCAGTTGTCTTCTGTACGCTGTCCTGGTCCTCGGGAGTACGAGGCTCCTGGCCAGCTCTCCAGCTCCTGCTGTGGGGTGCGATCTGGTCGACATAATCCAACCTCCTGCTATCTCGACTCGTCCTCGTAGTAAACCATCCGGCCGACATATCGGAACACCAGCAGCGTCAGCGCCAGGATGATCACAAACAACACCCAGGCCATGGCCGAGGCGTAGCCCATGTTGAAGTAGGTGAAAGCCTGCCTGTAGAGGTACAGCACGTAGAACAGGGTTGAGTTGCCTGGACCACCGTTGGTGATGATGTATCCCTGCGTGAAGGTCTGCAGGGCTCCTATCAGGCCGAGTACTAGGTTAAAGAAGATCACCGGTGACATCATGGGCACCGTGACGTGCAGGAACTGCTGCCACTTATTGGCGCCGTCGATCTCCGCGGCCTCGTACAGCTGCGCCGGCACCCCCTGCAGCCCCGCGAGGTAGATCAGCATGGTGCCCCCGATGCCCCACAGGCTCATCACTATGAGCGCTGGCATAGCCCAGGTGGGATCCTGCAGCCACAACACCTTGGGCAGCCCCACGGCCTGCAGCAGGCTGTTGAGGAGCCCGAAGTCCGAGTTGAAGATCCAGGCCCAGAGCATCGAGCTGGCGACCACAGGCACGATGCTGGGCAGATAGTAGATGGTGCGGAACACGGTTATGCCCCGCACCTTCACGTTCATCAGCAGGGCCACCGCGAAGGCCAGCACCTGGAAGATAGGTACCGAGACGATGGTGAAGTACATCGTGACCTTCAGGGACTGCCAGAACAAGTTGTCCTCGAGCATCTGGCGGTAGTTCTGCAGCCCCACGATCTTGGGTGGGCTGAGCATGTCCCATTGGGTGAGGCTCACCCAGGCCGAGAAGATCATGGGGCCCGCTATCCACAGGATGAAGCCGAGCACCGCCGGCGCGATGAACAGATAGCCGTAGATGGCCTCTCTGGCGCGGATGGAGAGGCGTGCCTGCCTTGTGGGGGCCGTGGTCGTCATATCTGCGCTCCTCCCTTACAGCTGCGCCTCCAGCTTGGCCTTCGCCTGCTGGAGGACCTGGTTGACCTGCCCGATGGCGTTGGTCTTCTTGAAAGCCTCCTGAACGGTCATCTTCCCGATCCACACGGGGTCGAGCGCCGATGTCAGGATCTGGTCGGCCTGCTCGAAGCCCGCCGGATAGAAGTAGTTCTTGGAGTACTTGAGCAGGTACTCGGTGGCTATCTTGTCGTAGCCCTCGGGGTGCACGCCCGGGGTGATCCAACGCTTGAGGCCGTCCTCCGTCAGCAAGCTGGTGTGGCTTGGCAGCCACAGGCCCGCCTTGCAGAGCCCGAGCTGGTAGTCGTCCGATGACAGGAACCTCAGCAGCTGCCAGGCAGCATCCGGGTGCTTGGTGCGGCTGCAGATGACGTGGCAGTGGGCCTGCGCCTCGGTCACGACCTTCTTCATCTTGGGCAGCACGCCGCAGCCGAACTTGAAGTTCATCTTCGAGATGTCCTGCAGCGCCCAGGATCCGTCGACGAGTATGGCCAGCTTGCCGGAGGCCAGCATCTGCCAGCTGCTCATCCCCAGCTGCTGCATCTGGGCGGCCTGCGGGGCGACCTGGTGCTTGATGGCCAGGTCAGCGAGCGCCTGGATAGCCTCCATCGCCTCGGGCTCGCCCAGGTGGCACTTATAGTCCGGGGTGAAGGCCTCGCCACCGTTGGAGAACACCAGCACGTCGCGGGGGAGCGACCAGGTGGGCCAGCTGACCCCCCATTGCTGCACCTTAGAGGGATCGAATCCCGGCTGCCCGGGGTGCTTGCCCGAGGCATCCACCGTGAGCTTGCGGCAGTTTTCCAGAAACTCCTCCCACGTCCAGGCCTTCTTGGGCTCGGGGCTGGGGGGTTCCACGCCAGCCTTCTCCAGGATATCGGAGTTGTAGTAAAGGTGGTGTATCACCCAGCAGGAGCCGATACCGAACCACTTGCCGTTGATAGTCGCGCGCTCCTTCTCCTGGGGTTCTATGAAGTAGTCCGGCTTCCCGATGACCGGGTCCTGCTCGACGTAGGAGGTGATGTCCATCACCACGCCGCGCGAGACGTAGTCCGCCAGATTACCTGTCCAGAAGACGTCCGGTGGGGTACCTCCGGCGAGGGCCGTCTTGAGCTTGGTGAAGTAATCCTGTGGGACGTGGATCCACTTGACCTTGATGTCGGGGTGCTGCTGCTGGAACATGTCGAGCCCCTTCTGGACGTTCTGCTTCTCCAGGGGGCTGCCCCAGCCCATCATGCTGATCGTCGTGGTGCCGCCCTGGGAGGTCCCTCCGGAGGGCGAGGTGGGCGAGGCCCCAGGGGTGGAGGCTCCGCCGCCAGCGTTGCTGCCGCAGCCCGCCAGCAGCGAGGTCGTGGCCACGCCGAGGGCCAACCTGCCCGTGTGGGTGAGAAACTGCCTGCGTGATAGCCTACTGTCAGTCATGATATCTCCTCCTGCACTGTCATGCTTATTGGAACGGGTCCAGGACTCGGCCGGTGACCTTGATCGGTAGCACTCACCTCCCTTCCTGTTCTAAAAGATTAGATCTAATCGATTAGATTAAGGGTAATACAGCTTCCCCGGGCTGTCAAGGGGCTGGTGTGTGGTAATATGGAGAGGCAATCCTTGCTTTGGGAGTCCCATGCAGAGAAAGAAACGCGTGACATTGCAGGACGTGGCGCGCAGGGCCAACGTCTCGACGGCTGTGGTGTCCTACGTCATCAACAACGGTCCCAGGCCCACCTCGCCCGAGGTGCGCCAGAGGGTGCTCGAGGCGATCGAGGAGCTGGGGTACCATCCCAACGCCTTCGCCCGGGGCCTGCGCGCTCAGAAGACCCACACGATCGGCTTCATCGCCACCGACTTCTACCCGTTCGAGGTGTTCACCTCTCACTACTGTGCCTCCATCCTGACGGGCGTGAGCGAGGAGCTCAAGCAGCGGGACTATCACCTGCTGGTCTACCCCATGGTCGTGGGGGAGGATACCGAGCAGCTGCGCCGCCTGCTCATGGGTGGCAGGCTGGATGGGGTCATCCTGAGGCTGATAGAGGACTCGCCGGCCTCGCGCGAGATCGTGGAGCTCATAGCCTCCACCCAGATACCCTGCGTGTGCATCGAGCGGGCGACGGATCCCCGCTTCCACATGCCGGCCATCGTCTACGACGACGTCAAGGGCGCCTTGGAGGCCACCTCCTACCTCATCTCCAGGGGGCACGGGCTCATCGCCCACCTGTCGGGGGATCCCAAATATCCCACGGCCAGAGCCAGGCTGGAGGGTTACCGCAGGGCGCTGGCGGCCGCGGGGCTGCAGGGCTGCGAGCTGGTGGTGGGCGACAGCTGGGAGATGGGCGAGGCCGTGCGCTCCACGCAGGAGCTGCTGCGCCGAGGGCCGAGGCCGACGGCGATCTTCGCCGCCAGCGATGACCTCGCGATAGGCGCCATGGCGGCCATCGCCCAGGAGGGCTTGCGGGTCGGGGTGGACGTGGCGGTGGTGGGCTTCGACGACATCCCGATGGCGTCGCAGACCGTGCCCTCGCTGACCACCGTGAGGATCCCGCTGCTCGCGATGGGCAGGCGCGCCGCCGAGATGCTGCTGCAGCTGATCACCTCGGACGATGAGCCGCCGGCCAGCGAGGTGGTGCCGCTCTCGCTCGTGGCTCGGGGCACCGCCTGACCTAGCCGGCGACCTCCACCTGCCGGTCCTCCTCCAGCCAGGCGGCTATCCTGTTGGCCTCGTCCAGCAGGGCCACGCGGGGCTTCCAATCCGGTGGAGGGGGTGAGGGTACGTAGGAGTACGCCATGATGATCACCCTGTCTCCGGGACGTACCAGGTGGGCGGAGGCGCCGTTGAGCTGTACCGTGCCCGAGCCGCGCTCGCCGGGGATGACGTACGTCTCCAGCCGGTTGCCGTTGTCCACATCCACCACCTGCACCCGCTCGTAGGGGTGGATGCCCACCTGCTCCAGTAGGTCGCTGTCGATCGTGATGCTCCCTATGTACTCCACCTCGGCGCCTGTTACCCTGGCTAGGTGCAGCTTGGCGCGCAGCATCTGCAAGAACATGGCTCCCTCCGTCCACTTGCTAGGCAGGTCCATCTTACCGCACGGACCCCTGCGGGGGGAAGTATAAGAAAAAATTATCAAGAGTTTGTCCATTAGTGATAATTGCTTGGCTCCGACGGTTGAGCGTGGCGTGCCCATCGTCTATGCTTGCGACAGATCGGATGCGAGGTGGATGTGTATGTTGGCAGTGCTGCAAGACGTGACTGTGGAGGCTCTGGACGGGAAGCTGCTGGAAGGCGTGAGCATGGGCCTGCGAGCCGGGCGCGTGGGCGCTGTGGTGAGCTCCCGCGGGGAGGAGAGGTCCGCCCTGCTGCGGCTGCTGGCCGGCGTGCTCCGTCCATCCTCGGGCTCGGTGCAGGTGCATGGCAGTGCCGTGCTGCTGGAGGGAGTGCGGGGCTCCGTGGGCGAGCTAGTCGCTAGCTCGCGGCGCGCTCTGGAGGGCGGAGCCAAGCTCGTGCTCGCCGAAGCCCCGCTGCACGCCATGTCGAGGGCGGATCGCGAGGAGCTGTTTGGCCAGCTGAGGAGCCTGGTCCGGGGCACCGGCTCCTCGGTGCTGCTGACCTCCGCCAGCTACGACAGCGTGTACGGCCTTGCGGACTGCATCTTCCTGCTCTGGCGGGGCAGGCTGGTGTGGTCCGGGTGCGCTGCCGAGGCCACGCCGGATGATCTGGAGGAGCCCGAGCCGGCCACGGTCATCCAGATCGACTACAAGCCAATCCCGGATGCCCGCGAGATGATGGTGGAGCAGGTCTCGGCCTCGGAGGCCGTGGTGGGGCTCTCGCTGGTGTCTGGTCAGGGGGAGACGGTGAGCGTGGTCCTGCCCAGGGAGGACGCGGAGTACCTGGGGCTGCGCCCGGGGCAGATCGTCTACGCTCGCTTCAGCGCCCCCTCCTGACCCAGGCATCCGGGTCCTGTAGGAGGGGGTGTAGCTGCTCGGGCAGCTCGCCCCGCACCATGTGGGCCAGCGTGGTGGTCTCCAGCACCGCTCGCATGTTGGCTCGCAGCGCCACCCACACGTCCCGCAGCGTGGCGGCCCTCCCCTTGTAGGTTATCTCCTCCGGGCTCATCCCCCTGACGTTGGCCAGCGGCCCCTCCACCGCCCGGATGATGTCGGCCAGGGAGATCTCGGCCGGCTCCCTGCCCAGCCAGTAACCCCCCGCCTGTCCTCGCTGGGTGCGCACCAGCCCCGCGCGCTTGAGGTCCAGCAGGATGCTCTCCAGGAACTTGATGGGGATGTCCTGTGCCTCGGAGATCTGCTCTCCCTTCAGGGGCTGCGGCCAGCTGGCGGCCATCTCGATAGCTGCTCGGAGCGCGTAATCCGCTCTGGCTGTGATGTGCAAGTGTCTTCCCCCGCTGATAAGCTTTTTGCAATTTCTGCTTAGGCATTATAAGGGAAATTTGCGTGCGAGGGGTTGATTCTCGCCTCGGTGACTGCTACCCTCTTAATGTCTACTAAGTCTACTAGATTAGTAGATAATATACGGGAGGTACGATACGATGCTTGATGTGGTCACGATAGCTGGCAGTCCCTCTGCACCCTCCCGCTCGGCGCAGGTGCTCGAGCTGGCGAGGGCCAGGCTGGAGGCCGAGGGGCTGCGGTGTAGCTCCGTGGTGGTGCGCGACCTGGATCCCGCCGACCTGGTGTACGCCAGGCCGGATGGGCCCTCGGTGGCCGAGGCCATCGGGCTGGTGCAGGCCTCCAGGGCGGTGATCATCGCCACGCCGGTGTACAAGGCCGCCTACTCGGGAGTGCTCAAGGCCTTCCTGGACCTGCTGCCGCCCGGCATCCTGGCGGACAAGCCTGTGCTCCCCATCACCACCTCGGGCTCCCTGGCTCACTGCCTGGCGCTGGACTACGCGCTCAAGCCCGTGCTCTCGGCGCTGGGGGCCAGGCATGTGCTGGCCGGGGTGTGCGTGCTCGACTCGCAGCTGGGTTGGCGCGAGGACGGCTCCATCACGCTGCACCCCGAGGTCGACGAGCGGCTGGAGGCCGCGCTCGCGGCGCTGAGGGCCGCCATCCCCGCGCCATCTGCAATCCGTAGCAAGCAACTCAAAACCATAGCTTAGGAGCATCGATATGAGCAGGATAATCTATAGTTGGTTGTTGTTCCCCCTGATCCTTGGCCTCGTGCTCGCCGGCTGCGGCGAGAGCGCCCTGAGCTCCGACTCGGGCAGCTCCGGCGGGGGCAAGGTAGTGCGCATAGGCTACCAGAAGGGATCCTCCTCCCTGCTGGTGCTTAAGTCCCAGGGCACCCTGGAGAAGGACCTCAAGCAGCTGGGCTACACCCTCCAGTGGACGGAGTTTCAGGCGGGACCGCCCTTGCTGGAGGCGCTGGGAGCCGGCAGCATAGACTTCGGCACGACCGGCGCACCTCCCCCGATCTTCGCCCAGGCAGCTGGGGCCGACCTGGTGTACGTGGCCGCCACCAAGCCCTCTCCCAAGACGCAGGCGATCCTCGTGCCGAAGACCTCGGACATCAAGTCCGTGGCCGACCTGAAGGGCAAGAAGGTGGCGGTGCAGAAGGGCTCTAGCGCCCACGCGCTGCTGGTGCAGGCCCTCGAGAAGGCGGGGCTCAAGTACAGCGACATCCAGCCGGTGTACCTGGCGCCATCGGACGCCAAGGCCGCCTTCGAGGGCGGGAGCGTGGACGCCTGGTCCATCTGGGATCCCTACTACGCCATGGAGGTCGCCGAGACCGGCGCGCGCGTGATAGCCGATGGTGAGTCCGCGGGCCTGGCCAACAGATCCTTCTACCTGGCGTCCCGCAAGTTCGCCACGGAGCACAAGGACGCCGTGGACGCCATCCTGAAGGCCCTGGAGGGTGCTGAGGGCTGGTCGGAGGCGCACCGGGACGAGGTGGCCAAGCTGGTGTCCTCCCAGACCGGGGTGGACGAGGCCGTGCAGCGCGAGGTGGAGCACCGCCGGGTATACGGCATAATCCCGGTCAGCGACGACATCGTGCGGGAGCAGCAGGAGCTGGCCGACCTGTTCTACAGCTTGGGACTGATCCCGAAGAAGATCAACGTCAGGGACGCGGTGCTCCCTGAGTACCAGCATTAGGCACTAAGACGGAAAGGAGAGATCGCGATGAACGTGTTCTGGTTCATACCTACTGGTGGAGACGGGAGATACTTGGGCACCTCCTATCTGGGGAGGGCATCCAACTTCGACTACCTCAAGCAGATCGCGCAGGCGGTGGACGCCCTGGGGTACGAGGGGGCCCTCCTGCCTACGGGCGCCAACTGCGAGGACGCCTGGATAGTGGCCTCCTCCCTCATACCCCTCACGAGGCGCATGAAGTTCTTGGTGGCTGTGCGCCCGGGGCTGATATCGCCCACGCTGGCCGCTCGCATGGCCGCCACCTTCGACCGGGTGTCCGGGGGGCGCCTGCTGATCAACGTCGTGACCGGTGGCAACCCGCAGGAGCTGGCCGGGGACGGCCTGCATCTGGACCACGATGAGCGCTATGAGGTCACGGACGAGTTCCTGACCGTGTGGCGGTCGATCATGAGCGGGAACACGGTGGACTTCGAGGGGAAGCACATCAAGGTGAAGGGAGGCCGGTTGCTGTTCCCGCCCGTGCAGGCGCCCTACCCACCCCTGTACTTCGGAGGCTCCTCGCCGGTGGCCCAGCAGGTGGCTGCCAAGCACGTGGACATGTACCTCAGCTGGGGCGAGCCGCCGGAGCAGTTGGCCGAGAAGATCTCCGCCGTGCGTCAGCAGGCGTGGGAGCAGGGCAGGTCGGTGCGCTTCGGGATCCGGATGCACGTCATCGTGCGCGAGACCGAGGAGGAGGCCTGGGAGGCGGCCGAGCGGCTGATCTCCAAGCTGGACGACGACACCGTCGCCCGCGCGCAGGAGGTGTTCGCGCAGATGGACTCCCACGGCCAACACCGGATGGCGGCCCTGCACAACGGCCGGAGGGATAACCTGCGGATAGGCCCCAACCTGTGGGCCGGCGTGGGCCTGGTGCGCGGCGGCGCCGGGACCGCCCTGGTGGGTAGCCCGGAGCAGGTGGTGGAGCGGATGCGCGAGTACGAGGCGCTGGGGGTGGACACCTTCATCTTCTCCGGCTACCCACACCTGGAGGAGGCGCACAGGTTCGCGGAGCTGGTGTTCCCGCTGCTCGGCCTGCACAAGCGCCTGGAGGGCTACAACTACACCAACTACTACGGCCCCATCGGCGAGATCGTGGCCGAGGGCGGGCTCATCCGCAACGGTGGCCGGGAGGTGAAGAGATGATCAGGGCTCTTCGAGGCAGGCTGTCGGCCTTCTCCGGCTGGGCCGTGCCCGTGGTGCTCCTGCTGGTCTGGGAGGCTCTGGGCTGGGCGGGCGTCCTGCCCGCCCGCATCCTCCCGCCGCCTTCCAGGGTGCTGCTGGCCGCGTGGAAGCTGCTGGAGAGCGGGCAGCTGGTCAACGACATGGCGGTGAGCGCTCGCCGCGCTCTGTTGGGCTTCGCCCTAGGGGGCGGTCTGGGGTTCGTCCTGGGGGTGGTCAACGGCCTGTCGAGCACCCTCTCTCGCCTGCTGGACAGCACCCTGCAGATGATCAGGAACATCCCGCACCTGGCGCTCATCCCCCTCGTGATCCTGTGGTTCGGTATAGGGGAGCAGGGCAAGCTGTTCCTCGTGGCTGAGGGGGTGCTGTTCCCGGTATACGTCAACACCTACCACGGGATCAGGAACGTGGACTCGGGGCTCCTTGAGATGGGGCAGGTGTACGGCCTGTCGCGCTGGGAGGTGTTCCGCGATATCGTGCTTCCCGGGGCGCTGCCCTCGATCCTCGTCGGCGTGCGCTACGCGCTGGGCGTGATGTGGCTGACGCTGATCGTGGCGGAGACGATCGCTGCCAGCTCGGGCATAGGCTACATCACGATGCAGGCCAGGGAGTTCATGCAGACCGATGTGCTGGTGATGGGCATACTGCTGTATGCCGCCCTGGGGAAGCTGGCCGACACGGTCGCTAGGTTGCTGGAGAGGCAGATGCTGCGCTGGCATCCGGCCTATCAGAAGGCTTAGGAGGTATCGGAGATGAGTACTGTGGACTACGGCGCCTGGATCAGGGTACAGGGGCTCCGCAAGCGGTTCGGGCGCAACGAGGTGCTGAAGGGGCTGGACCTGGAGGTGGAGCCCGGACAGTTCGTGGCGATAGTGGGCCGCAGCGGCTGCGGCAAGAGCACGCTGCTTCGGTTGCTGTCGGGCCTGGAGGCGCCCGATGAGGGCTGGATCGAGATCAACGGCCGGCCATTGAGCGGCAGGAACCCCGCCGCCAGGGTGATGTTCCAGGACGCCAGGCTCTTGCCCTGGAAGAGGGTGCTGGATAACGTGGCCCTGGGCCGCAGGGATGCTCCCCTGGAGGAGGCGAGGGCGATGCTGAGGCACGTGGGGCTGGCCGGCAGGGAGCGCGACTGGCCCGCCCAGCTGTCGGGCGGCCAGAAGCAGCGCGTGGCGCTCGCCCGCGCCCTGCTCTCGCATCCTGCTATGCTGCTGCTCGATGAGCCCCTGGGGGCCCTGGACGCCCTCACGCGCATCGAGATGCAGGGGCTGGTGGAGTCGCTCTGGTGGCGAGGCCGCTTCACGGCCATCATGGTGACGCACGACGTGGAGGAGGCCGTGGCTCTCGCCGACCGCGTGGTGCTGCTGGAGCACGGCAGGGTGGCCCTCGACGAGTGGGTGGACCTGGATCGCCCCCGCAAGAGGGGCGACCAGCGATTCGGGGCCATCAAGGAGAGGCTGTTGTCCCGCGTCATGCAGGGCGGGGCTGTGGACCAGCCCGCCGGCTCGGAGGACTCCCTGCCCGTGGAGAAGGTGGCGGTCAGCCTAGGCAGCTCGTAGGGGTTTCCCCCCTTGTCCCCTCAGCTGCCGACCGTGGAGGGGAGGGCTCGAGCCCTCCCTACTCCCCTATCTCCCGCTCGAACGCCTGTACTTCCTCCACCGAGGTCAGCGCTCCTATCTCCAGGTAGTAATCGACCTCTTCCCCGGGCTGCAGGAACCTCAGCCTGCCCTCCTCGCGGAGCACGTGGCGAGGGGTCTCCCAGTAGTTGGCCGGCTCGAGCGCGCAGACGTAGTCCCTGGCGCCCATCATCTTCCATTGCGCCAGGCAAGGCAGCTCGGCCGCGCGGTACCTGATGAACGCCCCGAAGCCCAGCTGCCGGTTG
Source organism: Thermobaculum terrenum ATCC BAA-798 (assembly GCF_000025005.1). NCBI lineage: Bacteria > Bacillati > Chloroflexota > Chloroflexia > Thermobaculales (SeqCode) > Thermobaculaceae (SeqCode) > Thermobaculum (SeqCode) > Thermobaculum terrenum. Next base: position 376,960 of record NC_013526.1, read on the forward strand.
ACTATGGCCGCGCGCACCATGCCATCGGCGCCCACGCGCGGCTGGTGGAAGAACACCTGCTCGCGGAAGTCCGCCTGTGGGGCCTCGAAGAGGTGCCAGCGGTCCACGCCAGCCCTCGCGTCCTCGTCCCTGGGCCGCACGGCCTCGTCCGCCAGCAGCACCTCGGAGTCGGGGCTGACCACCGGGAACCCGAAGTTGCAGTGGTAGAGGATCATGTGGGGCGTGGGGCGGTAGCCGTCGTTGCGCACCCTGTCGTGGATGGCCAGGTGGTTGGCTCCCAGGCGGGTGGAGATGGTCCGCTCCAGGGTGAGGTACTCCCCGAACAGGACGGCCTGACGGGTCACGCCCGTGAGCTCGAGGGTGTAATCATCGCCCTGCCAGCCCTCACGGACTTGGCAGCTGCTCGCCGCGCAGTGGGAGATGCGCCCGTGCAGCCCCAGCTCCTCCCCCTGGTCCACCTCGGGGTGCCCGAAGTGCGTGAGCCCGCAGGTCGTGACCAGCCCCCCTCCGAACGTGCGCGCCCAGCCGTCGCCCCGGGGCTCGTAGAGCGCTGGTCCTCCCAGCGCCGGGTGCAGCCAGGCGAGGGGCCTGCCCGCGTGCTCCGCAAGCCATATATCCATGGCGCGGTCGAGCAGCACCTGGAACTCGAACCCGGAGCCCGTCCGCACCGTCGCCACCCGCATCCCCCGAGCCCTGCCGTCCGTGAGCTCCCCGAGCTGGATCCCCGCCAGTTGGAACATGTAGCCCGTCATCCTCTCGAGCTCGTCCTTGGAGTATTGCTTCCCGTACAGCTGAGTCATGAGCCTCCCTCCTTGTGTGATGTGGATCGCGCGCAGCCTGATGATACCACAATGCGGTGGGAGGGAGGCCAGGGCGCTGGCCCCGAGGTAACTGGGGGAGTCAGCGGACCCTGGGCGGGCTTGCCGGGGCTTATATCAGGCCGGCGCGGGCCAGCGCCCACTCCAGCTCGCCCAGGGTCGGTTCCACGAGCACCTCGCCGGCGACCGACACCGTGGGGTGGCTCACGTACCCACCGGTCAGCCAGGCTACCCTCCGGGCTGCCGCGGGGTCGAGGTCCAGGTCCACGTACTCGTAGGGGATGCCCAGCCGATCAAGGAACCTCCGGACTATCTGCGTGGCGGCGCACCAGCGGGTGCCGTACACCACCACGGGCGCCGCCGCGGGGGAGGACACCACCCCGAAGGGGCTGCGTCTCTGATAGGGCGCTCCGATCATCGGCGTTACCTCCTCACGCTACGGTGGTGGGCGCGGGCGCCGGCAACCCGGTTATCTCGGACAGCACCTGGTACAGCTCGTAGATATCGGGGATCATGTCCAGCCTGGGAGAGACGTGGGCGTAGCGGATGATGCCCTCCGGGTCCACCACGTACAGGGCGCGCTCGGAGAAGCCGTCCGGCTCGCGGTAGACCTGGTACAGACGCGCGACCTCCCCCTTGGGCTCGAAGTCCGCGAGTAGCGGGAACTGTAGCCCCCTCACGGCTGCCCAGGCACCGTGACAGTAGATGGAGTCGACCGATATGCCCAGGATCTGCGCACCGAAGCGTTCGAACTCCGAAATCTCCGCCTGGTAGAGCGAAAGCTGGTCGGAGCAGGTAGGACTCCAGTCGAGTGGGTAGAACACCAGCACCACGGGTCTGCCTCGGAAGTTGCTCAGCGTAACGGGCTCGTTGTTGGGGTCCCGCAGGGTGAAGTCAGGTGCCGGCGTGCCTACGGGTAGCGGTTCACAGATCGCCTCACCTCGCATCTCGGGCGCGGTCTTGTAGAGGGATGCTATATCTTCTAAGGTCAGCTCCGAGGGAGATCTACTGGCCAGCGCACTGCCCGAGAAGCTCCTCCACACCTCCTGGATCATGCCGTGGAGGACAGATATCGCTTCCTTCTCGGGGGAGTCGGGGATGCTCTCGGCCAGTGCCATGAACCGCTGTTCCAGGTCGTTGAGTCGGCGAGCATACCTTTGTCCGGGCATAGTTCACCTCCTGCACATCGATCTGGTTTGTGGGACGTGCTAGTAGGTACGCAGCAGCATCTATGCCAGGTGAGCGTCGAGTGCGGGCCGAGGGCTATCGCCTACGCAGCAGCCAGCTAAGGAGGGCGAACGTGGCTCCCAGGGCAGTACCGAGGGCCAACGCCCTGGGAGTGTCGAGCAGCACGCGTGAGCCCTCTTCTAGCTTAGTCTCTCCAGAGAGGATTATGCCCACGAAGCCCTGCTCGATCTCCGCCTCTGAAGCTATAACAAGGGCACTGCCCCCTTGCTCTATCTCCGTTTCTCCTCCCGAGATGATCACTGCGGCTCCGCCACCTTGGATCTCGGTGTTGCCTCCGGAGATCAATACAGCTCCTCCGCCTCCCCGAACGGACATGTTGCCCTGCGAGATTATGGCGGCAGCTCCCCCACCGTTGATCTCTACGTGCTCGCCCTGCACGGTCCCGGAGATGGGAGGGGAGGTGCGCTTGGACTGCTGGCTTGCCTGTTGCTGATCTGATGGTTGCAATCTCTGCCTCCTTGGGGTGTGGGCTGGGGGATCCCCCAGCCCAGGGTGAGGATTAGGGCAGTCTGGCGAGGGCGTCCATTATCGCTCGCCGGGTGTAGACCTTGACTAGCTGGGCGCGATACTCCTCCGAAGCAAAGATATCGCCCAGGAACTCCATGTCACTGCCGGCCAACTCGGAGGCGTCCCTTACCGTGCTCTCGTTGAGCTGCTGGCCCCTGAGGGCGTCCTCCACCTCGGTCGCCCTCCTGGCGAAGGGCCCAGCACCGGTGATGCCGATACGGCAGTCGGCGCATCTGCCGGCCTCGTCCAGGGTCACCACTGCCGCTACGCCCACTACGGCGTAGCCCGAGGCGGGATGCCTGAACTTCTGATAGGACATGCCGACTTTCCCAGCAGGCACCGGCAGGTCAATCTGCGTGAGCAGCTCTCCGGGTTCAAGGGCGGTGGTGAGCAGGTCGACGAAGAACTCCTCCGCGGGTATGGTGCGCTCACCATCGGGGCCCCGCACGTGCATGGTGGCCCCCAGCGCCAACGCCACGGCCGGCCAGTCGCCCGCGGGGTCCGCGTGGGCCAGGGAACCCCCGAAGGTGCCGCGGTTGCGCACCATCGGGTCACCTATGACCTTGGCGGCCTGCGGCATGATCGGCAGGGCGTCCGACAGCTCCTCGCTGAACTCGATCATGCGGTGAGTGGTGGTCGCCCCTATGGTCACCGTACCGTTGGAGCGGTTTATCCCCCGCAGCTCGGGTATGCGCCCGATGTCGATCAGCGCCGATGGTGTGGCAAGGCGTAGCTTCATCAGTGGGATGAGGCTGTGGCCGCCGGCGAGCACCTTGCCGTCCTCGGCGTGTTCTCTTAGCAGTTGGATCGCCTCGTCCAGGCTCTGGGGTGCGTAGTAGTCGAACTCGGCGGGTATCATCTTCTCCTCCTAACTCCTGTTTTTCTGTGAGCGTATTGCCCTCCAGATCCTCTCGGGCGTGAGCGGCATGTCGATGTGGCTTATCCCGAACGGCGCCAGCGCGTCCATCACGGCGTTGACTACGGCCGGCGTGGCGGCTATCGTGCCGGCCTCGCCCGCTCCCTTGACGCCCAGTGGGTTGACCGGGGTGGTGGTGACGGTGCGCTCGAGCTTGAAGTCCGGCACCATGCTGGCCTTAGGGATGGCGTAGTCCATTAATGTGCCGGTCACCAGCTGGCCGTGCTCGTCGTACACGCCGTGCTCCCAGAGGGCCTGTGCCATGCCCTGGACTATGCCGCCGTGGAGCTGACCATCAACGATCATCGGGTTGATCACGTTGCCCACGTCGTCCACCGCTACATAGTCGAGGATCTTGACCTCGCCAGTGTCAGGGACCACCTCCACCATGCACACATGCGTGCCGAACGGGAACGTGCAGTTCGGTGGATCGAAGTACGTGGTCTCGTCCAGGTAGGGTTCCACCCCCTCCGGCAAGCTGTAGCCTAGGTGGGCCGCCAGGGCGATCTCCTGTATCGTCTTGCCGCTCTCGGGAGCGCCCCTGACCATGAACTTGCCGTCCTGGAACACTATATCTTCCTCAGCGGCCTCCAGCATGTGAGCGGCGATCTTCTTGGCCTTCTGTTTGATCTTCTCCACGGCCTTGTAGATGGCTACGCCACCGACCGCCAGGCTGCGGCTGCCATAGGTGCCGTATCCGAAAGGCGTGCCCTGGGTGTCACCATGCTGGACGATGACATCCTCCAAAGGCACTCCCAGCTCGTCGGCTACGATCTGTGCGAATGTGGTGTCGTGTCCTTGGCCGTGGGGCAGCGTACCCGTGGTGACAACTACCTTACCGGTCAGATGCACCTTGACGTTGGCGCTCTCCCACAGCGCTGCACCCCAGCCCTCGCCGTTGAGTCCTATCCAGGCCGACGGCGCCAGCCCGCACACCTCGACGTAGCTGGAGAGCCCGACACCAAGGTACCTGCCCTGCTTGCGAGCCTCCTCTTGCTCCCGCCGGAAGTCGCTGTAGCCGGACACCTCCAGGGCCTTGTTGAGCGCCTTCTCGTACTCGCCGGAGTCATAGGGCAACATTCCTACAGCGTTGCGGTAGGGGAACTCGTTGGGCGGCACGAAGTTGATGCGGCGCACATCGGCTGGGTCCATGCTGATCTCGCGGGCGAAGAGGTCCACCATGCGCTCAATGAGGTAGGTAGCCTCGGGCCTGCCGGCTCCCCTGTAGGCATCGACCATCGCCGTGTTAGTGTACACGCCGTACACCTCTACGAAGGCGTTGGGGATCTTGTACACGCCGGTCACCATGCGGCCATACAGCGTGGTCGGTATGCCTGGAGCTGCAGTGGAGAGATAAGCTCCCAGGTTGGCGTAGGTCCTTACCTTCAGCGCCGTGATCTTGCCGTCGCGGGTGCCGGCTATTTCGGCATAGGTGACGTGGTCTCGCCCGTGGGTAGTCCATATATAGTTCTCTCGCCTGTCCTCCACGTACTTGACAGGACGTCCTACCTGCTTAGAAGCCCAGGCAACGATCGCCATGTCGGAGTAGCAGAAGATCTTTGAACCGAAGCCTCCGCCGACGTCTGGTGCTATCACCCTGATCTTATTCTCTGGCACGTTAAGCACGAACGCCGCCAGTAACAGCTTCATGACGTGCGGCGCCTGAGAAGTCAGCCACAGGGTGTACTCACCGGTGGCGGGGTTGTAGCTACCGATCGCGCCGCGTGTCTCCATCGCCGTGGGGATCAACCTCTGGTTGACGAGTTTCTGCTGCACCCTCACCTCGGCCTGCGCGATCGCGGCCTCGGTGGCGTCCTTGTTCCCCGCGGTCCAGTACATGCAGATGTTGTTAGGTGCCTGCTCATGCAGCTGTGGCGCGCCCTCCTTCGTGGCCTCCTCAGGATCCACGACCGCTGGCATAGGCTCGTACTCCACCTCGATGAGGCCGAGAGCGTCTTCAGCTGTGTACTTGTCCTCGGCGATCACCACCGCCACTGCGTCGCCTACGTAGTGAACCTCATCTATCTCGAGCGGCCGTGGGGTCGCTACGTTGTTCTGTACTCCTCCGGCCTGCCAGGCACAGGGGAGGGCGTTAACGTCGCTCATGTCCTTGCCTGTGAACACTGCCACCACTCCAGGCATCGCCTGAGCTTTGGAAGTATCTATGCTCTTGATGCGTGCATGGGCGTGTGGGCTGTGGAGGATGGCTGCGTAAGTCATGCCTGGCAGCTTGATGTCATCCAGGTAGCTGCCTTTACCAGTGATGAACTTGGGATCCTCCACTCGCTTGACTGGGGTACCGACGTAGGTTGCCATCGTTCGACCTCCTTAGGATGTGGGCACGGCTTCGGGGCCTTCAACGGCTGCCGGTCTGTGCTGGTCCTCGGGCATGTACTTCTCTTCTGGAAGGCTCTCGCCTCGCATCTTGCGCGCGGCATACCTGATAGCCTTGACGATGTTCTGGTAGCCGGTGCACCTGCAGAGGTTACCCTCCAGCGCCTCTCGGATCTCCATCTCGGAGGGATCGGGGTTGTGCTGCAGCAGGTCGTAGGCGCTCATGATCATGCCCGGCGTGCAGAACCCGCACTGTAGGCCGTGCTCCTCCCAGAAGCCTTCTTGGATGGGATGCAGCTGGCCGTCCTTAGCCAGTCCCTCTATGGTCGTGATCTCCGCCCCGTTGGCTTGTACTGCGAACACTGTGCAAGATTTGACCGCCTGCCCGTTCATGACTATCGTACAGGCGCCGCACTGGCTTGTATCGCAGCCTATGTGGGTGCCCGTAAGTCCCAGGTGGTCCCTTAGGTAGTGGACAAGCAGGGTACGATCATCCACCTCACTCTGGTACTTCCTGCCGTTGACCGTGAGGGAAATAGAATGTGTAGACATAGATCTCCTCCTATCCTAGCATTGCAGATTTATCGCAGGTGAGCGGCCTGCCTAGCTGGAAGTTGCTGCTTGCTTGCTCTTGACCTTGTCCTCCATGCACTTGAAGAACTGCCTGGCCATCATCTTCGCTGCTGGGGTCAGCAGCCTCTGCCCTACGCTCGCCAGGGGGCCGCTGAGCTGCGCCTCCCCGATGTAGTTGATCACGGTCTTGTCCCCCTGATCCACCAGCGTGATGGTGGCTGTGCCGGTGACCCTGCCGCCGGAGAAGCTGCCCTCGGCGCTGAGCTGGTAGGACTCCGGCGGCTTCTGGTCGGTCAGGATCACGGTGCCGCTGTAGCTGCCTCGGATGCCCGCCACCCCGGCCTTGCCGGTCGCTTCGTAGCGCCCATCACCGACGGCCTCGAAGCTCTCTACCCCCGGCAGGCATCCCCGGAGGGCCTCCGGATCCTGCAGGGTCTCGAACACCAGCTGTCGAGGCGCGTGCATAGTATAGCTGCCATCAAGCTTCATTCCCTTACCTCCACTTTCTGCCCCTGGTAGGGGATAGGATAGCACTAATACGGACCTAGTCAAGACCTCAGCAAGAGTTGAGCCGCAAAGTCATCCGTGGTGCTATAATCTGGGGCAGGAGGCAGGCGTATGCGTGACATAATATCCACTCTGGAGGATTGGTTAGGTAGGTATCCCCGCGTGGCCCTGGCGACCGTGATCAGCACCTGGGGCTCGACCCCGCGCCCCACGGGCTCCCACATGGCCGTGAACCCTGAGGGGGAGTTCGTGGGCTCGGTAAGCGGTGGCTGCGTGGAGGGCGCCGTGGTGGAGGCCTCCCTGGAGGTGATCCGCAGCGGCGAGCCCCAGCTGCTGGAGTTCGGGGTGGCCGACGAGCTGGCCTGGAACGTGGGCTTGGCCTGCGGGGGGCAGATCAGCGTGTGGGTAGTGCCCCTGGCCGCGGGGGAGGTGTTCGCTCATATCGATGAGAGCCTGGGCGCCGGCGATACCATCGTGCTGGTGATGGCCGTCGACGGTGCGCTGCGCGGCCAGCTGGCGGCCGTGGGAGGCGACCACGTGACGGCCACGCATCCCGCGATGGTCGCCCCCGCGAGGGAGGCGGCCGAGAGGGCGCTGGCCTCCCGCGAGCCTGTGGACCTGGAGCTGGAGGGCACACGCATCTTCGCCGAGCCCTACTTCCCTCCGCCCAGGCTGGTGGTGATCGGGGCGGTGCACACGGCCATCCCGCTGGTGTCGCTCGCCAAGGTGATGGGCTACCGCACCATCGTGGTGGACGCGCGGGCGGCCTTCGCCACCAGGGAGCGCTTTCCCGATGCTGACGAGCTGCTCGTGCGGTGGCCGGACGAGGCTCTGGATCAGCTCCGACCCGACGAGGGTACCGCCGTCGTGGTGCTCACCCACGACCCCAAGTTCGATGAGCCCGCCCTCTCGGCTGCGCTCAGGTCCCGAGCGGGCTACATAGGCGCCATCGGCTCGCGCAAGACCAGCGGGGAGCGATTGGAGCGCCTGCGGGCCCTGGGCTTCGGGGACGCGGAGCTGGCGCGCATCCACGGCCCCATAGGACTCGACCTCGGGGGCAAGACGCCCGAGGAGGTGGCGCTGGCGATCATGGCGGAGATAGTCGCCGTCCGCCACGGCCGCACGGGGGGCATGCTGGGCGTCAGGCCGGCACCACCTCCTCGCCAGCAGATATCAGTGTAGCGCGGCGGCCACCCTCACCCTGCGGACGAAGTACCTCCACAGGGCGAACCCTATCAGAGGGGACAGCACCATGAACGAGAGCCACACGCCCACCAGGCTGAGCTCCGTGAAGCGTACGAGCGCCCAGGATATGGCCACGGTGCCCCACATGCCGAGCGTGTTGACGACCATGGGGTACCAGGTGTCGCCGGTGCCCCTGATCGCCCCCGCCTGCACGAACTCTATCGCCCAGAAGGGCTGCGCCAGGGCCACGAGCCTCAGGGCGCTGGCTCCTATGCCCACCACCTCGGGATCCTGGGAGAACAGCCCCATGATGGACTCGGCCCCGAGGAAGAGCACGGCACCTATGGTGCCCATCCAGATCATGGCCCAGAGGGTGGCCACTCGCGCTGCGCTCTCCCCCTCCCGCACGCGCCGCGCTCCCACGCTCTGGCCCACCAGCGTGGTGGCGGCGATCGCAAACCCTATGCCTGGCAGGAAGGAGAACGATAGCGCCGTGAAGGTGATTCTGTAGGCGGCGAGGATGTCGGTGCCCAGGTGGGCCACTATCACCGATAGCACGAAGAAGCCTGCTGAGATCATCACCTGCTCCATGGCAGCAGGTACGCCTATCCTCATCACATTGGCTGCTACCTTCACGCTCGGCATCCAACCCGAGCCATGTCTGAAGCTTATGCCGTGCCTACCCTTCCAGAGCACGGCGAGCAGCATGATAAGTGCTATGGAGCGAGCGATGAAGGTGCCCCAAGCACTGCCCACAGCTCCTAAGCGAGGTAGTCCCATGTGCCCATATATCAGGCCGTACGCCAGGAAGACGTTGATCACGTTGGCGATGCTGGTGACAATCATGGGCGTGCGGGAGTCACCTACCCCCCTCAGCACACCACCTCCTATAAAGAGCGCGATGAGCACCACCACAGTGGCTAGAGAGACGTGCAGGTACTCAGTGGCGATATGGGCCACGTCCGGCTCGACCCCGAACAGCGCGACTATGTGCCGGGAGAATAGCAGCCCGCAGGCGGCGAGCGGTACGGAGAGCAGGAAGCTCCAGATGATCGACTGTCTTGCGAGCGAGGATCCTTCCTCTAGATTCCCGGCGCCATAAGCCTGCGCCACGAGCACCGATGCCCCCACCGACAGGGCGGAGAGCGCGGATATCAGGAAGAACATTACTTGCAGGGCCGTGCCCACGCCTGCAATTGCTGCGGCCCCCAGCCCGGCGACGAGGAAGGTGTCGACCACGCCCAACAACGTCTCCAGCAGGTTCTCGCCGATCACCGGCCAAGCTAGCCCCAGCACCCTGCGCTGGATACCCTCCGAGTGTACCTGCCCCTCTTGTGCTATCACTGACAACTCCCCAACCCCCTTTAGGAATGCGTGCAGTCCATGATAGCAAAGCAAAGCCGCCCTCGGAAGGCATAAAATTGTCGATTTGTTCCAAATTAAGCTGATATTTATGTCTCTGGAACCAGCGTTCCCGAAAAGCTTGGGTGCCGGGTTAACCCGGCACCCAAGTGGGAGAAGAAGGGGTGGTGAGTTACTTCGAGACGTTGACCAGCGTGATCATCCCTCCGGGCTCCTGCCCATGGTTCTGCACGTGGCTGAGGATGTGGCAGTGGAACATCCACTTGCCGGGGTTGTCCATCTTGACCAGCAGGTCGTAGCGCTCTCCTGGCCCGATCGTCACCACGTCCTTCGTCAGCCTGGCTGCGGGCGGGACGTCGTGCCCATCAGTAGCGACGATCTCGAATGGGTTGCCGTGCATGTGCATCGGGTGCACCATCTGCCCGAGGTTGATCAGCCGCACCAGCACCCGCTCGCCCCGCTTGGCCTTGATGGGCGTGGTGGCGGGGAAGGCCTTGCCGTTGATCAGGTAGTAGCCTTCGGCCTCGCTCAGCACCTGGATGACCTCCTGATCATAGGACTTCTTCTGATGCCTAGGCTCTATGATCAACACTCCGTAGAGTCCCTTAGGCTCTTGGATGGCCGAGTTGTGGTGCGTGTGGTATATGAAGGTGCCCACTGGCTCAGCCTTGAACTCATATGTGAAGCTCTGGCCGGGTTTGACCACAGGCTGAGTTACGTCCGGCACGCCGTCCATGGAGTTGGGCAAGGTGTTGCCGTGGAAGTGGATCGTGGTAGGCTCGGGCAGCTCGTTCTTGAAGTGGATCCTGACCCGGTCGCCCTCCTTGACCCTGATGAGCGGGCCGGGAACCATGCCATTGTAGGCATAGGCATCGATGTATTCGCCAGGTAGCACCTCCCACTTGACGTGCTCTGCCGTCAGGTTGAACACCTTCACACCGTGTACTATTCGAGGCTTGATCTCCTGCAATCCGTACTTGCCGGCCTTCACTACCGAGGCATGGGAGACGTGGGGCATGGACCCTGAGTTCTGGTGCATTTGATGATCGTGCCCCTGGGACGCCCCTCTGCCGACCACAACCTCCGTTGTCATCCCGGCCTCCTTGTGCCCTGGTATCGTGCATACGGCCTGGTACCTGCCGCTGGTGCTTACCTTGAACTCGATGGTCGTGGCCTCTCCAGGGGCGGCCGCAGCGTACACCTGGCCCGCGGAGGTCTGCTGATCCAGGTTGGCGCTCATCGCCGCCGAGAGGTTGGCCGAGCGCTCCACAACCACGACCTCATCGGCCCTTAGCCCCTGTACCTCGAAATCGTGCTCTACGGCCCCCTCGTTCCTGAAGGTCAATCTCACGACCTTGCCTGCCGGGATCGCGATCGTCGCAGGCTGCAGCTGGAATTCCTTGGCGGTCACTGTTACCTCCGCGGCCGCGGCGCTCTCCCGCTGGGCCTGACCGGCTTGTCCGGTGCCCCCGGCCTGCTCGCTGCTCAGGACCGCGCTGCCCGCCCTGGCGCTGGGGCTCGCCTGCGGGGTGGCCTGTGCCTGCAGATAGCCCTCGGGCGTCTGCTCGTTGACGCCGGTCACCTCAGTTACCTGGGCCCCGTAGGAGGCAGTGCAGGCTGCGGCTACCAGCGACAGAACCACCATCAACATCGATATGCGTCCTGGGAACCAACTGTGTAGGTTACTCATACTATCACCTCCCTCAACTTCACTATAAGGATAGGCTCTAGCGCTGGAAGCGACCACGGTCGCCGGGGTGGTGGTGCCCTGACCAAAAGGGTGAAAACTCGTCACATCACCCTGACCTTTTGGTCAGGGTGGGGCGATGCCTCGGGGTTGGCGCGCAGGCGTGAGCCTGCGCTGGGGTCGATGAGCTTGGGTTACGAGGAGCTGTGTGGGGGCTCTATGCCGCGCGCCTCCAGCCAGGAGAGGTCCAGCTGCCAAGGGTGTCGGCTGCGCCGCGCCCACAGCTCCAGCTGTGCCTCCAGGTACAGCCTGGCGTCCTCCAGCGACCAGCCGTTGACGCGTGCCAGGTGCCGCAGGGCCCTGTCTCCCAGCCCTCGCGTGGAGGCGTACCCCCAGTGCACGACCATGTGGCAGTCGTGGCATAGGGCGGCAACGTCGACCAGGCGCTGGATCCTGCGATCGTCGTCGTACTCCCAGACCTCGTGGGCCTCCAGGCGCCCTCTGCGCCCGCAGGCCGTGCAGCGGTGTCCCGCGCGAGCGTAAGCCTCCCGCCTGATCTCATCCCACTGCGCGGGGGTTAGGATGGATCGGAGGTTGGATCCCCAGGACGTAGATGGCACCAGCTCCACGGTGAGCATGCCGTGCGACCTCCTACAGCTGCTTGCACAGGTCGTATACTTTTCTAATATATACATAGTACACCTAAGGAGAGCAGCCCATGCGCCAGGCTAGCAACAAGGTCATGTTCGGGATCAACATCGACCCTTCGCCACGTATAGCGGAGCTTGCTGTGGAGCTGGCGAGCTACGCCGACTCCATGGCGATCGACCTCATAGGCATACAGGACCATCCCGGTAACCCGAACTTCTTCGACACCTGGACCTTCATGACGGCGCTAGCGGTGCGCACCCAACGCGTGCGCTTCTTGACCAACGTCGCCAATATATCCCTGCGCCCTCCCGCCATGCTCGCCAAGGCCGCGGCGACCTTCGACATCCTGACGGGAGGCAGGCTCGAGCTGGGGCTGGGTGCGGGAGCGTCACCGGAGGAGATCCTGGCGTACGGGGGCGAGTTCCGCACGCCGGCGGAGGCCGTCGAGGCCCTGGAGGAGGCGATAGAGATCGCTCACCTGCTGTGGCAGCCGGGCGACGGCAAGACGCCGATCACCTTCGAGGGCAAGCAGTTCCGCATCCTGGGTGCGAGGCCAGGTCCCGCGCCCTCGGGCAAGATACGTATCTGGACGGGCGTGCGGGGCAGGCGCATGCTCGCGCTCACCGGCAGGCTGGCCGATGGCTGGGTAGTCTCCAACACCTACGTCCACCCCGAGGACCTGCCCGAGATGCAGGCGAGGATCGATCGAGCGGCGGAGGATGCGGGCAGATCGCCCTCCCAGATTCGCCGGGGGTACAACGTGATGGGCTACATCCGCACGCCGTCCAGCCCTGGCCTCCGCCTCAAGCCCGGGCTCATCTCGGGCACGGTCGAGGAGTGGGCTGATACCCTTGCGGGGTACTACCAAGAGCTCGGCCTGGACACCTTCATCTACTGGCCGGTGGCCGGCAGCGCTCAGGAGCAGATCCGGCTGTTCGCGGAGGGGGTCGTGCCCGCGGTCCGCAGGAGGTTGCAGGCCGTTGGCTGATCACCAGAGGGATCTCGGTAGCCTGTACTCCTGGTGGCGAGGGGATGAGCTTCCCGAGCTGCCGGATATCCCCGGCTTGCGTGTGCACAGGCTGGATGACGTCACCAACCCCCCACGTCTCTTCGACCTCAACCCCGCTCGCTGGCGGCTGCGCATCCAGCAGGGGCATCTGCCCTACATGGCGACGCTGGAGGGGGACCCCGCAGCGTATGGGTGGGTGGCCACCAGGGAGGCCGAGATCGGCGAGCTGGATATCCATATAGTGCTCGGCCCTCGCGAGTACTACCTGTGGGACTTCTGGACCGTGCCCCAGTACCGAGGCAGAAGGATCTACCCCCAGCTGCTGCAGGCGATCATCAGCGACCTGCTGCCCAGCGGGGACGCCTTCTGGATAGGGCATGGGCCCGGCAACGACGCCTCCAGGAGCGGCATCGAGCGCGCGGGGTTTCGCGAGGTGCTCTGGATCGTCGACACCCCCAACGGCGTGTTCGCCATCCCCATAGACCGCGAGCGCTCCGCCAGGGCATCGCAGCTGCTGGGGATACCGATCTTGCCCTGACGTGCTGCCTTGTGGCACGGCTCTTGCGCCGCATGGCAGGGTCATACGGAGAGACAGGGGAGGTGTGCGATGGCGGATCGATATGCCGAGGTGCGCAGGCTCTTGGCCCAGAGGCAGGACCTGATCCGTGCCCTGCCGGCTATGGAGCGGCGGATAGCCAGCATGGCGGCTGAGGGGGCTAATCCTTGGGAGATAGCCAGCGAGCTGGGAATAAGCCAAGAGGCCGTCAGGAGCGCGCTGGACAGGCTGACAGCACAGCTCAGGGGGCAGCCAAACAGCAGGACAGAGACCGGTGGCCTGGGTGCCGACACCGACCCTGGCGTCACCGGCGGCTACGGCGACACGGGTTTTGGGACGTTGGATACTGAGCCACCACCGGACAACACCGAGCCATCTGGCTAGGCGCAAACCCGCGTGTCCGGCCGCGCAGAGCCTCGCTAGCTTGTATGCCGGTGAGGACGAGCAAGTGGGTAAAAAGCGAAGCTATGGGGAGGGACAGCTCCCCCATAGCTTCATTATAACTAATGCCCTGTGGGGTTAGATCACAGCCCCGTAGCACCCGAGCCAGGCCCCTGCGTCTTGTTGCGCAACCCATAGGCCGCTATGCCCGGTGCCGGGCCCTCCAGGTCTGTGCCTGCCTCTTCGCTGGAGCGAGGTCTGTCCGGCCAAGCTACCTGCGAGAGCTCGTCCTTGGTGCAGGCCAGCACCACTCGATCGTCGGTCACTTCCTGGATCTGCTCGGCGGGGACGTATAGGTCATCTCCCAGCCCGAAGATCCCCCGCTTGACCTGGAAGAAGCTGCGCTCCTCGGTATCGACCTGGCCAGCGGATGTCTCTGTGCCTATGTTGACCTCTCCGACCTTGCCCACCTTCTCTCCGTCCGAGCAGTAGACCTCCATGTCCTCTCGTACCATGCTGATCAGTGTCTGCTTGTCTGCCATCTCGAGTCTCCTCCTGTGCGGGCTCGCGCCCATAACTGCGTCACAGGAGAGCTATCGCAATAACCTTGCCATTTGGCATCACGTGAGAGCCCATCTGTGGAGGGTGTGGCGCACTACCTTGGCGGCGGGGTCCGTCCCACCCTGCCGGCGGCAACGAGCCCCACGGATACCCCGATGTAGGTCGAGCCCAGCGAGATCAGCAGATAGGCCAGCGGCAGGGATCCCTCCACTAGGGGTGCGGGCCCCAGCAGGCCCGCGATCAGGAAGGGCAGGCAGACGACCGCTGCCGGCGCGATGATCCACGGCAGCACGCGCGGAGAAGCCAGCAGGAAGCTGAACGCCATGCCCAGCACCACGTACACCAAGGCCACCACCACGAACGTCTCGAAGCGCTCTGTGACGCTGAATACATCGGAGAACAGGGAGTTCAGCACGAGGAAGACCGCTGCCACGCAGCCCATGAGGAGAGCCCCAGCATAACCAGCCCAGCGCGCCAGCCTACCGACCATGGTTGCGCCTCCTATCCCAGGACGATGCCGGCAGCACGCACCATCTCCTCTGGGGGCCGCGCGACGTCTTGGCTTGAGTATAACCCCTGTGGGGGTTATCGTCTAGGGGCCCCGCCGATCTAGATTTACGCCGTCCTAAGGTCCTGATCGGTCACCACGGGCTGCGGGTGCCGGGGCTAGCATGCTAGGTCGGCTGCCGCGCGCGGTCCACCAAGTAGAGGTAATCCCCCAGCAGCAGGAAGCCCATCGCCGCGCCCATGAGCTCGCAACCCACGTACAGCGCTGCCACCTCGGGCAGGTCTGCCGCGGCTATGAAGCCCTCGCCCATGGCCTCGACGACCACGAGCATGCCACCCCCGATCAAGCCCAGGAGGACCACCAGGGGCCATACGCCGCGTCGTAGGTGCCGCTCCCAGCATCGGAGCGGCGGCAGCAGCGCCGAGAGGTCGTCCAACAGGTCGATCGGCGCTCCCGACACCGGGAGCGGTCGGGAGAAGGCCAGCAGAGCCACCAGCCCAAACAGGAAGCCCATGCCCAGCACCACGGAGAGCAGCTCGCCGGCGAGGTTGGCGTTCCACCTAGGAGGGTAGGCGAGCATCCCCAACAGCCCCAAGGTGGCCAGCCCCCAGGCTAATGGTCCCGCTGGGAAGCCCATGCCACCCATCATGTAGCTGAAGCGGATGTACTGGCGAGTGAGCTGCCACCACAGGCCAAGGGCTAGGGTCGCCAGCACCAGCACGCACGCGGCCAGCGTCCAGCCCCTGATGTCCCTTGCCCAGGCTCCCGGGTAGCGCAGTAGCCCCAGCAGGTCGGCTATGCTGCTCGTGCCCACGGAGAGCAGCGCGACGACGCAGGCTCTGAGGGCAAGCCGGTCGCTCCCCCCTGCCCGAAAGGCGCGCACCAGCGCTATCGACGCGCACAGCATCCCCAGCTGCAGCCCGAAGGAGCTCGTGGCATCAAAGGGATCCTCCCCGAATGGGCATAGCTTCTCCACTGCCGTCACCTGCTTGCTGAGCTCGAAGAACGCCAGGAAAGCCCCCACCACCAGCAGCGTCAGCAGGCTCCAGCGCCTTGCGTCCACTATGTCTTTCCCGTAGCCCATAGCCCATTAGACCCCTTTAGAGATGATATACCCGGCGGCGTCAGAATCCAACCATCTTGCAGCTCCGGCTATGCTTGTATATAATCCTTGCACGCACATTTACGGCCGAGGTGTTGGGTATGGGAGGCACCGATACCGCTAGGTCTCAGAGTAGTGGCGAGCTTGCCAGCTCAGGCTCCCCAGGAGGGGCCAAGAGGGCTCCCAAGGTACTGCTCGGGTGGAAGGAGCTCAAGTGCCTCCTGGATGCCCGGGGCTACGAGCAGGGCGGATTTCTCCTCAAGAACGAGGATGGCGCGATAGTGGGTGTGCTGCCCGTCCCGTCGCGCCTGAACTCTCCCGAGCGCTACGCCATGGATCCCAAGGAGTACAGGCGCCTGCGCCGCACCAGAAAGGATATCGCGGGCGTGATCCACACCCACCCTTCCGGGGATCCGGAGCCCTCGGAGGACGACAGGCGCCTGACCAAGCTGTTCCCCGTCAGGGAGGGCGAGTACAGGGCGGTGTGGCATCCCAGGTCGGGCAGGCTAACCTTCTTCGACCAGACGGGAGATGTGTGGGTGGGGTACATCAGGCGGCCGCTGTGGTTCCGCCTGATAGCCCCCCTCTTCTACGAGTAGCTACCGGCGGCCGACCTGGGGGACGACCTGCCCGCCCGAGGCCGCTGATCGGTAGAAGGCTACGCATGCCGCCAGGTTGTGGTGCGCGTCCTCGACGGTGGCTATCGGCTGCTCCCCGCGCATGGCGGCGATCCAGTGGTCGATGCCCTCGGAGCCTGCCTGCCCGGGGGCGAAGTGCACCCAGCCTTCGAACGGAGGGAAGCTGCCCGCCACCGCGACGCGGCCGCTGAGGGAGTCGTAGGCGCACGCCCCCTCGCTGCCCACCAGGCTCCACTGCATGCGGAAGGCGCCGGGGGCCGCGTGCCAGGTGTCCTCTATGGTGGCCACGAGCCCGCTCTCGAACTCGACCGTCGCGACCCCATAATCCTCCAGGGGCAGGTCCGGATAGCGCAGGTTGCGGGCTACCCCATATACCCTGGCCACCTCCGAGCCCGTCAGCCACCGCAGGAGGTCTATGTGGTAGATGGCGTGGTCTATCCACCCACCACCGGGAGCCCGGTTGGGGTCCGCGAACCAACCTGGGTCGGGGTCGTCCGGCCAGCTTCTGGGCAGAGAGGCCCACAGGCTGAAGCTCGCTGTGAGGAGGCGTCCCAGGCGCCCTTCATCGACCCAGGACTTCAGGCGGGCGTACTGAGCCGAGAGGCGTTGGCGGGACTCAGCGGGCAGGAACACGACGCCAGCGTCCCTCACGGCCTCCACCACCCGGGAGGACTCCTCCAGCGTGCGGGCCAGGGGCTTGATCGACAGGATGTGCTTGCCCTCCCTGGCGGCCGCGATGCAGATGTCGGGGTTGCGGTCGACGCTGACGAAGCTGGCGATCGCGGTTACGTCCGGGTCGTGGATCAACTCCTCCGGATGGTCCGTCACTCGATCGATCCCCAGGTCTTGGCCGACCTTGCGAGCCTGCTGGGGGTCCGAGTGGTAGATGCCCGCCAGCTCCGCCTCGGGGTGATCCACTATGGCGCGGGCCAGGGGCAGGGCTGAATACCAGTGATCTAGTCCTACCAGGGCTATGCGTACCGATGCCAATCCACTTCTCCTTTCGAGGGTTGTATCTTGTGGGGCTAATGGGCCGTGCTCGGGGCCTCCAGCAGCCGGCTTGCCAGGGTGTAGGTGTGCAACACCCTCCCGTCGGTGAGATCCCACGTGGCCAGCTCGGAGCGCACGATGTCGGGGAACCTCCGGCTGAGGTCACGCAGGGCGTTGCCCACCGACCTGCGCACCTGCTGGCTGTCGTCCGCGCGCAGCGGCGCCAGCAGCCTGACGGCCCGCTGTGGCTGTTGGGGTAGGCGGCTCGAGCGGATCCACGGGCGCAGCCCCTCCACAGCCGCCCTCCGCACGTTGGGATTCTGGTCGCCCAGCCAGTCCTCTATCACGGGGAGGGCGCTCTCGTAGCCCACGTCTCGGCAGTACTTGGCGAAAGCCTTGGCGAGCATCTCCTGCACGCGCCAGTCGGGGTCCAGGCTCACCTCGTAGCGGAGCGTGTGCAGGGCATCCGGACAGGTGCTCGCGATGTAGCCGAGGACGAGGGTGGCGAACATGCGCGTCTGGTGCAGGTCCGACCGCAGCAGCATGCGCGCCGTGGACAGGTTCTCCTCCTGGCAGCCACCTTTCACCAGCCTGTCCGCCTCCTCCTCTATGGGCCTGAAGCCCCGCTGCACCTCCGCCAGCTTCTTCATCGTCTCCCAGATATCCATGTACCACCCCCTTGCTATCTCGATATGCGCTATTAGAAAGGAAAGAGCTGCCGCTGCAGCTCCGGCGTGAGAGCGGAGCCGTACTCACAGGCCTCGAACGCCTCGGCGTAGCGCACCTGGCTGCCCCTGTCCTGCCCGTAGCGGGCGATCAGGAGATCCCGGAAGCGGTCGGCATCGGCCCGCAGCCTCGGCTCCATCCGCCGGCGCAGCCAATCGACCCGCTGCTTCGGGTCCTCGGGGACCTCCTGCTGGTAGCCTCCGTTGTACGGCAGCCACTCGAAGAACTGCGACTCGTGGCAGGCGATCATGCGGAACTTCTGCTCCACCACCTCGCCTATGTCGATCACCACGTCGGGAGAGAAGGGGTACGGCTTCTGGAAGCGGTCGCTGACGTACATGATGACGGGGTTGACCCTCAGATGGTCAGCCATGGCGCGCACGTTGGGCACTGTGACCATGTACGCCGCGTCCTGCACGAGCACCGATGTGTAGCGGTGGTCGGGATGGTAGTCGTTGGGCCTGGGCACAAGGATCAAGCTGGGCCTGAACTCCCGAATGATGCCGATCACCTCGCGTCGGCGGTCCAGCGTCGGCAGCAGCTCGCCGTCGTGGTTGTCCAGCACCTGGTATTCGATGCCTATGACGCGCGCGGCCGCCCGCGCCTCGGCTGCCCTCCTGCGGGCCAGCACGGCACCGCCCTGCAGGTGGTGGCCGGCGTCCCCGTTGGTCATCGAGACGAACCTCACCCGCCAGCCCCTGCGCGCGTACAGGGCAGCCAGCCCCCCAGCGGTCGCGTCACAGTCGTCCGGATGCGCGCCAAAGACGAGCAGCGAAGGCGCTTCCTCGGGCATCCTCTCCCTCCCTTCGGTTGGTGCGTCCACAATATAACCTGTTTTGCCCAGAATGTGAAGACTTGCACAAACTGATTTTTGTTCCAAGCCTACTGCGCCAAGGTGGGGAACCTCCACGCGGTGAGCGCCACGAGCACGACCACCGCGAGCCCCATCACGGCCACATCCAGCCCTATCCCGTAGTGGCTGACCCCGCCCCTGACCATCAAGGCCCGCAGGGCGTCCACCTCGTAGGTGAGCGGGTTGAGGCGGGATACGACCTTCAGCCACGCGGGCATCATGTCGATCGGGTATATCGCGTTGCTGGCGAAGAACAGCGGCATCGTGAGCACCTGGCCCAGCCCCATGAAGCGCTCGCGCGTGCGCACCATGCAGGCCACGAACAGCGAGAACGTGGAGAAGATCAGCGCCCCCAGCACGACTATCACCAGCGTGGCCAGCAGCGCCAGCGGGTGCCAGTTGACCTGGACGCCGACCAGCAGCGCCAGCAGGAAGATGATCAGGGCCTGCGTGAGTCCCCGGACGCTGGCGGCCAGCGCCCTGCCCAGCACCAGCACTGCCCGTGGCGTGGGCGTGGCCAGGAACTTGTGGATGATGCCCAGGTCCCTCTCCCAGATGATCGACATGCCGCTGAAGATGCCGATGAACAGCACGCTCTGAGCCAGGATGCCCGGAGCCATGAAGTCCAGGTACCTGAGATCGCCCGTGGGGATGGCCCGCACGCGCGTGAACACCTGCCCGAACACCAGCAGCCACAGCGCCGGCTGCACCGCCCTGGTGAGCAGGTCGTAGGGGTCGTGCAGGATCTTGCGGGCCTCCACCTCGGCTATCACCAGGGTCTTGCTGATGAACCCCAGCACGAAGGCCAGTGGGTTGGTGGGCTGCGCGACCGGTACCTTAACCGAGGCGACGGGCTGTGCGCCTTGCTCTTGAAGCTTCACGGTAGCTACCTCCTGTCTCGAGTTCTCCTCCTGTGTAGTGGACGAACACCTTGTCGAGCGTCGCTTCGGGATCGCCGATGGACGCCTTCAGCTCCGCGGGCGTGCCTATGGCGGCGATGTTGCCCAGGTGCATGATCGCTATGCGGCGACACAGGCCGTCCGCCTCCTCCATGTAGTGGGTGGTCAGCAGGATCGTCATCCCGAACTCCTCCCGCAGCCGCATGATGTGCCCCCACACCGCGGCGCGCGCCACGGGGTCGAGCCCTATGGTGGGCTCGTCCAGGAAGAGGACCGTGGGCTGATGGAGCATGGACTGGGCGATCTCGAGCCTGCGGATCATGCCGCCCGAGTAGGTGCGCACCAGGCGATCGGCAGCCTCCTCCAGCCCCATGAACTTGAGGGCCTCGCGGATGCGCCCCTCGCGCTCGCGCCTGGGGATGTCGTACAGCTTGGCGAACACCAGCAGGTTCTCGTAGCCGGTCAGCGAGCCGTCGGCCGAGAGGGCCTGCGGCACGTAGCCTATTATCCGGCGCACCATGGTGGCGTGGCGCACCACGTCGTATCCGCCTATGGAGGCGCGCCCAGCATCCGGCGGCAGGAGGGTGGTGAGCATCTTGATGGTCGTGCTCTTGCCGGCGCCGTTGGGCCCAAGCAGGCCGAACACCTCGCCGGCTTCCACGTGGAAGGAGATCGAGTTGACCGCGCGCACCTCCCCAAAGGACTTGCTGAGGCCGTCTACCTGTATGATGGCGGTCATGTGCCCTCCTCTGCTGAAACATTAAGCCTTTTAACCTTACGGTATTTTGACACTACTTGAAGAAACATGCAAGAGGGGAGGCCGGGACAGCTGCACGTGCTCGGGAGGCTCCGGCATGTCGCCGCGATCGGTAGGGAGCCGGGCGCAAATTGATATATTATATAAAATATGTGAAAAATAGACCTGCAAGTCGACGCCAAAATGGGGCAAAATATGTACTCGATGGCTAATTTCGTGATAAAGTATCACAAAGCAAACAAAAACTAACAGCTAATCTATCAGCGGGAGGTCTGCCTTGGGAGGAGTCGCCAGCTACGTGGGGGTTGATCTCGGTGCCGAGAGCGGTCGCGTCCTGCTGGGCGAGCTCGAGGGCGATCGCTTCTCCGTCCGCGAGGTGCACAGGTTCGCTAACGTCCCCGTTCGCCTGCCCGATGGCCTGCACTGGGATATCCTGCACATCTATCGGCAGGTGCTCGAGGGCGTATCCAAGGCCCTGCGCGCCGCAAGCGGCGAGGTGAGGAGCCTGGGGGTGGACTCCTGGGCCGTGGACTACGGCCTGCTGGACTCCCGATGCGCCCTGATCTCCAATCCCTACCACTACCGGGATGCGCGCACCGAGGGCATGATGGAGCGGGCATTCGAGCGCCTGCCACGGAGCGAGATCTTCCGTCGGACCGGGATCCAGTTCATGCCGATCAACACCCTGTACCAGCTGTTGGCGGAGGCCTCCCATCCCGAGATCTCCCTAGCGCAGCACTTCTTGATGATCCCCGACCTGCTCAACTTCTGGCTGACCGGGGTCATGGCTTCGGAGTACACCAACGCCACGACCACCCAGCTGTTCTCGGCGCGCGACCGCGCGTGGGACCTGGAGCTGATAGAGCTGATGGGGATCCCGTCGCGGATCTTCGGGGAGGTCGTGGCGCCCGGCACTCGCCTGGGTACGCTGAGGGACGAGGTGGGGAGGGAGCTTGGGGCTCATGGGCAGCTCGAGGTCGTGGCGGTGGCCTCGCACGACACGGCCAGCGCCGTGGTGGCCGTGCCCGCCGAGAGCGATAGCTTCGCCTACATCTCGAGCGGTACGTGGTCGCTGGTGGGCACGGAGCTGGCGGAGCCCCTCCTCGATGAGCCCGCCCTTCGCTACAACTTCACGAACGAGGGGGGCTACGGGGGCACGGTCCGCTTCCTGCGCAACGTCATGGGGCTGTGGATCGTGCAGGAGTGTCGGCGTGCCTGGGAGCGCGAGGGGGAAGTGCTGGATTACGACGCCCTCATGGCGGAGGCTGGCCGGGCCCAGGGCATGGTGGCCTTCATAGATCCGGACGCTCCCGAGTTCCTGCGCCCCGGGGACATGCCTTCCAGGGTGGTGGATTTCTGTCGACGGACGGGGCAGAGGCCGCCGAGCACCCGCGGCGAGGTGGTACGTTGCGTCCTGGAGAGCCTGGCGCTGAAGTACAGGTGGGTGGTGGAGCGCCTGGTGGAGGTCACGGGGCGCGAGGTCTCCGCGCTCCACGTGGTGGGAGGCGGCAGCCGCAACGCCCTCCTCTGCCAGTACACCGCCGACGCGCTCGGCATGGAGGTGATAGCCGGGCCGGTGGAGGCCACGGCGCTGGGCAACATCGCGGTGCAGGCCCTGGGTGGGCACGACCTGCGGGAGATACGGCAGGTCATCAGGGGATCGGTGAGTCTCAGGAGCTACGAGCCCTCTCCCGAGCGCGGCCTATGGGAGGAGGGCTATCAGAGGTTCCTGTCAATACTGCAGCACACGGAGGAATAAGATGCCAGGTGGAGATCTCGACAGAAGCTATCAGGAACTTAGAGGCAGGTTGGAGGAGAAGGGTATCGATGTGGACGGGGTGGAGGCCAAGCTGAGGGCGCAGCGCGTGGAGACGCCCTCCTGGGCGTACGGCAACTCGGGCACGCGCTTCAAGGTCTTCCCCCAGCCGGGGGTGCCCCGCAACCCGTTCGAGAAGTTCGAGGATGCGGCGCAGGTGCACCGGCACACGGGGATATGCCCCTCGGTGGCGGTGCACATCCCCTGGGACAAGGTAGATGACTACGGGGAGCTGGCCTCCTTCGCAGGTTCCCTGGGGATGAGGATCGGGGCGATCAACCCCAACCTGTTCCAGGACGAGGACTACAAGCTGGGCAGCGTGACCCATCCGGATCCCAGAGTGCGGCGGAAAGCCACGGACCACCTGCTGGAGTGCATAGAGATAGGGCGCCAGGTGGGTTCGGACATCCAGTCGCTGTGGTTTGCCGATGGCACCAACTACGCCGGCCAGGACTCCTTCGTGGAGAGGCGTCATAGGATGCTCGAGTGCCTGCGGGAGGCGTACGCGGCCATGCCCGAGGGCATGCGGATGCTCCTGGAGTACAAGTTCTACGAGCCAGCGTTCTACCACACCGATCTGGCCGACTGGGGGCAGTCGCTGCTGATGTGCCAGAAGCTCGGCGATAGGGCGCAGGTGCTGGTGGACCTGGGACACCATGCGCTGGGCACCAACGTCGAGCAGATAGTTGCCACGCTGTTGGACGAGGACCGCCTCGGAGGGTTCCACTTCAACGCCCGCCGGTATGGCGATGACGACCTCATCGTCGGGTCGACCAATCCCTTCGAGCTGTTCCTGATCTACGTGGAGCTCGTGGACGCCGAGCGCAGGGGGGCTCGTGTGGATCGGGTAGCCTATATGATAGACCAGTCGCACAACATCGAGCCGAAGATCGAGGGGATGATCATCAGCGTGATGCAGCTGCAGGAGTCCTACGCCCGCGCCCTGGTGGTGGACTGGCGGGAGCTGGAGGACGCCCGCCGCAGCGGTGACGTGCTGCGGGCCTACAGGGTGCTGCAGGATGCCTACCAGACGGACGTCCGCCCACTCTGTGCGGTGGTCAGGCAACAGCTGGGGGCTTCCGCCGACCCTGTGGGGGCTTTCAGGGCCAGCGGCTACATGGAGAAGATCGCCAGCGAGCGCCAGGGTGGCGTGCAGATGAGCTGGACATAAAACGAGAGAGGGGATAGGAATGCGGACGGAGACACACGACATCAGGGTAGAGGATCTATGGAAGGATGAGGAAGTTGAGGGGGAGGGAGAGCTGGAGCGGTTGGTGTACCGGTCAAGGCTGCTTGGAGCCAACCGTGCGGTGGCCAACTACGGGGGAGGCAACACCTCCAGCAAGGTGATGTGGACCGATCACTTGGGTCGGGAGGTGGAGGTGCTGTGGGTGAAGGCTTCCGGCAGCGACCTGGCGACGATCACTCCTGAGGGCTTTGCTGGGCTGAGGCTTGGGGAGGTGCTGGCGCTGCTTGACAGGGAGGCGATGACGGACGAGGAGATGGTGAGCTACCTGGGCAAGTGCCAGTTGGAGCCTGGGATGCCCAGGCCCTCCATCGAGACGCTGCTGCACGCGTTCGTGCCCCACAGGTGCGTGGACCACACGCACCCGGATGCGATCAACATGATCTGCTGTGCGGAGCACGGGCAGGAGTTGGCCAAGGAGTGCTTTGGGGAGGACGCGGTGTGGATCCCGTACATGCGACCTGGTTTTACCCTGTCCAAGCAGGTGGCGGAGGCTGTGAGGGAGCATCCTGAGGCCAAGCTGGTGCTATTGGCCAAACATGGGTTGGTGACCTGGGGGGAGGACAGCAAAGAGAGCTACCACAGGACGATCGAGGCGGTCAATCGGGCGGCGGAGTTTGTGATGGCGCGCAGTGCTGGCAGGCGGGTGTTTGGGGGGCTGCGTGGGCAGGTGTTGGAGGAGGAGCGAGCGCGGGAGCTGCTGGTGGAGGTGCTGCCGCACATCAGGGGGGAGGTATCTGTCACCGGTAGCAAGATCCTGCGAGTGGACAGGAGTCCCGAGGTGCTGGAGTTCGTGGATGGGGTGGAGTCGAGGGAGCTGTCGCAGGTGGGAGCGGCCTGTCCGGACCACCTGGTGCACACGAAGATGCGGCCTTTGTGGGTGGACTACACTCCTGGGGAGGACGTGTGTGAGCTGATCAGGCGCGTGAGGGAGGGGATACGGAGGTACAGGCAGGAGTACGAGGAGTACTTTCGGCGGCACAGCAGCGGGTGGGAGAGGATGATGGATCCCAATCCCCGGGTGATCCTGCTGGCGCACGTGGGGATGGTGACGGTAGGAGGGGATGTGAGGAGTGCGGAGCTGGCCAGGGATCTGTACCACAGGGCGATAGAGGTGATGCGTGGGGCCAGTGGGATGGACAGGTTCGTGTCGCTGACGGAGGAGGAGTCGTTTGCAATCGAGTACTGGCCGTTGGAGCAGTACAAGCTGACGCTGTTGCCGGCACGGAGGGAGCTAGCGGGGCAGGTGGCGTACGTGACGGGTGGAGCTGGGGGCATAGGGAGCGCGATCTGCCGGTTGCTGGCGCAGGAGGGGGCGAGCGTGGTGGTGGCCGATCTGGATGAGGAGGGAGGCAAGGCCGTGGCTCGGGAGCTTGGGCAGCCATCGATCGGGGTGTGGGTGGACGTGACGGACGAGGGGGCAGTGGCGGAGTCGTTTCGGAGGGCGGTGCTGGAGTACGGGGGAGTGGACATAGTGGTGTCCAATGCCGGGCTGGCGTCGAGTGCGCCGGTGGAGGAGACGACGGTGGAGTTGTGGGAGAAGAACCATGAGGTGTTGGCCAAGGGGTACTTTGTGGTGTCGCGGGAGGCGTTCAGGCT
The DNA here is from genome assembly GCF_000025005.1 of Thermobaculum terrenum ATCC BAA-798. Taxonomy (NCBI): domain Bacteria; kingdom Bacillati; phylum Chloroflexota; class Chloroflexia; order Thermobaculales (SeqCode); family Thermobaculaceae (SeqCode); genus Thermobaculum (SeqCode); species Thermobaculum terrenum. Next base: position 402,389 of record NC_013526.1, read on the forward strand.
GTGGAAGCGGCAGGGAGTGGGAGGCAGCCTGGTGTACATAGCGTCGAAGAACGGGTTGGTATCAGGGAAGAACGCCTCGGCGTACTCCTCTGCGAAGGCTGCGGAGCTGCACCTGGCGAGGTGTCTGGCGGACGAGGGGGGAGCGTACGGGATAAGGGTGAACACGGTCAATCCGGATGCGGTGCTGCAGGGGTCGAGGATCTGGAGCTCATCGTGGAGGGAGGAGAGAGCGAGGGCTTATGGGATAAGGCCTGAGCAGTTGGAGGAGTACTACCGGGAGAGGACGGTGTTGAAGGTGAACATCTATCCCGAGGACGTGGCGCAGGCGGTGCTGTTCTTTGCCTCACGGAGCCGCTCGGGCAAGTCCACGGGCAACATCCTCAACGTCGACGGCGGCGTCTCCGCCGCCTACCCAAGGTAGTCCCATGCCGGACGCCAAGGTATTCGCGGATCGGGCTGCCGCCGTGGGCTGCCAGGTGTCGTTGGCTGGCCCGGCGGACGTGGACGCCGTGGTGGGGGTGGTGGTCGCCGAGATGGAGACGACCGCCACCGATGCCTGCACGCTCAGCGCCCGGGCGGCCCTCATGCTGCCCGAGCTCGCCGACGCCCTGAGCGAGGGGGGAGCTGACGTCTGCATTGCCGAGGAGCTGGCGGCGGGGCTCTCCACTCGCGAGCTGGCCGAGCGCCTGGCGGGCAGGGTCGGGGTGGTGGCCGCGGAGGCGGGCGTCGTGGAGACCGGCTCGGTGCTGCCGTCCGACGACACGCTGCCCGCCAGGCTGACCGGCATGCTTTCGGAGTCGGTCGTGGTGCTGCTGCCCTCGTCGCGGCTGCTGCGAAGCCTGGATGATCTGGCCGACCTCCTGGGCCAGCTCGCGGCTCAGGGGCGCCATTTCCTGTCGCTCGTCACGGGGCCCAGCAGAACTTCTGACATCGAGCGGGTGCTGACCATAGGCGTGCAGGGCCCGCGCAGGCTCCACGTCGTGATACTGCAAGAGGAGGCAAGAGTTGGCAACGAGTGATGCTCATCAGGGATCGGTCGCGCACGAGATGCGGCCTTTCGAGGTGCGCTACCGACGGGCGCTGAGCAACCAGCAGCTGGAGCGCAATCTGCTGAACTTCCAGCGCTCCTGGAGGACCGCGCGAGATGCCGTGTGGAATGAGTACGCCGAGTCGGGGATGGCGCCCCAACCTGCTGGCGCCCCCAACGCCAACCCCCTGGCGTCCCTTGGTGACTCGCCGGGAGACCGCCTCTTTAGGTCCCTGCGGGATCAGATGGCGGCTATCAAGGATGAGGTGATCGACCACCTCGAGGAGTACATCGACCAATTTACTCAGGCTGCGGAGCGCAACGGGGTGCGGGTGTACCGTGCAGCTACGGCGGATGACGCCAATCGCTACGTCCTAGAGCTGTGCAGGGATAGAGGCATCCGGCACGTCGTCAAATCCAAGAGCATGGTCTCCGAGGAGATAGAGCTCAACGCCGCCCTCGAGGGTGCGGGCATCAGGGTGGTGGAGACCGACCTCGGCGAGTGGGTGGCGCAGCTCAGCCACGAGCGCCCATCCCACATGGTGCTGCCGATCATCCACAAAAACCGCGTGCAGGTGGGCGACCTCTTCTCGGCCTACACCGGCCGTCAGATCAGCCGCCAGGACATAGGCGAGCAGGTGAGGGTGGCCCGCAGCGAGCTGCGCCAGGAGTTCCTAGCTGCCGGCATGGGCATCACGGGCGCCAACGCCGTGGTGGCCGACGTCGGCGCGATCATGCTGGTGACGAACGAGGGCAACGCCCGGCTGGTGACCTCGCTGCCCAAAGTGCACGTCGTGCTGGTGGGCGTGGAGAAGATGGTGCCGAACTTCGCGGCGGCCATGCTGCAGGTGAGGCTGCTGGCGCGCTCCGCCACGGCCCAGCCTATAACCGCCTACACCACCTTCATCAACGGCCCATCCGAGCCGGGCAGGGAGATGCACGTCGTGCTGCTCGACAACGGCCGAAGCACCATGCGCGCCACGCCCCTCATCCGGGACGCCCTGCGGTGCATCCGCTGCGCCGCCTGCGCCAACGTCTGCCCGCCGTACGCGGTGGTGGGTGGGCACGTGTTCGGGCACATCTACTCCGGCGCCATAGGGCTGGTCAACACCCCTTACCACCACGGGCTGGAGGCGGATGCAGGGTCCCAGAGCCTGTGCGTGTCCTGCAACGCCTGCGCCACCGTGTGCCCCGTGGGCATCCCGCTGCCGCAGCAGATCCTGGAGGTAAGGACCGAGGTTGTTCGCCGGTTGGGGCTGCCCCTGCCCGTGCGGCTGGCGCTCGAGCTGTGGTCCCGCCCGCGGCTGGCGCAGCCCCTGTTGCGCCTGGCGGGGCAGTTGGTGCGCCCGCTGTCGAGCGGGGGCATGCTCCGGCTGGGTAGGCTGGGCCTGGATCGCCTGCAGGTATCGCGGCAGCAGCTGTCGTGGCGTACCCCTCCCACGGTCGCGGGCACGCCGGCCAGGGACCTGCTGCGCCCAGGTCGCTCCGAGGCCGCACTACCCAACGACGCGCAGGGCCTCAGGGTAGCCTACTTCATCCAGTGCGTCACCGACTGGTTCGCCCCCCAGATGGCCGTCGCGATCGCCAAGGTGCTGAGGGCGCTGGGTGTGGAGCTGGTCGTGCCGCAGCCCCAGCACTGCTGCGGCCTGCCGGCCTTCGATGCCGGCGATCGCGACACCGCGCGGAGGATGGCCCAACAAACGATCGAGACCCTCGAGCGGGTGGATGCGGACTACATACTCACCGGCGGCACCAGCTGCGTGGTCTGCATGCTGCACGAGTACGAGCGCATCTTCGAGGACGAGCCCGCGTGGCGGGAGCGCGCCCAGCGGCTGGCGCGCAAGGTAGTCGACTTCACGACCTTCCTGGTGGAGGTCGCGCGGCTACGACCTGGGACCCTGAACGCCCCACCGGGGCTGGGCAGGGTGACCTACCACAACTTCTGCCAGTCGCTCAACGTGCTCGGCCTCAGGGAAGCCCCCATCAAGCTGATCAGGGATATCCTGGGCCTGGAGTACGTGGAGCTGCCCGAGGCCAACGTCTGCTGCGGTTTCGGAGGCTCCACGTCCATCACCCACCCCGAGGTGGCCTCCCACATCCTGCGCCGCAAGCTGGAGAACGTCGCCTCCACGGGCGCTGACGTGCTCGTCACCGACAACCCCGGGTGCATACTGCACATGAAAGGGGGCCTGGACGCCGCGGGCAACGGCCACGTGCGCGTGATGCATACGGCCGAGCTCGTGGCTGAGTGCCTGCCCCGTGGGCTGGGGCACGGCGCGTAAGGCCCTGGGATGCGCCTGGGCTCCCCCGCTGCCCTCGTGAGCCCGGGATGGCCCATTTTGGTTTTGGCATCGAACCTGCTATAGTATTATGACTTGAGAGGGGTAGTAGCTAGCATGAGCAACGATAGAGAGGCAAACCGACAGCAGATGGAAGAAGAGAAGAGGGCGTATCTCGTGGAGGAGCCCAGGGGCGAGCCGCTGCCGGATCTAACCCAGATGGGTGTGGACGAGGGCTCCTACGTGGAGACCCCGGATGGCGGTGAGGCCATAGTGGTGGGCGATGAGGAGCTGGCCGAGAGGCTGCAGGCCGAGGGGCTGACGGTGACCGACGCCCCAGCGGGCCACTTCGCCAACGAGGCCGGCGTCGATATCTGGGTGGATGAGGAAGGCACCGCCAGGGTGACGAAGGAAGAGGAGGAGGCGGAGGAATGAGCTCGGCGGCCATGGAGATAGAGATAGAGGAGCCGCCGGCGCCCTCCCCGGAGCCGGAACCACCTCTGCCGACCCCGCCGGAGCCCGAGCCCGAACCTCCTCTGCCCAGCGACGATACACATCCTATAGGGGGTTAGAGTGCACCAGACACCGCTCTTCGTCAAGCTCGAGTACGAGAGGGATGCCGCGACGTACGTCAACCTGCTGGCCATAGCCGAGGTCGACTTCCACGAGGAGGGCGAGAACCTCGTGGCCAGGGTGCGGTACGCCTCGGGCAGCGGCCTCTCGGAGGTGGTGACCTTCCATGGCCAAGCGGCGGAGCAGCTGCTGGCGGCGGTCAACCACCACCTCATAGTGCACGACGAGCCGCCGGTCAGCACCGAGTAGCTGATCCCAACGATCTAACCCACAGCCCGCGGGAGCCGCGGCCGCGAGGGGGCTTCCGGGTGCTGGGTAGGCGCACCAATCGAGCCGTGAATGACTGCCTGCGGGCGTACCCTACGCCCGTCCAGAGGACACCAACCTTTACGATGACCCCAGCCCATGCGCGCTGGTTGCCTACGCCACTGCGGGGCAGCCACGGCTCCCGCGGAGCTACCCTGCCTTCCGCCGTGGCGCTTGGGTGTGGGATAGGTTTGGCGCGGGCTGGCAGCTCTGCCCCTTGCTGGTGGCGGCCCGGGCGCGATTCGTGCTGTAATAACCTGGAATAATCTCTCTGAAGGAGGTTGGCGATGGCACAGAGCAAGTGGGACAGGGTGTCTGCGGCGCTGGAGGGGGGCAGGCCCGACAAGGTGCCGCTGACCTTCTGGATGCACTTCCCGGAGGTGGACCGCTCCGCCCGTGGGCTGGTGCGCGCCACGTTGGACCTTTACCGGCGCTACGACCTGGACCTCATCAAGGTCATGTTCCGCAGCTCCTTCGGCCTCGAGGACTGGGGCGTACACTTCGGGAGCTACCACCCCACTCGTGGCTCTTGGCAGACGGAGGAATACGTAGTGCACACCCCGGAGGACTGGGGGACCATCGAGGTGCTCCCACCCGATCGGGGCGTGCTGGGGGAACAACTGGAGGTGCTGTCACAGCTGCGTAAGGAGGTGGGGCCTGATGTGCCTGTGCTGGCTACGCTGTTCTCTCCCTCTATGCTGGCGGTCAGGCTATCCGGCAGGGCCAGGTTCCTGGAGCACTGGAGGACGCATCGGGACGACGTGGAGCGTGCCCTCAAGGTGATAGGGGAGACCGTGATGGCGTTCGGTCTGGCATGCCTGCGTGCGGGCGCCGACGGCATATTCTACGCCATCGAGCTGGGCAGCGGACGAGCCATGCCGCATGAGGAGTACAGTGCCATAGGCGAGAGGTACGACCGGCCCATCCTGGCCGAGATCCACGAGAGGTCTCGCCTGACGATGCTCCACCTGCATGGCGAGGACCTGGCCTTCTCCGAGCTTGTCAACTATCCATCGCATGTGGTTAACTGGTACGATAGATGTGCTGGGCCGAGCCTGCGCGATGCGAGGGCGGTCACCAGCAAGTGTTTGGCTGCTGGCATAGATCACGAGAGAACCCTTATGCTGGACACTCCAGAGGAGATAGCCTCGGAGGTGCGTGCGGCTGTGGCCGAGGTGGATGGCCGCGGCCTGATCCTGGCGCCTGGGTGTGGCATACCCATCACGGTGCCGGAAAGGAGCCTGCGCGCGCTCGTGGAGGCCAGGAACTCTCTGGCATAGGACGCTGGGGCTTGTTTTGATTTTATGTCTTACTGGGTGCTATCCTTGTAGAGGACCTGGGCTGGAGCAAAGTGTTCCAGCCACCGAAGCTGCTCACTTGAGAACGAAGGAGTTACTGGAGGTATATGGTAAAAAAGCGAGAGCCAAGGCATAAAGTATCACGTCGATTCGGTGTGGATATATACGGCACCGGCGGCGATTCCCTGCAGCGCAGGCTGCACATACCGCCCGGCGGCTTCAAGGGCGGACGCAGGCGCAGGCTTTCGGAGTACGGCATGCAGCTGTTCGAGAAGCAGAAGGCCAAGGCTTACTACGGCGTGCATGAGCGCCAGTTCCAGCGCTACTACCAGCAGGCGGAGCGCATGCCCGGCAACACCGGCCACAACCTGCTGCAGCTCATAGAGCGCAGGCTGGACAACGTGGTGTACAGGCTGGGGTTTGCGCGCACCCGCCCGATGGCGCGCCAGCTCGTGGTGCACGGGCACGTGCGGGTCAACGGCCAGAAGGTGGACAGGCCTTCCTACCAGGTCAAGCCTGGTGAGGTGATCACCCTCACCGAGAAGGCGCTCCAGATCCCGGTCGTCATCGAGGAGATGGAGTCGCACCGGATCGTGCCCGCATGGCTGCAGCGAGAGGGGCCTGTGGGCAGGGTGGTCAGGCTGCCCGAGAGGGACGAGATCCCTGAGCCGATCAACGAGGACCTGATCATCGCCTTCTACTCCCGCTACTAGGGAGCGTACATCACTAGCTTGCTGCCCGGGGAGGGGCTCGAGCCCCTCCCCATTCTTTTGGGAGTATAGAGCTGCCCTTCCGGTCTCGGACGCTACGCCACCGCCAGCTTACGGGGTTAACCGGCACAAGCGACCCCCTGCGACCCTTCAGGAGGCTAGATGTCTTGTGGACGCCCTGTCGCCTCACTCGTCGGATGGTTGATACCGGGAGGTGCACGACAGTAGGGGGAGCTTGCAGCCCTATATAAACGTCCCCTGACCTGCAATATCGGGGCGTGCCTATGCAGTCTGGCTAAGGCGAGCGCAAGGGGAATGGGGTGATATCCCAAGCCACAGCCGGACTGGATCCAGCACCAGTGCCAGGAGAGCATGCCGGCTGTGGAGTATATGCGTGGTGGGGGAGCCCGCTCCCCCACCACGCGGTCTATTGGGCTCAGTTGCGAGATTTCAGCTTGGCCATTACCTCCAAGGGCAGCTTGTAGATGTAGCCGTCGTAGGCGTCGTTGGTGTCCCCTGCCACCATGGGCTGCAGCGTCTGGTACACCACCAGGCCTTGCTTCTCAGCAAAGGAGCCGTAGTCCCCGTTGCTCAGACCTGGATAGGAGGTGTCCTCTGGCTTGCGCTTGAAGGTCACGCGGTAGGTCTGGGCCAGCAGTGGGTCTATCCTCCAGCTACTCTTGGGCATGTCATTCAGCGACCACAGCTCGGCTATGAACACGTCTTTGGCCCCGTTAGTATCTCTGGCCACCAGGTTGGAGGCTCTGGAAGTGAACGAGACGTACCTGCCGGAGGCCGACATCGTGGCCGAGTCGGTGATGCCGTTGGCGTTGCCGCCGGTGCGGGAGGTGGTGACCAGGACTGGGCGGCCGATGCGGGCGTCCCACACGTAGGCGTCCTCCAGGCCGTTGGTGTCGTCCCCGGTGAGGTTGCCCTTGGTGACGAACGCCATGCGCTCCCCATCCCCAGAGATGGACGGGGCCAGTACCCCGGCATAGGACTGCCCACCGTAGCGGGGGACGTTGAGCCTCCTGATCGTGCCGTAGGTAGTGGTCCTGGAGGCCCTGGTCCACAGGAAGAGGTCCATGGTGTTGGTGTCGCCGGGCACGAGGTTGCTGCCCCTGGAGACGAAGGCTACCTTGAGGGCGTTGTTGGTGATGGCCGACCAGAAGGACAGGCCGTTTGAGAGCTGGCCGCCCGTGCGGTCGACGTAGAAGCGGCGGTTGATGACCCTGTCCCACACCACGATGTGGGAGGCACCTGGCGAGATGCGAGTGTAGGCCACTACGTCGCCGTTGCCGGCAATCGTCGGGTCGTAGGCGGATTCGTGCCTGCCCTTGGAGACGAGGGTGAGGGAGATGTCCCTGGGCTCGCCTATCTGGCCGTCGCCCGAGACGTCCAGGTTCACGAGATAGGCGTCGTAGTTGCAGGCGATGCCGGGCCCACACAGTCCACGGCCCCCGTTCTGGTCGCCGTTATCCGGCAGGTTGGTGGCGTTCGAGGTGAAGGCCACCCAGCGGCCGTTGCTGGCAAAGCTCCCCAGCCAGCGTTGCCGTTGGCGGGTGTGCCGTCGGACTTACGGTCCACCAGGTAGGTGTGGCCCGAATCCAGGTCGCGGATGTAGAGGTGGTCCTTGCCGTCGGCTATCCGCTGTTGGCGTGATCCCCAGCGCAAGGTCATGGGACATCTTGTACCAAACATCACATATCTACCCGATGAGTCTATCCTTGGGTCACGGGCCCCAGGTAACCATTCCCCGTGCAGTCTGGGATCTGGCGGCCGTCATCCTGCAGCGTCACCCGGATGTTATCGCCAGGATCCACCCAGACGGCTTTGGCCACCGACACCGTGCTGAATGCTAATACGAACATCAACAGGACTTTGAATATCTTGGTCATCTGTTTCTCCGTATTTTGGTTACGTGCTGTGTGTAACTACAGATTATCCAGTGGCTCGCACTTAAGGTGGCGCTCGCATCTCTTCCCCCCTTCGGCCTTTATAATAAGTAATACATAACATAGATAAATCGTGATATTCATGTACATATATATGTGCGAATCAGTGAGGAAATAATATACGATCTTTTACTTCCCTGCAATAGTACTTTGGTATGATTTGCCTCTATACAGCTAACGAGCTGCAGCCCGGGGCTGGGGCGCGGGGTAGTGTGGGCCGCTCGTCGGTGCTCGCGGCTACACGCTGAGGTCGGGGTGCGGGACGCGTGCGACCAAAATCTCCTCATTGCTGTCGGACCAAGCCACCTGGAGGAAGCCCACCATGGGCCCCAGGTCTCGGTAGCCGCGCGCCGGGGGCGTCGGCTCGCTGGTGATGATGCTTGACTGCCCGTAGAACTCGATCTCCCATATCCTACCGGTCATCATGGGATTGACGGCGTACCTGAAGATCTTCCTGATCTGGACTGCCCTGTAGCTGCCGTTGAGCCAGTCCTCCTGCTGCCCCTTGCTCCATGGGCCGGGGTTGGCAGAAGGCTGGACTAGGATTTGGACGCCCTGTGCCGATAAGGCCTGTAGCACGTCTTCTTGGAAGGCGTCCAGACAGATCGCTATACCCACAGTGCCCAGCTCGGTGCTGTAGGCTCTGATCTCCCCTGAGGGTGAGGGCGTGAGGCCAAGCATCTGCGGCCCCTCCAGGTCTATCAGGTGCACCTTCCGCTGGGTGCCAACGATGTCCCCGCTGGGATCAAACAGGTACGCGGTGTTGTAGATCCTGTGGTCGACCACCCTCGCGTTGGGCCCGCCTAGATCGATCGCGGGCAGGGGGATGCTCCCGGCGGCGATGTACACCCCGTAGGTCCGCGCCGCTCGGGAGAAGGTGTCCAGGTAGGTCTCCGCCATCACGCGCCAGCGGTGGTGGATGAGCGCGGCCGGCCACCGCAGCCCGTGGAAGAGTCGGTGGGCGAGGGCCGGCAGGAGGTGCGCGCGCACGGCCCTGGATAGGGCGTCCCTTGAGGAGTGCGCATCCCTTAGCTCGTCCCACATGCCCTGCAGCACGAGCATCAGGCCAACGTCCTCCGGCCACGCGACCAGCGTCGGCAGGCCGTCCCGCAGGTGGGGGGCCAGCTGCGCCATCAGGCTAGATACCTTCCGCTCGAAGCTCTGAGGGCTTCGGTAGTCCTCTGGCCTGAGCTGCATCTGTATCGCTACGAGCTGTATCTGGCTGGCGTGCATGGGTGTCTGGGAGGCTGGCGGAGCGCTCCGCCAGCCGGGGACGTTCAGGACGCCCAGTCCATGGGTGTGGGCTGCTGGAAGGTGGATTGCACCTCCACGGCCTCGCCCGAGGCCATGGCCCTTGTGGCCGCCTCCAGGATCTCCACCACGTGGGCGGCCTGCTCGCCCGTGGCTCTGTGTGGGCGGTTCTCGAGTATCGCCTGGGCCATGTCCCTGGCTCCCCTGCCCCACTCCGTGCCGTGATACGGCTCCTTAATGAGGGGCACGGGCTCGTACTTCTTGCCGAACTCGGTGAACTCCACGTCGGCGTCGAACACCTGCCAGCTGGAGATGTACAGCGATCCCACGTCGCCGTGGAACTCGACGCCCTTCTGCTTGCTGTGCTGCCCGACGTAGAAGTCGGTCGTCAGGCGCACCACCGGCCCGCTCTCGAGCTCCACCATCGAGACCACGAAGTCGGGGGTGCTCACGTGGAAGGGCCTGCCGTCGAGCGTCTGGCGATCAGGCTTGAGGAGCTCGCCCTTGGCCCACACCCTCCTGGCCGGGCCGAAGATGGTCGTTATGAGGGTCAGGGGGTAGACGCCGACGTCGTACAGCGCACCCACCTCGTAGAACGGCTCGGGGGCTGGGTGCCAGGTCTCGATCCTGCCCCAGTTGACCTCCGCGAAGATGACCCTGACGTCGCCCAGGCGCCCCTCGCGTATCTGCTTCCATGCGGTCTGCTGGGCCTCGCCCATCCAGGTGATGGGTGAGCAGCCCAGCCTGAGCCCCTTGCTCTGGGCCAGCTCGACGAGCTCGCGGGCGTCCGCGTAGGTCATCGCCAGCGGCTTCTCGCTGTACACGTGCTTGCCGGCGTTGAGCGCTTCGGTGATCACCGCCTTGTGAGCGTGATGTATGGTCAGGTTCACCACCATCTGGATCCTGTCGTCCGCCAGCAGCTCGGCGGTCGTGCGGTAGGGCTGGCCGCCGTGCTCTTTGGTGAGCGCCTCCGCGCGGCTGTAGTCTATGTCCGTGGCCCCTACCAGCTCCATCTCGGGGTACTGCTTGAGGTTGGCTGCGTACCTGCCCGCTATGTTGCCACAACCTATGATGCCTACTCCTATCTTGTCTGCCATGTACAACTCTCCTTGTGTCGTTGTTGTGTTAGCTTAGCCACTCCCTGAGCATCTGCAGGTCCGCCCTGCAGTCCTCGCTGGGGTCGAAGGTCTCCGGCTCGTGCTCGACGCTGATGGCGCCCTCGTACCCGATCTGCTTGAGCACCTCCACGCACTCCTTGATCGGGACGACCCCTTCGCCGTACCGGCACGTGTGGTGGGAGCCCACCTCCCGGACGTCCTTGAGGTGCACGTGGAGGACGTAGGGTGCTAGCTCCTCGATGGCCTTTGCGGCGTCGTAGCCCTGGGTGCCGTACCAGCCGGTATCCACGGTTGTGCCGATCGTGCCGTCACCCCCATCACCGATCTTCTCGAGCATCTCCTGCGGCGTCTTCTCCGGATGGTTCTCTATGCCGAGCTTGAGGTTGTAGCGCTTGAGGGTGTCGACCACGAAGTTCCGGTCCTCGTACAGCAGGGGACACACTCCCCCCAGGATGGTGACCCCGAGGCTTTGAGCCAGCGAGCAGATGCGCTCGAGCTCCTCGCGCGAGGAGCCCATGCTTCCTGCCAGGCTGACGACTCCCAGCCCGTGCTTGCCCAGGAGCTCCTGGGCGATCCGTACATGCTCGTCCGTGGCCCATCGCGGGTTGAGGTGCGCCAGCCACAGGTCCATGTGGTCGAACCCCAGGGCCCTGATATCCGCCAGTATCTCCTCGAACCGCTGGCGGAAGGTCTCGATGGGTCGGAAGTACTCGTTGGTGGCGTTGTCGCCCTGACCCCACCCCTCGGTCATGTTGTAGCCCAGCACCCGGGCCACGTAGTTGGCGCTCATGAAGGATATCTTGTTCATAACTGCGGCACCACCTCACATATGTTGTATTTGTCCGTGTATGGGGGATGTCCGTGGGTTCCCCATGGCAGGCTTCGAATGTCATTATAGAGGAGAGAAAAGCTTATATACTATAGCTATCTGTGTTACACTGGTGTCTCCTGCGAGACGATGGGAGGATGTCATGGTGGACGTGGATGCTGTCGTGATACGGGACGTCAGGCCGATATGCACCGCGCCCGAGGGGATACGCCTGGTGGTGGTGAAGGTGGAGACCAACCAGGATGGCCTCTACGGGCTGGGCTGCGCCACCTTCACCCAGCGTGCCCTCGCGGTGGTGGAGGTGATCGAGTCCTACCTCAAGCCCTTCCTGTTGGGCCGGAGCGTGCATCAGATCGAGGACGTGTACCAGTCGGTGATGCTCAGCTCGTACTGGCGCAACGGCCCGGTGCTCAACAACGCCCTGGCGGGGGTGGACATGGCCCTGTGGGACATCAAGGGGAAGCTCGCTGGCATGCCGCTGTACCAACTCCTGGGCGGCAAGTGCCGTGAGGCCGCGGCCGTGTACGCCCACGCCTCGGGACGCGACATAGAGGAGCTTGCGGACAACGTCCAAAGGTTCATAGATCAGGGCTACCGCTACATCAGGTGCCAGATGGCCGTGCCTGGCTACTCGACCTACGGCGCAGCGGGCGGTGGTCGCTCCAGGGAGCCCCAGCTCCTGGGCCTAGGTGAGCGGCCGTGGGAGCCCACTCCCTACTGCCGGATGGTGCCCTGGATGTTTGAGCAGCTGCGCGGCAGGTTCGGCTTCGAGGTGGAGCTGCTGCACGACGTGCACGAGCGCGTGCCTCCCATACAGGCCGTGCAGCTGGCCAAGGAGCTCGAGCCGTACAAGCTATTCTTCCTGGAGGATCCGCTGGCCCCCGAGGACCTGGACTACCTGCCCCTGCTGCGCCAGCACACCACGACGCCGATCGCCTTCGGCGAGCTCTTCGTCCACCCCCAGGAGTACGTGCCGCCCATCAGGGACAGGCTCATAGACTTCATCCGGGTGCACATCTCGGCGATAGGCGGCATCACTCCCGCCCGCAAGCTCGCCGCCCTGGCGGAGCTGTTCGGGGTGCGCACGGCGTGGCATGGGCCGGGAGATGTCTCGCCCGTGGGACACGCCGCCAACCTGCACCTGGACTTGGCGTGCCCCAACTTCGGGGTCCAGGAGCAGCACCTCTTCAGCGAGGAGGCGCGCGCCGTCTTCCCCGGATGCCCGGAGATACGCGACGGCTACATGTGGCCCAACGACAAGCCGGGCCTGGGAGTGGACGTGGACGAGAAACTGGCCGCGGCATTCCCCTATCCGGATGACCCCAGGAACGGCTCGTGGCTCCCGGTCAGGCGGGTGGACGGGACCATAGTAAGACCTTGATGCGAGGTGATCCAGATGATCTCTAACCTGAGCCATGTGACGCTGGTCGTCGCCGATCTCGAGAGGTCGGCGGCGTTCTACAGGGACGTGCTGGGCTTCACGGAGGTGCCCACGCCGCCCAGCTTCACCCACGCCGTCCGGTGGTTCGTGAGCGGTAGCGCGGAGCTGCACCTGATAGCGGCCCGCGACGCTCCCCAGGAGCCCGGGGACAAGGCCGCGCACCCGGACCCGTCGCGGGACATCGGCCGCGCTCGCCACGTGGCCTTCGGGGTGGCGGACCTGGAGGGCATGCTGGCCCGACTGCGGCGGCGCGGGGTGCAGGTGCTGCTTGGCCCCCGCCCTCGCGGCGATGGGGTGACGCAGATGTACTGCATGGACCCCGACGGCCACCTCATCGAGCTGCACACCCCTTACGAGGTCCCTGGGCTATAATGCAGGCAGCTTCAAGATCCTAATCCAACGGAGGCAAGTGTTATGAGGGCGGTAGTCGTAGAGCAGCCAAAGACCGTGGCTATAAAGGACGTGCCCAAGCCTGAGCCCGGCCCCGGGGAAGTGGTGGTGCAGGTGGCCGCCTGCGGCATCTGCGGCACGGACAAGAACATCTACGCCGGCACATTTCTCTCCCACTACCCGCTGATACCGGGGCACGAGTTCTCGGGGGTGGTGGCGGCCGTCGGGCAGGGGGTGTCCGGCCTGCGGGAGGGCGACAGGGTGGCGGTGGACCCCTCCCTGTTCTGCGGGGAGTGCTACTACTGTCGCAGGTTGCAGGGCAACCACTGCGAGCGATGGGGCGCCATAGGGGATACCACCAGCGGGGCCTTCGCGGAGTACGTGAAGGTGCCGGCCCGCAACTGCTACGTGATCTCCGAGAGGCTCTCCTTCGCTGAGGGAGCCCTGATAGAGCCGCTGGCCTGCGTCGTCTGGGGGATGAAGCGCCTGCAGGCCCAGCCGGCAGACTCGGTCCTCCTGCTGGGGGCGGGGCCGATGAGCATGCTCTGGCTGCAGGTGCTGCGGCACGGCAACGCCTCGCAGATCGTGGTCACGGACCTGTACCCCTCGCGGCTGGAGGCGGCCAGGGAGTTCGGGGCCAGCGACGTGGTGGTGGCCGACGAGTCCCAAGAGGAGAGGCTGCGCGAGGTCTCGCCTCGTGGGTTCGACATAGTCATCGACGTGACGGGCGTGCCCAAGGTGCTGGAGGCGGGATTCAAGTACGTCAAGCCTATGGGCAAGCTGATGGCCTTCGGGGTGTGCCCGATGAACAGCTCCATCAGCGTCAACCCGTTCGAGATATACAACAAGGACATCACCATACTGGGCTCGATGGCGATCAACTACACATTCGAGCAGGCCGTAGAGCTGGCGGAGGCGGGGGTGGTGGATCTGCGATCGCTTGTGAGCCACACCTTCCCGCTGGAGGAGTTCGAGAGGGCCCTGCAAACCGCCGGCACGCAGGCCTCCATGAAGGTGCAGGTGAATCCCTAGGAGGATTCACCTGCCCGAAGGGCGTACATCTTCCTGACGAGGCAGGCGTACAGGGTCCCCAGGTAGATCCAGCGAGGCATCCTGAAGCACCTGGTGCTGGCTGGCCATAGCAGCGGGGCCCCGCCGGTGGCGAGGTCCCTGAAATAGTGGGTGGCTATGCCCGCCGCCACTCCTGCCGCGGCCCTGTGATCGCGCGTCAGCAGCCAGGTCGCCACAGAGACCAGGGCCGCGCACAGCACATTGTGGGTGTAGGGCCTGCAGGAGATCTTGGGCCTCAGCGGCTTTATCCCCATCTCCATGGGGATGTGGTCGAGGTCCATCACGATCGCCCCGAAGGCCACCGGCAGGTAATCCTCCAGCTTGCCGTAGAGGGGCATGGCCATGAGGAAGGCTGTGACCTCGTGTGCGGTCTCGTCGCCGGCTGCTCGCACGACGAAGGGATCACTCTCAAGCTTCATAGCCCCCTCGATGGCGAGCAGCAGCGGTAGTGCGCCCAGCAGCAGGCCTCGGCGCGGCACCGGGTACAGTATACCGTTGAGCTTCTCTCTCATGCTGTACTCCTGGTCATAACGTCAGTCCACCGGCTGCTGCTCGACTACGAGCACGCTCCCGGTGATGAGCTGGCTGTCATCACATGCGAAGAACAGCGCGGCCTTGGCGATGTCTTTCGGCAGCAGCAGGCGCCCGAATGGACGCGTGGCGATCGCGTGCTCTAGCCAGTGCGGGTCTCCCGTGACCTCCCGCTGCACGCGGTCCTCTCCCTCCGTGAGGGTCCAGCCAACGTTGAGCTGATTGACGCGTATCCTATACTTGCTGAGCTGCTGGGCGGCATTCTTGGTCATCGTCATGAGGCCGCCCTTGGATACTGAGTAGGAGAAGAGGTTGGGAGCGCCTATGTAGGCGTTGACGGACCCTATGTTGATTATGGACCCCCCACCCCTGGCACGCATGTGCGGGATGCATGCCTGCATGAGCAGGAAAGGTGCCCTGAGGTTGACCGCCATGTGCCGCTCCCACAGCTCGAGCGTGGTGTCCTCCACCGTGCCCCTGGTGAAGTCCCCAGCGTTGTTCACCAGCACGTCTACCCCTCCGAAGGCCTCGACGGTGCGCTCCACGAGCGCCGTGCAGTCGGCAGGGTTGGCCAGGTCGGCCCTGTGGAAGACCACCCTGCCGGCGTGGCCGTCCTCCTGTGCCAGCCGTTCCACCGCGCGCGCCCCGCGCTCCCGATCCCGGCCGCTGACGACCACGCAGGCGCCCTCGCTCAGGAACAGCCGGGCAATGCCCGCGCCTATGCCGCTCGTGCCGCCGGTGACGATCGCCACCTTCCCTTGCAGCTTGTTGCCCATTCAGCTCGCCTCCCCGTTGGGTAATAGTACGGATTTCACCACCTGCCCAGATCCCATCAGGTCGAAGCCCGTGCGCCAGCTGTCGAGCCCCCCAACGAACCCCACCAGCTGCCGGGTGGGCAACCTGCCGCTGGCTATGAGCCTTATGACCTGCTCCCAAGTCTCGTAGGTGTGGCTGAAGGAGCCCCTCACGGTGACCGCCTTGCGCACGAGTGGGTCGAGCGAGGCCGCCAGGGGCTGCGGCCCCCAGCCCACCTTCACTATCTCGCCCAGGGGGCGCACGGCCTCCATGGCCGTGACGAACGACGCCGAGGCACCGGAGGCGTCCACCACCAGGTGGAACCCCAGGCCGTCGCCGATGCCGCTCGCCAGCTCCCGCAGGTCGGCCTGGTCGACCCTCAGCGCCGCGTCCACCCCGAGCTCCTCGGCCTTCCTGAGGCGATGCTCGTCGCGCTCCGTGCCCATCACCACCACGGGCTGTGCCCCCTGCAGCTTACAGAGCATGGCCGAGAGCAGCCCTATCTGGCCTGGCCCGAGCACGAGGACGGAGTCCCCGGCGCGCACCCTCGCCGATTGCACCACCGCCTGGTAGGCCACACACGCGGGCTCCGTGAGCGCCATCGCCACGGCATCGGAGTCCTGGGGTATGGCGTGGAGGCACCTTGCGGGCACCCGCACGTACTCCGCCATGGCGCCGTCGATGCCGTAGCCGAACCCCTGCCTGTGGGGGCAGAGGTTGTAGTGCCCGGTGCGGCAGGGGGTGCACCGGCCGCAGATCACGGCCGCCGTCTCGGAGACCACTCGCTGTCCCGGGCGAAAGCCCACGACGTTGGGGCCCACCCGCTCGATCGTGCCGGTGAACTCGTGCCCCAGCACCACCGGCACGCACACCTCCCAGGATTGGGTGCCGTGGACCTGGTGTATGTCGCTGCCGCAGATGCCCACGGCATCTACCTTAAGCAGGACGCTGTCCTCCGTGACCTCTGGCACCGGGATATCCCTTAGCTCCACTTCACCAGGCCGCAAGCCGTACTGTACTAGCGCTCTCAACTCTCGTTTGCCTCCTGTATGCTCTCCAGCTTCGCCATGATCTCTCGCAGAACGCCCTCGACGTCTCCCGGAGCGGACCTAAAGCTGCTCGAATCTATCACCAAGGGAGCACCCAGGACTAGAAACCTGAGCCCGCGACGCACCAGCTCGATCGCTTCCTCCACAGACAGTCCCCCTACGGCCTGCACTGGCACGCTCACGGCAGCTAGGATCTCGTCAATGTCATCTGAAGGTCTGGGTGGGGTGCCGCCGTGCTGAGCAATCACCCCGGGATCGCGCCGTTCGTCGTAGCCAACGTGATGGATTATGATGTCTGCACCTAGCTCCTCGAAGCGCTTGCACGCTTGGGGTTTATCCTCTGTAGCAAGGTCGTCCACCATGACGCCGATGCCGTAGGTCCTGCCGGCGCGCACCACCTGCCTGATGGTCGCTTCGTGGGCCCTGCCCATCACGACCACGTAGTCCGCACCGGCCAGGGCCGCCATCTCGGCCTCCAGGTAGCCCCCGTCCATGATCTTGGTGTCGGCCACGATGGTGGTGTGCGGGAAGGCCTCGCGCAGCGCCCTGACGGCTCCGAGCCCCTGCGAGAGGATGAGCGGGGTGCCGGCCTCCAGCCACTGCACGCCTGCCCTGACCGCCTTGTGGGCCATATCCAGCGCCTCCTCCATGGTCGTGACGTCCAGCGATATCTGGACGATGGGCTTGCCCGGAGGTATCATCTAGCCCCTCCAGGCCGCGAAGTGGGGGATGACCTCCTCAGCGAACTGGTGCAGCTGTTCGGTCTCGTAGGCCGAGCGGATGAGGTACACCACGAAGTAGTTGATGCCCACATCCACGAACGGCTTGATCCACTCCACCACCTGCTCCGGCCTGCCCACCACTGCCCTCTCCTGAAAGTCCGGCGTCTGGGTGCTGAGGGCGCGCTGCACGTCCTCGTGATCCCTGGGCTTGTCTGTGAGGTACACCACTATCTCCGAGGACTTGATGATCTCATCGTAGTTTCTGCCCAGCTCCTCACAGTGCTGCCTGAGCACCTCCAGCTTGTGCCTTACTACTTGGGGATCTGTCGAGACGAGGTTACAGGCGTTGCCGTACTGGGCCACCAGGCGGAGGGTGACCTTCTCTCCTCCACCTCCTATCCAGAAGGAGGGATGGGGCTTGCGCACTCCCTTGGGCTCGTTGATGGGACGATCTATCTGGTAGTACTTACCCTCAAACTGCGGGTAGTCCTGGGTCCACATGGCATGGATGATGGCACAAGCCTCCCTGAACATGCCCATTCTGACCCTGGTTTCAGGGAAGCCATAGCCATAGGCCCGCCACTCATGCTCGTACCAGCCAGCTCCCAGGCCGAAGTAGAGTCTGCCATGGGAGGCGACATCGACGGTGGAGGCCATCTTGGCCAGGAGTGCAGGGTTGCGGTAGCCGTTGCAGGTGACCATCTGGCCTATGTTGACTCGGTGGGTGTCCCTGGCCAGGGCAGCAGTGATGGTCCAGCACTCAAAGGTGGTGTTGAGGGTGGGGGAGGGGACGGTGTGGAAGTGGTCGTAGACCCAGATGGAGTCCCAGCCTGGGATGGAGTCGGCTGTTTTGGCTACGTTGGTCATGGCTTCGTACTGCTCTATGGGATCTGGGATCTCCACCAGGTCCATCCTCCACCCCTGTGGTACAAATACCCCAAAGCCTATTCCCTCGCTCATGTTACCCTCCTTGTAGCTGAGTGTTGTGCTTACCTACTATGGCATAAGCGGCTGCTCTTGATCAATCACCTTTGGGATATTTCCGATGGTGGTAGGTGCGGACTCTGGGATGATCATTATTACTGTATGGAAGAATCACTATATACGTTAGTTATGGCTTGTGCTATCCTCTTGATTGGACAATAGTTTTATATAAAAGGGGTGCTGTAGCTGTATCGTCCACTGGCGATGATCGCTGTGCTTGTCTTTGCTGCTAGATCATGCCGCTCTCTGGGTGCCCGCTTCTGACTCTAATATATAGCTGCGACAGTACCCTTTATAAGTTAAAGGTGTTAGACTGTTTGGCAACACCAAAGGAAGAGCAGGAGGAGTACATGGCGACGGTTGAGCACAGGGAGAACGCGGTCACCCGGTTCGCCCAGCGGATCGTAGAGAACGTGGAGAGGGTGATCATCGGCAAGCGTGAGCAGATAGAGTACCTGCTGGTGGCACTGCTGTGCCAGGGACACGTGCTCATAGAGGATGTGCCCGGCACAGGCAAGACGATGCTTGCCAGAGCTTTGGCGGTGAGCATAGGCCTGGAGTTCAAGAGGCTGCAGTGCACTCCTGATCTGCTGCCCAACGACGTCACCGGGGTCAGCATCTTCAACCAGAGGGAGGGGCGATTCGAGTTCCAACCGGGGCCGGTGTTCGTGAACGTACTGCTGGCAGACGAGATCAACCGTGCTACTCCCCGCACACAGTCGGCGCTGCTGGAGGCGATGCAGGAGCGCCAGGTGACCGTGGAGGGCGTGACCCGGCAGTTGCCGTCGCCCTTCCTGGTGCTGGCCACCCAGAACCCGGTGGAGTTCGAGGGCACTTTCCCCCTGCCCGAGGCGCAGCTGGACAGGTTCCTGATGCGCCTGCCCCTGGGCTACCCGGACGAGGTGTCCGAGGTGGAGATGCTGCGCAACCTGCGCAAGCGGCATCCCATAGAGACGTTGGAGCCCGTGGCCGAAGCGGATGAGCTGTGGGCCCTCTACGACCAGGTGACCGACGTCCACGTGGACGAGACGCTGGAGCAGTACATAGTAGGGCTGGTGGCGGCTACCCGGTCTCACCCGGACCTGGCGCTGGGGGCTAGCCCGAGGGGATCGATCGCGCTGTACAAGACCTCGCAGGCGCTGGCCGCGCTGCGGGGGAGGGATTACGTCATCCCGGAGGATGTCCGGCAGATGGCGGCGCTCACGCTGCCGCATCGCCTGCTCGTGAAGCCTGAGAGCCAGCTGCGGGGGCGCACCGCCACGGGCATCGTCGCGGAGATCGTCGAGCGCCAGCCGCTCGACATGGGCGGTGTGAGGTAAGATGCGGAACTACCTGCCGGTGCTGGTGCTCATTATAGGGATAGTTATCCTGCTGCGTATCAGCTTCTTCTTTACCATAGTGTACTTCCTCGTAGGACTGTACGTGCTGTCGAGCTTGTGGACCCGTCGATCTGTGGGCCACGTGGCCGTAGCTCGCAGCTTCCAGGAACGCGCCTTCACCGGAGACGAGGTCCGGGTGACGCTGCGGGTGACCAACACCGGGGTGCTGCCCGTCAGCTGGCTGGAGGTGAGGGACACGATCCCGGGGCAGCTGCTGGCCTCGCCCTTCAGGCCGGAGGTGCTCTCGCTGGGGGCGCACGAGACGTGGTCGCGGGAGTACTCGCTGAGGTGCAGGCACAGAGGGTACTACCTGCTCGGTCCCTGCACGTTGCGCAGCGGCGACCTGCTGGGCATGCACCAGGTGTACGCCACGGTCGACCGGGCGGATCGGCTCATAGTCTACCCCAGGGTGGTGCCCCTCCATCAGCTGCAGCTGCCGGAGCACTCCCCGCTGGCGGCGCTGCCCACCCGCTACCCGCTCTTCGAGGACCCCAACCGCACGATGGGGGTGAGGGCCTACCAGCGGGGCGACTCCCCCAGGCGCATCCATTGGAGCGCCTCCGCGCGCACGGGGCAGCTGCTGGTGAAGCAGTACCAGCCCGCGATCGCGCGCGAGACCCTCATCTGCCTGGATATGTGCGAGGAGAGCTACTCGGTCCGCAGGCGCTACGAGGCGATCGAGCTGGCCGTGGTCACCGCTGCCTCCCTCGCCAACCATGTGGTAGTGCGGCAGGACCTGCCCGCAGGGCTGGCGGTGGACGCCATGGATCCGCTGGTGGAAGCTCGGCAGAGGCTCGTGCTGCTACCGCGGAGCGAGAGGGGGCACTTGATGAGCCTGCTGGAGGTTCTGGCTCGAGTGGAACCGATCGATGAGTACTCCCTGGGTGACCTGGTGACCCGGGCGACCGCCGAGCTAGCCTGGGGATCCACCGTGGTGGTGGTCACGGGAGGGGTGAACACCAGGGTGGTCGACACGCTCCTGGCCCTCAAGCGCGGGGGGCTGCTCGTGGCGCTGGTGGTGGTGCACCCCGGGGAATCGGAGCAGCTGGTGCGACGGCAGGCGGCGTCCATCGGGATACCGATGTACCACGTGTGGACGGAGCGGGACCTGGAGACCTGGCTGCCCCGCACGGCCTGATCACCTGAAGCGGGTGGTGGCGTTGCCCAGTACCTGCGCTATATCCTCGGGCGTGATGAGCGCGATGTCGCCGGGCATGCAGCGCTTCATGCTGGCGAAGGCATTGCCCACCAGCAGCGGCGACACCTCCCTGTCGACCAGCCCCTGCTGGCTGTGGTGCCCTCCCAGCAGGGCGTACAGGTACCCCGCGGCGAAGGCATCGCCGGAGCCGAACCGGTAGCGGCCAGCGGATTCGAGCGCTGGGGCCCACTCGTAGGTGCCGGCGCGCATATGGGCAGCGCCGTCCGGGCCGAGGGTCAGCACGAAGGCCCGATCCTGCCTCCCGTTGCCGAACCGCTCGGACAGCATCCACAGCACGTCCTGGGGGTCTCCCTCGAAGCCCCACAGGGTCTGGGCGTCCTCCCGGGTGCAGAACAGGATGTTCGTCAGCCTGCACGCCTCCTCCAGGGCCGCAGCCGCCTCCGGAGGGCTCCACAGCTTGGAGCGGTAGTTGACGTCGAAGGAGATGCTGACCCCGCGCTCGTGCGCCCGGCGGAGCAGCCGGGAGAAGGCGGCCCTCGCTCCCTCGCCCAGGGCGGGCGTCACGCCCGTCAGGTGCAGCATCCTCGAGCCGTCCACCACGCTCAGGTCCAGCTGAGAGGGGTCGATCTCAGCACACGCCGACCCCGCGCGGTCGTAGTAGACCCTCGTGCCGAGGGGAGGCGGGTTCTCCTCGGCGTAGAATATGCCCAGCCTGCTGCTGGAGGGCGCCCACACCACGTGGCTCGTGTCGACGCCATAAGCTCTCAGCTCGCGCTCGACTCGCCTCCCCAAAGGGTTGTCCGGCAGCGCCGACATCCAGACCACCCTCATCCCCAGGCGGGCCAGGCAGGCCAGGGTGTTGGACTCGGTGCCGCCGACGTGCACCTCGAAGGTATCTGCTTCCTCCAGCCTGCGGCCCCCGGGCGGCGTCAGCCTCAGCATCGTCTCCCCGAAGCTCACAATGTCGTATCCTGACAAGCTCGACCTCCACAAGATCCTGGGAAGAATGTTATACCATCATTTGCCTCCCGTTGCATACCCCGTGCCTCTTGCATTTTGGGTCGATGGGTGTATACTACCCGCTGGTCTGTGCCATGAGATTCTCTACCTGAGGAGTAGGTGATATGCGTCGCTATCGTCTGTACGTGTGCCTGGTGGTCGTGATGCTGCTGATGGGCTTCCTGCGCTCCTCCCCTGCGGCGGCATCTCACGTCCCGTTCAGCACCGCCACTGTGGCTGGCAGCTTCCAGAGCGAGATAGGTTGTCCCGGCGACTGGCAGCCGTCGTGCGACCTCTCCCTCATGAGCGATCCCGACGGGGATGGGGTGTACACCTTCACGATCCCGGCCGGCACGTTGCCCGTCGGCGCCTACGAGTACAAGGTCGCCCTCAACAGGTCCTGGGACTACAGCTTCCCGGCCAACAACCAGCGCTTCGAGGTAGCCGCGGCCGACAACAGCGTCACCTTCTACTACAACTCGGCCACCCACGAGGTGCGCCACGTGGTGGAGGGCACGCGGCCTCCGAGGATAGGGGATGACGACGTCTTCTGGGACGGCCTCCGACACGACAGCCGCGATACCCTCTACAGAGTGCCCTTCGGGGCCGTGCCCGAGGGCGCGGAGTTCCTCGTACGGTTCCGCACCTTCCACGACGACGTGTCGAGCGTGACCGTGCGCGTGTGGCACACCGGCCTCAACGCCGAGAGGCTGTACGACATGCAGCGGGTGGCGCAGGACGTCTCCTGCTACCAGGACCTGCCATTTAATTGCGACTTCTGGCAGGCCAGGATAGAGGCCGGCCCGATCGGCACCATCTACTATCGGTTCATAGTCCGCGATGGCTCGAAGGTGGTGTACTACGAGGACGATAGCGAGGTTCGCGACGGCGGCATGGGGCGCCCATTCGACCAGTCGCCTGACTGGGGATGGGCGGTGACGGTGCACCGCCGCGACTTCCTGCCGATCACCTGGATGAAGAACGCCGTGGTGTACCAGATCTTCCCCGACAGGTTCCGCAACGGCGATCCCTCCAACGACCCCAAGCCCGTGCGGGGTAACCCGAGGTTGAGCAGCGACCCCCGTTACGCCTACCCCAATGGGGATCCCACGGGCGCCAGCCGCCCCGAATGGGACCAGATCCTGCGCATGCGGTGGGGGGAGCTGCCCGAGGGCTATTGCCGGAACTACGCGGGAGACTACCCCTGCCCGCAGAGGTTTGCGCAGCCAGCATCCACGCGGGAGCAGCCCCGCGGCCGCGACTACTATGGCGGCGACCTGGAAGGGGTCACCGAGAAGCTATCCTACCTCAAGCGCCTGGGGGTGACCGCGATCTACTTCAACCCCATATTCGCCGCGGGCTCCAACCACCGCTATGACACCCGCGACTACAAGATCATCGACCCCTACCTGGGCAACCTGGGCGACTGGCGGACGCTCGTGCGCGCCGCCCATAGGCAGGGGATACGCATCATCCTGGATGGGGTGTTCAACCACATGTCGTCCGACAGCCCCGTATTCGACCGCTACCACAACTGGAACGATGCCCTGTACGGAGTCGGGGCGTGCGAGAGCGTGAGCTCGCCCTACCGGAGCTGGTTCCGCTTCCGCCGGCCCGTGGGGAGCGAGCCGGCTGCCTGCGCGCCCTACACGCGCGATGGGGACTCCTACTACGCGGCGTGGGCGGGCTTCGATTCCCTGCCGCAGCTTGCCGAGAGCGACCCAGTCAAGGCCCACATCTACGGTGCGGACTCGAGCGTGGCCCGCTACTGGCTCCGCCAGGGTGCCGATGGCTGGCGGTTGGACGTCATGCCCGACAAGAGCGTGGCCTTCTGGAGGGAGTTCAGGCAGCGAGTGAAGCAGGTGGATCCCAACGCCGTGATCATCGGCGAGCTCTGGAAGAAGTTCGACGTCCTGCCGTTCGTGCAGGGCGACACAGCCGACACTACGATGAACTATCGCTTCCGCGACGCGGTGATCTCGCTGCTGGCCCCGGGCCCGTTCGACGGCAAGGGTTTCCCTGGCAGCGGCCAGCCCATCAGGCCGTCGGAGTTCGTCAACCGGCTGCAGTCCATCAGGGAGGACTACCCCGATGCGACCTACTGGACGCTGATGAACCTCCTGGACTCCCACGACACGGAGCGCGTGCTGTGGACGCTGACGCCGGGCGTGGAGAACCCCGACGGCCGCGAGCGCAACTCCGCCCACCTGGCGGAGGGCAAGACCCGGCTTCGGCTGGCAGCGCTCATCCAGATGACCATGCCCGGGGCCCCCACGATCTACTACGGCGACGAGGTGGGCCTGACGGGAGATGACGACCCCGACGATCGGCGCACATTCCCGTGGGGGGATCGCGAGGCGCGCGCCGAGGGCGACGAGCGCCAGCCCGACATGGCGATGTACCGCTACTATCGCGACCTGATCCACGAGAGGCGCAAGCACCCCTCGCTGGTGAACGGCGACCTGCGGTTCCTGCTGGTGGATGACGATGCCGGCGTGGTCGCTTACGGCCGCAAGTGGCGGGACGAGGCCTCGATCGTGGTGCTCAACACCTCCAAGCAGGCCAGGCAGGTGACCGTCCCGGTGGTGGGCTACCTGCCGGAGAACACCGAGCTCTCGTGGCTCGTGGGCGGCCACGGCGAGGCCTACGTGCGCAATGGCGGAGTGATCCTCAGCCTCGGCCCGCTGGCCGGCGCGCTGCTCGTGACGCGGGACGCCGACCTGACCCCCACGGCCGCACCCAGTGGGCTGCAGGCCTCGGCCGACGGTATGCAGGTCCACCTCTCCTGGCAGCCCGTGGCCGGCGCGGTGGGCTACAACGTCTACCGGAGCCCGGTCACCGGTGGAGGGTACGTCAGGGTCAACGCGGCGCCTGTGACCACCACGGGCTACCTGGACGACAGCGCGGAGCTGCGCAGCGGCCAGAAGTACTACTACGTCGTGCGCGCGCTCGACGGCGTCGGCAACGAGAGCGCCAACTCCAACGAGGCCAGCGCCACCCCCGGCTACAGGATCGGGTGG
Organism: Thermobaculum terrenum ATCC BAA-798; assembly: GCF_000025005.1. Classification (NCBI taxonomy): domain Bacteria; kingdom Bacillati; phylum Chloroflexota; class Chloroflexia; order Thermobaculales (SeqCode); family Thermobaculaceae (SeqCode); genus Thermobaculum (SeqCode); species Thermobaculum terrenum. The sequence goes on from NC_013526.1 coordinate 427,275, forward strand.
GCCAACCTCCAGTGGCCTCATAGCCTGGACTACACCGTGAGCGCCCGCTACACCACCGACACGGTCTACGGCCAGGTCTGGATAGACGGCGTCACCAACCAGCCGGGGCCCACGCCAGGGTTGATCGCGCAGCTCGGGTACGGGCCCCAGGGCAGCGACCCAAGGAGTTGGGACACCTGGGTGCCGATGCAGTTCAACACGGACGTGGGCAACAACGACGAGTACAAGGGCGTGCTCCAGCCGGACACGCCCGGCACCTACGACTACCTGGTGCGGTACAGCACGACAGGCGGGGAGAGCTGGACCTACGGCGATATAGACGGCACGGAGAGCGGCAGCTTCCAGGACCAGGTGGACAGCCCGGGCACGCTGGTGGTGCATCCCAACCCCGACCAGACGCCGCCGGAGGCGCCCACCAACCTGCGAGCGTACAACAACGGCCCCAGCTCGATCCTCCTGGACTGGGACGCGTCCACGTCGCTCGACGTCTATAGGTACGACGTCTACCGGAGCACGCAGCCCGGCGGCCCCTACGACAGGGTGGGGTCCACCGACGCGGCCATCACGCAGTACGCCGATTCGGGGCTGCAGACCGGCACCCGCTACTACTACGTGGTGAGGGCGGTGGACGAGGCCGCCAACGTCTCCGCCCCCAGCAACGAGGCGAGCGCCGTGCCGAGCTCGCGGCAGGTGGCCGTGACCTTCGAGGTGGCGGTGCCCGCTACCACCCCGCCCGACGCCACCGTGTACATCGTGGGCAACCAGCCGCAGATCTGCAACTGGTGCAACCCGCACACGGTCGCATTGACCAAGGGGGATGACGGCAAGTGGAGGATAACGCTGGAGTTCACCGAGGGGACGTCCGTGGAGTACAAGTACACGCTGGGCTCCTGGGACTACGTGGAGAAGGGGCCCTCGTGCGAGGAGATCTCCAACCGCACCCTCAGGGTCGTCGGGGACTCGGAGGGCAGGCAGCTCGTGCAGGACACGGTGGCCAACTGGAGGAACATCTCGCCCTGCGGCAACTAGCCTCTTGCGAGGGCTAGAATCGCCCTCGCAAGAGGCCCCTTTGGGGGAGTGGTCCGGCGTCAGGCCCCCAGGAGCGCGACCAGGGCCTTGGCCGCCATGGCCACCGGCACCCTGCCCTCTGCCTCCAGGCCCAGGACGATGCGCGCCGTCATGCGCCGCAGGTCCTCGTGACGGTCCGCGGCCGTCACGAGCCTGTGCACCGCCAGGCGGCTGCGGCATAGCCAGCGCAGCCGCTCGCAGGTCCGGAACAGCTCCGAGAAGCGCGACCGCAGCTCCCGCTCGTAGGCGCGGGCCTCGATCTCCCCCCTGGAGAGCATCTCGCGCACGTGCCGGCCGGCGATCACCCCGGATTCGAGGGCGTAGTCTATACCCTCGCCCGTGAGGGGGTTCACCAGCCCCGCGGCCTCGCCCACCATGACCACCCCGGGGGCCCAGAGGCGAGAGCGCAGGAAGTCCGTGCGCAGGGGAAAGCCCCGCACCGGCCCTTCGCGTCTCGCCCCGGGCAGCAGGCGCGAGCAGAGGCGGCTGCGTGTGAAGGCCTCGAACTCCTTGCGCGCGGTCGAGCCCTCATGGCGCGCCAGCACCCCCGCGCCCACGTTGAAGCGCCCACCTCCCAGCGGGAAGATCCAGCCGTACCCTGGCAGGGTCACCCCCTGAAAGCTGAAGACCATCTCTTCGACCTGGGCTGCCGGGCACTCGAAGTAGGCCCTGGAGGCGGCCAGCAGCCTCGGGCGCGCGGCCACGAGCCCGGAACGTTCGAGCAACCTGGGAGATGCCCCCGTGGCCACCACCACCATCCTGGCCCGCACCCCGCGACCGTCCTCCAGGCGCACCAGCGCGTGCTGGCCCTCGAGCTCGACGGCCTCGGCCCGGGCGGGCGCCTCGAACTCCGCCCCCACCGAGGTGGCCCTCCGGAGGAGGGCGTCGTCCAGCCGGAGGCGTGGCACCACGAGGCCTCCCCGCCCGGGCATCCCCAGGGTGGTGGAGGTACCGCCGGGGCCCACCACCCTCACTTGGGACACGCGGCCCCCCATGCCTGCCACCTCCCGCGCGAGGCCCATCCCCTCCAGCACGCTCACGGCGCGGGGGGTGAGCCCGTCGCCGCAGGTCTTGTCGCGCGGGAACTCCGATTTGTCCAGCAGCAGCACGCGCACCCCGTGCCTCGCAAGCTCCCAGGCGCAGGCGCTCCCCGCCGGGCCCGCCCCCACGACCACTACATCGTACTTGCCGGCTTTCATGGCTGCATTGTACACCTCTTCCGCCCCTGGTGGGAGCCGTCCTTGCGCAAAAGTAGTTAACATGGTTAACTATCTCTGGAAGATGTTAACACCACAGCCTTGACGAGGGAAAGGGGGAAAGTGACTTGCTCGACGCCTGGGGGAGGTTCGTCTATCGGCATAGATGGTGGGTGCTGTTGCTGTCCGTGCTCTGCCTGGTCCTCACGGCCTACCTGAGGCAGTACGGGGGGAAGCTGGGCTCGATCGAGTTCGCCTCGCAGACCGAGGCGGGCCGCACCAGCAGGCTGATCAACGAGCAGCTGCCCAGCTCGGCTCCCAGCTACTACGTGATCTTCACCAGCGACGAGCTGCTGGCCACGGAGCCGCGTTTCGTGCAGGAGATGCAGCGGGCCCTCGAGCCGCTGAGGCGCAGCCCGGACGTGCTGGGCGTGCGCACCCCGTACGACGGCGGCAACGTCAACCCCCAGTTCATCTCCAAGGACAAGCACAGCGCGTACGCCGTGGTGGAGCTGCGCAGGGCGAGCGATGAGCGCCTGCAGGACATCTACAGGGAGCTGCACGACGAGGTGCGGTCCTCTGAGCTGCGCGTGATCCAGTCCGGCACGTTGCCCGCGCTGTACGAGTTCCAGCAGATCTCCAGCGAGGACCTGCGACGTGCCGAGGTGATATCTTTCCCAGCGTCCCTGATCATGCTGCTGCTGGTGTTCGGCTCGGTGGTGGCCGCGGCCATCCCGCTGGGCACCGGGCTGTTCGCGATCGTGGGGGCACTCACGGGCACGCTGCTCCTGGCGCGCTACATGAACCTGACGGTGTACTCCCAGAACATAGTGACGATGCTGGGGCTGGCGCTGGCGATCGACTACTCGCTCTTCATAGTCAGCAGGTTCCGGGAGGAGATCAACGGCAGCCCCATCGATGTGGCGCTCGGCAGAACCCTCTCCACCGCCGGAAGGGCGGTGCTGTTCTCGGGCATCACCGTGGCCATAGGCATGCTGGGCATGACGTTCTTCCGGCTGGCAGACATCGGCTCGATCGGCGTCGCCGGCACGGTGGTGGTCGTGTTCTCGGTCTTCTACGCCTTCACGCTCCTGCCAGCGATCCTGGCCATCCTAGGGCGCAGGGTTAACAGCCTGAGGGTGCCGTTCGTGCACCCTGAGCGCCGGGGGCAGGGCAACGGCTACTGGCACAGGCTCTCGATGGCCATCATGCGCTATCCCTGGCAGGTGCTGGTGGTTGTGGGGGCCATCCTGCTCCTCCTGGGGGTGCCTTTCCTGCACATCAGGCTCGCGCTCTCGGACATCAACGCGCTGCCCAAGAACGCTGAGTCGCGCAGGGGCGTCGAGATGCTCCGCAACGAGTTCCCGGGAGGGGATCTCAACCCGATCTACGTGGTGCTGAAGTACGATCAGGGCTCGCCCCTCACCCCGGAGAGGATAGGGCAGCTGTACGATCTCACCCGCTGGCTCGAGCAGCAGCCCGACGTGGTGCGGGTCCAGAGCCTGACCAACCTCGACCCCCGCCTGGGGAAGCAGCAGTACCAGCAGCTGCTCTCGCAGCCCGTGTCGGCGCTGCCGGCTCCCCTGCGGCAGGCCGTCGAGGGCAGCGTTGGCAAGCAGATCGTGGTCGTGCAGGTGTACACCGATCTCGATCCCAACAGCGACCAGGCTCGTGACCTGGTCCGTAAGATCCGCAGCTCTCACCCGCAGGTGGATGGGCAGGTGCTGGTCACCGGCCAGACCGCCTACGACATAGACTCCCTGCAGCTCATAGAGGAGGACGTGCCGAAGGCTCTGGCGTTCATCCTCGTGACCACGTACGTGGCGCTCTTCCTCCTGCTGGGGAGCGTCTTCCTGCCGATCAAGGCGTTCCTGATGAACGTGCTGTCGCTGAGCGCCTCCTATGGGGCGCTGGTGTGGATCTTCCAGGAAGGGCATCTCTCGGGCCTGCTCAACTTCCATCCGGGCCCGATCAACAGCGCGCTGCCCGTGATCCTGTTCTGTGCGCTGTTCGGCCTCTCGATGGACTACGAGGTCCTGCTGCTCAGCCGGATCAAGGAGGAGTACGAGCGCACGGGCGACAACACCCTCGCGGTGGCCACTGGGCTGGAGAAGACCGGCCGCATCATCACGGGTGCCGCCCTGATCATGATCACGGTGTTCGTGGCCTTCACCTTCGCCAACACCCTGGTCATCAAGTCCATAGGGCTGGGCATGGCGATCGCCGTGTTCGTCGACGCGGCGATAGTGCGGACGCTGCTCGTGCCAGCCACCATGCGCCTGCTGGGGCAGTGGAACTGGTGGGCTCCCGGACCGCTGGCTCGGTTCTACCGGAGGTTCGGGATCTCGGCCGAGGGAGAGGCAGAGGATAAAAAGACGTTTACACCTGTCAATACAAACTCCTGATCTATATGCTATACTCTCCATGCAAACTTTGCGGAGGGGGAGATGCACCAGGCCGAGAGATCCTGCACGCACGCCGGAGGGCACCTGCGCGTGCGCCTGTTGCGAGAGGAGGAGTTGAGCTCGCGGGACCACCACAGGATCAGCTCTCTGCTGGTGGAGGCCTTCCCGCACGCAGCCCAGCTGTTCTCGCGCCAGTCCTGGAGAGGTCCCAGGCCGGATCGCAGGCTGCTGCTGGAGGGCGGGGACGGCGAGCTCCTGGCCCATCTGGACTACGTCATCCGGCCGATCCAGGTGGCGGACGCCACGGTCGAGGTGGCCGGAGTGGGGGAGGTGGCCGTGCGCCAGGGAGCCCGCGGGCGTGGGCTGGGTAAGCGCCTCATGCAAGAGCTCAAGGCGGCGCTGCACCGCGAGCCGGTCGACTTCGGTCTACTGTACTGCCTGGAGTCGGTCGCCGGCTTCTACGAGCGCGTCGGCTGGACCAGGGTCCACCAACCCTCCCGCTTCATTTCCCCGGAGACCGGCCAGTGGATGGAGGCGAGCTATCCGACTTTCATCCTGCCGGTGAGAGCTCCCCTCGAGGCGTGGCCCGGGGAGGGCGTGATCGATCTCGGCGGGATGATATGGTAGCGTGGCATGCTATCTGCTCTCTATAAGTCCGACCCGGGTCAGCGGTACACAGGGCTTTTGGACCAAGGGGAGAGAAAGATGGCTATCACGGACGCGAAGACGAAGCTGATCTACGAACTATCGGATATCTACGATGCGGAGAGGCAGTTCCTCCAGGGCATGCGGCAGGCGCTCGCCCAGGCCGACAGCCAGGAGCTGCGCGCGGGCATCCAGGAGCACATGTCGCAGACGGGGCAGCAGATAGGCAACTTGGAGCAGGTCTTCTCCTTGATGGGGGAGACCCCGCTGCAGATCTCCTGCGACTCCGCTCGGGGCCTGGTGGCGGAAGCCCAGAAGGGGATGGAGGAGACCCAAGACAACACGCTGCGGGACGGCATGATCGCCGGTGGGCTATGCAAGGTGGAGCACTACGAGATAGCCTCTTACAGGGCGCTCATCGTGGGCCTGGAGCAGATGGGCCTCGAGGACGCGGCACAGCTACTAAGGCAGAACCTCCAGCAGGAGGAGGAGACCGCTGGGAAGCTCGAGGATCTCATCCAGGGCATGGCCCGACAGCTGTCCGGGGACGTGCAGGGCCCTATGGCCCACGGCACGGATACCCCTCCGCCCACGATCTAACAACGAACACCTTCCGGGTGTGCGGCTTGCGCCGCACACCCATTGCCTCCCCGCGACCATGAGGCCTCCGGCATATTTCTCGTGGGGCCGACCTCCCCCTTGCAGATCGGTCGTTAGGGCTAGCCCTCTGGGTGCTGTGGCCCGCCGTACTGGTACACCTCCACGTCCTCCACGGTGATGAGGCCGTTGACCCCCAGCTCTCTCAGCTTGGGCAGCAGGGCATCGATCTTCTTGGGCGAGTCCACGACGTCGATCACCAGGGGCAGATCCTCGGACAGGCGCAGGATGGTCGCCGTGTGCAGGCGGCTCGTGCGCCCGAAGCCCTCTATGCCTCGGAAGACCGTGGCGCCGGCGTAGCCGTCCCGGCGGAGCATCTCCACTATCGCCAGGTGCATGGGGCGGTTGCCGTGCCTGTCGGCCTCGCCGATGTAGATCCTCACGCGCTTTGCCTTTCCCGATAAGTGCATGTTCCGCCTCCAACTCTTAGATGTATCAGAGGATAGTGCTTTTTCGCCCGGAGGACAATAGCTCTCGGTATTGAGATCGTGTACAGGTTAGGGTACAATCTGCTCAAAAGATGTCTAGACAGGAAAGCGTCTACAAGCGTATATCTGCGCTGCTGGAGGAGGAGATAACCTCCGGCAAGCTCAAGCCCGGGCACAGGCTGCCTGGGGAGCACGAGCTAGCTCGCCGCTTCGGCGTCAGCCGCACGACCATCAGGCAGGCCCTGGCCGACCTAGCGCGCAAGCAGCTGATCACCACTAGGGTGGGATCGGGCAGCTACATCACCTTCGATAACCAGCCCCTGGAGTGGTCTGCGGGGTGGAGCAGGGCGTTGACCAGCAGCGGCGTGGCGGTGGAGTCGCGGATCGTGCACTTCGGGCCCGTGGAGGACCGGCAGCTGGGAGCCAAGCTCGGCACCGGCCCGCACTTCATCGCGCTCGACAGGCTGCGCATCGTGTCCGGCGGTGAGCCCATATCGCTGGAGCGCAGCCGCGTACCCCTGACCGACAGCACGGCCGCCCTGCTGGACGTGGACTTCCGCCAGGAGTCTCTGATGGACGTGCTGACGCTGCGGCTCGGCATGATCCCGACCAGCAGCGAGGAGTGGATAGAGGTGGCGAGGCTGCGGGAGGATGAGGCGGAGCTGCTCCGGAGAGCTGTGGGGGAGCCGTTCCTCCTCAGTCGTCGGGCGCTGCGGGACCAACACGGCTCGCTGATGGAGTACGTGGCCAGCCTGCTCGACCCAGGCCACTTCCGCCTGCACATCACGTTTGAGAGGGAAGGTTGGGAGCGACGGGGATGAGCCGGCTGCGAGCCGCGGGAGCCCTGTACGGGCTGGCTATAGGGGATGCCCTGGGCATGCCCACCCAGATGCTGCCGCGAGAGCAGGTGCGGTCCCTGCTGGGGGATGTCCGCTGGTTCGAGGCAGGGCCCTCGGCAAATCCCATAAGCGCCGGGCAGCCCGCGGGCAAGGTGACGGACGATACGGAGCAGGCCCTTATCGTCGCGCGCTTGCTGGTGCAGGGCGACGGCAGGCTGGACGTCTCGCTGTTCGTCCAGGAGCTCCTGGCTTGGACGCGCGAGGCGGAGGCGGACGGCAGCGAGCAGCTCGGGCCTTCCTCCCGGCGCGCGCTGGAGGCCGTGGCTCGAGGGGTGGCTCCCAGCCAGGCGGGCAGCCGAGGCGACACCAACGGCGCGGCCATGCGCATAGCGCCGGTGGGCATATGCGTGCCTCCCGAGCCGTTGTCCCGGCTCGTCGACCGCGTGGAGCAAGTGTGCCTGCCCACGCACCACACCGGGCTGGCCATCGCCGGCGCTGCTGCCGTGGCGGCGGTGGTTAGCGTGGGGGTGGAGGGTGGTAGCTTTGAGGAGGGGCTCCAGCTGGCCCTGCGCGCCGCCCAGCTCGGTCAGCAGCGGGGCCATTACGTTGCCGGCCCCAGCGTGGCCGAGAGGATCTCGTGGGCCGTCTCCCTGGTGAAGCCTTTGGACGAGTCGAGCGCTCAGGAGAGGATCTACGACCTGGTCGGCACCGGCGTGCTGACGCAGGAGTCGGTGCCGGCGGCCTTTGCGCTCGCATCCCTGTACGCGGATGACCCTTGGGAGGGCTGCCTAGCCGCGGCGTCCCTGGGGGGCGACAGCGATACAATAGGGGCTATCACGGGGGCCATGTTGGGAGCCTGCTGTGGGGAGAGCGCCTTCCCATCGAAGGCTCTGGCGCTTGTGCGTGAGGTGAACTCTCTGTATGTGGACGAATTGGTCGCGGCCCTGTTGTCGCTGCGTCAGAGTATAGTGGGGAGGTAACATCGTGAGTGCTAAGACTCATCATCCTGAGGTGGACAGGCCATGGGCTATCGAGCTGCGCGGTATAGAGCCCATACCGGACAGCGAGAGGCACGGTAAACCATCGGAGCTGTTCTGGATATGGTTTCCCGCTAACATAGGCGTGCTCGGGATAGTGTACGGCGGGATACTGACGGCCGCGGGGCTCAACCTGTGGCAGAGTGCTGTCGTCGCCCTGGTGGGCTCGGCCCTATCCTTCCTGCTGGTGGGTATCCTCAGCGTGGCTGGCAAGTGGGGTGGCGCTCCTATGCTGACCCTATCGCGCGCGCCCTTTGGGGTGCGGGGTAACTTGGGGCCCGCGTTCATCAGCTGGCTGAGCCTGGTGGGCTGGGAGACGGTCAGCGTCATCACCGCGGCGTACGCCCTGCTGGGGTTGTTGGGGCTGCTGGGGCTGCCCGCCAACTCGCTGTGGACGGTGGTGAGCCTGCTGGTCATCGCCCTGCTGGTAGTAATGTTCGGCCTGCTGGGGCACGCGACGCTGGTCATCATCCAGCAGGCTGCTACTTGGATCCTCGGGACGCTCACCGTCCTGGTGATCATCTTCCTGATCCCGGGTACGCAGTGGAGCAAGCTGCTCGATGCCCCATGGGGAGCTTGGGACTCAGGGGTGCTGGCGACGCTGAGCATCATCATGGCCGGCACGGGCATAGGATGGGCCAACGCCGGCGCGGACTACACTCGCTACTTGCCCAGAGGCAGCAGCGATCGTTCCATAGTGGGGTGGACGGTGCTGGGGGCGACCATCCCCCTGTTCGTGCTGATCATGACGGGGGTGCTGCTCTCCAGCAGGGTGTCGGACCTGGCCTCCGCCTCCAACCCCGTGGAGGTGATAGGGGATGCCCTGCCTGCGTGGATGGCCGTGCCTTACCTGATCACTGCGATAGGCGGCCTGATAGCTGCCGCGGACCTCTCGATCTACTCCTCGGGGCTCAACCTGCTGGCTCTGGGGGTGAGGCTCCAGAGGCACAAGGCGGTGCTGATAGATGGGGTGATCATGGTGTTGGGGTCGGTCTACGTCATGATCATAGCCCAGGACTTCTTCGGGCCCTTCATCAGCTTCCTCCAGCTGCTGGCCGACGGCCTAGCTGCCTGGGTTGGCGTCTTCCTCGTGGACATGTTGCTGCGCCGTGGCTATGACCCGGAGGGGCTCAGGTGGACCGATCCGGGGAGCCCTTATTACTACTCAGGGGGGATCCACTGGCCCGCATGCATCGCCTGGCTCTGCGGCGTCCTGGTCGGGTTGGCCTTCACCGTGTCCCCATGGTTCAGCGGGCCCCTGGCCAAAGGGGTGTTTGCCTCGAGCAGCTTGGGCTACATTATGGGCTTGCTGGTGAGCATGCTGACCTACTGGCTGCTGGGCGCGGTGCTCGCCCGCGGGCAGGTGGCGGCTGGCCAGCGAGAGCGCCCGGGGGAGTCCTGAGATGAGGTGCCCTCGCAGGCTGGTGCTGGTGGGCAGCGTGCTGGTGGACGTCCTGCTCTACGTGCCCCACATGCCCGAGAGAGGGGGAGACGTCCTGGCGCAGGGGGCGGTGGTGACCTCCGGTGGGGGCTACAACGTGCTGGTGGGAGCATCCAGGCTAGGTATGCCGGTGGCCTATGCGGGGAAGGTGGGCAGCGGCCCGATGGGGGCTCAGGTGCTGCGCGACCTGGAGTCGGCCGACATCCCCATCCTCCTGCCTCCGTCCGACGATGGTGATACCGGCTTCGACATCGGCTTGGTGGAGCCTGATGGTGAGCGCACGTTCGTGACGGCTCCAGGGGTGGAGTCCAAGCTCACCGCCTCGGACCTCGCTGTCATCCCTCTTGTGGGCGGGGACGTGGTGTACGTCTCGGGCTACGACCTGTGTTACCCGGTATCCGGTGCCGCGCTCGCTGACTGGTTGCCGGCCCTGCCGCAGGACGTCCTGCTGGCCTTCGATCCAGGCCCCCTCGTGGGGGAGATCCCGGTCAGGTACCTCTACGTCGTCCTGAGGCGAGTTGACATAATAAGCCTGAACCAGCGGGAGCTGGCGATACTGACTGGCGAGGATGCCTTGCCGACCGCTGTGGAGAGGCTTGCCGGCCTGCTCCACGAGGGTGCCTGGGTGGTGGTGCGGGCGGGGGCTCACGGCTGCTGGATAGCCGGTCCTGAGGGGCATCTGAGGCACGTGCCCGGAAGGCCCGTGGCGGCGGTGGATTCCACGGGGGCTGGCGATGCGCACGTGGCGGCGCTGCTGGCGGCGCTGCACGCGGGACATCCTCTTGAGGAGGCCGCGCATCGGGCCAACGTCGCGGCCTCGATAGCTGTCGGGCGTCGGGGTCCGGCCACGGGCCCCACCCTGGAGGAGCTGGAGACCCTCCTGTGTGAAGAGAGGTCGGGGTAGGCTTCCGAGGCCCTGAGCGGGGAGGCGGGGGAGAGCTACAGCTCTCCCCTTGCCTTTTTGTTCCCCCTGGGGCACAGGTCCCACCCGGTCGCTACGTCCCCCAGGAGATGGGAATTACCCGCCTCGGAGATGGGGCTTGGCGCGTTGTTGCCTCTCGTGCCGCTATGTTGTGACATATAAGCTGTCAAAAGGGTGCTTATACTTGGGGGTGTCTGGTGGATGGGAGGCAGCTCTGGCTGCCGGGGCCATCGGGGTGGGCTGTAGCCCATGACCTCAAACCTCCGGCCCGGGCTGCACCGCACCTGCGCTGGGTGAAGCCAAATTATCACTGGAGGGGTATCATGTTGCGTAGTCCTAGGCTATCTGCTCTGTTGTTCTTGCTCACGCTGCTCTGCTTCACCCTGCCGTTCATGACCGTTACCTGTGGTGGCCAGGAGGTGATGAGGGTCACGGCGATGGACCAGGCCCTCGGGCAGGACCCATGGGTGGCGCCCGAGCTCAACGAGGCGAGCGCCCCCAGCGAAAGAGGCTCCGGGGCCGGTTGGAAGTGGCACATGAGGGGCCTGGCGGCCTTTACCGTGGCGGGCATCGTCCTTGGGCTGGGGGCTTGGAGGGGCTGGAAGGGGCTCGTCAGCGCGATCCTGGGCATCCTGGGCGCGCTGGACATCATGCTGCTGCGCGTCTCGACCATCAACTCGATGCGGCAGGAGCTGGCAGCCAGCTCCGACCTGGGAGATCTCTCCGGGCTGATACAGGTACACTAGGGCTTGGGATTTTGGGGCATGCTGCTGGGCTTTGCGTTCGCCGCGCTGTACAACATCTACCTGGTGTGGAGCTCGAGGGCGGCGTGGGATGCCGACGTGGGGCGGACCGAGTCGCCTCCCGAGCCTTCCTGGAGGTAGGGGCTTGCGCCCTTCGGCCTGCTGCGGTATCGTTAGGTAACCTATAGGAGGCGGTATGGAGCGTCGAAGGGTTCTTGCCTGGGAGGGTTGCCTCAACATCCGCGACCTCGGGGGCTACCCCACGGCTTACGGGGTGCAGACGCGCTGGGGGGCCGTGGTGCGCGCCGACACGGTGTCCAAGCTCACCATGGCGGGCCACGCAGCCCTCCTGGCGTACGGCGTGCGCACGATAGTCGACCTCCGCCTGCCGCACGAGGTCGAGGCCAAGCCCAACCCATACGCGATGCCGGGGGAGCACGGCATCGCGTACCACCACATCTCGATGATCGATCCTGCGGAGTTCCCTCCCAAGGACTTCACCACCCTCGCCGATAACTACAAGATGATGCTGGACCGCTACACCGATCGGGTGGCGAGCGTCATCCACGCGATCGCCCATGCCTCGCCCGAGGGGGCGGTGCTATTGCACTGCGTGGGTGGCAAGGACCGCACGGGCATCGCCGTGGCGCTGCTGCTGGGCGCGGTGCGCGTGCCCTACGACGTGATAGCCGCCGACTACGCCCTCACCGCTGAGTGCCTGCGCCCTGAGTGGGAGGAGACCCTGAGGCACAACCCCGAGCGTCGGCAGGAGATAGAGAGGGAGCTCGAAGTCATGATGCCCCGAGTAGAGGTCATGCTGGAGGTGCTCGATCACCTGGATCGTCGCTACGGTGGTGTGGATCCCTACCTCCGGCATATAGGGCTGACCGACCTCGAACTGGAGCTGATACGAGCGCGCCTGCTGGGCTACGTGCCCTGATCCAGCCTGACCACATGCGAAGGACTTGCATTTGCACATAATTTGAGTATCATATGTGCACAGCTCCGTGGACGGGCTGCCGAGCCTGATCTTAAAGAGAGCATTAAATCTTGCTTAGCTTTCTGTGATCGGCGGTGCCCCTGGCGGGGGCTGGCCAATATAATGGCGCGGACGCAGTTGATCCGTGCGAGCATAACGCGTGAAAGGAGCCGATAGGTTGGAGGTAGCCAGTAAGGGGCAGGTACCCGCCACCCGCGGGCGCAGGGTGTTCAACCGCGAGTACCTGATATTTCTAGCTTTCGTTGCTCCCAACTTCCTGCTGTTCATCATCTTCACCTACTGGCCGCTGGTGTATCAGGGGTACCTGAGCCTGGTGCACTGGGACATGATCTCGCCCGTGAAGCGGTTCGTTGGGCTGGAGAACTACGCCTACCTGTTCAGCGATCCCGATTTTCACCGGGTGATGTTCAACACGCTCTACTTCACGGTGGCCGTGCTGGTGGGCAGCCTGGCGCTGGGGCTGGCGCTGGCGCTCCTGCTCAACCAGCGGCTGCGCGGGCGCAACTTCGCGCGCACGGTGGTGTTCGCGCCGGTGATCCTCTCGGGCGCGGCGGTGGGCCTGGTGTGGGCCTATATCTTCGATCCCAACTACGGGCTGATGCGGACCATCCTGGGGTGGTTCGGGCTGCCACCGATCGACTGGCTGGGCAGCCCCGCCTGGGCCATGCCCGCGGTGATCATCGTGTACCTCTGGAAGAACCTGGGCTACAGCGCGATGATCTACCTGGCAGGACTCCAGAACATCCCTGCCGAGCTGTACGAGGCGGCACGGGTCGATGGCGCCGGCAGGTGGCAGCAGTTCCTGCACGTCACCTTGCCCCAGCTGTCGCCGGTGACCTTCTTCCTGATCGTCACCACGATCATATCCTCGGTGCAGGCCTTCGACATCATATCCGTGATGACGGACGGTGGCCCGGTGGGCGCGACGACGACGCTGATCTGGTACATGTACGAGCAGGGCTTCAGGGCCTTTCGGGCGGGAATAGCCGCAGCCTCGGGCATGCTGATGTTCATCATCCTGCTGGTGGTCACCTTGGTGCAGGTGGGGTGGCTACAGCGCAAAGTGTACTACGAGTAGGGGGTAGGGGATGAGAGGCGAGGCCGTCAAGAGCACGGTACAGTCCGGCACCGCTGGGAGGTCGGTGCTGCTCGACCTGCTCACACACCGCATATTCAGGGTATGGCTCTACCTGGCGATGGCCTTGACGGTGCTGGTATTCATCGTGCCCATGTACTGGATGCTGACGGCATCCGTGAAGACCCTGGGGGAGATCTACACCTTCCCGCCCCAGTGGGTGCCGACCAGCTTCCGCTGGGCCAACTACAGCGAGGCCTGGCGCAGCGCTCCTTTCGGGAGGTTCTACGTCAACACGGTGATCGTCACCTTCTTCGGGGTGGCGCTCGAGGTGGTCAACGCCTGCCTCACGGCGTACGCGTTGGCTTACATCCGCTTCCCGGGGAAGAACTTCGTGTTCATAGCGCTGCTGGCCACCCTGATGATCCCGCTGCAGGTGACGATCCTGCCCAACTACCTCACGATAGCCAGCCTCGGATGGCTCAACACCTATCAAGGGATAGTGCTGCCGGGGGCATCGGTGGCCTTCACGACGTTCCTGCTGCGCCAGCACTTCATGACCCTGCCGAAGGAGGTGATGGAAGCTGCGATCATAGAGGGCGCGGGGCACCTGAGAAGGCTGGTGTCCATTGTGTTACCGCTGTCCAAGCCGATGCTGGTGACGATCACACTCATCTCAGTGGTGGCCAAGTGGAACGATTATCTCTGGCCGCTGATAGTCACCAACAAGGTGGAGATGAGGGTGCTGTCGATCGGCATCAAGTACCTCTTCGACACGGAGGGCGCCAACCAATGGGGGGTGATCATGGCCGGCACGGTGTTCGTGGTGATCCCCGTGCTGGCGCTCTTCATCTGGGCGCAGCGGTACATAATATCCGGACTGACGGCCGGTGCCCTCAAAGGTTAGGGGATGCATGGGGTGGGCTCACTAATCGAAGGGAGGTTGGTCTAGTGACTTGGAAGATGAACCGCAGGCAGTTTCTGGCAACCTCGGGGGCCGCGCTGGGGTCGCTCGTAGTGGTGGCCTGTGGCGCGGGTGGCGGTGGTGGCGCCGCTCAGCCGAGCAGCACCGGCACGGTACCCCCCGAGGCTCGCAACCGGACGCGCGTGGTCTTCTGGTCCGCCTGGGGCGGCAAGAACGGCGAGGCGCTGCAGACCCTGGTGAACAAGTTCAACAAATCCCAGAGCGATATCTTCGTGGAGAACCAGTACCAGGGCACCTACGAGGAGCTGGCTCAGAAGCTGGCCACCGCGATGGCCGCCAAGCAGGTGCCCGACCTGGTGGTGCTCAGCGAGGTCACCTGGAATAAGTTCTATCTCAACCAGACCCTGGAGCCGCTGGACGACTACTTCAAGCAGCAGCAACTGGACAGAGACGACTACGTGGATCCCCTTATTAATGAAGGCACCAGGCAGGGGAAGACCTGGTGGGTGCCCTTCGCCCGCAGCACACCCCTCTTCTACTACAACCGCGACCTCTTCAAGAAGGCGGGGCTGCCGGACAAGGCTCCCGAGACCTGGGACGAGGTGCTGGAGGCTGCCAAGGAGTTGAAGGCGAGCGCTGGAGTGAAGAAGCCTTACGCCTTCACCACGGCCAAGAACTACAACGCCTGGCACTTCCAGGGCAACGAGTGGCAGTGGGGCGGCAACTACTCCGACAAGGAGCTCAACATCCTGATAGATAAGGAGCGTTCCCTGGAGGCGGGCGAGTGGGTCCGAAAGTTCATCCACGACGAGGGGCTAGGGTACATGGCGGAGGACCAGAGTGTCGACTTCGCCAACGGCATATGCGCTATGACTCAGCAGTCCACTGGTTCTTTGGGGGAGATCTTGGAGACAGCGAAGTTCGAGGTGGGCACGGCCTTCCTACCCAAGCACGAGCACTTCGGGTGTCCGACTGGCGGCTCCGGGTTGAGCATCATCGCGGCCTCCTCCAGCGACCGCAAGCAAGCCGCTTTCGAGTTCATCAAGTTCCTGGCACAACCCGAGAACGTGGTGTTCTGGTCGCAGCAGAGCGGCTACATGCCGGTGACCGAGTCGGCGCGCGAGTCGAGCCAGATGCAGGAGTACTTCAAGCAGAACCCCCAGTTCAAGGTAGCGGTGGACCAGCTGCCCAAGACTCAGCCTCAGGACACCGCTCGCCTGTTCATCCCCAACGGCGACCAGACGATAGGGGAGGCTCTGGAGAAGATCTTCGTGCGCAACACCCCGGCGGAGCAGGCCTTCAAGGACGCTGCCCAGAGGCTCGCGCGCGACGCCGAGGACGTCAAGCAGCAGATCCAGGAGGTGGGGCTGTAGTCCCCACCTAATATACAGAGCCCCGACGGCTCGGCCCGTCGGGGCCGGCTCTCTGGGCCCGAGGCGATGACGTGCGCCTCATATCGGGAGGGTGCCCTCCCTTGCCAGCCACGTGCTGGGGTACGCGGGAGCTAGCGGGTCTCGGCAAGCCTGGCGCGGAGGGACTCCAGCTCGTCCAGCAGGCGCATGACGACCTCTACCCCCGCGGTGTTGATCCCGAGGTCCTCTCGCAGCCGGCGGATGCGGCGCAGCCTCGCTATCTCCTGCTCATCCAGCAGCTCTTCCCTCCCCTCACGGCGGGTCCTGACCAGCCCGACCCGCGCGTAGTAGCGGATAGTCGCGGGGGGCATCCCCACGACCTGGGAAGCCGTCTCTATCCTGTAGTAGGTCAGCCTCTTGTCCTGGTCCAATCTCAACCTCCAAACTCGTCAGCTCGCCGCCTGGGTGGCCTCCCCCTCCGAGAGGCGCGCCAGCTCCTCCAGCAGCTCCCGCTGCCTGGGCGTCAACCGCTCCGGCAGGCGGACGTGCGCCTCCACCAACAGGTCACCTCTCTGGTGCGGGTTGTTGGGCCGCGGCATCCCCTGCCCCCGCAGGCGGAACACCCGGCCGTCCTGGGTGCGCTCGGGTATGCGCAGGGCGAGCGTACGCCCATCGGGCGTGCGTACGCGCACCTCCCCACCGAGGAGCATGGTCGAGAGCGGCACGTGCATCTTAGTCTTCAGGTCATCGCCCTCGCGCTCGAAAGCCGGATCCGGGAGCACCCGGACCACCAGGTAGAGGTCGCCCGGGGGGCCGCCCCCTGCGCCGGGCATGCCCTGGCCAGCCATGCGCACTCGCGTGCCGGTGTTCACGCCCGGGGGGATCTTGGCCTCGATGCGCCGCGTCTGCCCGTTGGGCAGCTGGATCTCCAACAGGCGGGTGGTGCCCGTGTAGGCCTCGCGCAGCGTCACCTGGACCTCCTGCTCCAGGTCCTGCCCAGGGCGGGCCCTCTGCCGCGTGCCGGCGCGCGCCCGCCCCCCGCCGAACAGCGTCTCGAAGAAGTCGGAGAACGGGTGCTCCTCCCCGAAGAGGTCGCGCAGGTCCTCCTCGGAGAACGTGCGGTACTCGTAGCGCGGGCCGCCCTGCCCGCGCACGAAGTCGCTCCAGTCAAATCCCTGCCCGGTCGCCTGCCCGGCCTGCTGCGCCGCCTGGTACTCCCGCCACCGGGCGCCGAACTGGTCGTACATCTTGCGCTTCTCCGGATCGGAGAGGACCTCGTAGGCCTCACTGATCTCCTTGAAGCGCTCCTCGGCCTCTTTGTTGCCCGGGTTGACGTCGGGATGGTACTGGCGAGCCAGCCGCCTGAAGGCCTGGCGTATCTCCTTGTCCGAGGCGTTGCGGGGCACGCCTAGTATCTCGTAGTAGTCCTTGAACTCCATAGCCATCAATCAGGATAGCAATAATTGCGCCAACTGCGCTAGCCCTGGGACCCGTGTGAGCCGTCCCTGCCGGGCCTTCTCGCCGGGCTCTCGCGCGGGCCGTAGGGGATCGGCACGTACTCCACCGATGGCCGCCTGCGCCCCGCTTGGGGGTAGAGCTGCATAAGGTCGTACACCTCCTTCGGCATCTCCGTGCTGACGGGCAGGCCCATGCTCCGCGCCTCCTCGACGGTGATGGGGTAGTCGTGCGTCCAGTGGCCCGATGAGAGGAGGTCGGCCAGCGCCTGGGCCCTGTCCTGGGGCATCTTGTCGCCCAGCAGCTCGAGCACCGTCTGCCGGACCTGTCCCATCGCCTTGCGGGCGACGTCCGCCAGGATGATCGTCTGGTCGTCCACCTCGGCCAGGGGCTTCTGCTCCACCACCTTCAGGATGGAGGCCGCGGGGTACTCGCCCAGCTGGGGGTCCACGGGCCCCAGCACGGCGTGCGGCCCCATGACGATCTCGTCCGCGGCCAGGGCTATCAGGGTGCCGCCGCTCATGGCGTAGTGGGGGACGAACACCGTGACCTTGGCTGGGTGGGCCTTGAGGGCTCGCGCTATCTGCTCGGCCGCTATCACCAGCCCGCCCGGGGTGTGCAGGATCATGTCGATGGGCACGCTGGGGTCCGTCAGGTGCACGGCCCTCAGCACGGCCTCGGAGTCCTCTATGTCTATGTAGCGGGCCACGGGGAATCCCAGGAGGCTCATCGTCTCCTGCCGGTGTATCAGCCCTATCACCCGGCTGTGCCGGCGCTCCTCCAGCGATCTGAAGGAGCGTATGCGCTGCGCCTCCAGCCACTTCTGACGGATCACGGGCTGGAGCGAGCTGATGATCAGGAACAGCCAGAAGATCTCGAGCATACGCAACCTCCTACCAGGGCCAGTATTCGTCGGGATGATACCTGTAGGCCGGCCTTGACAGCGGCCTGGCGAGCACAAGGCCTGTCAGGAAGCCGCCCACGTGCGCCCACCACGCGACGCCGCCCAGCATCACCTCACCGACGGCCAGCGAGAACAGGCCGTTGAGGAGCTGGGAGAGGAACCAGATGGCGATCCACAGCACCGCGGGCACCTCTACAAAGAGCGGCAGGAAAAAGAAGAACGTGAGGGTCACCACCCGCGCCAGCGGGAAGAGCACCAGGTAGGCGGCCATCACGCCGGATATCGCCCCGCTGGCGCCGATCGCGGGCACCGCGGAGCTCGAGTTGAGCAGGATGTGCGTCACGCCGGCCCCCACGCCGCACAGCAGGTAGAACAGCAAGAACTTGATGTGGCCGAGCCGATCCTCTACGTTGTCCCCGAAGATGTAGAGCGCGATCATGTTGCTGCCCAGGTGGAACCAGCTGCCGTGGAGGAACTGGGACGTCAGGAGGGTCACCCATTCAAACGGCAGCGGTGATCGCAGGAAGCGCTCAGGCACCACCCCCAGCCGCCACACGAGTTCCTCCAGGCCTCGTGTTCCCAGGCTGAGCTCGAGCGCCCAGACGAGTACGTTGGCGGCAATGAGCGCCGCGGTGATCACCGGGAACTCCCGCGCGCGCACGGTGTCCTTGATGGGTATCATGTTGCCTCCCAGGGGTGATCTGGTGATGTGGAGAGATGATACACCATGCAAGGAGGGGGAGGCAAGCCCAGCTTGCGCTACTCCCGGGGGGCAGGCAGGCAGGGGGTGAGGGTGCCCTCCCGGAGCATGGTCCCGATGCACATGCCGGCGAGCCCACCTATGGTCGCGATCGCCGCCACGGTGGTGGTGGAGGCGAACACCTGCAGGAAGCTCCAAGGGTAAGTGTCGAACAGGCCGCGGTAGAGCCACTCTCCCCACAGCAGCGCCGGGCCAGCCAGCACCGCGCCCAGCACGTATCCCCAACGAGGGTTCAGGGCCTGAGCCAGGTCTATGGCCACCGCGGGCGCGAGCACGAAGATGGGAGGAGTGAGCGCGTCGGTCAAGCCCATCCGCCACACGATGATCAGGACCAGTGAGCGAAACACCATGTAGATCAGCGCCACCAGCGTGGCGGCTCCGGGCCTGCGGAAGTAGTTGCCGGCCGCAAGGAGCACCAGCGTCGAGAGCGCGCCCGCCATCAGCGGGAACAGCAGGTAGTCCTGGTTGTCCAGCTCGAAGTCCAGGTCCCCCAGGGAGAAGAGCGCGAGCGACAGCCCACCTCCGAACAGGAGGAGAGCCACCCACTCCGCCCGCGATAAGCTCGCCAAGAGCATGCTCCCCCGTTCGGCCCGGATGTACGGGGAGAGCGCCAGCAGCATCCCGAGCACACCTACCCCGCCGCCCACTATGCCCATCAGGTGTGGCGGGCTCCACACCGTGGGGTCGAGCCCTATGGTGTTGTGCCAGGTGTTATCGATTGGGGCAGCTATCCCCTGGATGGTGGGCCCCAGGGCGCCTATGCAGAACCCCAGAGAGACCCTCCGGTCGCGCCCCCGCATCGTGAGGGCACCTATCACCCCCACCAGCCAGGTCAGCGCCACGCCGGCGTACACCACCCTGTGGGGAGGTATCCAGAAGGAGTCCCTGCCGTAGACCACGTGCCAGGTGACGTCCCAGTAGATGCCGCAGAGCGCCATGAAGAGCGCGGCGGCGGCTATGCCCGTCAGCCCCACGGGCTGCAGTCGAGTGGTGTCCGATCTGGCGCGTGCCTGTGCGTGGGTAGCCATCCTGCCTGGATTGTAATACTTTCCCCCTGGGCTGTAAATAGTCGCATCCGGGCTTGAGCTATAATCGTATAATCTGCAGGATCTGGGAGGTACGTGTTGTGGCACGTGCTGCGTAGGCACACGCTCATCAGAGGTACTTTGGAGGAAGTCTTCCCGTTCTTCGCCGCAGCGGAGAACCTGGAGGCGATCACCCCTCCCTGGTTGAGCTTCGGCCTACTCACGCCCACGCCCATCGAGATGCGGCAGGGCACGCTCATCCAGTACAGGCTGAAGCTCATGGGGGTGCCGATGCGCTGGCTGACCCGCATCAGCGCCTGGGAGCCCCCTCACAGGTTCATCGACGAGCAGCTGGAGGGGCCGTATCGCGATTGGATCCACGAACACCGCTTCGAGCCCCTGGACGGCTACACCCTGATGGCGGACACCGTGCGCTACAGGCTCCCCCTGAGTCCCTTGGGAGATCTAGCCTTCCCAATCGTGAGACTCCAGCTCAACAAGATATTTGACTATCGCAGCGTCAAGATCCTGGAACTCGTAGAGGGCAAGCTATTGTTGTAAGGATATCCTACGCTTTTAGTCCTCCTAGCATTATTCCTTCCACTAGGTACCTTTGTCCTAAAATGTATATTATTAGTACTGGTAAGAGAGATATAATTACACCAGCAAGTACTACCGATATGCTTCCCGTGCCCATGTAACCTTGGAGGTTAACTAAACCCAAGGGTAGGGTAAATTTATCTATGCTCTTTAGGAATACTAGAGGCCTAAGAAATTCATTCCAGTAACCATTGAAAGACAATATTGCTAATACTGTTAGTCCTGGTCTTACCATAGGTAGGTATATAGACCAAAAGATCCTCCAGTGACTGGCGCCGTCTATTAGTGCGGCCTCTTCAAATTCATTAGGTATCCTCATAAAGTACTGCCTCATTAGAAATGTACCAAAGGCCGTAGCTACTGCTGGAAGAATAAGCGCACTTCGAGTGTCAGCCAAGCCTATTTTGCTGATTTCTACGAATACCGGAATTATAGTAGCTTGCTGAGGAATCATCATGGTTGCTAGTATAAGCCAGAAGAGCAAGTTCTTTGCAGGGAAATTCAGCCTTGCAAAAGCATAACCGGCTAGTGCCGATGTTGCTACTTGTGCAACTACAATGCTTAAGGTTATGAACATACTGTTTACTACGTAGTGTCCCAATGGCACGGTAGAAAATACAGCTTCATAATTGCTGAAGTCTGGGGGGATGGGTATCCACCTTGGAGGGAGAGTGAAAGATTCGGATGGTATTCTGAGGGAGGTTGCTAGTGCATATGCTATTGGACTAATCACAATTATAGATGCAATAAGTAGAATAAGTATTAGCATTGTATAGCTTAAGTTCCATCTCAACTTTTGTAATTTGTAAACAGTACGTACAAACATCGTTACCACCTACTGATAGAAAACCCAATATCTACTTAGAATGAACTGAATGGCAGTCAGTGAGAGTATGACCACAAACAATATGAAAGCTATAGCTGATCCATAGCCTATTTGTAGATTCTGGAATGCTGACTCGTAGATAATCATCACTACAGTTCTGGTAGCATCCCCTGGTCCGCCATTGGTTAGAACAAACGGTATCTCAAATATCTGGAGAGCTCCTATCACTCCGACTACTGCGGCAAACAGTAGTGTTGGGCTAAGCATTGGAATTTGAATATGAACTAGTTTTTTCCACCCGTGAGCTCCATCCACATCGGCAGCTTCAAGTACTTCTGTAGGAATACTAGAAATTCCACCTGTGAGGATAATGAACATGAAGCCTAGCTGCTGCCAAACATAGGTTATAATGACTGCTACCATAGCCCAGTGCGGAGAGTTGAGCCAAGGTATTCTCGGAAGACCTATGTGGGTTAAGTAGTAATTAATAACACCGAAATCCTGATCAAACATATATGCTAGAACTATCGATATTGAAGCTGCTGAGGTTAATATAGGAAGGAAAAATATAGTTCTAAAGAAGTATCTTAATACTCGTTGTTTAATGCTCTGTACTCCTAGTGCTAAAAGTAGCGCGACTACTATTTGCAACAGCACAGATAGTATTACTATTTGTGCTGTAGTTAGGAAGCTTCTTAGTACCCTTGTGTCATGAGTCAACTTTATATAGTTGTCCAAGCCAACAAATCTAGCCTTTTCTATAACGTTCCACTCAAAGAAGCTTAAGCCGAAAGATGCAATGATGGGTAAAATGGTAAATACTAGCAGACTAACTACAGTTGGGGCTATAAATAGGTAACCCATCAGGGCTCGGCGCATAGCCGAGCCCCTTACATTGTCTCGGAATAAATCTGCTATTGACTCTTGGAAAGCCCTCGTGTTTGATTTATGTAGAAACTCTGTTTTCTCCATAACATGAGCTCCTTTTATTTTCCACCCTCTTGTTCATAAGCTTGCTCCATCTCTTTCTGCATGTTATCCAATGCCTGTTGCGGAGTTTGAGAGAAGGACATAGCTAAACTTGTGTATTTAGTGAAAATTGTGTTCATGCGTTCATACCAGGTTGGTGCTGGTATTGGAGCAGTATCTGGGAATTTAGTTAGAGTGTCGTAGAAGACGCTCCAGTGTTTGGGGCCAGTATTTGCATATTGCTTAGCTGTAGCCAATGATCTGCGTACCGGTGTAGTGTCATTGTTGCTGAGTATATACTGCATTACAGGCTTACTAACCCAGTACTTAATGTACTCCCATGCTAAGTCCTTATTCTTGGATTTTTCCATCATAACTAGTCCTGCAGTACCAAATAGATGTCTCTGCGTCTGCCACTTAGGGAAAAACTGGACATCAAATTCGTCTGGCTTCATACCAGCGTTATGCAAGCCACCGGCCCAGAAGCCCCCTGCTGGTGTCATTCCTAGCTTGTCACTAGTAAAGAAGCCTTGTAGAAGACCACCACCCCCTGCACTTATACTAGGGGTGATGTGTTCCTTAGCCAGCTGCACCATGAAATCTAATGCTTCAACGTTTTCTGGTGTGTTGGCGATAGGTTCTCCCCAACGCCATCCGCCACTGCGCCCCTTAGCTGCAGGATTATCAGGATAGAAAGTATCCCATAACCATTGCCCGCCTTGCCATTTATCTTCTTTTAAGAGATTGCTGCGATTGTTATAGATCCAGGGAGTCCAACTTCCCCACAATCGAATTACCCAACCATAACCGTAGGGAGCCCCATCCCCACCCAGGGCGGCAATCTTCTTCGCTATGTCGTAGAAATCATCCTTGGTCCAATTTCCCCGAGGATACTCAATTCCTGCTTGTGAGAAAAGATTCATATTCAGGAACATGTTAGCAGCGTTGAAGTCAAATGGAAGTGCATACAAGTGTCCCTGATACATCATTGCCTCGACTAGAGAGGGATGCACGTCTGCAAAGTACTCACGTATCGCTTCCTTGTCTTGCTTGACGAATTCGTCTAATGGGTACGCTAATCCTTTGCCGGCAAATAACTGTATGCCTTCAGTAGCTACAGTCATGAGATCTGGAACGCTTCCTGATGCTATTTGGGTGAGAATCTTAGTAAAATAATCGTTCCAGTCTTTCCCTTGTATAGGAAGAAAGTTGATCTTAACTCCTGGATGGGCTTTCTCGAAGTCCTGTGCTATAACCTTTTGGCTATTGGCCACTTGTGTACCGACAAAAGCTATTTGGAGGGTGCCCTGCATTCTAACATGGGTAGCTTGACTGCTCACGGTGGGACTAGAAGCAGGTTTGGATGTGGACGACATTCCACATCCTGCCATGTATATCCCAGCTGAAGTCAATATAGCATTCCTCATAAAATCTCTACGGCTTATTCTCCTAGTATTCATTCAAAGCGCCTCCTGAGTAATCGATTACTGCAAGTATAAATCCTTCCGTAGTCTTCGTCAATAGGTACTACAAAGCCAAGATAAATCAAACTTTATGGCGCAATCTTGATAAACGAATGCTTTTTAGAGATAATTCAGAAAACGATTGCTACAGGATGGCCTATGGGAAATGTGAAAATCTCGGACGTCGCTAAAAAGGCTGGCGTGTCTACGGCTACTGTATCAAGGGTATTATCCGGGAAAACTACTGTTGACCCGATATTGCGGGATAGGGTTTTGAAGGCGGTGGAAGAGACTGGATACAAACCTGATAGAGTTGCTCGTAGCTTACGTAAGAGACAATCTAGCATAATTGGGCTTATAATATCCGATATTCAAAATCCTTTCTTTATATCTCTGGTCAGGGCAGTTGAAGATGTGGCTCAGAAGCATGGTTATATAGTGATGCTGGGGAATGCTGACGAAGATGAACGGAAAGAGAGAGAATACATACAAGTTATGATTTCGGAAAGGGTTGCTGGTGTTATAGTATCTCCTAGTAGGGAATACAACGATCCTTGTGAGGATCTTGTTAGGGCGAAGATTCCCTTGGTGCTGGTTGACAGAAGGGTTCCTGGCTTAGATGTAGATACTATAGTCGTCAATAACACTTGGGCAGCACAACAGCTAGTAATGCACCTTATAGAACATGGACATAGCAGAATAGGAGCTGTTTTAGGAACCTCTATAGTCGCTACCGGAAGGGAACGCCGTGAGGGCTATGTGCAGGCTCTCCTACAGTATGGCTTTCCTATTATCCCGAACCTAATTAAAGTGGGCCCTCCACCGCCTAGTGGTGCTAATAGAGAGGATACAGGCTATAGACTTACTATGGAACTACTAAACGCCAAAGAGAGACCTACAGCTCTTTTTACAGGAACCAACTTACTGACTATAGGTGCACTCAGAGCTATTCAAGAAAAGGGACTGTCTATCCCTGAAGATATAGCATTAGTTGGCTTTGATGATATAGACTGGATGCCCGTCTATAATCCCAGCATTACAGTAGCAGCTCAGCCTACATATCATATAGGAAGAATAGCCGCTGAAATGCTAATAGCGCGTATTCAAGGTGATGAGTCACCAGCGCAAGAGATAGTACTTCAGCCAGAAATCAAAATACGGCGCTCATGTGGACAGCATGTAAGTATAAACTGTGATAAATAGTGATAATGAAATAAGTTTCCTATTATCTTTCAAGAGGTTTTAGGACTTTGCATAATAAATACCCAGATAGTATCAGGAGGGCGGAGGAGGCTCGCAGGCAGCTGGAGGAGCAGGCCGTGAGATCTCCCTGGCGCCAGCGCTACCACTTCATGCCGCCGGCGGGGTGGATGAACGACCCCAACGGCCTCATCCACTACGGGGGGTACTACCACCTGTTCTACCAGCACAACCCCTTCGGGCCGCAGTGGGGCCCTATGCACTGGGGACACGCACGCAGCAGGGACCTCGTACACTGGGAGCACCTGCCCATCGCCCTGGCGCCGAGCGAGCCCTACGACCTGCACGAGCAGGGAGGATGCTTCTCCGGCAGCGCGGTCGAGTCCGATGGGCTGCTGTACCTCTTCTACACGGGCTGCACCTTCGAAGATGGCCAGCTGCGGCAGTCCCAGTGTATGGCCTACAGCGACGATGGCGTGACTTTCCACAAGTACCCCGGCAACCCCGTCGTCCCGGGGCCACCTCCGGATGGTTCGCCGGACTTCCGTGATCCCAAGGTGTGGCGACACGGCGACAGCTGGTACATGGTGGTGGGCTCCTGCAGGGACGGGCGGGGGAAGGCCCTGCTCTACAGGTCCGGTGACCTAAGAAGGTGGCGCTACGTAGGGGTGATGGCAGAAAGCGATGGCAGCCTGGGGACGATGTGGGAGTGCCCTGATGTCTTCCCCCTGGAGGATAGATGGGTACTCATGTTCTCCCCGATGGGGATGGGGGAGACTCGAGGGCTCTACCTCGTGGGCGACATCGACTACGAGCGCGGCAGGTTCCTCCCGGAGAGGATGGGGGAGATGGATTGTGGCTTCGACTTCTACGCTCCCCAGTCGTTGGCTACCCCCGATGGCAGGCGCGTGCTGCTGGGCTGGGCCAACTCCTGGCCCTGGATGCCCTGGTTCTCCACGTTCGGCCCCACGGCCGAGAGCGGTTGGTGCGGGGCGCTGGCGCTGCCCAGGGAGGTGCACCTGAGGGCAGATGGCACCCTGCGCTTCCCACCCTTGTCCGAGCTGTCCAGCCTTCGCCACGAGCGCTTGTTCCACGGCAGGATGCTGCTGGATCATGGGCGGTCCCTCGATCTGCCCCCGAGCGACGACGGCTGCATGGAGCTGGAGCTCGAGGTGGATTGGCCGGACGGCTGGGGAGAGCTGGAGATCGCCCTGCGAGCCACACCGGATGGGGCCCGCCGCACGGTGCTGCTGTGCGCCGCGGACGGAGCCGTGACGCTGGACCGGGACCACGCCGATGGCTACCTGCGAGGCAGCAGGTGCGGCTGGCGCCGCCGCAGGGGCACCCTGAAGCTCCGCATATTCGTAGATGCCTCCAGCGTGGAGGTGTTCGTTGATGAGGGCGACTTGGTGCTCTCCACCAACCTGTATCCTCCGGAAGATGCCCGCCTTACGACCATCACGGCTCGGGAATCCAGGGCTGAGATTCGCAGATTAAACGCTTGGAGAATGCAACAGGCATGGTGATGCCTTCCAGGGGCATCACCATGCCTGTTACCTTCCAGTTAGCTCTAGGGCAAGTGTGAGGTCAAGGTCCTCCAGAAAGCTGCAAGATGGCCCCACCAACCTCTACCAGTTTCAGGCATGCCGTTGGGGCCGAGGCCAAGAGCCTGCTGCAAGACCTCATGCAGGTGAGTATTCTCATAGTTCCCTACAAGCCTGTCTGCGTACGGACCGTAGGCGCTGACCGGCACGTCCACGGGGGTATGGCCCGTGGTAGTCCAATCGGTCTTGAAGCGGTAGCTCGACCGTGCCACTTTGAATGGACCATCCTCGCCCGAGATGTTGCCCTTTATCTCCCTGCCGTCCTCGTCTGGATACTTGGGGTCATCTGGTCCCTCCAGCGTAAGGCCGCAGCACTCGTGGTCGCCCGTAACGAGGACCAGCGTGTCACCGCTCTCCTTGGCGTAATCCAGGGCCACTCCTACCGACTTGTCCAGCTCCTGCCCGGCCTTCATCAGCAGCTCGGAGTTGTTGTTGTGCCCCATCTCGTCGATGGCCTCCTGCTCGACGAAGAGGAAGAAGCCTCTGGGGTTACGGGAGAGGATATCTATGGCCTTCTGGGTCATCTCGGGCAGCGAGACGACGGGAGAGTACACCGCGCCTTCCCCCTCGGGCCTCTGCTGGAACATCTCCTCGTTGGCGAACAGCCCCAACACTTTTGGCCCCCGGGCGGCCATGAGCTCCTGGCGGTCGGTGACGTAGGTGTAGCCCAGCCGCTTGGCCTCCCGCACGAGGTTGCCTCGATTTCCCTTACTACCCTCCTCTGGGTCCTCCTTTGGATGATCCGGAAAAGCTCCGGGATCGCCCTTGGGGTACCAGTAGTCTTCACCACCGCCGAGGATCACGTCCACCTTGGAGCTCTCCAGATACTGGCGGGCGATCTCGCTCTGCTCGTCGCGATCCTCGACGTGGGCCCCGAACGCCGCGGGAGAGGCGTCGGTCACCTGGCTGGTGGTGACCAGCCCCACCGACTTGCCGGCCTGCTTAGCCTCCTCTAAGAGCGTGGGCCAAGGTTTGCCCTGGGCGTCTACGGCTATTGCACCGTTATAGGTCTTGCGTCCTATGGCCCAAGCTGTGGCGCCAGCTGCTGAGTCTGTCACGAAAGTTTTCGGATCCACGGAGTTGGTGCTCATCATGCCCGTGTATGGGAGCTGGTCCATTGTAAGCCTGCCGTATGGGCCGACTGTCACCAGCTGGATAGCATCGCGCTGGGTGGCTCCCATGCCGTCGCCCATGAGGAATATCACGCTGCGAGCTCTCACCGGCGAGCGATTCCCCGCGCCTCTGACGATAGCAAGCGGTACGCTCATCACCAACGCGATCGCGAGCAGGAGATATACAACCTTGGACTTCAACGTCATATTACAACTCCTTTCTGCTTATACCCGGCTCTGAGTCTTACCTCCACCTAAATATGTTACCCTAGGGGATTAACGGGGACTTTAGGGCTACATTAAGTCTAGGTTTACATACTGCAGGCCAGCAGTAGGAACCAATGGAGGTTTGGACTGCGGCTAGATCTGCTCGGCTTGTTGTGATATTAAGTAAGGCTCGGCAGTAGAGGAGCAAGATATAATCTTTGGTGTAGGATTATCCCACGACTTAAGATCTTTGAGCACCTCTGGTATTCCTACAATAGGATCTACCATCTAGGGGTCTGCGAGTCATTTATCCAATGTCCGCCTAGCTAGTGGTAGTAACGGCGGTTGCAGTGGGTCGTGAGATAACCCTCCGGAGGTACAATAGCCCAAACACTCCTGAGATAAGCGAGCCCACCAGTATGCCCACCTTGGCGTCGTCCAGTAGCCTCTGGTCGTTTCCGAACGCTAGGGTGGCGATGAAGAGGCTCATCGTGAAGCCTATGCCACCCAGCCAGCCAGCACCGTAGACCATCCTCCAACTAGTGTCTTCTGGAAGGTCGGCCAGCCCAAGGCGCGCGCTTCCCCAGCTGGCGACGAAGATGCCGATCTGCTTGCCGAGCACGAGGCCGGCGATCACTCCGAGTGTCACAGGACTAAAGAGATCGATCTGGCCTCCGAGGTGCACCCCCGCGTTGGCCAACGCGAACACGGGCATGATCGCGAACGCCACCCACGGGTGCAGCATGTGGTCCAGCCGCTGCATTGGGGTCTGCGCACTCTCGGACAGCGCCTGGATCTCGCGGATCGCGGCCTGTTGACCGGCATTGGTCAGGATGCTCTCGCCCTCCTCGCCAGCGGCATCGAACTCCTCGAGCAGCTCCTTCGTGCGATCCAGGAATTCCTTAGTGTCCACTCGTGTCCTCGCGGGGATCGTCAGTGCCACAAGTACTCCCGAGATGGAGGCGTGCACTCCCGACTCCAGGAAGGCCACCCACATGACCAGCCCTAACAGCGCATAGGGTATGGGGTGGCGCACATGCAGGACATTGCACGCCACGAGCAGCAGGAACACTACACTAGCAAATAGCAGAGCGCGCAGGGAAGTGTCCTCTGTGTAGAAAAGAGCGATCACTAGCACTGCCCCAATATCGTCGACTATGGCCAGCGCCGTCAGGAACACCTTCAGCGCGTTGGGGATGCGGCTGCCCAACAGCGACAGCACGCCCAGCGCGAAGGCGATGTCCGTGGCCATAGGGATGCCCCAACCGTGCGAGCCATTACCGCCCCAGTTGAAGAGGGTGTAGATCGCGGCGGGCGCGAGCATACCGCCAACGGCAGCGGCAATGGGGAGCGAGGCCTGCCGTAAGCTGGAAAGCTCGCCCACCAGCAGCTCGCGCTTGATCTCTAGCCCCACGACGAAGAAGAAGAGCGCCATCAGCCCGTCGTTGATCCAGTGCAGCAGGTCGAGCGATAGCTGATAGCCTCCCACCCCCACCACCAGCTTGGTGTGCCAGAAGGCGTCGTAGGTGTGTCCCCAGGGGGAGTTGGCCCACAGCAGCGCGATCACGGTACAGGCGATCAACAGGATACCACTCGAGCTCTGGGCTCCCATGAAGGCCAGCAGAGGGTACAGAAGTTTCCGTATGGGTTGCTCTCGCTGCACGAAGTCTTCAGAGGCTGTCTGTCCCATCGCCTTCTCCCGGGGTCGTGATTGCTCAGTAAGTTCTCCCTGAAAGGGCATCATATATGAGGATAATAATCGGTGTCAAATTTGCCTTTGAGGGGCGTTTCGTAGTACAACAGAAGCCGGATTAAGTACTTAACAGGAGAAAGCTATGCCAGGGATAGGTCATAAGGTGTGGGCCGTGCCAGATGGGTACATCCCTTCCTGGAGCCACGGTCCTGAGCCCGACATGGTGAGCCACGAGGCGGTGTGCATTCTCAATACTGGCGATGAGGACGCGCACCTCGAGCTCACAGTCTACTTCTCGGACCGTGAGCCGGTTGGTCCTTACCGGATCGTGGCGCCCGCAAGGCGTACGATTCACCTCCGCCTTAACGATCTGCAAGAGCCCGAGCCCATACCTGTGGGCAAGGAGTACGCGCTGGTGGTGCGCTCGGACGTACCGGTGGTCGTGCAGCACTCGCGCCTGGACACCCGGCAGGCGGAGAACACCCTCATGACCACCATGGCTTTCCCCGTATCCGAGTAACCTGGTAGCAGCTGTGTGGGAGGGGTAGGATGAGCTTGGAGCGGACCGAGTTCGGCAGGCCGGTAGCTATCGTGACGGGTGCTGCCAGGGGGATAGGCCGGAGCATCAGCGTCACCCTGGCCAGCGAGGGCTACGATTTGGTGCTGGTGGATCTGGACGAACCTTACGAGACCTCCGAGGAGGTGGAGGACGCAGGAGGCAAGGCGGTGTCCGTGGTGGGGGACGTGGCCTTGGTGGACACGGCCTTGCGGGCGCTGAGTGCCTGCTTGGAGGGCTTCGGCAGGGTGGATGGGCTAGTGAACAACGCGGGTATCAGTTGCATCCGGCGCGCCGAGGAGACTTCGTTGGAAGATTGGGAGCGCGTGCTCGCGGTGAACCTCACGGGGCCCTTCCTGATGTGCCGTGAGGTCGGCAGGGAGATGCTGCGGCGCGGCGACGGCAGCATAGTGAACATCGCCTCTGTCGCCGGCATCCTGGGCATATCGGAGCGGGTGGCTTACAACGCTAGCAAGCATGGGTTGGTGGGGCTGACCCGCACGCTCGCGGCCGAATGGGGAGGCCGCGGGGTGAGGGTGAACGCTGTCTGCCCCGGATGGGTGAAGACCGGCATGGACGAGCGCGACCAACTTACGGCAGGCTATACAGACGCAGATATCGAGAGCCGCGTGCCCATGGGGAGGTTTGCCCGGCCGGAGGACGTGGCGCAGGCGGTGGCTTTCCTGCTGGATATCAAGCGCAGTGGCTTCATTAATGGAGTCTGCCTGCCGGTTGATGGAGGCTGGCACGGCGACGGCAGCTGGGACAGCCTTCGTCTAAGATCCCGCCGGCCTTAGGACTACACCGACACGCCCAGCGGTCCCCTCGCTACCTGGAAGCTGAGCACTCCTAACCGGTTGACCAGGGCCGTGTACTCTCCCGAGGCCGCTCGGCAGAGCAGCCTCGCCAGCTCCTCCGGCCACTTGGCAGAGTCCCCCTCGAGCCACGCGTCCACGTCCCGCCGCAGCCGGGGAACGTTGCTGGCCTGCAGGACCGGCACCAGCGGGTGCCCGGCGACGCTCCTCCTGGTAGGGCACGCCAGGATTAGGCTGGCGCCGCATGCCGCCATGCCTGCGAGCGTCTCGGACCAGTCGCGCGAGAGCGCTTCCATGACGTAGATGCCGGGGAGGGCCGCCCTCACGCCGAACCCCAACGAAGGTTCTCGCGAGAACTCCCCAGCAAGGGGTGCGGTGTGGGGGATGACCACCCTGGCGCCCGCTGCTGCGAGGGTGCAGGCCAGCGAGGCAAGCGCGGAGGGCAGGGGGCCGTCCGCGGCATCCGACCACAGGCCCATGCACAGCTCCGCGAGGCTGCCCTCCTCCCTCTCGACCGGCTGGCAGCCCTCGAGCTGTCGGCGAAACCAGAGCTCTATCTTGTCGAGCACCCGCCGCATACCGCCGTCCAGCTGCACGCTAGCCCAGCCGTAGGCGTCGGGGTCTATGCCCAGGCGCTCGAGCTGCAGCCTCATGTAGCCGTTGTGCGTCTTCTCACAGCCGTGCTCCAGGAGCAGGGCCATCGACACCGCCGGATGCAGCAGGTGGTTGATCATCAGCTGGGTGTAGAGCTCCTGCGAGTGGCCGGAGGATACCCCGCAACCCTCGGTGTGGGGGAGCGACACGAAGCGCGATATGGCCTCCCGCCCCGAGGGCTGCGCTTGCAGCCGCTCGGCTGCGAGCCTGGCCACCTGGCTGGCGCAGAGGCTGGTGGGCAGTACCAGGCCCACCCTCTCGATGGTGGCCCCCCTCGGCCCCCTGTACAGCCGCGCGGTCAGCTCCGGCCGGAAGCTGGGCGCTGGCCCGGGGACCACCGGCCTGTGCGGGAGCCGCTTGATGACTCGCTCAGGCTCGACTGCCTGCGTCTGGCGCCAGTTCCGCCAGATGGAGACCTGAGAATGCCCGGCGCGCTCGCCCTTGGTGCGCTCCCCCGACGCCGCTCGCAGGAGCAGCGCAAACGCCTCGAGCGCGAGCTCGCGCATCCCCTCCCCGTCGAGGTATCTGCCGGCGTTGAAGTCCATCTCCTCCGAGAGCAGGTTGTAGCGCCTGGTGGTGGTCACGACCTTGATCGTGGGCACGAACGGGAAGTTGGTCACCGAGCCGTTGCCCGTGGTGAAGGCGATCATGTTGCACCCGGCGGCCACCTGTCCGGCCACGCTCTCCAGGTCGTTGCCCGGGCTGTCCATGAAGTAGTAGCCCGGCAGAGCCATGCGCTCGGCGTAGCCTATGACGTAGTCCAGCTGCTGCTCGGCCGGCTTCTTCATCGCCGCCCCCAGCGACTTCAGCGTGATGTTGTACAGCCCCCTCAGGACGTTCCCACCGGAAGGGTTGCTCTCGGGGGTGTGCCCGTGCCAGGCGAGGAGCTGCTTGAACCTATCGATCGCCTCCAGGAAGCGCTCGGCGGTCTCCCTGCTGCGCACGCGCTGGAGGACGTGCGCCTCGGCGCCCATCAGCTCGTCGGTCTCCGCCAGGTTGGCGCTGCCGCCCCAAGCCACCAGCTCGCGGGCGACCAGCCCCACCAGCGGGTTGGCCGAGATGCCCGAGAAGGCGTCGGAGCCTCCGCACTGCAGCCCCAGGCGGAGGTGCTCCAGGGATGACCTCACCCTCTCGCTCCGCCAGGCGCCGCCCTCCAGGATCCTCCTCACCTCCCCTTCCGCGAGCCGCATCTTCTCCTCGCGGTCGGCGTCCACCGTCAGCCATACGTGTGGGACGTGAGCCAGGGGGTAGCCGTGGGCCTCCATGTAGCGGCGCAGCAGGGTGTTATCCACGGGGCCCAGGCCATCGTCCACGCACAGCACGGCCCCGACGTTGGGGTGCACGATGAAGCCGGCGAGCGTGCGCAGCAGCAGCTCGAGGTTATTGGGGGGCACGTCCTCGCCCCCCTCGGTATGGGCCACCGCCACCACCCCGTCCAGACCTGCTACGCCCTCACCCAGGTGGCGGGTCCTCCTCTCCAGCGCCTGCACTACGCCGGCGACGCGCGAGTTGGTCGCCAGCAGCACCACGTAGTTCCGCGTGCCCACGCCCCGCCCACCCTCACGGGGGTAGCCCATGAAGGTCGGCGGGACGTCCGCACGGTACAGCCTGGCCGGCGCGCCCTGCCCATCGGTGATCATCTCGATCGCATCGAGCTGGCAGGGGACGATCGGCTGGTTTTCGAAGTTCGCCTGCCGCGCCACGTCCCGCACGCCGTGCTCCTCCATCACCTCCAACACCCTGGGCGAGCACAAGTGCTCGCCCGGCAGGATGTCCCTCGTGGCCACCCCGAAGGGCCACCCCCAGGAGCAGATGCTCTGGCCGGTGCGTATCGTGCGGACGGCGAACCTGTGCCCTTCAGGGACGAGGCTGCGGATGGTGAAGGCTCCGTCCCTATGCCGCACCTGCGTGCCGGGCGGCAGGTCCCGTACGGCTACGGCGGCCTCGTCGTTGGGTGCGGGCAAGCGGGCTATGTCATCTAGATCTACGTAGCGCATCGACTTTCCTTTTAATCGCTGTTGTGTGTTCGATACCAAATAGGATAGCATCTCATTGTATACCCTCGCGGGTACAAGAAAGCACTTGTGGAGGTGGATGTTGGCCCCGACTAGATTGCTGCTTGATACGGATATAGGGACCGATGTGGACGACTGTCTCGCGCTGGCGCTCATCCTCAGGTCGCCGGAGATCCAGCTCGAGGGCGTCACCTGCGTGTACGGCGACGTGCCCCTGCGGGCGCGCATGGTGCTCAAGATGCTGCGGCTCGCCGGCAGGGAGGATATCCCGGTGTGCATGGGCTGCCGCAAACCCCTGCTCGGCATCCGGCCCGTGTACTGGGCGGGGCATGAGGGGCGAGGGATGCTCGAGCCCGGGGATGAGTCCCTCGCGCCCTCGCAGGAGCACGCGGCGGACTTCATAATCCGGACCGTGATGGCCAACCCCGGGGAGATACACCTGTTGGCGATCGGCCCGCTCACCAACGTGGCGCTCGCGTGCCTGCGGGAGCCCCGTTTGGTGGAGAACCTTGCGGGCCTTACCGTCATGGCCGGCGCGATCCGCGGCAGGGGCGCCTTCGACCTGCCGTACGCCGAGCACAATGTGCGCTCCGACCCGGAGGCGGCTCACATCGTGTTCACCTCTGGCGCCCGGGTGCGCATGGTGCCGCTCGACGTGACCATGCGCGTGGCGGTCCGTCGCGACGGGGTGGAGCGCATCAGGCAGGGAGGCACGCCTCTCCACGAGCTCGTCGCCCGCCAGGTGGAGCTTTACCCGCATTTCGCCGAGCATGGCTTCACCTACCTGCACGACCCCCTCGCGGCGGCATCGATCGTACGTCCGGAGCTGCTGGCGTTCGAGGCCCTGCACATCGATGTCGAGCTCGCCGGCAGCCACGCGGTGGGCGCAACGCTGGCCAGGCAGGGAGCGGATGACCTCATCAACGCCGACGTGGCGCTGGCGGTGGATGCCCCCGCCTTCGAGTCCTTCCTCGTGGAGCGCTTGAGCAGCTAGGGAGCGCACATCCTACCCTTCGCGGAGGGTGATCCGCAGGGCGTACGCGTGGTCGCAGGGCCGGTGGGAGGGCATCCGCACCCGCAGCCCCGCGTCGTCCTGCGCCCACTCCAGCTCTCCGGGGTGCCCCAACAGCTCCACCCTGACTATCCGCTCCGCCGGCAGCTCTCCGGGGCCCAGGGAGCTTATCACAGTCTCGCCCGCCGGCCAGCCGAGCAGGATGGCGTACAGCCTGCCGGGGCGCGTGGTGAAGCGGACATCCTCCGCTGTGAACGGCCTGCGCTTGGTGTCGCTGAACTGCCCCTCCACCACCTGCGTCGGGCCCTCGCCGTAGCGTCGCCAGGGCCGGGTCTCGTAGATCGCCTCGCCGTTGACCTGCAGCCACCTGCCTATCTCGCGCAGGATCTCCTGCTCCCTCTCCGGGATGGTGCCGTCTGGCCTGGGGCCCACGTTGAGGAGGAGCGCCCCGTTCTTGCTGACGATATCCACCAGGTCCCCGATGATGTGCGTCGGGGTCTTGTACTCCTGGTGCTGCACGTAGCCCCAGGAGTTGTTGGAGATGGAGGTATCGGTCTGCCAGAAGAAGGGCTTGAGGTCTCCCAGCTGCCCGCGCTCGATATCCAGCACGGCGGTGCCCTCTGGGAAGGCGTCGTGCTTGTAGTTGATGGCTACCCCGAGCCCCCACTCCTCCCCGCGGTTGTAGTAGTGGGCGGCGAACCGCTGCAGGTACGGCTTGAACGCCGGCTGCTCGATCCACCAGTCGAACCAGAAGAGCTGGGGGCGATAGCGGTCGACCAGCTCGATGCAGCGTGCCAGCCAGTCCTCGAGGAACTCCTCGTTGGGCTGGGTGTCCTCGGGTTGAGCTGGGCCGTAGAGGTCGGCGTACTCCGCGTCGCGCACGTCGGAGTCGAACTCGGTGCCCGGGTGGAAGAACCACCAGTGCTCCGCCCTGTGGCTGGAGAGCCCGAACACGAGGCCGTGCTCGCGAGCGGCCTGGGCGATCTCCCCCACGACGTCCCTGCGGGGTCCCAGCCTGGCGGCGTGCCATCGACTACGCTCGGTGGCGTACATGGCGAAGCCGTCGTGGTGCTCAGCCACGGGCACCACGTAGCGGGCACCGGCTTCCGAGAAGAGGGC
The DNA here is from genome assembly GCF_000025005.1 of Thermobaculum terrenum ATCC BAA-798. NCBI lineage: Bacteria > Bacillati > Chloroflexota > Chloroflexia > Thermobaculales (SeqCode) > Thermobaculaceae (SeqCode) > Thermobaculum (SeqCode) > Thermobaculum terrenum. Next base: position 462,997 of record NC_013526.1, read on the forward strand.
GATCCACTCGTGGGGATCGAAGCGCTCTCCCCCGAACATCGGGATGAAGTCCTTGTACCCAAACTGGGACTGCGGGCCGTAGGTGGCCACGTGATGTTCGAACTCGGGCGTGCCCTGCCTGTACATGTTGCGGGGGTACCACTCGTTGCCGAAGGCCGGCACGCTGTAGACCCCCCAGTGGATGAAGATGCCGAACTTGGCATCCAGGTACCACTTGGGCACTTCCCACCGCGCCAACGATTCCCAGCTCGCCTCGTACCTGTTGACCTTTGTCACCTGTCTCCTCCTAACGATGTTCGCTTTTTCAGACTCACTTGCATCCTCTCCCTCGTGGCCCCTCCTGGGAGCTTTGCTGCAGGCTATGACGGCTGCGGCTAGTAGCTGTGCCCCAGCCGTCAAGAATCGCCGGCGGGATACCCTCAGGTGTTGCACGGGCGCTGACTCTCCAGGTAGCGGAGTGATCGGGCGATCGACTGCTGGATGCGAGCGTCGTCCCAATCCTCGGTACCGTGGTACACCAGCACCCAGGCAGCTTCCGGACAATACCTGCAGGCCATATCCATGAGCTGCCTGAAGTCCACGGCTCCGCCCCCTCCCGGTATCTGGCTCTCCGCTCTGTGCCACCAAATTTCCTCGACGGTCTCTCTAGTGGCGCCGACCTCCATGTCCCACATGTACACCACCCCTATCGCCTCACCCAGCCGGATGAGCGCCTGCTCGCAGAGCTCTCCCGCCACGTACAGATGGGTGGGCGCCAGGCATATACGTGCGGCGGGGTGCTGTAGTGCGTCCAGCAGGGCTGCCATCTCATCCACCGTCTCCAGCGTGTCGAGGTGGTTCTCGAATGCCAACTTCAACCCTAGATCGTGAGCTAGATCCAACCAAGCCTGCAGCTTCTCCTGCTGCCAGGTGCTGGGCCTCTTGGGCGTTCTTCCCCCCATTACTACGTAGCGGGCCCCTATCTCTGCTGCGAACCTGAGCTTGGCTTCCACCGGTTCACTGTCGAACACGGATACTACCGTTGCCTTGAGCCCGTGGGCCTCAAGCTCGCCCTTGACCTCTTGCGCGGTCTCCTTCTCGGGATCGAAGTGGTGGGCAAAGCGTGGGACCGACCACAAGTCCACCTCCTCGATTCCAAGCTCTGCAATCAGAGGCAAAACCTCTCTTCTCCGCCTCTTGCCGTACATAAGTGTGGCTACCGCAACTGGCTGCCTTGAGAGGAGATGACTCTTGAGACGTGTGTTGGTGCTTCTACCTAACTGGGGCGGAAGCCGCCTGGGGTTCACGCTCCGGCCGGTTAGCATCGATCTCATCGCCGCGTCTATCACCCTATGGGCATCGATGGCGCTTGCGATGTCAGCTGCATGCCGCTGTTGCTCACCGCGAATCACCTTGGCTAACTCCTCGTACAGGGCTTGCGTCATATAGGCATCCTGATCGAACGCCCTTGCTTGTACCTCCTCGATACTACCATCCAGGAACTGCGCACGAGCGCTGTGGCCGTGGACAAACCTCGCCCAACCGCGTGACCCTAGGACGTCGAGCTTGTACTCCAGCCAGAAGGTGCCTGCTTGCTCGGGTACATCCGGTGCATGTGCTCCTAGATGGAGCATAGCTCTGATGTTCCCAGGATAGGTCAGCTCCATGATGGTATCCTCAGGCTCCGAATGGGCTGGGCACCACTGGTTCCTCTCCGGATCTAGGCTTATGGGGCCCTCGCAGAATGCCCTGATCTCGAGAGGTATCGCACCTAGCATCCAGTTGAGCATGTGTATGAAGTGCGTGCCTTGGGCGGATATACCCCCCTTGGTAGTGCCCACAAGTGTGTGCAGGGTGCCCAAGCTTCCTTCCCGTATCCATCTGGCCACGGCAGCTATCTCATCTGCCCAAAGGGTCTCGTGACACACGGTCATGAAGGTACCTGTTTGCCTTGCGGCCTGCTGGATCTCCAGAGCCTCCTGCAGGGTATTAGCCAGGGGCTTCTCTACCAGCAAGGATTGCGGAGCATGCTGCAATATCTCCCTTATGATGCCTAGGCGCAGCGTCGGTGGCGTGATGCAGGAGATGTGCTCGGGTCCTTCGCGCTCGATAGCTTGGTGCAGTGACGTGTAGTACCTGGGTATGCCGTATGTTTGGGCTGTACTCCGTGCCTTTTGGATGTCTACATCGCATACCGCCACAAGATCGAAGTTATCGCTTTGCACCAAGGCTCTAGCATGAGCTTGCCCGCGTGCGCCACAACCAATGAGTAGAGATCTGACGGGCTGCAAGGCACCACCTCCTAGAACAGATTTATACCTTACTATTGACAGCGAACTTGAATCTGATTATACTCTGACTCAACCATAAATTGAATACAAAATACAAAATTCAAATATTGGATCTGCTGCGAATGGCTTCGATCAGAGAGGACTACACTTCGAGTGAGGGCGATGCCGAGCGGCGTAGGGCCGTTGAGGAGATGTTTGACTTGCTGTGGGGGCAGAACGGGAAGGTGTACCTCCCCACGGCCGTGGACCACGCCTACCAAATGATATGGATCAAGCTCATAGGTGGCGAGAAGCGGCACGGCGAGAGGCTCTCGGACGTGGACCTTGCAGCCGAGCTGGGCCTCAGCAGGACCCCGGTCCGCCAGGCGTTGCACCGCCTTGCTCAGGACGGGTTGGTTAGGTTCGACCCCCGTAGAGGGTTCTCGGTCAGGGAGTTCACCGCTCGGGATATAAGGGAGATCTTTGAGGTCCGTGCCGCACTGGAAGTGCTAGCCCTGCGGCTCGGGGCGCATAGGTTGGAGAGGCCGCAGCTCCAGTTCGAGCTGGCTCAGCTGGAGCACGTGCGCGCCCACATGGACCAAAACCCAATATACCTGTTCCTGCAGAACGATCTGCGGATGCATAACATGATCATCCGGGCATCGGGCAACTCACGGCTGATCCAGATATTGGCCACCATACGCAGCCAGCACGGGCTGTTCCAGTTCCGAGATAGCTTCTATCCCGGGAGGATCCTCAGAGCGCTGGAGGATCACGAGCGGATACTCCTCTGCCTGCTTGATGGGGATTTCGGGCGGGCGGAGGAGCAGCTGGCCCAACACATCAGGAACTCTATGGAAGGCATCCTGGTGGACCTCTTTGGGGAAGGGGGTGAGGTATGAGCTCATCGGCTTGTCCATGGTGGTAGCTTCTCCTTTCACAACTAGGTGCAGCAAAGCAGGAGGACAGTGATGGCTGAAGAAGCAGGTAAGGAGTTCCTAAGAGAGCTCGAGAAAGAGATGATGGCAAGAGGATATTCCAGGAGGGATTTCCTCAAGGTGGTGAGTGCCATGGGCGCGTCGGCCTTCCTTGCAGCCTGTGGTGCCCAACGCAGGCCACAGACTGAGGAGGGCATGGCGGCAGCTGGCACGCCCGTTGCTGGCAGCACACCGACCAGGGCCCCCTCAGCAGCACAGCCTACACCTCAGGTGAAGGTGGAATGGCCGTCGGCAGAGGCGCTGGGGTTGAAGTGGCCCAAGACCGCTGTGCCCGAACCTAAATCCAAGGTCGAGATCAGCGTGGCTCACGCTTGGGATGCAGTGTTCTGGACGAGGCAGGTGGAGTTTGATAAGCTCTTCATGCAGCGCCATCCGAACATAGTAGTCAAGGCCGAGAACACTCCTTGGGGAGACTTCCTCCAGAAGTACGTGGCTCAGGCCGCGGGTGGCACGATGCCGGATGTGATGTACGTCCACTTCTCCTGGGCACAGCAGCTCATCCAGCAGGGAGCTATCATCCCACTGGATGACTTCATAGCTCAGCAGGACGATTTCAACATAGATGATTTCACCAAGCCTTCGCTCGTCTCCTACAGGAAGGACGGGAAACTCTACTGCGTGCCCTATGATGAGGGCCCGGGCATCCTCTACTACAATAAAGAGATATTTGATAAGGCCAAGATAGATTACCCCTCGGACGATTGGACGCTGCAGGATCTGAAAGAGGTAGCGATCAAGCTTACCCAAGGTGAGGGGCCGAAGAAGCAGTTCGGATTCGCCAACACTCCATCGCCTGGTGACGCTACGATGGCTCCCGCTTACCTATTCCCGTTTGGTGCCCAGTACGTGAGCGAGCCCAATGAGGACAAGTGCCTCATAACCCAACCGGTGGCGATCGACACAATGGAGTGGTGGATGGAGCTCAGGCTCAAGTACGGGGCTACACCCAGCCCGGCGGATCTGGAAACTCTTACCTGGCCAGCGATCCAATTTGGTCGTATCGCTATGCAGCTTGATGGTTCCTGGGCCACGCCGGTGATCAACGCCAACGCCAAGTTCAAGTGGGATGTTGCCAAGTGGCCGAAGGGGCCGAAGAAGCACTCTACTTTCAGTGCAGGCAGCGGCTACGCCATAACCAAGGACAGCAAGAATACCGATGCTGCCTGGATATATCTCAACGAGTATCTATCCACGGCTGGGCAGATCTTCATGTGGGCCAGCACGGGCAGGGGCAGCCCGGCGCGCAACTCCGCCTGGCCGGCGTATCTCAGCTCCAAGTACGCCCCTCCCAGCGCCAAGATCATCCAGGAGTCGTTGAACGAGTTCGCCAGCCATGCGATCCTCGATAAGCCCACCGCCGCGCAGGTCACGCAGAGGGCTGGGGCGGTCTGGGATAGGGTCATCAACGGCAAGCTGAGCGTGAGGGAGGGTCTGTTCCAGGTATGTAGGGAGATATCGCCTATCCTTGCCCGGAACCGAGAGTAGCGCAGATAGACAGGAGATTGACGATGCAGATAGCCTTGGGACGCGGACTGGCCTTTCGTAGGCATAACGGCACGATGAGTAGGTCTGCCAGACGTGAGGAGCTGGAGTTCTACCTGTTCATATCTCCTTGGCTGATAGGTTTTCTCCTGTTTGGAGCTGGTCCCATCGTGGCCTCGGCACTCATCAGCTTCACCGACTGGTCGCTGCTCTCATCCCCGCATTGGATAGGGATCGAGAACTACCGGCGCCTCGTGCAGGACCCGCTCTTCTACAAGGCACTGGTCAACACGATCTACTTCGGCGCGGGGAGCGTGATCCTCGGGGTGATAGTCAGCTTTCTGCTGGCGCTGCTGCTCAACCAGAAGGTGTGGGGGATGCCTTTGTTCCGCACCATCTTCTACCTGCCATCCGTTGTGGCAGGTATCGCCACAGCGCTACTGTGGGTCAATATATTCCACCCTGACTTCGGAATGATCAACTACGTGCTTGGGCTGTTCGGTATCCAGGGACCGGGCTGGCTACAATCCGAGGAATGGGTGATTCCCGCCCTGATCATCATGAGCGTGTGGGGTGCCGGTAACACGATGGTGATCTACCTGGCGGGATTGCAGAACATACCCGAGCATCTCTATGAGGCTGCGGCCATCGACGGGGCCGGTGCGTGGTCCAAGTTCTGGCACGTGACCGTCCCGATGATATCGCCGGTGATCTTCTTCAACCTAGTTACTGGGTTCATCGCGTCTCTGCAGGCATTCGTGCTCATCCTGGTGATGACCAACGGAGGGCCGGCGGACGCCTCGCTAGTCTACGGGCTGTACATCTACCGACAGGCGTTCGAGTACTTCGATATGGGCTACGCCTCAGCGCTGGCCTGGGTGCTCTTTGTCCTAATAATTCTCATCACTGCCCTGCAGTTCAAGTTCGCCCAGCGATGGGTGTACTACGAGGGCGATATCAGGGGGTAAGCTAATATGAGGACCGAAGCTCAGGTAACTCCTTCTGGGAGGGTCATGGCCAGGAGAACGGCGCTCAGCAGCGTGCGGTTGACGAGGCGTCTGCATCGCATACTCATATATGCGCTGCTGATCCTCGGGTCGATCTTCTACGTCCTCCCGTTCATGTGGATGATCAGCACATCCCTCAAGCCATCGCAGGAAGTATTCACCTTTCCTCCTCAGTTCTTGCCCACCCATTTCCAGTGGCGCAACTACATCGAGGGCTGGACGGCGCTGCCTTTCAGCACTTTCCTCAAGAACTCCCTGATCGTGACTTGCTCCAACGTGGTCGGCAACCTGATCTCGTGCTGCCTCGTGGCGTACGGCTTTGCGCGCCTGAGGGCGCGTGGCAAGGGATTGCTCTTCCTTATGGTGCTGGCGACCCTCATGATACCGCGCGAGGTGACGATAGTGCCGACCTTTATTCTCTTCAGCAAACTGCACCTCGTGAACACCCTGTGGCCGCTGATCCTGCCAGCCTGGTTCGGCTACCCCTTCTTTATCTTCCTGCTGCGCCAGTTTTTCATGGGTATACCGTTGGATCTGGATGACGCGGCTCGTATAGACGGCGCCTCAAACCTGCGAATACTCACGCATATCATCCTGCCGTTATCCAAGCCAGCGCTGGCCACGGTTGCCATATTTGCTTTCGTCGGTAACTGGAACAACCTGCTCGATCCGTTGATCTACCTGCGTTCCACCGAGAAGTTCACGCTGGCGATCGGGCTAAACCTCTTCCGAGGCCAGTACTTCACGCAGTACAACCAGCTCATGGCTGTATCCATACTGACGTTGCTGCCTATACTGGTCATCTTCTTCGTGGCCCAGAAGTACTTCATTCAGGGCATCACGCTCACCGGCATGGGAGGGCGCTAACCAATTCTTAGTCTGTGGAGGATGCACCCATGGGGAACCTGGACTTGCCTTACAGGCAGATACACCTGGACTTTCACACATCCGCCGCGTGCGAGGATGTGGGCAGGGACTTCGACCCTGAAGAGTTCGTGCGCACCCTCAAGATGGGCCAGGTGGAGTCCATCACGATATTTGGCAAGTGTCACCACGGCTTCTCTTACTACCCGACGCAGCTGGGGACCCAGCACCCCAACTTAAGCTTCGACCTGATGGGCGAGCAGCTCAGGGCGCTGCACGGCGCCGGCATCAGGGCTCCCATCTACGTGAGCATCATGTGGGATGACTTGGCCGGCGAGCAGCACCCTGAGTGGGTCGTGGTGGATAGGGAGGGCAGGATGGTGATGCGCCCGCCGCTGACCAACTATTCGCCGCTGGAAGGCAAGACGGGGTGGACCACCCTGGACGTCTCCTCGGGCTACGGGGACTACGTGGTATCCCAAATAGCGGAGATCTGCGACAGGTATCCGGTCGACGGTTTCTTCTTCGACATATGCTTTCCTCTCCCCAATTATTCACCTTGGGGGCAAGCCAGGATGCGCGCTGCAGGGGTGGACTTGGCCGATGAGAGGGCGGTCTCGAGGTACGCCTGGGACAGGTTGTGCGAGTTCTTCGAGCGCGTATCCTCGCTGGTGCGGGCCAAGGCGCCAGATTCCACCATCTTCTACAACGGCACCGTGTCCCCGCACCTAGCTAAGGTGCTTGGATACCAGACGCATGTGGAGATAGAGAGCTTGCCCACGTCAGGGCTCTGGGGTTACCTGCACTACCCAATAGCGGCAAGGCATGCCAGGGCGCTGGGGGCCCAGTTCGTGGGGATGACGGGCAGGTTCCACAAAGCCTGGGCAGACTTCGGGGGGCTCAAGACGCGCAACCAGCTGGACTACGAGTGCGGTGTTATAGTGTCTGCAGGCGGCAGGATATCCGTGGGAGACCAGCTGCACCCCAACGGTAGGCTTGACCCAGCGGTGTATAGGCTGCTTGGGCATGCCTTTGGTAGGATAGCTGCCCTCGAGTCTTGGCTCCGCGGTGCTCGTCCCACGGCGGAGGTGGGCGTTCTGGCCGGTCCCGACTCACAGGCGCCGATGCGTTACAGCCCGGGGACGGAGGGAGCCGCCCAGATGTTGCTTGAGGCCGGCATTCAGTTTGATCTGGTCGATCACGAGGCTGTGGACATAACATCGTACAGGGTGATCCTGCTTCCCGAGGATGTCTCCGTTGGGCGGGAGTTGGAGGCTAAGCTGCAGCTGTATCTGGAGAAGGGCGGGCACTGCATAACGGCAGCCCCTCAGCGGTTGTCCTTCTTGCCTGTGGAGTCGTTGGAGCCTAGTCCCACCACCCCCTCCTACTTCAGGGTGCCGACCGCTCTCGTAGGTGGCAGTGAGCTTGCCACGGATTACGATTACGTGTTCTACGATACGGCCTATGTGGTTCGCCCTAGACAAGGGGCATATTATGATGGTGACCTGCGCAGGGCACTATTCAATCGTACGTGGGAACATTTTACTAGCCACGCGCACGCTCCCGTGGGCGAGTCCCTGAGCGCCCCCCTCATAGTGATGGCTGACCAGCTGTCGTACATCGCGCTGCCGATATTCGGCGCCTACCACAGGCACGACTACTGGGCCTACCGGGCTGTGGCTGTCAACGCCTTGCTGAGGCATTTGCCAGATCCTGTTGTGAGGTACGCAGGCCCTGGCTGGGTAGAGGTGTCGGTGCATGAGCAGGAGCTTGCTGGGTTGGAGCGTAAGATTGTGCACCTCGTGACGTACACCCCGCGCAGGACCTCCCACCCCATACCGCATGTGGATAGCGGTGGGCAGGTGGTGGGTATCAGCCTAGGTGTACGCAACGACGGTAGGACCCCGAGCAGGGTCTACCTGGCCCCAGATGGAGCCGAGCTGGGGTTTACCGTGGAAGGTGGCTACACCCAGGTGCAGCTACCTGGGGTAGGCCCCCACACGGTGATCGTGTTGGAGTACTAGTCGCCACCTCTGCCGGCGCGACCGGATGGGTGCATGCTCCCGACGAACTCGCAGCATGCACCCCATATATCATTGGTTGAAGTAGGGAGAGGGGTCGATGGGACGGAGCCCGGCCTCGATCTGTTCCCTGTAGGGCTCCAGGAAGGGGGGCAGGGATAGCTTTTCGCCCAGGTGGTCGAGCTCCTCGTCCGCTGCAAAGCCGGGGCCATCGGTAGCGATCTCAAACAGCACCCCCTCCGGCTCCCGGAAGTAGATGGACTTGAAGTAGAAGCGGTCGATGATCGGGGTCACCCCTAGACCCTCGCTGGCTACTCTGTTGCGCCATCGGCGATGCTCCTCGTCGTTGGGCGTGCGGAACGCCACGTGGTGCACCCCACCGATGCCGAGCCTCCCGCTGGGCATCTCCGGTCGCTCCTCCACATGCACCTCGGCACCGGGGCCTCCTGGCCCGGTCTCGTACACGTACACCTTGCGGGACGGCGCCTCCTGCAGGGTGTACTCGCCCTTCTTCCGGAACCCCATGATATCCACCAGGGTTCTCTCGGTGGGCAGCAGGCTGTCGACCGTGAGGGCCACGGAGTGCAGCCCCTTGATCGCCCGCTCCGGAGGCACCCGGCTCTCGCGCCAGGGGATCCCTCCAGGCAGCCCCCCGTCTTCGACCAGCTCCAGGTGTTGCCCCTCCGGGTCCTGGAAGGGGAGCACGCACACGCCATCCCTCTCCTCCAGCTTGCCCGGCTGGACGCCGAAGCCCCTCAGCCAACCCGACCACCACTCCAGCGTCTCGCGATCGTGCACCCTCAAGCGGATCGCCGTGATCATGCCTGTCCCGGGCACGTTGGGGCCGATGTGTGGCCAGTCGAAGAAGGTGATCTCCGTGCCGGGGCGCCCCTCCGCGTCGGCATAGAACAGGTGGTACGCCGAGACGTCGTCCTGGTTGACGGTCCTCTTGACCAGCCGCATACCTAGCACCTTGGTGTAGAACGCGACGTTCATCGAGGCGTTGCCGGTCACGGCGGTCACGTGGTGCAATCCTTCGAGCTCCATAGCTACCTCCCCTTACGACTTTGGTCACATCCTCATCAGCAAGACTCCTTCCACCGCTGCAAGCCTCCGCACGGGCTGCCTTGGGCATCCGGGGTTGCAGACGGCTCGTCTCGCGCGTAACTTTGTTGATGCCCGGGACGTTTATCACTCGTAGGAGGTGTCTGGATGGTGGTTCGTCGTCTGTACGTGTTGGTGCTGGTGGCTTTGCTGGTGATGGGTATCGGAGATCGGGTTGCCGGATCGTCCGCGGCGGCATCGGGATCCGCGGCGGCTCGGCGGCCACGACCGCTCATGCGCAGCCTCGGCACCTCCCTCCAGGAGGCCGAGGTTGCTGCGAGGTATCCGGCAGGCGTCTTCCCGCGATCGGTGGCCCGGGAACCAGCGTCCTCGCAGCCGCCGTTGGTGAGGCCCAGGGCTATCACCTTGCCGGTGCTGATGTACCATGGTTTTACCTCTCTGGCGGGCGAGTACGAGGTACCCATCCCGGTGTTCCGCGAGCAGCTGGACTGGCTGAAGTCCCACGGCTACCGGACGGTGACGCTGCCCCAAGTGTACGCCTATATGTTCGGCAGGGGACGCCTGCCGCGCAAGCCCGTGCTCATCACCATGGACGATGGCCGGCTGAGCCAGCTGGCGGCGATCAGGGAGCTGCGGAAGCGCGGCATGCGAGCCGTGCTGTTCGTGATGGGCGGCGGCAACCAGCTGGATTGGGCGCAGCTGCGCAAGATCAAGTACTGGGGATTCGAGATCGAGTCGCATACGATGACGCACCCTCTGCACCCGCCGCTGACCAAGCTGTCCAGTGCCCGGCTATGGTACGAGCTGTACAACTCCCGCAGGGTGCTCAGGCAAAGGCTGGGGGTGAGCGCTCGCTACCTGGCGTATCCAGGGGGCGCGTACGACGCGCGAGTGGTGCGGATGGCGCGCAAGGCGGGCTATGTGGGCGCCCTGGGGTCGTGGGGAGGCGGGCGCTGGACGCCCGCGCAGCGCTTCTCGGAACCCAGGATGCTGGTCAGGGGCGACCTGTCCGTGCGGGCTTTCGGCCAGCTCGTAAGGAGCATGACGAGCAAGCCGGCCGAAAGCCCGGGAGGGGGGATAAACCCCTAGTCGGGGATCGTGTCGGTTGCCAGGAGACTCGCCGCCTCGTAGCGGTCGGGCTCCTGTACCTCGTAGATGTACTTGCCCCCTCGGAAGAGGGAGAACACGGCAGCCCCCAGGGATATCAGGGCGCAGATAGTGAAGGCCACTACCACGCCGTGCATGAAGGCGCCCGAGATCATGTCGGGGAAGAACTCCTTGCCGAGCACCTTGGAGCGGTTGGCGGCCGACAGCCCGTCCAGCACCTCCCTCGGCAGGAGCGTCGCCATGGGGTTGTAGCCTAGAAAGGCAGCAAAGAGTGCGCCGGTGGGCGGCAGGTGGGAGATGCCCTCGGCCACCTTGGCGGGGACGCCCACGGAGGTCAGCCCGCCGTACAGCGCGGCCGGCAGCTTGGACGCCAGGCCCGCGGTGACTAGGGAGAAGATCAGCGTGATCGACAGCGTGTTGCCCGCGTTCTGGAACGTGGCCCTCATGCCGCTGGCGACGCCCCGGTACTCTGGGGGCACGGAGTTCATGATCGAGGCCGTGTTGGGCGCGGAGAACATCCCCATGCCCAGCCCCAGCAGCAGGATGAGGCCGGCGAACACCGGGTAGCTGAAGTTGGCCGGCAGGAGCGTGAGCCCCACGAAACCCGCGGCGGTGATCACCATGCCGAGCGTGGTGAAGAGCCGTGAGCCGTAGCGGTCCGAGAGGTAGCCGCTCAGAGGCCCCATCAGGAGGAACCCCATCGACAGGGGGAGCATGTATATGCCGGCCCACAGCGGGGTCCGCTCGAAGCTGTAGCCGTGCAGCGGTAGCCATATCCCCTGCAACCAGATGATCAGCATGAACTGGAGGCCGCCCCTGGCGACCGACGCGAGGAAGCCGGCGATGTTGCCCATCGCGAACATCCTGATCCCGAACAGGTGGACCTGGAACATCGGGTCCGGCACCCGCAGCTCGACCAGGGCGAAGCCCACGAGCATCAGGAGCCCCACCGCCAGGCCCCCCAGCACCCAGGGATTGGTCCAGCCCATGTTGGAGCTGCCGTAGGGCATGATCGCGTAGCTGAGCGCGATGAGTATGACCGTCAGGCCGATGGCGAACAGGATGTTGCCGGGGATGTCCAGCCGCTGGTTGGCCCTGCGGCGGGAGGTCTCGTGGAGCATCATGTACGCCCACACGGTCCCCAGGAGCCCTATGGGCACGCTCACCAGGAAGACGGCCCGCCAGTTGATGGCCGCCAGGACGCCGCCGAGTATGAGCCCTACGAAGCCTCCGCCTATGCTGGCGATCTGATTCACGCCCATCGCCATGCCCCTCTCGTGAGGGGGGAAGGCGTCGGTGAGGATCGCGGTGGAGTTGGAGAACAGGAAGGCGCCCCCCACACCCTGGACGAGCCTGTAGACGATCAGCTGGGTGGCGGCGAAGTTCCCGCGGCCCTGGATAAAGGTCAGCAGGATGGATCCGAGGGTGAAGATAGCGAAGCCCAGGTTGTACAGGCGCACCCGCCCGAACATGTCGGATATGCGCCCACAGGTCACCAGCAGCACCGCCGTGACCACCATGTAACCCATGAGGGCCCACAGCAGGAAGGTGGTCTCCCCGGGCGCCAGAGGGTTGATCCCCATGCCCCTGAAGATGTCCGGCAGCGCTATGAGCACGATGCTGCCGTTGAGGGCCGCCATCAGTATGCCCAACGTGGTGTTGGAGAGGGCGATCCACTTGTAGTCTATGTGCGCCAACCTCCTATGCTGTGTGGTAGCCTGTGCCATCTTCTCCCTCCGTAGCCTCTTGCAACTCATGGTGACCTTCATCGGGGAGCACGCTCAGCAGCTTCTCCAGGACCTCGGCCAGCTGCTCCTGCTCCTGGGGGGCCAGGGCGAGGATCGCCTTGCCTGGGAGGCTTTCCCGGAGCAGGGCCCTGTCCTCCAGCGCCTGCCTGCCGAGCTCGGTAAGCTGTACAGTGGTAGATCTTCTATCTCTTTCGTGGCTCTGTCGGCGTACTAGTCCTCTCTCCTCCAGCCTGTCCACCAGGCCCGTTGCAGTGGAGCGCGCTATACCTAGCTCCTCCGCCAAGCGACTGATAGCCACTGGCTCGAGGTCTCGTATCAGGCGGAGGGCTCTCAGCTCGAACAGCTTGATGCCGTACTTGCTCAGCAGGGCCAGCTGCACGGGCTCGGCAAATATCACCGCTCGCAGGTAGGCACGCAGGGCCCGATCGGCCCGATCATCCCAGGTGCTCAGTGCTCCCTCCTCCAATATATTTGGCAACGCCGAAATATTCACGACTACGTATTATACGCCACGACGTCGTATATGGCAAGCCGTTTGCGCGGGATTGTGCGTGTTTCTGCGGGATATTGCGGTATTCGGGCGGCGGCTGGCCGTGGTAAGATGCGCACGAGCACTATGAGAGGAGGGTGTGAGATGGAGGCAGAGCCGTTTGAGCTGCGGCAGCTGTACAGGTACCTGCGTGTGGTGGACGTATCGGATGCGATGGATGGCATAGGGTACTTTGACCGGGGGTTGGTCTCGCCCCAGATCCGCCCGTTGTGGCCGGGGATGCGTTTCTGGGGGGTGGCCTTCACCGTGCGATGCGTGCCCGCCAGGCGCCCGATGTGGGCTCTGGGGAGCACGCAGGAGATCATCAAAGCCCACGGCATCTGGTTTAGGGAGGTGGAGCATCCCAGCATGGAGGGGCTGATCCGTCCGGGGCACGTGGTGGTGATGGACACCGGAGGGGCTGGGGAGGTGGGCTTCTGGGGGAGCGCCAACAGCCTGGAGGTGATCTCGCAGGGGGCTGTGGGGATAGTGACCGATGGGTACTGTCGGGACACGCGCGAGCTGGAGCTGGAGAGGGTGCCGATATGCGCGCGCGGCAGGGGCAGGACGATCATCCCGGGCAGGATCGAGGTGGTGGAGTACGGGAGCCGGATAGGGTGTGGCGGGGTGCAGGTGAGGCCCGGGGACATAGTGGGCGCGGACGACGATGGGGTGATAGTGGTGCCGCTGGAGGTGGCGGTGGAGGTGGCGCGGCACGCGGTGGGGGTGCTGCTGGCGGACATGAGGGCCAGGCGCAGGCTGTACGAGAGGGCTGGCCTTGCCCCCGACGAGACGGTGGACCACCAGGCGGTCGAGGCTTACTATCGAGGGCTGGGAGTGCTATCCTGAACTTACCTTAGGTTCTGTAGTGGGAGGTGGTGCCATGGATGTGGAGCTTGCTCGAGTATGGGCCCGGGATGAGGGTGTGCGCAGCCTGACGGGTCGGGTGTTGCTGGCCGACGGGCAGGTGGTGGAGGCGTCGTCTGCCGACCTCCACAGCTACGCGCTGGCCGAGGAGCCTGGTGGTCCTAGAGAGGTGGTGCTCGTGGTGGACCGCCCGTCGCTCGGCCTGAGGTGCGAGCACCACGCGGTGCGCTATCCGGGCAGCTTGGCGGAGTACTGGCAGGTGGTGCGTAATACCGGTGACCGTCCGGTGATCCTGCGGAGGGTGGAGTCCGGCAGGGTGCTCCTGCGCCGCAGCGTGCGGGACGTGATGTATTTTCGAGGCGGCTGGGGCTTGGAGTTCGAGCCGGCGCGCGAGAGGTTGGGGGAGAGCTTCGAGCTGGTACAGACGCGCGGGCGATCCTCCAACGGGCTGCATCCCTGGGTCGCGCTCCTGGGGCCTACCAGGAGCTTCTCGGCGGCCGTGGCATGGTCGGGCAACTGGGCGCTCAGGATACATAGGCGGGAGGATGCGGTCGAGCTCACCGGTGGGCTGGTGGACTTCGACCCTGCCTGCGAGCTCCTGCCGGGGGCGGAGCTGGTGGCGCCCAGCCTAGTGGTCGTGGAGGGCGACGGGCGGGACCTCAACAGCATCTCCATCCAGTACGGGCGCGTCGGCCGCCTGCATTGGTATCCCCACAACGACCTCTCCAACCTCCTGCCGGTGGAGTGGAACCACTGGTGGCCGTACGAGGATCGACACATCAACGAGGAAGTGTTCCGGCGCAACGTGGACGTCGCGGCGGAGATGGGCTTCGAGGTGTGCACCCTAGATGCCGGCTGGTTCGGCCCGGACGACCCGTCGGCACATTGGTACGACTACAGGGGGGACTGGCACATGGTGAACCGCACGCGCTTCCCCCACGGCATCAGGGCGCTGGCGGACTACGTGCACTCTCGGGGCATGCGGTTCGGCATCTGGTGCGAGATCGAGGCGGTGGGGCAGCGAGCCTCCCTGGCGCAGGCCCATCCGGAGTACCTGGCCACCAGAGGGGGACAGCCGCTGGGCTACGCCTGCTTTGGGTGCCCCGAGGTGCGGAGGTGGGCGCTGGCCACCCTCGATGGGCTGGTGCGCGAGCACGGCGCTGACTGGATCAAGCTGGACTTCAACCTCGACCCCGGCCTGGGGTGTGACCGCACCGACCACGGGCACGGGGCGGGTGATGGCCTGTACGCCCATTACAGAGGCTACTACGGAGTGCTGGACGAGCTGAGACGGCGGCACCCGCACGTGCTCCTGGAGGGCTGTTCTTCCGGAGGGCTCAGGATCGACCTGGAGCTGCTGCGCCACCTGCACACGGTGTTCCTGAGCGATCCCGACTGGCCCGAGCACGACCTGCAGCTCTTCTGGGGCGCGACGACCATGCTCCACCCCAGCGCCTGCCTGCACTGGGGTTGGTCCGAGTGGATCACCGAGCACCGTCGGCAGACCTTCGACCCCCGCGACCCCATGCTGTCGCCCCATAAGCTGGATTACGCGGTGGGGGTGGGCATGCTCGGGGGGTTTGGCCTGTCCCATCGATTGCCGGACCTGCCGAGATGGGTGCGTGAGCGCATCACTGCCCTCATAGCGCTGTACAAGACCCACGTGCGCCGCTTCGTGCGTGAGGGCGAGCTGCGCAGGCTCACCAGGCAACCTAGACGCTTCGGCAAGGGGGCACGCTGGGCGGCGTTCCAGTACTCCCTGCCTGAGGATGAGCACCTGCTCATGGTCTTCCGGCTCGACCGCTCGGAGCCCACGGTGAGGCTCCGCTTGCGGGGTCTAATGGAGGAAGGCGATTACCTTGTTCGCAGGCTCTGGCCGCCGACCGACAGGGAAAGCGTGACTGCGGGGAGTGAGCTATCCCGTGATGGCATCTTCTTCTACGACCTGCAGCCGGAAGATATGCGTGTGCTACACTTGCAGAGGCTCTGACCTGTGCCCTCATGGGAGGTGTATGTTGAAGGGTGATTATAGACCTGTTGGAACGCCCGTTATCCTACGCAGCGTGCGTAGTGTTGGTGATCACCTGCGAGTTGGTTTCGTCAGGTCCTTTACCGTTGTAGAGCATGAGAGTGAGCTACTGGTACTCTACATCGCACCCGGCTACCCTTGTAAACGGCCGGTGGGTGTGCGAGGAGGTCCAAAGGGAAGGATACTCCTGAAGCACCTTGGACGATACGAGGATTGGGAGTGGCGTGACACTAGGATGCTTCTACTGTATAGGCAGGGTGATGCACACTCTATACAACTCTTCTGGCGGAATGAGGAATTTCTTGAATGGTACATCGACCTGCACGCGCCCCTCAGAATTACTTCACTGGGATGGGATACATCAGACTTCGTGTTGGACCTGCAGGTGGCTCCTGATTTCTCCAGCTGGAGCTGGAAGGACGAGGATGAGCTGGAGTTCTGCGTACAGTTGGGGCGCTACAATCATGCTCAGGTGGAGGCCATAAGGCGTGAAGGAGAGCTAGCCCTCACGCGCTTGCGCCAGGATAGGCTCTACTATCAGCGTTGGATTGGATGGAGGCCGGACAGCTCCTGGCTCTTGCCCTCCATCCCCGAGGGCTGGGAGCTTGTAAATCCGGAACTATGCCAAGCCGATGAGTGTGGATAGCTGTCACAGGTTTGAGTCCGTGCACCAAGGCATTCTGGCAACCCCTGCGCTACCCAGCTAGCCTCTCCTGCGAATCCAGTCCCACCCCTAGTAGCACCTACTCCGAACGCGATTCCGTGCCGTCTACGGCTAAGGCGTGTAGGCGCAAGCTTGTGATCTTTGTGGATTCAAGCTGATAGGTAAGGACTACTCTTCCTTCTTAGGATCCCCTGATGTATACCCTTCAATGGCTTGCGAATACACTGTTCAGCTAGAGTAGCTTCAAGTCTCCGTACCTGGTCTTACTTCTAAGATTAGCTCAGGTTCGCCTCATAATCATAAAAAATACTTATAAAACTTGGGTTGAATAGTAATAAAAGCAGGTCTTTCAGGGTTGATTTCATGTCCTCCCGCCCATAGACTCTACTATGTCTATTAACTTAGTAGAAAACATGAAGAAAAGGGGGGTACGTTAGACATGCGGAAGATCCTGAGCTACCTGTTGTTGGGGGCATTGCTGGTGGTTGGCCTGGTGGGTTGCGGCCAGCAGACGGCAGCAGGGGGGGGAGACGTCAAGCTGACGCTGGTGGCCTACTCCACTCCCAAGGAGGCCTACGACGAGATCATCCCGGCTTTCCAGAAGACCGAGGCCGGTAAGGGGGTCACCTTCTCGACCTCCTACGGCGCCTCAGGCGCTCAGAGCCGGGCGGTGGCTTCGGGGCTGCAGGCCGACGTGGTGGCCTTCTCGCTGGCGCCGGATATCGATCGGCTGGTCAAGGCCGGCATCGTCAGCCAGGACTGGCACAAGGACCAGTACAAGGGCATGGTAACTGATTCCGTGGTGGTGCTCGCTGTCAGGCCAGGTAATCCCAAGCACATCAAGGGCTGGGATGATCTGATCAAGCCTGGGATTGAGGTAGTGACTCCTAACCCGTTCACATCTGGCGGTGCTCGATGGAACATCATGGCCGCGTACGGCTCCCAGATCAAGGCTGGGAAGTCTGAGCAGGAGGCGGAGCAGTACCTTAAGCAGCTGTTCGACCACGTGCAGGTGCAGGACAACAGCGGCCGCGAATCCCTGCAGACCTTCTTGAACGGGAAGGATGACGTGGCGATCACCTACGAGAACGAGGCGATCAACGCCAAGCAGAAGGGTGAGAAGCTGGACTACGTGGTACCCGACCAGACCATCCTGATAGAGAACCCGGTGGCTGTGACGAAGACCACCAAGCACCCCGACAAGGCCAAGGCCTTCGTGGACTTCCTCAGGTCCGAGGAGGCTCAGAAGATATTCGGTCAGAAGGGTTACAGACCCGTGGTCAAGAGCGTGCTGTCGCAGTTCGACTATCCCACGCCCTCAGGGTTGTTCACGATCGACGACCTAGGTGGGTGGGATACCGTTACCCAGAAGTTCTTCGATCCCGAGAAGGGCGTGGTGGCCGAGATCGAGAAAGCCAAGGGGGTGTCGGTTGAATCTAAGTAGCTCGACTGCCACTATGTCGGCTCCGGGGAGGCTCTCCGTGGCCTCCCTGCGGAGCTGGAGGGCCCTGGGGACTGGCACGATCGTGGTGTACCTCAGCCTGGTGGTGCTCATCCCCCTGGCCTCGGTGGCCTGGGAGTCGGCGTCCGGCGGTTGGGGGGGCTTCTGGTCGGCGGTGACCAACCCCCAGGCGTTGGCCGCGCTGCGCCTGACGCTGGGGCTCTCGGGCGCCGTGGCGCTGCTCAACGCCGTCACGGGCACCCTGATCGCCTGGGTGCTGGTGCGCGACGACTTCCCGGGGAAGAGCCTCATGGACGCGGTGATAGACCTGCCGTTCTCACTGCCCACCATCGTGGCTGGGCTGACGCTCCTGACCCTGTACGGCCCCAAGAGCCCGCTGGGCATCAACGTGGCCTACACCCGTGTGGGAGTGCTGCTGTCGCTGCTGTTCGTCACGCTGCCCTTCGTGGTGCGCTCGGTGCAGCCGGTGCTCCAGGAGCTGGATAGGTCCATGGAGGAGGCTGCTGCCTCCCTGGGGGCGGGCCAGGTCACGATCTTCAGGCGCATCGTGCTGCCGAACATCCTGCCCGCGGTGTTCTCCGGGGCGGGTTTGGGGTTCTCGCGCTCCCTCGGGGAGTTCGGCGCGGTGGTGCTGATATCCGGCAACGTGCCGTTCCGCACGCAGATGATCTCCGTCAACATCTACGGCCTGATCGAGAGCGATAACGTGCGTTCGGCGGCCGCGCTGTCCCTCCTGCTGCTGGTGATCTCGGCGCTGGTGATGCTCGCGATGGACTGGGTGCGGAGGTGGAGGTGGGGACATGAGCGGTAGGATCCTGTTGCGGCTCGTGGCCGTGGTCTACCTGGCGGGTTTGCTCGTGCTGCCGCTGGGCATGATCCTGTGGAGGACGTTTGAGCACGGCCCCTGGCCGGTGTGGGTGGCGCTGACCTCGCCTTACGCGTTGCACGCGCTGTGGCTCACGCTGCTGATGGTGGTGATCTCCGTACCGCTGAACGCCCTCTTTGGGGTCGGCGTGGCGCTGCTGCTGGCCCGCGGCCGCTTCCCCGGCAAGAGCCTGCTGTCGGCGATCATAGACCTGCCTCTGGCGCTCTCCCCGGTGGTGGTGGGGCTGGCCCTCGTGCTGGCCTACGGCACCTCCGGCTGGTTCGGCCCCGCCCTGCAGGCTCTGGGCATCAGGGTGATCTTCGCGCTGCCTGGTATGGTGTTGGCCAACGTGTTCATATCTCTACCGTTCGTGGCCAAGGAGGTGCTGCCCGTGCTGCGGGAGATCGGCCAAGAGCAGGAGCAGGCAGCCTACACCCTCGGGGCATCGCCCCTGCAGACCTTCGTCAGGGTGACCCTGCCGGCCATCCGGAGCGCGGTCGCGTACGGCGTCGTGCTGACCACGGCGCGCGTGCTGGGTGAGTACGGAGCGGTGAACGTCGTCTCGGGCAACCTCGAGGGCAGGACGCAGACGCTGACCATGTACGTAGCTGATCGCTTCCAGCAGTACGACGAGACGGGCACGTACGCCGCCTCGGTGCTGCTGGCGTGTCTGGGAGTGGCGATGCTGCTCGTGATCAACAGATTTACTCACAAGGGGGAAGCTAGATGAGTATAGTAGTGGAAGGTGTGAGCAAGAGCTTTGGGAGCTTTAGGGCGCTGCAGGACGTGTCGCTGACCGTGCCGGAGGGCTCCCTGACGGCCATCCTGGGTCCCAGCGGGTGTGGCAAGTCCACGCTCCTCCGGTTGATAGCGGGCCTGGAGCGTCCTGATGCCGGGGCTATCAGCATCGGTGGGCGGGACGTGACGGCGCTGCCTCCACAGCGGAGGCACGTTGGCCTGGTGTTCCAGCACTACGCGGCGTTCAAGCACATGACGGTCTGGGAGAACGTCGCTTTCGGGCTTAGGATCCGCAAGCGTCCCAAGGAGGAGATCGCGCGCAAGGTGGGGGAGCTGCTGGATCTGGTGCAGCTGTCCGGCTGGGCCCATAGGTACCCCTCGCAGCTCTCGGGGGGACAGCTCCAGCGCATGGCGCTCGCCAGGGCCCTCGCCGTGGAGCCCAAGGTGCTGCTCCTCGACGAACCCTTCGGGGCGCTCGATGCCAAGGTCAGGGGAGAGCTGCGAGCGTGGCTGCGCCGCCTGCACGATGAGATAGAGGTCACCACGTTGCTGGTCACCCACGACCAGGAAGAGGCAATGGAGATCGCCGACGCTATCGCGGTGATGCACCAGGGGAGGATCGAGCAGGTGGACACCCCCGACGGGCTCTACGACTACCCCGCGAGCGAGTTCGTGATGGGGTTCGTGGGGCAGACCTGCCGGGTGGGCGACCTGCTGATACGCCCTCACGACGTGCGCATCCTGCTGGCTCCCTCGCGCGCGGCTCGCAGGGCCACTGTGCGCAGGGTGGCCCGACTGGGCTATGACGTGCGCGTGGACCTGCTGCTGGAGGACGGCCACGAGCTGTGGGCGCAGCTGTCGCGCGACGAGCTGCTCGAGCTCGAGCTCGCTGCCGGCCAGGAGGTGTTCATCGACCTCTCCCGCGCCCGCACCTTTGACAGACCCGAAGCGCTTCCTCTCAGTGCCTGATGGCGGGGGGTAACCCCCGCCATCAACCCTATCGCGATCTGCCTGCTCTCGCTTCAGCTGCGTCCCCTGGGGCCGGGGGCCGAGGAGCATGCTCTCCGCATCGCAGATTTTAGGTTTGCCTAAATCTTGACCTTAGGGTGATTTACGTGTTACAGTTAGCCAAAAGGTCTGTAGGATTTAAACCATACTGCATCTGGAGGTAAACGGGCATGAGCCGGTCGCTGTTGAGGTCGGTGCTGGTGTGTGCAGGCGGCGCCCTGCTGTTGGGGGTGCTGATCTGGCAGGCGGTGCGCGTGGGCGGAGCCCCGGATCCCACGGCCAGGGGGATCTCTCCCATGACTGCGATGATGGACACCGCCGTGCTGGTCTACAGGGAGGGGCTGGAGTGCATCCTGGTACTATCGGCGATAGTGGCGGGCCTGGTGCGCACCAAGCGCACCTACTGGCGACCCATAGCTAGCGGTGCCGGGTTGGCGATCGGCGCCACCCTGATCACCTGGTTCGTGCTGGTAGGCATCTTGAACCTCATCAGCGGGACCACCTCCGAGCTCAACATCCAGGCGGCCACGGGGCTGCTGGCCATCGTGGTGCTGTTGATCATCATGAACTGGTTCTTCCACAAGATCTACTGGACTGGCTGGATATCCCTGCACAACCGCAGGAAGAAGGAGCTCATCAACACCATGGAGAGCTCCCGGGCTGATTCCGCCCGGTCCCTTGCGTACCGGGGGCTGATCCTGCTGGGCTTCACCTCGGTGTACCGTGAGGGGTTCGAGGTGGACCTCTTCCTGCAGAACATCCGGCTGCAGGTGGGCAGCACCAGGGTGGTCCTGGCCGCGGCCATCGCGCTGGTGCTGGTGGCGGTCACGGGCTATTTCACCTTCGTGGCCCACCAGCGGCTGCCCTACAAGAAGATGCTAGTGTTCACGGGCATCATGCTCGGCGCGGTGCTCGAGATCATGGTGGGTGAGCAGGTCAACGAGATGCAGCTGGCTGGCTGGCTGCCGGTGCACACCTTCCCCCTGCACATCCCCGACTGGATGGGGATATGGTTCTCCCTGTTCAACAACTGGGAGACGGTGATCGCCCAGGTGCTAGCCGCCGTCCTGGTCATAGGCTCCTTCTACGCGGCGCGCCGGGACACCCGCAAACCGCGCGCTGCCTCTCCTGCCGTCTCCGCCTACTAGATCCATCACCACCCAGCCCTCTCGGATCACCGGGAGGGCACACCGCTTTTAGGACCAAAATTGAGGCCATGAGTATCACTACATGTGTTGATAAAAAACCTGCTGCCCTTTAGAATGGGTGGGTAAGGGAGTGGACGGGCACCCTGCGATCGTAGGCTAGGTATAGAAGGAGGTGCTTCGCAGGTTCCTATCCCTGATAGCTGTGCTGGCGCTCCTGCTCTTGCCCCTATCGCTTGCTGGGGCGCAGGAGGACCACAACTGCAGCGACTTCCGCTCGCAGCAGGAGGCCCAGCAGTACTTCGACAGCCACGGGTACAGCGCGACCAACGATCCCGAGCGTCTGGATGCCGATAACGACGGCATAGCGTGCGAGCAGCTGGGCAGCGGTACGTACGAGGACCACATGCCGGTGACGGCCCCCGCCGTGCCCAGCGGGATGGGCAACACCGGCGGTGGTGGCATGGTCTCGGGCGAGGCCCAACCGCCCATAGCCCCTATCGCAGGGCTGTTGCTGGCAGCGTCCCTCCTTGCCTTAGGGGTGCGCGTGGCCAGGCGATAGGTAGATGCGGGGTGCCCGTCCCCCCTTGCCCCTGACGTACCCCCCGACGATAGTACCATCCGGCTATGGTAACCGTTCCACCCATTGCTGTATATAAGGGGTAGGAAATGATTGGAGGGTACGGACATGTCACCTTTGAGGCTCATCTTATCCCTGTGGCTCGTGATCGCCTTGCTCCCTGCCTCGGCGCGCGCCGTCGAGGGTCCCCAGTCGCAGGCGGGCACCGTCACCAAGACCTTCAGGCTGACGCTCTACGGCCGGGTGCCCCGTGGACAGAGCTTCTACGTGCGCTGGCGGGCTGTGGGCTCCTCGCGCGTGCACCTGCGCTACCTGTGCGGCATGCCCCCCGAGGCCGCGGGCAGCGTCTCCGATCCCTGCGCTGCCGGGCGCACCTACTCAGCGCACTTCGTGCTGCCCAGGGGCACGAGGATACGCTACGCTTACGTGCGGGTGGATCCGTCCCACGGGGTGCAGGACTGGTTCCACACGGGCACCGAGACCCTGACGGCGAGCATGGTCAACACCGCCTGGTACAGGTACGGTGAGGGCTCCCAGGGCCGGCACGAGCAGCCCGCCTCGTCGGGTGAGTCCCAGGTAACCATCCCCTCGGCCCTGCCCGACACCGGCGCCGGCGGAGCCAGGTGATGGCCCTGCCAGGAGAAATGCCCTCAACCGGACGGAACTATAGGGCCGCCTTGTGCGTATTACTACCAGGAGTATAATAACGCAGAGGCTTTCTTGGGAGGAAGAGATCGATGTTTGACCTGGGAGTTCCTGAGCTGATCATCATCCTGCTGGTCGTAGTGATGATCTTCGGGGTGGGCAAGCTGCCCGAGGTGGGTGCTGGATTGGGCAAGGGCATCCGCGAGTTCAAGGACGCTCTCACCGGTCGCTCCGACGATAGAGCGGAGATAGCCGCAAGGAGCCGTGCCTCGTCGGAGCCGGCGGCAACTCAGGCGGACGCTCCCTCCGAGGGGCGGGCGGAGACCGCCTCCAAAGAGGAAGCCAGAGTGGAATAGCTAGGAGGAATCGTCGTGTTTGATCTTGGGGTACCGGAACTACTCATCATCCTCGTGGTGGCCATGCTCATCTTCGGGGTGGGCAAGCTGCCCGAGATAGGCGCTAGCCTCGGCAGGAGCATCCGTGAGTTCAAGGACACCGTATCGGGCATCACGGAGATGCCCGAGGAGGAAGACAGGTCACGGCCCGCCCTCGCGGACAGCGTCAAGCAGAAGGTAGAGGAGAAGGTCACCGAGGTAAAGGACGCCGTCAAGGAGGGCGTGGAGGCGGCCAAGGAGGAGGCCAGCAAGACCTCCTAATCCCCCTGCGTATCCACCCGCCGCATGGCGGCCTCTGTTTCCTGTCCCATCCTGCCCCGCTAGCTCGACCCGCGAGCCGGTGCGATGGGCAGCGGGGCTACACCCAAATCCGGCCGTGCCAGGACATCGAGGGCACGGCCAGACCCTCCTTCAGGCTCTGTACCCTTGGGGCGAGCGTTGGCGTAAAATAGAGGCATCACGTGTGGAGGTGGCCTCTATGAGCTCGGGCTGGGTGCATAAGGACTGGCGCCCCGGGGCGGGCACGCAGGTGCTCTGGACGCTGTGCTCGCTCCTGCTGCTGGCCCTGGGGGTGCTGGGCTTCGGTGTGCTCTACCTGGTATCTCGCCAGCAGCTGGAGCTCTCCCTGGGGATCGAGGATGCCTGGAAGCTGCTCGTGATGCTGGCCATCACGGCGGGGCTGCTGGTCGCGCACGAGCTCGTCCACGGCCTCGTGATGCGCCTGCTGGGAGCGCGCCCTAAGTACGGGGCCGGCGTGCTCTCGGGCGGCATACCTTACCTCTACGCCACCGCCCACGGGCACAAGTTCACCAAGGGACAGTACCTCTCCGTGGCGCTCGCCCCGATGGTCCTCATCTCCCTGGTGGGCGCGCCGCTGGTGGCCTGGGCGAGCTTTGGGAGCTGGCTGATCCTGCCGCTGGCGATCCATCTCTCGGGCTGCGTGGGAGATCTGTGGATCGCTGGCCTGGTGCTCCTCCAGCCCCCGGGAGCGTTGATCGAGGACAGGGTGACGGGCATACGCGTCTGGCCCCCCACCTAGCCTTGGGCGCGGGGCAGCACCACGTCGGTCTCCTCCCCCGGCCTCAGAGGCACCCGCCTGCTGCCCCAGCAGAACACCCCAGGCACCGCCTCCGGCAGGCGCACCCTCGCCCTTATCTGCTCCTCGTCGACCTCCATCGCTACCCAGACATCGCCCCTGGGATGGACCAGCCTGCCCTCCAGGCGTCGCAGCGCCGCGGGCTGAGGCGCGATCTCGACTGCTGAGAACCCCAGCCCCGCCGGCCTGATGCCCAGGAAGGTGGCGAAGAGGTGGTACAGTGGGTGCGCGCCCCAGGCGTGGCAGTCCGAGCGCGTGGGCTCGGGCGCCTCGATGGTGGTGCGCAGCCCCTTGTCGACCAGCTCGCGCCACAGCCCTAGCCTGGCCAACAGGACGTCCACCCTGCCCAGCTTGCGGCAGGCCTCGAACAGGTAGTGGGAGAAGTAGATGGTCGTGCGCGCGATATCCCGGGCCTCTAGGAGGCTCCTGCCCACCTGCTCCTCGATGGCCGGAGGCAGGAGGCCGCTGAGGATCGCCAGGCACTGGGTGTGCTCCGAGAACCTCTGGCAAGCGGTGTCGTCCGCCATGAGCCCCCGGGAGGGCACCCAGAAAGCCCGCAGCGCTGCGTCGGCGATCTCTCGGGCGCGGGCACCGAAGTGCTCGGCCATCTGCGGGTTGCCCAGCGCGCGCTCCAGGTCCGCTACCATGCGGGTGACCAGCGCCAGGTGCCAGTTGAGGAGCCCGCTCCTGCCCCACTCGCCCTCCGGGGGGATGCCCGCGGGCCACTCGGGCACCCAGTCGGTCACGTTCCAGCCCTCCGGGGACTCCAGGAGGCCGTCGCTGCCCCGCCAGCGCTCGAAGGCCTCCATGGTGGCGCGGACCCCCGGCATCAGCTCCCGCACGTACTCCGTGCCCGGTCGCCAGTAGGCGTAGTCGCACACCATGGCGACCCACCACAGCGCGAACGGCGCGATGATCTGGCGCACGCGGCTGGGGTAGCGCGCCTGGGTGAGCCCGGACGCCAGCCTGGAGGCGTCGAACATCCGCAGGGCCTTGCGGGGCAGGCGATCGTCCCTGGTCATCACGTAGGTCACTAGCGCCTCCAGGCGCGTATCGCCCGCGTACATCAGCTGCTCGTAGTAGGGGCAGTCCATGTAGGTCTCGTGGGAGCACATCTGCATCGCCCGCACCATCAGGGGGATGGTGGCGTCCAGGTCGGGATCGCCCGTCGCGATGGCGCTCTCCATCTCCAGGGGGTAGCGCGTCTCCCGCAGCCGCAGGCTTGCCACCGTGAGCGGCGAGTCGGCCGTGCGCACGAGCAGCTCCAGGTACCTGCCGGCCTGCCACCAGAGCGTGTCGAACCTGCGGGAGTCGCCGCCATCGGGCAGGAAGACGTCTCCCACACCCCGGAAGTACTTGCCCTCGATGGCGTCGCGGTCCCCCTTATGGCGCCCACGGCCGTCCTCGTAGAGCGACTCCGCCCAGTGCAGGCGCACGGCGCCACCCTCCCCGCCGCTCGTGACTAGCTCGGGATAGGCGCAGTAGTAGTCCTCCAGGTCTATGATGACCCTTCTGGTGGTGTGCGGGGGCACGGTGACGCTGCTCCTCCCCTCGAGCATCGCCTGCCACTCGGGCTCGTCCAGCGCCTGCTCGGCCCGTATGGGCAGGCTGGACACCTCCTCGGACGAGGGAGCCGATACGTGCCGCACCCGGCCGACCCTGATGGGGACCTCCAGCATCGCGGGCAGCGTGGCCGGGCGCAGCAGGTGCTGGGGAGGCGCCTCCAGCGCCATCAACCTGCCCACGGCGCGCTCGACGACCTCCACGGGCTCCCACCCATCGCCCTCGCCACGCTCGACCCCCCAGGGAAACTGGGCCGCGCTCAGCGCTATGTTGCCGCCGGTGCCCCAGGCGGGTGACGGATTGACCCAGGAGTAGCCCTCGAGCCTTTTGGCCTCCCAGGGGGCGATCCCGGTGCTCAGGGCCTCGGTCAGCGGGGGCTCGGCCGCCAGGAGGAAGCCGTGCCTCACGGACAGCTGGGCGTAGGGCGCCAGGGGGCCAAGCGACCACACCCTGGCTACCAGGGTGTGAGGGCCAGCGGGCAACTCCAGCTCGTAGGTCTCGTAGAACCAGTGGTCGGCGTCGCCCCGCTCGCTGCCCCGGCCGACGCGCTCGCTATCCAGGAAGAGCTCGTAGCGCTCGTCGGCGGTCACGTGCAGGGTCGCCGTGGCCGCCTGGGGGAGGACGAAGGCCAGTCGGTAGGCCACCACGTACGGCGGCGACGGCAGCCGTCGGGCCGCGACCCAGCTGGCGGGCCACTGCCCGCGCTGGTCCCAGGGGATGCCTGGGTCGTTGCGGGTGAACGGGTCCTGGGCAATGATCTTGCGCATGCCAAACTCCTTGTGGTGTACTATCTGCTTGCAACGTCTGCATGATAAACCATTCAAGGAGGGCGAGGCTACATGGCAGCTTACGTGATCGGCATCGTGCGCATCCGAGATCCCGAGAGGTACATGCAGGAGTACGTGCCCCTCTCGGGGCCGTCGGTGGAGCAGTACGGTGGCAGGTTCCTGGCGAGGGGCGGGGCCCACGAGGTGCTGGAGGGGGATCTGGGGGCCGACCGCGTGGTGATCATAGAGTTCGACGACGTGGAGGCTGCCCAGAGGTGGTGGAGCTCCCCCGAGTACGAGGCCGCCAAGGCGAAGCGGCGAGGGGCCTCGGAGGCCAACTTCTTCCTGGTAGAGGGTGTGAGCAAACTGGGATAATATAGGCTACAATTAACCTCTACCACCTTAGTCGGAGGCTAGGCGATGGCTGCGGCGGGCCACAAGGTCTACACGGGCATATACCTCTCGCAGCTGCTGGGCAAGCCCATACGCGACGCCCAGGGAGCGCGCATCGCGCGCGTGCAGGACCTGGTGGTCAAGTTCGGCACCCACCCCCACCCGCCGGTGAGCGGCGTGGTGGCGCGCGCGGGCTCGCGAGAGTTCTTCATCGAGCGCTCGCAGATAGCCGAGATCTCCGATCAGGGGGTGAGGCTGAACACCTTCAAGGTCAACCTGCGGCCCTTCGAGCGCCGGGACGGCGAGGTGCTGCTTGGGAGGGACATCCTGGACAAGCAGCTGATAGACATCGACGGCCGCAAGGTGATCCGGGCCAACGACCTAGAGCTAGGTTACTTCGACGGCGACTACAGGCTGGTGGGGGTGGACGTCAGCCCGCAGGCGCTTCTGCGCCGCCTGGGCCCTGCCGCGCTCACCAGGAACCTCCGCGGCACTCGCGTGATCGACTGGGAGGACGTGGAGTCGTTCGCGACCGATGTGCCGATGGTGAGGTTGAGGGTCTCCCACGACAAGCTCTCGAAGCTGCACCCCGTGGACATAGCACACATCCTCGAGCACCTCTCGCGGGAGCAGGCCAACGAGGTGCTCGAGGCCCTGAACGACGAGATCGCGGCCGATGCGGTGCAGGAGATGGACCCGGCGGACGCGGCCGACGTCATGCAGGCGCTCGACAGCGACCGCGCCGCGGACATCCTGGAAGAGATGGATCCGGAGGACGCGGCCGACCTGCTGGCCGACCTGCCGAAGGAGCGGGCCGACGAGCTCCTCGGGCTTATGGAGCCCAAGGAGTCCGAGGAGGTCCGCGAGCTGATGGCCTACAAGGAGGGCACCGCGGCGGGGCTGATGACCAACGACTTCGTGGCCCTGCCGGCTACCGTGAGCGTCGGGGAGGCTTTGGAGGCGCTGCGGCGGATGGAGCACGTCCCCAACCCCCTGTACCACATCTACCTGGTGGACGACGAGGAGCGCTTGGCGGGAGTGGTGGCCCTGCGCGACCTGGTGATCTCCCCTCCCTCCACGCCGCTGGCGGAGATAGCCCAGAAGGAGGTGGCCCCGGCGCACCCGGACGACCCCGCGCCCGCGGTCGCCAAGAAGATGGCGGAGTACAACCTGCCCACCCTGCCCGTCGTGGACGATGCTGGCAAGCTGCTGGGCGTGGTGCTGTTCGATGACGCCATGGACCTGCTGATCCCCGAGGGCTGGCATCACAGGTTATCGCAGGTCTTCGGATGAGCTCGAGGCGCACTCTGTCCCCCACGCAGACGGCTACGAGGACTCGCCGGTACCTGGCGCGCCGGGTCGCCGGCCCCGCGGCGGTCATCGGCGTGCTGGGCCCGGGGCTCATAGCGGCCAGCGCGGGCAACGACGCAGGCGGGATAGCCACCTACGCCTCGGTGGGGGCGTCCTACGGCTACTCCCTGCTGTGGGTGCTGGCGGTGATCACCGTGTCGCTGGCGATCATCCAGGAGATGGCCGCCAGGATGGGGGTGGTCACGGGCAAGGGATTCGCGGACCTCGTGAGGGAGAACTTGGGGCTGCGCACCACCGCCTTCGTCATGCTCGTGCTGGTGGCCGCCAACGGTGGCCTCGTGGTGTCGGAGTTCGCCGGCATAGGGGCGGCGGCCGAGCTGCTGGGAATCTCTCGCTATTACGCCGTGCCCGTGATGGCCCTGCTGGTGTGGTGGCTGATCACCAGGGGGTCCTACCGCAGGGTGGAGCGCGTCTTCCTGCTCATGACCCTGATATTCTTCGCCTACCCCGTGGCGGCTTTCCTGGCGGGACCCGACTGGGGGGAGGTGGGCAGGAGCCTGGTCACGCCCACCTTCAGCCTGGAAGGCCGCTACCTGCTGCTGATGATCGCGCTCATAGGCACGACCATCACGCCCTACATGCAGATCTACGCGCAGTCGACCATGGCCGAGCGCGGGGCCACCTTCGGCCTGTCGCTGGTCAAGCTGGACGCCTACTCGGGGGCGCTGTTCTCCAACGTCGTCGCCGGCTTCATCATCGTCGCCACCGGCGCGACCCTGCACAGGATGGGCGTGGAGGTGCAGACCGCCCAGGACGCCGCCCGAGCGCTGGAGCCCGTGGCGGGGCGGTTGGCGAGCGCCGTGTTCGCCGTCGGCCTGCTGGGGGCCTCGGTGCTGGCCGCGGCCGTGCTGCCCCTGAGCACCGCGTACACGGTGTGCGAGGCTTTCGGCTTCGAGAGGGGCGTGAACCAGTCCTTTCGCGATGCCCCGGTGTTCCACGGCCTGTTCACGGCGCTGCTGGCGGTCGGAGTGCTCGTGGCGCTGGTGCCGGGGCTCAACGTCATCCAGCTGTTGGTGTGGACGCAGGTGATCAACGGCCTGCTCCTGCCGGTGGTGCTGATCTCCATCCTGCGCCTGGTGAACAACCCCGAGGTCATGGGCGAGCACACAAACGGCCTGGTGTACAACGTGCTCGCGTGGGCGACCACCGGGCTGGTGGTGCTGCTGTCCTGCGCGTACCTCGTGATCACGCTGCTGGGTATCTTCGGCGTGTCCTAGGCGGCTCCAGGGGGCATCGCTAGGCCGCTACGGCCCCTGGGCCGCCGGGAAGCGCCTTGAGATGGCCGGATATCTCAAGGCTAAGCTCGGCTACGGACAGCGCATTATCTTTTGGAAGGCACGCTCGGTGTTGGGATTGGCGTTGTCATGGAAGGTCGCGTGTACCTGCAGATCAGTCCCATCCGAGCCCATACCGTGGATGGTTATGGTAAATGTGAAGGCTCCTGTGTCGTCTGGCCAGGACAAGCCACCCTCTAGAACGTGCACTTGCCGCTGTAAGACGGCCCGGTACCATCGGCCGGCACGGCGGTGAAGGTGCCTGTCTCGGTCTCGGTCACGGTAATGCCTCCGTTCGGGAGTATCGTCATATGCTCGACACCGTTGTAGGTCACGGTGATGTCCTAAAGCTTCTCCGAGCAGCACAGGGTATCTGTGAGCGACTCGGTCTGGTCCTGGTAGGTCTGCGTGGTGTTGATTGCGCCGTTATCCGCGGCCAGCGCAGATGAGGCCATCGCCAGTACTAAGGCAAGTATCCATATCAGGCTAAGCGTGCCTCTTAACATGCTGCCACTCCTAGCTAGCACGGCTTCCGACCTTGCACAAGCCCGTGGCATCGACCTCCCTACCATAGACCTGAGCTGTGACAAAGAGTGTTGCGAAGTGTTGACTTTAGGTAGAGATCATCAGGAGCCGACTATATCCGTGCATAGGCCCCGCCACAGACCAATCGAGGGATGCTCGTACCTTGCGGGGGAGGCCTTGCCTCCAAAGCTGCAAGCCTGGCGACGGTCAAGTGCGGCGCTGCAGACGGCATAGCCCTCACCCCCATAGCCAGGATCGACATAAAATATGTGCGCCTGGGGGCTACGAGAGGAGCCCCTCAGGCATCGTGAGTCGAGCGAGATATGGAGCCATAGGGCACTTGTGTGCCCGGGGATGTCGCGGGGCCCGCCGTCCTGCGCTGGGTGCTAGCGGTGCCTGCGGTGGCTGCGGTAGACGCGGCTATCGGCCGGCACTACGCTGATCACGCCGTTGGGCTCGAGCACCATCAGCTTGACCTGGCTGACGTCCAGCAGGCCATGCTCCCGCAGCGCCACCTGGGCCTCCTCGATGTCCATGCCCTCCCTGCGCAGGGCGTCCGTCAGCCAGCGGCCATCCTGGGCTATGACCGTGGGCGAGGGACTAAACAGCCTTCGCAGCCTCTGGCTACGGGGCACGGTCTTGACCACCACCCAATTGGTCGCCAGCAGCACGGCTATGATCAGCAGTCCGCCCAGGAGGGACGTGTCCGGCCCCGTCATGGCGGGCTGGACGGCGTTGGCCACCAGCAGCACGAGCACCAGGTCGGGGAGCGTGAACTGCCCAACCTCTCTCTTGCCAGCCGCCCGCAGCCCCAACAACATCGCCAGGTATATGGTGAGCGTGCGCAGGGCGATCTCCCAGGCGGGCACCCCCAGGTGTACGAGGTCTTGTGCGTGCATCTCGAGTCCTCCAGGCACGGGCTTGGCCGCGTAGTGTCTAATTATTAGACACCTGCGGGGAGGCTACGGTTCTCCGGCAGGGCACGATCCCCATCGACGAGGCTCGGCCGCACGCGGGAGCGCCCAGCTCACAAGGTCAGGCCGTGCCCTATGGGGAACAGCGGGTCCTCGGAGTCGCAGGGGACGTCCGGCAGCTGCTTCCTGACCGCATCCATAGAGGAGGGCATCTCGAAGGGGAGCCTGCCCCCGGGTTTGTGCCGGCCGAAGGCCACGTCCAGCACAGCCTCGTCGCTGGCCCCGAAGTCCGCCAGCAGCGCGGCGCTTTCCCTGGCTATCTCCGGGATGACCGCGGGCCTGTCGAGGTAGATCTGCACGACCGTTGGGACCCTGCGGAGCAGGTCGAGGATGCGCCTCTGCTCGGGCTCCGGGAAGGAGAGATTGCCCGCGTGGAAGAAAGCCTCCAGCGGGAGGTTGTCCCGATGCTCGTAGGGAGCCTGCAGCCGAATGAAAGCGGCATCTGCTCCCTCCGGCGTGTCCACTACCTGGGCATAGCGCGAGGCTACCTGCGGATCCACGCCCTCCACATATAGGCGTATCCCCTCCCGCATGGGCAGGGTCCTGCCGCTCGATGTCTCCCCGTTGACCAGCAGCACGATCGACCGCCGCTGGGCCGCCTCCCCGGCCCGCACGAAGGCCTCCTGCCCTACCACCCTCTCGGCCTCCTCCGGGTCCACGAACGGGTTGTCGAACAGCCCCAGGCGGAACTTATCTCGCAGGAGGCGGCGCACCGAGACGTCCAGCCTCTCCTCGGGCAGCCTGCCGGAGCGGACCAGCTGCACCACCACCTCGGGGCAGGACTCGCCGCCGAACTGATCTACGCCGGCATCCAGGGCTTTGAGCACCCTATCCTCTAAACTGAGGTGCTCCACGCCCCAGGCCCTTGCAGAGAGCACTCGGTCGCCCATCCTGTGGTCCGTGAGCAGTCCCCAATCGGTGCACACCACTCCCTGGAAGCCGTAGCGCTGGCGTAGCAGCCCGGCGATGACGTCGCGGTTGAAGCCAAAGCCGACCTCCTCGAAGGGCAGCCCTACCGGCATACCGTAGTAGGGCATTATCTGCGCTGTCCCAGCCTCGAAAGCTGCTTCGAAGGGTATGAGATGGTACTCGAAGTTATTGCCTGGGTATACCTGCTCACGCCCGTACGGGAAGTGCGGATCCTCTCCATCCTTCTGCGGTCCTCCTCCTGGAAAGTGCTTCGTCATGCATGCCACGCTGTGGGGACCCAGGTTCTCGCCCTGGAAACCCTTGATGTAGGCGGCCACGAGGTGCGCTGCCAGGTGGGCATCCTCGCCGAACGTGCCGGCGATCCTGGCCCATCTGGGTTCCGTCGCCAGATCCGCCATGGGGTGCAGGGCCACGCGTATGCCCACCGCCAAGTACTCCTGACGGGCGATATCCCCGAACGCACGCACCAGCTCCTCGTCGCCTATGGCTGCCAGCCCGATCGGCTCGGGCCACTTCGAGAACCTACCGGCAAAGAGGCTGGCCGCCGGGTTGTTGGAGTAGGAGTGCCTGGGATCGGAGGAGATCGTGATCGGGATGCCTAGCCTTGTGCCCTCGGCCAGGGCTTGTAGGCGGTTGTACCACTCGGCCATGGGTCTGGGGTCAGCTACCGCCCAGACGTTGAAGTGGTTCAGCAGCTTCCGGGTGACCAGCTCCGTGGTGGAAGCTCTGCCGAAGGTCCCATCACCCTCCTGCAGGGTGCCGTCGGGATTCATCCCCAATCCGGTGTGGAACAGCATGCCGGCCTTCTCCTCCAGGGTCATGCGTCCCAGGAGGTCCTCGATGCGAGCCTCCACCGGCAGCCTGGGATCCTCATAAGGGTCCAGCTTGCCGTTCTTGTTGAGGTCTCGGTACGTGACGCCGTCTTCTCGTCGCCATAGTGCTGATGCCATGTGCGTTGCTCCTTCAGGATGTGATCTGCTCGGCTCGCAGCCATTGGTAGAAAAGCTCTATCCAGTAGTCGCATGGCAGACCTTGCCGCCTCATGCTGAAGCCGTGCCCGCCTCGCGAGAACACGTGTAGCTCGGCGCTCTTCCCAGCTTCCCGCCAGGCACCGAACAGCCGGAGGCAAGAATCGATGGCTATCTCGTCGTCCTGCGCGACCAGCGCAAAGAGCGGAGGGGCATCCTCGGGCACCGCTATATCCTCCCAGTGGACGCCGTAGATGAAGCCGGCAAACGCCGGCCTGGTGGCCTCGTCGTGGCGTAGGGCCACGCCCGAGGTGACTCTCCCGCCAGCCGAGAAGCCGAGGAGCCCCACCATGGAGGGATCCAACCCCCAGCCGGGTGCGCGTTCCCTCACGATTGCTATCGCCCTGCGAGCGTCCTCCTCTCCCAGCTCCGTCACCCATGACATGATCTCGGCCATCTTGGTGCGATCGGAGGTATGGGCCTCAAGCTGTGCCATGAACCCTTGCCTGTCGGCGGGAGTGGGGGCCACTCGGTACTCGAGGACGAACGCCGCGATCCCCCGCCCGCATAGCCAGCGCGCGACCTCGGTGCCCTCATAGTTAATGTTGAGGAAGTGGAAGGCCCCTCCCGGGCACACCACCGCCGCGGCGCCCGTTGGCTTCTCCGGCAGGTAAGGGTGCATCACGGGGCGCACCACGTTGCGCACCATCAGGAAGTCGAACGGAGGCTCCGGAGGCTCCTCGACGCGCTCGTGGCTCCATCCCTCCGATCCTGGGGGAGTCCCATCCCATACATCTATCTGCTCTGCTATGTCTGCCATACTCTCCTCTCCTACATGTGTTGTTCTGAAGCCAGCGCTCGCTGCCCCGAGGTCATCGCGACGGCGATGGAGGCCAGCAGGACGCAGGCGGTTATCACGAGGGCGAAGGGCACTGCTGTGTCGGGGCCGGCCACGCCCACGAGCGGGGAGGTCAGGCTACCGAGGAGGAAGCGGGCCAGCCCCAGCAGTGCCGAAGCGCTGCCGGCCGCCTCGGGATGACCCGACAGCGCCAGCGCAGCCGTGTTGGGGTTGATCACGCCAAGGGAAGATATGAAGACGAGCACCGGCAACACCACCCCCAGCAGCCCGAGGTCGAGCCACACGGAGATCGCCAGCGCCGCTGCCGCCAGCAGGCTCACCCCCATGGCGGTTTGCAGCAGGCGCTGAGGGGAGTATCTCTCCACCAGGCGGCCATTTAGCTGGCTGAGAGCGATCAGCCCCACCGCGTTCAGGCCGAACATCAGGCTGAAAGCCTGAGGCGACAGCCCGTAGATGCCCTGGATCACGAAGGGATAGCCCGAGATGTAGGCGAACATGCCGGCCGTGCACAGCCCGTTGGCGAGCGCGTAGCCCGCAAAGACTGGGTCTCGCACGAGCCGGGCAAAGGTCGCCAGCGTCCGGCCGATGCCCAGCGGCTTCCTGCGGCCCAGCGGCAGCGTCTCCTGCAGGCCGAAGCTCACGGCCAGCGCCAGCAGGGCTCCCACGATCGCCAGCACCACGAACACCACCCTCCACGAGCCCAGCTGCAGTATCTGGGCGCCCAGGATCGGTGCCAGGATCGGCGCCAGCCCGGTCACGAGCATGAGGGTGGAGAAGAAGCGAGCCGCAGCGGCGCCCGAGTGCAGGTCACGCACGATCGCGTTAGCTATCACCACGCCGGCGGCGCCGGTGGCGCCCTGCACGGCCCGCAGGATGGTGAGCGCCGTCACCGAGGGCGCCAGCGCGCACAGCAGCGAGGCCAGGGCGTAGCCCGCTAGCCCCAGCACCAAGGGGACCTTTCTCCCCAGCGAGTCGCTCAGCGGCCCGGTGATCACCTGCCCAAGCCCCAGCCCAAAGAGGCAGGCGCTGAGGGTGAGCTGTGCCTGGCTTGGCCCCGTCGACAGGTCCCTCGCCAGCTGCGGCAGCGCCGGCAGGTAAGTGTCTATGGACAGAGGGCCTATGGCCGTCATAGCCCCCAGGATGAAGATCACGAGGGGGGTGTGCGGGCGTGTGCGGGATGTGGTCTCTGCCCTGGCCATGTCTCCCCCTTAGATCAGCCTGGTGATCTGCTTGTGCCGCCAGACGTAGCGGTAGTAGAGGTACTGCATCCCCAGGTTGGCCAGGAAGGCCGCGGGATAGCCCAGCCATATCCCCCTCAGCCCCAGCCCAGTGTAGGTCGACAGGACGTAGGCCACAGGCACCTCCACCCCCCAGATGGCCACTATCCCAAAGGTCGTGGGCCACAGCACCACCCCGCTCGCCCTCATCAGCGCCGCGAACACCTGGGCATGCCCGAACACCAGGTAGCCCCACAAAGTGATGTACAGCAGCTCCCTGGCTATCTCCAGCGTCCTCCCATCGGTCAGAAACAGCCCCAGGATCTCCCTGGCAAACAGGTACACTCCCACCACCAGCATCCCACCCACCAGGTAGTTGAGCCCCACCCCGCTGCGCAGCACCCTACGCAGCCTCTCCAGCTTGCCTGCTCCTATTGCCTGGGCACCGAAGATGGACACCGTGATCCCCAGGCTGACGGCCGGGAACTGCACGTAGCTGACCACCTGGTTGACCGCTCCATAGGCAGCCGTGGCGGATGCACCGTAGCGGTTGACCAACGAGATCACCGCCAGCTCCGACAGCGACACCAGGATGAGGTTGACGCTGGAGGGGATGCCGAGTTTGAGCAGCAACCCCAGCAGCCTGGGATCGATCCACAGATGCCGGATCACCAGGGAGTCCAGCTGCAGTGGGTGTTGGCGCAGCCTCAGGTACACCAGCATCGCCACCAGGGAGGCGGTGGACCCCAGCACGGTGGCCCAGGCGGCCCCGAACATCCCCAGCCTGGGTGCGGGGCCCCAGCCAAACACCAGGACGGGCAGCAGCAGCAGGTTGACCCCCGTGCTCACCCCCAGGAACAGCGTGGGGGTGCGAGAGTCCCCTGTGCCGCGGATGAAGGTGGTGTACGCGAAGTACAGAAACAGCAGGGGCAGACAGCTGAAGATGATGCGCGCGTAGCTGACGCTGTCGGCGATGATGGTCTGGGGCGTGCCCAGCAGGCGCATGAGGTCCCACACCAGCAGGTTGCTCACGATCGCCAGCCCCGTCCCCAGCAGGCACACGAAGGCCAGGGTGGTACCCATCACCGCTCGCATGCGCTCGTAGTTCCTGGCCCCCCAGGCCTGCCCTATGAGGATGGAGGCGCCCGAGCCCACCCCGATGACGAAGGAGTTCATCAAGAAGAAGACGGGGAAGAAGTTGGCCACGGCCGCCAGGGCACCCACGCCTATCCACCTGCCCAGCACGATGCTGCCCGCCAGCTGCCCCACTGACTGCAGGGCGTTGCCCAGGATCAGCGGTAGCAGGAAGCTCAACATCTGCCTCCATATCGACCTGCCATCCTCCAACAGCCTTGCTCTGGCGGGAGCTCGGGTCTCTCCCTCGGCCACCTCCGTGGTGTGAGCCGCCGTATCAGCTTCCAAGATGCGTTACCTCCCTATCTGCGCGACGTCGGCCGCGCCCTCGCGATGCTACCTGGACTCCGTCCACCTCTGCAGGAAGCCCCTCACGGCGCTTATGAAGGGCTCGAAGCCCTCGCGGCGGATGTTGTGCCCCGTGCCCGGGACGTGCACCACCCACAGGTGAGGGACGAGCGAGCGCAGGGCCTCGGCTTGCTCTGGCGAGACTATCGCTCCCTTATCGTTGTCGCCCGTGACCAGCAGCGCCGGGCACCTGACGGCCCTCGCGGTCTTCTCCCAATCTATCCCGGGCGGATCGGCTCGGTTGAGCACCTTTTCGCTGAGCCGCAGCTTTGAGTCAGCCCACGGGCCCAGCTCCTCCTCGGGCCAGGATGGGTTCTGCTGCCTGCACTCCTCGATCAGCTGCTCGCGGGTCTTGCTCTTGAGGCTCCTGATCCACTCCCGCATGCGCATCTGCCAGTTGGGGTCAAAACCACTGGCGCTGCCGGGCATCCACCAAGCGGGGGGATCCTCCAGCACGATCGCGCCGGGCACCTCCGGGTAGGTCCCGGCGAGCACGAGCGTCGTGGCTGCCCCCATCGAGTGGCCGATCACCGCGGGCCGATAGAGCTCTAGGGCCTCGATCACGGCCCGCAGGTCGCCCGCCTGTGTGAGGGGATCGTACCCGCTCTCGGGCGCCTCGGACAGCCCATGACCGCGCGCGTCGACCATGATCACGTCGTAGTCTGCCTCCAGGGCCTTGGCGACGGGCGTCCAGCAGAGGCCGTCGTCCGAGAAGCCGTGGGCCAGCACCACCGGGGGCTTGTCTCCATCTCCGGTGCGGTAGTAGTGAATCTTGATGCAGTTGCCCTCCACATAGCCGTCTTGCCAGTTGCTCATTACACCCCTCCTCTGAAATGTGATAGATATCAGGATATCAGCCTGCCTGAGCTAGCTCTTCGTCCTCCAGCCAGCTTAGGACGCCGTCGGTGAAAGCTCGTAGCTCCTGGGCGACCTCGTCCACGAGGGAGCCGTCCTCGGCGAACCGCTCGCCGGCGCCCGACATCTGGACCTGCGCCGACTCGAACACCCGCGCGCCGATCCTGGAGAGCACGAAGCGTAGATGCTCCTGCGCGCGCTGGGTGGCACCTCGACCGGTGCTGGCCCCCAGGATGGCGACGGGCTTGTTCCTCAGCACACTCTGGCCCGCCGGGCGAGACAGCCAATCGATCGCGTTCTTGAGCACCCCGGGCACCGAGCCGTTGTACTCCGGGGTGGCGAATATCACGGCGTCCGCCTCGACCACCCGACGCTTGAGGTCGCGCACCACCTCGGGGCCGCCGTCGACGTCTATATCTTGGTTGTACATCGGTATGGGGTGGAGGTCAAATATCTCCACCTCGGCGCGGCCGCGCAGGGCCTTGGCGATCTCCAACAGCAGTCGCCTGTTATACGAACCTAGCCTGAGGCTGCCAGGTATAGCTAGGATCCTCTTCACTGCGTTCTTACCTCCTCGGATTGGGTGTGGTCCACGCTCATGAAGCCAGGGACTCCTCTTCCTGGGCACCTGCGGGTATGCCCAGCGTGAACTGACGGGAGTACAGCTTGTAGTAGAAGCCCTCCATGGCCATCAGCTCCTCGTGTGTGCCGCGCTCCACGATCTCGCCGTGGTTGACCACCAGGATCTGGTCGGCATCGCGGATGGTGGAGAGCCTGTGGGCGATCACGAAGCTGGTCCTGCCCTCCATCAGCCGGAGCATGGCTCGCTGGATATGCCTCTCGGTGCGGGTGTCCACGCTGCTCGTGGCCTCGTCCAGGATGAGGATGGACGGGTCGGCCAGCACCGCTCGCGCGATCGCCAGCAGCTGCCTCTGGCCGTGGCTGAGGTTGCTCCCTCGCTCGGTCAGCATGGTGTGGTAGCCGTCGGGCAGGCGATGGATGAACTGGTCGGCTTCGGCGAGCTTGGCGGCCGCGATCACCTCCTCGTCGGTCGCGTCCAGGCGGCCGTAGCGGATGTTGTCCATCACGGTGCCTGCGAACAGGTAGGTGTCCTGGAGCACCACGCCCAGCTGCCGCCGCAGGTCGTCCTTGCGGATGTCGCGGATATCCCGACCATCGAGGGTGATGCGGCCGCTGTCCACCTCGTAGAAGCGCGCCAGCAGGTTGACTATCGTCGTCTTGCCGGCCCCTGTGGGGCCCACCAGCGCTATGGTCTGCCCGGGCGCCGCACGCAAGTTGATGTGCTTGAGGACGGGCGTCTTGCCGTCGTAGGAGAAGCAGACGTCCTCGAACACCACCTCCCCGCGGATGCGGCCGAGGGGAGCGGCGCCAGGGGAATCCACCTCCGGCTCCTCATCGATTACCTCGAACACCCTCTCGGCGCCCGCTATCGCGGCCTGGATCTGGTTGTAGAGGTTGGCCAGGCTGTTGAGGGGGCGCTGGAACTGCCGGGCGTAGTTGAGGAAGCTGGCGATCGTGCCCGGGGTGGCCGCTCCCCTCAGCGCCAGCCACCCGCCGAACCCGGCGATCACCGCCAGGCTGGTGTTGCCCACGAAGTTCATCATCGGCCCCATGAAGCCCGCGAAGATCTGGGCGCGCGTCGCCGCGTGGCGGTACTCGGTGTTGGCCACCGAGAACTCGGCGATCTTGTCCGCCTCGCGGTGGTAGGCCTTCACCACCTTCTGGCCGGAGATGGTCTCCTGGATGATGCCGTTGAGGCGGCCGAGCGTGGCCTGCTGTCGCCTGAAGCCCTCGCGCACCCTGGAGGCTATCCCCCGGTTGATGCCCAAGCTGAGCGCCGTCATGATCGCCAGCGTGACCACGCCCAGCACCGGGTTGATGGCCAGCATGACGATCACCACGCCCACGCCGGTGAGCGTGCTCGATATGACCTGGGTGAGGCTCTCGGTGAGCACCAGGTTGATGTTCTCCACGTCGTTGGTGAGGCGACTCATCAGCTCCCCGTGCGCCCTCTGGTCGAAGAAGCGCAGGGGCAGCACCTGCATCCTCTCAAACAGGTCCTGCCTGATGTCCCTGACGGTCCTCTGGGCTACGCCCGCCATCACGAAGGCCTGCGCCCAGGTCAGCACCGAGCTGCCGACGTAGACGCCCAGCAGCAGGGCGCTCAGGCGCGCCAGCCCCGGTACGTCCTTCCGGAGGATGTAGGCGTCGATCGCCCTGCCCAGGAGCCAGGTGCCCAGCAGGTCCAGGAGGGTGGAGGCCACCACCGCGAGGCAGGTCAGGGTCAACCCCCACCTCTGCCTGCCCAGGTAGCTCCACAGCCTCAGGAGGGTGCCGCGCACGTTTCTGGCACGCTGGACCTCCCCGGGGATGCGCGGTCCCCCTCTCGGTCCCATGGGCATTGGTGGGCTCTGCGTCTGGTTTCTAGGCTGCGTCATGTACTACCGCTCCGTGCTCCATCTGTGATTCGTAGATCTCCCGATAGGCCGGGCTGGTCTGCATCAGCTCGTCGTGGGTGCCCTGGGCAACTATCCTGCCGTCCTCGAGCACCAGTATCTTGTCCGCGGGCATCACCGAGCTGATGCGCTGGGCCACCACGAACCTGGTCTGGCGCAGCTCCCGCAGGGCCGCCTGGATCCTGGACTCGGTCTCGGCGTCCACCGCGCTCG
Source organism: Thermobaculum terrenum ATCC BAA-798 (assembly GCF_000025005.1). Taxonomy (NCBI): domain Bacteria; kingdom Bacillati; phylum Chloroflexota; class Chloroflexia; order Thermobaculales (SeqCode); family Thermobaculaceae (SeqCode); genus Thermobaculum (SeqCode); species Thermobaculum terrenum. Next base: position 503,429 of record NC_013526.1, read on the forward strand.
TGCTGTCGTCGAGCACGAGCACCTTGGGCCGCACCAGCAGGGCGCGTGCGATAGCTAGCCTCTGCTTCTGCCCTCCCGAGAGGTTGACTCCGCGCTGCCCCACGACCGAGTCGTACCCATCCGGGAAGCTCATGATGAAGTCGTGCGCCTGCGCGAGCTTGGCGGCCCACTCCACCTCCTCGTCCGAGGCCTCCGGCCGACCGAAGCGGATGTTGTCGCGGATGGTGCCGCTGAACAGCACCGCCTCCTGGAGGGCCACCCCCACCGACCTGCGGAGCAGCTCCTCGTCCATCTCCCGCACGTCGACCCCGTCCAGGAGCACCCGCCCACAGGTGGGATCGTAGAAGCGAGGTATGAGGCTCACCAGCGTGGACTTGCCGGACCCCGTCGGCCCGATGATGCCTATCATCTGGCCGGGCTCGGCGACGAAGGAGATGTCGCGGAGCACGGGATCTCCCCCGCTGTGGTCGTAGCTGAAGGTGACGTGCTGGAACTCCACCCTCCCCTGGACCTCCACGTCGCGCACGGGCGAGGTCGCCACCGCCAGGTCGGGCCGCTCGTCCAGCACCTCTGAGATGCGGTCGGCCGAGGCCTCGGCTCGGGAGAGCCTCACGATCAGCATGCTCACCATCATGAGGGACATCAGGCTCTGCACCAGGTAGGAGACGAACGCCACCAGCTGGCCGACTTGGAGGGAGCCCCCGATGGCCCACCGCCCGCCGAACCAGACCACGGCCACTATCCCGCCGTTGAGCATCAGCATCATGAACGGCATGCCGAAAGATATCAGCCGGATGGCGGAGATGTTGGCCTGTGCGAAGCCCTCGTTGACCTCGCGGAAGCGGTTGATCTCGAAGTCTCGCCTGGCAAACGCCCTGATCAGCCTTATGCCCGCCAGGTTCTCCTGCAGCACCGTGTTGATCCTGTCGAGCATGGCCTGCACCCTGCTGAACAGGTTGTAGCCCATCCGCAGCAGCACCGCCATCACCGCCAGCAGCACGGGCATGATCACGAGGAACATGAGCGAGAGGCGAGGGCTCGTGATCACCGCCATCACTATGCCCCCCACGAGCATGATGGGGGCCCGCCACAGCATCCTGAGCATCATCATCACCACGTCCTGTATCTGGGTCACGTCGTTCGTCAGCCTGGTGATGAGGTTCCCGCTCTCGAGCCGGTCGAGGTTGCCGAAGGAGAAGCTCTGCACCCTGCGGAACAGCTCGGCGCGCAGGTCCGCGCCCATCCCCATCGAGGCAAGGAATGCAAACACCGTGCAGGCCATGCCCCCCGCCAGGCCAACCACCGCCACGACGACCATCAGCAGGCCCGTGTGGGTCACCGTGCGCATGTCCGAGCGCAGTATGCCCTCGTCGATGATCTGCTGCACCAGCCTGGGCTGCAGCAGGTCCATCAGCACCTCCAGGATCATCGACAGGGGAGCGAGCAGCGCCCACAGCCAGTAGGGGCGAATGAACCTCAACAGCTTCCTGGTGGATCTCAACCCTCTTGCCCTCCTGCCTGGTTACTGGTTCCCGCTTGGGAAGTCGAACAGCTTGCGGAGCACTGGCAGGGCCATCGCGAGGCGTGCCCTGTCCTCGGGGTCCAGCCGGTCCAGCCGCTGTTGCAGAGCGGCCGTCCTCTCCCTGTGGTGCTGGGTGATGGCCTCCTGCCCCTGTGGGGTCAGCTCGACCCACACGGTGCGCCAGTCGCTCTCGTCGTGCACCCGCCGCACGAAGCCCTGCTCCACCAGCCGCTTGACCATCCCGGTCACGGTGGGAGGGGTGACCCCTAGGTGGTCGGCCAACCCTTGCATGGTCATCCTGCCGTGCTTGAGGAGGATGAACATGAGGCGGCTCTGGCCGCGCTTGTCCTGGAGGTCGCTGCCTGGCCCGTGCCTGTGCCTGCCTTCCCCCTCGCACTCCGGCAGCCCGTGCGTCATGAACCGTCGGAGCATATGGAGCACCTCCAGCAGCTCCTCGGCCACCAGCTGCCCGTGCTGCACATCTCCCCGTATCGCGCGCTCTCCGCAATCCATCGTGCCCATCTCGCCTCTGTGTACGTCTATGCTAATACTTAGCTGAGCAATTACTTAGCTTAGCTAAGTATAAACCGGACTAAGTGGGATGTCAAGCCCGAGCGAGGCAAGCCTATGCCCGCGCCGGCAGGCGGCCATCGGGCAGGAGGGGCAGGGAGCGCAGTCGCTGGCCGGTGGCATCGAAGATGGCGTTGGCCAGCGCCGGGGCCACGCACACCAGCGGTGTCTCTCCGGCCCCAACGGCAGGCAGGTCCCGGCGGTCGAGCAGCACGACCTCGATGCTTGGCAGGTCGGTGAACCGGGGGACCCTGTAGAGCGACAGGTGGCCGTTGCAGATGTTGCCCCCCTCGATCCGCACGCGCTCGTACAGCGCTCCCCCCAGCCCCTGCACGATGGCCCCTTCCACCTGGTTGCGCAGCAGGTCGGGGTTGTGGATGGCCCCGCACTCGAAAGCTTGGACGATGCGCACCACCCTAACCTGCTGGGTGTCCGGGTCGACCTCCACCTCCGCGCAGGTGGCCACGTAGCTGCCCTTCTCCGTGCCGCAAGCCAGACCGTGACCTCTGTGCCCCCTCCGCCGGCGGCTCACCCAACCGTACGCCTCGGCGGCCGCGAGCAGCACGGCTCGGAGCCGCCCATCGGAGGTGTTGTCCAGCCTGAACTCCAGAGGATCCACCTCGAGCATGTGGGCCAGCTCATCCATGTGCGACTCCCGGGCGAAGTGGTTGGCGGTCGCGGCCAGGGCCCTGTACGATCCCTGCCGCAGCGGGGACCTGCAGAGGTGGTACTCGATGTGCTGGTGTGGCACGTCGTACGGCGTCATGATGGCCGCCGGCCCGGAGTTGTAGTTGTGGAACTCCCAGGCGCGCAGCTTGCCATCTCGCGTGGCGCCGCTGCGCACGTCGATCACTCCGGCCGGTCGGAAGTAGGCGTGAGTCAGCTCCTCCTGCCGAGTCCAGTGCACCTTCACGGGCACGCCCAGGGCGCGGGCGACGCGTGCGGCCTCGATGGCTGCCTCTCCCGTGTGCTTGCCGCCGTAGCCGGAGCCCGCGTCGGGCACGATCACGCGCACCTGGTCCTCCGGTAGCCCGAAGAAGGCGGCCAGCTCCGCGCGCACCCCGAACGGCCTCTGCGTGCCCGTCCACACCGTCAGGCGTTCCCCCTCCCACACGGCCGTCGCGGCCCTGGTCTCGGGCGGCACGTGCGCGATGTAGGCCACCCTGTACTCCGCTGCGTGCCTTACCTCCGCCTCCCCCAGGCCCAGCTCGAGCGATCCCTGCTGATGCAGCAGCGGTTGGGGGAACGGGCGATCGGGATCCGGCTCCATGGGGTGCGCCTTGAGGTACTCGTACAGCTCCTCATCGGACGGCACCTCCGGGCGCTCCCACTCCGCCCGCACGGCCGCAGCTGCTTGGCTCGCAAGGAAGCTGTCCTCGGCGGCCACCGCCACGAAATCCCCGTCGCGCACCACCCGCACGCCCTCCATGGCCTCCGCCTCGGTCGTGTCCACGTGCAGCAGCCTGCAGCCGGGGAGCGGCGGCCGCACCACCTTGGCGATGAGCATGCCCGGCAGGGCCACGTCGGAAGGGTAGCGATGGCTGCCCGTGACCAGCGCCTCCATGCGCGCCCTCGGCAACGGCCTGCCCAGTACCGACCAGGACGACGGGGGAGTCAGGGGCGCATCTTCCCGGTAATCCTCCGCAAGCTCCTCCCCGCCGGCGAGCTCGGCGTAGCCGAGGCTCCTGCCGCTGGGGGGATGGGATACCCTGCCCTCAGCGGCCACGAGCTCCGATCTCGGCACGCCCAGCCTCTCGGCGGCCCTGTCCAGGAGCACCTCCCGGGCGGAGGCAGCCACCAGGCGCAGGGTGTGCGCCATCGTGGGGGTCGTGCGGCTGCCGAACGTGCCCGCATCGAAGGGCACCAGGGCCGTGTCGGCCATCACCAGCCGCACCATCTGGGGCGGCACGCGCAACTCCTCGGCGACCGCCTGCGCCAGGGAGGTCCGGATGCCCTGGCCGACCTCCACCTTGCCGGTGAACACCGTCACCCCGCCATCGGGATCTATCCTCAACCAGTCGCCGATGCGTCGGGTCTCGGCATCGCGGGGCATCTCCCTCCTGCTGCCGCTCTGCCCCTCGAGTCCGGCAGGATACCTGCGCGTCTCCATCAGCCCCTCACCTCCTTGGATATCTCCGCGGCGCGCATCACGGCCTGGAGGATGCGTGGGTACGTGCCGCACCGGCAGATGTTCCCCTCCATGTAAGCCTCGATCTCCGACCTGGTGGGCGATGGGTGCCCCCGCAGCAGCCCCACCGCGCTCATGATCATGCCCGGGGTGCAGTAGCCACACTGCATGGCTCCGAGCTCGATGAAGGCGCGCTGCACGGGATGCAGCTCTCCGCCCACGGCCAATCCCTCTATCGTCGTCACCTCCCGCCCCTCCACGGACACCACCGGCAGGAGGCACGAGCGCCGGGGCTCCCCATCCACCAGGACCGTGCAGAACCCGCAGACCCCCTCTCCACATCCGGGCTTCGCGCCCGTGAGCCCGAGCTCCTCGCGCAGCACGAAGAGCAGCGGCTTGTCGGGGCAGGTGCTGACCCTGCTCTCCCGGCCGTTGACAACCAGGGTGATCTCTCTCATACTCCTCTCCTCCCGAGAAGCTGCGATACGTCCCTTGCATTCTATATTATTTCGGTGCTCACGAACATATCGCACCGACCCAAGCGCTTATAAGCCACAAAAAAGGCTGGGGAGTTAGTCCCCAGCCGCTCGAGGGAAAGGGCCGGTTACCTGCGCTCGCCCACGCGCGGGAACAGCTCCCCCTCCAAGGTCTGTCCCGGCGACAGCGCGAGCGGGTCGGTAACCACGTGCGGTTGTCCTGTGTAGATGGTGTCGGCGTCCATGTAGATGATCACGTACGCCACCCTGGGCTCGTGGGTGACGTTGGGGTTGGCCATGTGGGCGCACCTGCTGTGGTGGAAGGTGCAGTCGCCCGCCCTGAGCGGGAGCGTCACCCTGGCGTCCCACTCCAGGTCGGGACATAGGCTGAAGAGGCTGCGCGGGTCCTCCAGGTTCTGCGCGGCCAGCTCCGTGCGGGTGTGCGAGCCCGGGATGAACGTCATGCACCCCCTCTCGACCGGCACGTCGCACAGCGCCACCCAGGCCGAGAGCGAGTGCGCGGAGCGCGCGTGCGGCCAATAGGGCTGATCCTGATGGAACTCGGTGGCCGTGCTCTTCTGGGGTTGCTTGATAAGCACCTGATCGTGCCACAGGCGTAGGGGCACGCCCGCGAGCGCCTCAGCTATCCTGGCCAGCTTGGGGTACAGGGTGAGCTCGCGCAGCACCTCGTCCTCGCGCCAGGCGTTGACGAGCTGTGTGAAGACCGAGCCCTTGTGGAGGCTCTGCATGCGCTCGGAGAGCCTTAGCGCTGCCTCTCGAAACCTCTCCACCTCCTCCGGAGAGAGGACGCCGCGCACCCTGATGAAGCCCTGGCTGCGGTAGAGCTGCACCGCCTCGTCGGTGATCTGGTCGGCCGTGGTGGTATGGGTGATCTCCACTGTGTCCAGCATCTGTGCTACCTCCTTCCTGTAGCACGATCTTCTCACAGCCGCAGGGCCTCCACTAGACGGAAAGGCGCTAAAAGTAGCACAATATTGACTCAAAGGATCCTTGGGGAGGACTCAGGTGGAAGGTTGGTCCAGGCTGCCCAGGCAGATGGTGTTCAAGGGAGAGCACTGCCCGCTGGACGTCAACTTGCATAAGCTGGACGCGCCTTGTCAGCCGCACGCCCACGATTTTCTCGAGATAGCCGTGATCTTCGGCGGCGGGGGCGTGCATCGCACCATCCGAGGCGACCTGCCGGTGTCGCGAGGGGACGCCTTCATCCTCTGGCCCCAGAGTTGGCACGCCTTCCTGGACTGCCGCGGCCTGGAGGTGTACAACTGCTGCGTGGGCCCCGAGCTGCTGCGCCGGGAGCTGGCCTGGCTGAGGGAGGATCCCGTCGCCGGTTGCATCTTCGGGGACGACTCTCACGCCGAGGCGGAGATCGTGCACGTCAAGCTGACGGAGGATGATGCGGAGATCGCCAGGGGGCACTTCGAGGCCCTGCTCGGGCTCTCCGAGGACTCGGCCTTCCACCGGGTGGAGCGCCTGGGGCACCTGCTGCTGTTGTTGGGGTTGCTGGCGCGGCGCTTCGTCGCGGAGGCGATCGCCGGACGCCCCAAGCAGCACCCGGCGGTGAGCCGAGTGGTGCAGCTGCTGCGGGCCGAGGCGGATCGCGACTGGACGCTGCGCGAGCTGGCGGGAGAGGTGGCGCTCGAGCCCTCGTACCTGGTAAGGCTGTGCAAGGCACAGCTGGGGCTGCCTCCGATGGCCTATCTGGCGAGGCTGCGCCTGGAGAGGGCGGCCCACCTGCTGCTGCGCACCGACCTCAGCATCACGCAGATCGCTGCCGAGGTGGGCTGGCCCGACCCCAACTACTTCTGCCGCAGGTTCAGGGCTTACTTCGGCCTGCCCCCAACCCTCTACCGCAAGCAGCTGGCGAGCGGTGGGGCAGATCGAGGGCCCCACCCCTAGAACATTCGGAGCAGCAACCTTATCCCCACCAGCATCAGCCCGAGCGCCAGAGCCCTCAGAATAGTCTTGCCCCCCAGCCGCTGCGACAGCCTCGCTCCCACCGGCGCACCCGCCAGCACCCCCATCCCGAGCGCGAGCGTGCGCCTCCAGCCGGTGGTGAACTCCCCAGTGACTATGTGGGTGACGGTGCCCACGAAGCTCATGATCGCCAGGATGAAGTGGGAGGTGGCCGTGGCGATGTGCGTGGGATAGTCCAGCAGCTGCACGAGCAGCGGCACGTGGATGATGCCCCCGCCGATGCCCAGCAGGCTGGAGAGGAACCCCACTCCGAAGCTGAGCACCGCTCCCAGGGGGACGTTGACGTGGGCCGGGCGAGAGCTGCCCTCGGGAGCCTTGCCCCGCACGAAGATATAGGTCGATAGCGCCAGCAGCACGAGCCCAAACAGGGGGTCGAACACGCTGCGGGGTATGTAGCGGGTCACCAGCGCCCCCAGGACCGCGCCGGGGGCGCTGGCCACGGCGAAGATGGTGCCCCGGTGGTAGTCTATCCTCCGCATGCGCGCGTAGGCGACGGAGCCCGCGGTAGCGTTCAACCACACCACGGCTAGGGAGATGGCGGTGATGGTCTTGGCCGACTCGTGTGGATACATCAAGAGGAGGATAGGCACTAAGAGGAAGCCCCCGCCCGCGCCTATGAGCGTGCCCAGGGCGCCCACGCAGAACCCGATGATCACCAATCCTCCCCAGGGCCATAGCAGCGACATGTACCATATCCCTCCAACTCATACTAATCCATCAAACCGATGGACGACCAGAAGCTGACTGCACCCAGGGTCGCAAATATATCGTATGTCCCTCCAGGTGCTGGCAACACGTACCAGCTGGGATTCAGGCAGAGGGCCGCCGGTCGAACTCATACCTCGTGCGCGATCCTCAAAACCTCTCTCGATGATAGTGGTCGGAAGGCCAGGCGTGCCGGTCGGTGTCAAGTTACAGGCAGTGGGAGTAGGACTCCAAGGCGGGAGCACTCCCTGCCTTTCCATCTGTCCCACTCCTATCCTACCCCTTGGCACTGCCCTGTCGAGATCCAAGCTCTTACTCCTTGCGGAAGAGCTCATCCGGGTACTGCAGCGCGGCATCCCAGTAGATCCAGCCGTGGGCGCCGGCATCCTCAGCGGCCCGCTTCTGTGCAAGCCATTGTGGCAGACCGAAGGGCTGGCCATACTGCGTGTCCGGAAAGGCCGATAGATAGGGTCGCACCAACGTGTTCACGTTGTCCCCCCTAAGGCGACGCTTGGCCCTGACGACGGATTCGTAGATGATCTCGTAAGGATGGGCGGAGGGTATCCTGTAGCCGCCAGTGCCCGGGGCGAAGTGATCTGGGTAGATCATGGGAGAGTAGTAATCCAAGTAGGGAGCGAGCCGCTCCAGCACCTGCCCGGTCCCCTGCTCCTTCTCGCTCCAGACGGTGAGGCCATAGGTGTCCGCCGAGATGAACACTTTGTGAGGCCTAATCCTGCTGGAGGCGTACCTGAGGAAGGCCTCTATCGTATCGGGACGGTTGTAGCGTGTGCTGGGGGTGAGGTACTCCACCTTGCTCAGGTCTCCGTCCACGGGGAACCTGACGTAGTCAAACTGGATTTCGTCTATACCACTCGCCGCTATCTCTTCGAGCAGATCTCCAAAGTATCTCCATACCTTCTTATTGAACGGGTCCACCCAGCGATGACCTTTGTTGTCCTCCCAAACGCCTCCCCGGATATCGCGCACCGCCATGTCCGGGCGCGCAGTCGCCAGCGTCGGGTCTCGGAAGGTAGTGAACCTGCCTATGACATAGATCCCGCGGCGGTGCATGTCGCGCACAAACTCCTGGAGGTGGAAGTCCTCGTAGCTGGCACCTATCTGCCTAGCGAGGGGCACCTTGCTCGTCCACACCTTGCCGTCGTCGTTCTTGACGTTGATGACGATCGCGTTCAGCTCGGTCTCCTCGATGAGCCTCATGAACCTTCGGTAGACGTCGGGATCGCCGATGCCCGAGACGTACACGGCTTTGGCGACGAACGGCGTGAGTGAGACGTCTCCCAGGTTGGGATCCGCGATCTTGCGCGTGAGTTTCCTGTAGCCTGGAGCCATCACAGTGAGCTCCCTCGCGTCAGCTGGTGCCTGTAGTGCGAACTTACCGGCTTCGTCCGTTCTTCCTATAGCTTCATCCACGTAGACCCAGGCTAACCTCACCGGCTTGCCATCTTCATCCAGCACCCTGCCGGTGTAGGTCGCGTGCCCGCGCGTGCGTGCAGCCTCCCGGGGTTCGACCGTCGGGGAGGGCATCCTAGACTTCTCTCCTGATGGTCGTGCCGCAGGAGTGGAGCTTGGGTCCGGGGTGGCGGTGGGATCGCTCGGGACCATGGAGGCTGTGGGTGTGTGCTGGCTGGTCATAGTAGGGGTTGGGTTGGCATTATTGGAGGTGTTGGTGTTTCCAAAGCCGCATGCGGTCAAAAGCATAGACAAGATCGACAGAGAGACCACAAAATATGCTAACTTATCTCGCACCAACAATCACTCTCCTGCTACTCATGGCGAAGTAGACGACTTTGAATTGTAACTGCAAAGGCTTGGCATCTGCAAGCGTAAGCAAGAACCGGATAGGGGGGATGTTAGAGGTGAAGCTACCCAACAAGATAGCGCTCGTTACCGGAGCGAACAGCGGTATAGGCAGGGCGATAGCATTGCTCTTCGCGCGCGAGGGCGCCGACGTCGTAGTGCACTACTGGCAAGACGTCGATGGGGCTCAGCGCACTGCGACGGAGATCCGTGCGTGTGGCAGACGGGCGGAGATCGTGCAGTCGGACCTGTCCGAGCCTCAGAACGCCTCCAGGATGTTCGATAGGGTCCTACAGATCGTCGACAGGATAGACGTGTTGGTCAACAACGCCGGCACCGGCTCGGCCTATCCCGACTCCCTATCCACGCCCCTGGAGGACTTCATGCGGGTGATGAACGTTAACCTTGTTAGCCCCTGGGTGTTGTGTCAAAGAGCTGCGACTCTGATGGCGGAGAGGGGTGGAGGCGTGATAATCAACATCAGCTCGGTGCACGAAGATACTGCTACCCCAGGGGGGGCGGCTTACGGCGCCTCTAAGGCGGGGCTTCGCAGCATCATGCGCACCCTAGCGGTAGAGCTAGCACCCCGCGGGATCAGGGTAAACAACATCGCTCCTGGCACGATTGTCACGCCGATGACGGAGGCCGCGCTGCTCGATCCTGGGACGATGGAGTACGTCCGCCGCAGGATACCGATGGGCAGGCCTGGTATGCCGGAGGAAGTAGCGAACGTGGCACTCTTTCTGGCGTCCGATGATGCCAGCTACGTCACCGGCGCCACCTACTACGTGGACGGAGGACTATTGCAGCGTATGGGCGGCGTGTGAGCTACAGCAGCCCTCCCAAGGTCAGCCAATAGTACACGATGTACCCACCAGCGAGCAGCAGGAGCACAGCCGAGGCGGGTTGCACCCAGCGCGACAAGGTCCTTACCCTGCGGATGGCGGTGCTAGAGAGGACGGCCGCAGCTAGCGTTAGGGCCGCCAGCACAGCTCCCATCCCGAGGGCGTAGCTCACAAACTGCCACAACCCTCTCACAAGATCGCCTGCGCTGAGGGTACCACCTACTACTATCAGGAAGATGGGCAAGGTGCACCCGAGAGAGCAGGCTCCATAGGCCAGGCCATACAGGAAGTAGGCCCCTAGGTTGCGCCCTCGCGCCCGGCTGCCGATGCGGTCGGCTACCCTTTCTCCCAGGCTGGAGTAGACCATGTGCCCGCCAAGCATCCGGCCACCCAGGAAAACTAGTGCGATGCCCACGATGAGCCCCACCCAGGGGAACACGCCGGCGACGCTCGTGGTGACGGCCGCCAGCACCACGCCCATTGTGCCGAACAGGAGCACGAAGCCCAGTGTCACCATCGCGCTGATCCCCAGGGCTCGTCCCAGCTGAGCTCCCTTGCGCTTGGTGTCGTCTCCGAGATAGTACGCCAGGTACGCGGGCAGGAGCGCGAACCCACAGGGGTTGACCGCGGCCACCATGCCGGCGACGAAGGCGTAGCCGAGGGGCAGCGCGCTGCCCAGCGAGCTTATGAGCCTGCTCCAGCTGAAGGCTATCGCCTCTACCCCGCCCGTGACCTGGCTGAAGCGGTTGCCGGTAGCGATCGCCGCTGCCAGGGCCACTATCAGCACCAGGAGCGAGGCGATGAGGCCGTACTGCTCCCTCCGCTGGTCGACTCCGAAGGCCCTCATCTCTACCCAACCCTCTCGGCGATCATCGCCGCCACCGACTCGAGGAACCTACGGTCCTCCTCGGTGAACGCGGCTAGCTCGTCGGAGTCTATGTCGATCTCCCCGAGCACCTGGTGCCCCTTCTTGATCGGCACCACGATCTCCGATCTGGTGCCGGGAAAGCACATCAGGTAGCGCGGGTCTTGGCTGACGTCGTCCACGACCTCCGTCTGGCCGCTGGCTGCGGCGGCGCCGCAGACTCCCTGCCCTATGGGGATGATGACGTGCTCCGTGGCCTGAGGTCCCCGCCAGGCCTCCAGCACGAGGTGGTCCCCCCGCACCATGTATATACCCGTCCAGTTGTAGTGGGGGAAGCTGTCCTGGAGGATCTCTACGACCCGCTGCAGGAGCGCCTGCCCCTGTAGAGTCTCCACCGCTTTGGCTATCTCCGCCTTGGCGTTGCTGTAACTTATCATGCCTCTATCCTCTCGCTCTCACTTTGACCAGGTAATTCGCAGCCCCGCTGACGGCCTCGCCTGCGATCCGTAGCGCAGACTTAACCTGCATCTGTATCATTTTACCTTGCGCGGGATCGAACAGCAGGGTGGTATCTGCCCTCCCCTGGGCTTTCCCCCCGAAGATCTCCGCGCTGACTGGAGAGCTGGCGGTGATCACCACCAGCCGCCTGCCCTGGACGTATCGCGTCCCCTCCAAGGTGTACTCGGTGACTCCCTCCGGGGACGTCGACCGCCAGCTGTCGCCGGGCTGTAGGGCGCCCTCCGGCAGCTCCACACCGAACAGGGCACCTCCCTGCAACGTGCTGGCCACCGGTGACATGGCCTCCGAGCTGGCCTCCAGGCTCAGTACCCGGCCTCGCGAGTTGACCTGCAGCCTCATGTCCAGCGCCCTCAGCTGCTCTGGGCTGGCGACCCATCGCCTGCGCTCTCCGCGCCGCCCTCCTGCCGCGGTCCATAGACCCTCGTAGCGCAGGGACAGGGTGGCCGTGCCGCCCCCGATGCGCTCGACCCGCAGGGTGTAGGTGTACTCCGCCTCAGTGCGCAGGGGGGAGCCGTCGCCAGCGGGATCGAACTCGATGACGGTGCTCCCGGTATAGGTATAGCTCTCTCCCGGCTCAAAGCTGTACCGCAGGGTCAGCCCCGCGGGCGTCGGAGTGGCTTGCGGGGTGGGGGTGGGCGGGGGCGTCGGAGTCACCGGCAGGTGTGGCGTGGGCACGGGGGGGCGCGTGGCCGTGGGGCTTGCGGCCGCTACGGTGGTGGAGCTACCCCTTGGCTGGGTGGGGTGGGGTTGCGTGGCCCTGCTCCCGAAAGGGGAGCAGCCGGCAACGGCCAGCGCGCACGCCAGCAGCAGCCCCAGCACCACTCGCCTACTATCGCCTACGGACATCCTTGGTATCCCTTCCATTATGAGGTTTGACGAAACAGTTGGAAGATTTTAACATACTGAGGGGCCCGACCTGGCCCATATCTGCCCCTGTGGGGGGTATATTGTATTTTGAGATCTCGGCTGTGTTCTGGAGGTGAAGGGATGCCCGACAGGAAGTACGACCTAGTGGTGATAGGTGCTGGCATAGTGGGGTTGGCCTCGGCGATGGAGATCCTCAAGCGACATCCAGCGCTGCGGCTGGCCGTGCTCGACAAGGAGGAGCAGATAGCCCAGCACCAGACCGGGCACAACAGCGGGGTCATCCACTCGGGCATCTACTACGCTCCAGGCTCCCTCAAGGCCAAGCTGTGTGTCTCGGGCAAGCAGAAGCTCATCCAGTTCTGCCAGGAGCACGATATCCCCTACGAGCTCTGTGGCAAGATCATAGTCGCCACCACGGAGGAGGAGCTGCCCCGCCTGCAGAACATCTACGAGCGGGGCCTGGCCAACGGCGTGCCCGGCGTGGAGCTGATAGGCCCGGAGCGCATCAGGGAGATCGAGCCGGAGTGCGAGGGCATCCGGGCCATATGGTCACCCACCACGGGGATCGTGGATTTCGGCCGGGTCGCGCTGGCCTATGCCGACGAGGTGCAGGCGCGCGGCGGCGAGATCTTGACGGGCCATGAGGTATTTGACATAAAGCAACAGGATGGGGTGTACAATCTGGAGACGAGCCGTGGGGTGGTGGCATCGAAGTACATAGTGAGCTGCGCGGGGCTGTACGCCGATCGCATCGCCGAGATGACCGGTGCCCCCAAGTATCCGAAGATCGTGCCCTTCAGGGGCGACTACTACGTCCTGCGGCCCGAGAAGAGGCACCTGGTGCGGGGATTGATCTACCCCGTGCCCGACCCGCGCTTCCCGTTCCTGGGGGTGCACTTCACGAGGCGCATGGACGGCGAGGTGTGGCTCGGGCCGAACGCGGTGCTGGCGTTCGCCCGCGAGGGCTATAGGCGCACGGACTTCAACGCTCGCGACCTCCTGGAGGCCGTGACCTACCGAGGCTTCGGGTTGCTGGCCTGGCGGTACTGGCGCATGGGATTGGAGGAGATGTACCGCGACTTCAGCAAGGTCGCCTTCCTGGCCGCCCTCAAGCGGTACGTGCCGGCCATCAGAGCGGAGGACATGTTGCCCGGGCCCTCCGGAGTGCGCGCCCAGGCGCTGGCACCGGACGGCAGCTTGGTGGACGACTTCGTGTTCAACCGCTCGGGCAACGCCCTGCACGTGCGCAACGCACCATCGCCCGCCGCTACTTCCTCCCTGGCCATAGGCGAGGTGATCGCCGCCACGGCCGCCAAGGCGTTCGATCTGCCCACCCCGGTGGCGCACTAGCCATACCGCGTCATCCGTGGTGACGGCCGCCGGTCCGCAGGGGATCTAGGACCCCTTCGCGCCGGTGCCGTCCTGATCTGGACTTATCGCCTGGAGCTCCGCTGAGCGCTCGACGTGCTCCCGCAGCCCCGGCACTCGCTCCAGCAGCTCGGCTATCTTCATCCCCGTGAGGCTCTCCACCAGGGTGGGCGCGATCGCGACCATCCTCGCCAGGTCCTGCATCACCTGGTTGACGCCCGAGCCGTTGGCGCCATCTCCGGTGGAGATCACGGTGATGCGGTCCACCTGCGACAGCGGCTGCGACATCTTGGCGAGCATCTCGGGCAGGTTCGTGATGATCTTATCCAGGATGGCCGCCTCGTTGTAGCCCTGGAAAGCCTCCGCCTTCAGGCGCATGGCCTCCGCCTCGGAGGTGCCCTTGGCCTTGATGATCTCGGCCTCGGCCTCGCCAGTGGCCCGGATGACCTCCGCCTGTGCTTGTCCCTTGACGCGGGCCACCTCGGCCTCCGCCTGTCCCTGCGTCCTGGCGGCCTCCGCCCTGCCCAGAGCCTCCAGGATCTGCCGCTGGCGCTCGGCCTCTGCCAGGAGCTGGATGCGCTGCCTCTCGGCCTCCGCGGCCTTGAGGACCGTCGCCTGGAGCTCGCGCTCCCTGCGGGCGATCTCGGCCTCCTGCACCTTGATCTGCTCCTCGCGCTCGATGCGCTGCACGCGCACCTGCTCGGCCACCACCTGCTGCTGCATGACGTTGGCTTGGATGTCGTACGTCTTGTCGGCTATCGCCTGCTGCTTCTTGACGGCGGCCAGGTACTCGGCCTTCTTCAGCTCCAGGTCGCGCCTGGCCTCGGCCTGGCGGGCCTCGGAAGCGGTCTGCGCGATCACCGTCTCCTGCTGCGCGAGCGCCTGTGCCACGGCGGCCTCCCTGGCCGTCTCCGCTTGACGTATGGCGGTGTCCCTGGCCGCCTCCGCGGCCGCTATGTTGGCTTCCTTCTGGATGCGCGCGATGTCGGGCTTGCCCATGTTGGCGATGTACTCGTTCTCGTCGCGCACCTCCTTGATGGTGAAGCTCACGATCTCCAGCCCCATCTTGGACAGGTCCTCGGCCACGTTGGCGCGCACCCTGTCGGACACCATCTCGGGCTCCTTCACTATCTGCTCGACCGTGAGCTGCCCTATGATACCCCTCAGGTGCCCCTCCATCACGAGGCGGATCAGGCTCTCTCGCTCCTGCGGGGACTTGGTGAGGAACTGCTCCGCGGCCGTCTTGATGCTGGTGGGGTCGTTCTTGACCTTGATCTGGGCCACAGCCTCCACGTTGACCGCGACGCCCTGAGTGGTGTAGAGGTCCCGCTCGGGCGAGACGTCGAAGCTCATCAGCTCAAGGGAGAGCTCGCGCGCCGACTGCAGCATGGGGATGACCAGCCTGCCCCCTCCCGTGACGATGTGAGTGCCCCCCAGGCCGTAGATGATCAGGGCCTGGTTGGGGCCGACCTTGCGGAACATCCGGGCGATCAGCGCCAGGATCAGCACCAGGACCAGCGCCAGGATGATCGCTATCGTGATAGCTATCGTGGTCATGCTTGCTCCCTCCCCTCCGGTTGACTTTGTGGGCCGCCCGCGCCGATCCCCTTCAGGTCACGCCCACCCCGATCGTGCTCCTCCAGCAGCTTCTCCAGCGGGCGGACGTAGGCTATCCCCCGCTCGTAGCGCAGGATCACCACCTGCTCTCCACGGGGGATGGGAGAGCCGTCAGCGCTCCGGGCCCCCTCGCTGCGCGTGGTCCCGTGCTGCGTGAAGATGATCTCTCCGATGCGGCTGCCGGACATCGGGATGCTCACCCTCGCCAGCGTGCCCTCCAGCCTGTAGTCGCTGGCCCTGAGCGCGGGCGTCTGCCCGGGGAGTATCACCCGGTCCAGCAGGAGGAACACGAAGGATGCCCCCACCATGCCACCCAGCACGGCGATGGTGAGCACGGCCAGGATCCCCATCGCGCCCCACTGGGTGAGCAGGTAGCCTATACCGCCAAACCAAGTGATGAAGGCCATCAAGGTGGACACGTTCAAGGGGGATGCGTGGGCGGCGTCGGCCTCGGCGCCTGACAGATGGTGCGCGTCGTGGCCCATCCCGGGCAGGTGCAGCTCAGCAGCGGCGAACCCCAGCAGGAAGCTCAGGATCACGAAAGCGAGCCCGAATATAAAGAGCCCCAAGAACACGTATGCCATCTGTCTCCCGCCTACCAGCTATTTGTACCACAAGCCGGAGACCGCCGCAATAGTGACACTTAATGTCTCATTCATCAGGCAACCCTGGCATGGGGGGTCTCTGGGGCTGAACAAGTTCGTGAGCCAGCACGGCACTGAGTGGGGAGCCCTGATGGCCGCCTCGACCATGGTCGCCGCCCCCATGATCGTGTTGTTCCTCGTGGCTCAGAGGTACTTCGTCCAGGGGATAGTGCTCACCGGACTGAAGGGCTAGGGGCTGGCGCGCCGTCCCTGCAAGGGGGCATAATGCTCTGGGAGGTGCGCGTGTCGGAGCGACCCATACTGTATAGCCACGAGCGTTGAAGCCCCTGCAGGGCGGTCAAGGAGTTCCTTGGCCAACTGGGCGTAGCGTACGAGTTGCGGGACGTCACCAGGGACCCTCGTGCCTTGGAGGAGTTCCTAAGTCTTGGCGCCCCCCTGCCTCCCGTCGTCCTCTACAAGGGGAGATGGGTGGCTGGCTACAAGCCGGACGAGATCGAGCACCTCCTGGCCGATCTGCTCGGCTAGCCGCTTCGGGAGGCTGGACGCGGACGAAGAGCCCGCGTCCAGCTGGGAGGGCAGATTAGATCGCCTATGGAGAAGGGAGGACCCCATCGCCTGGGGTGGAGGGGAAGGCGATGGGGCCACAAGGAGGAGGATGCACATGGGGGTGGTGCCCGTTGCTAGTTTAACATATAATGTGGCACTTGCGCTAGTACCTGCCCTAGGAATATTATGTATGCGTCGAATGATGTGATGTGGAGCCGAGATGCCGGATAGCCTTTCTGACCCCGAGCGACTATCCGCTCTCAGCAGAATACGTGACCTGGGCGCGTGGCCCCGAGAGTCGCTTGACCGGCTCGCGCGGATAGCTGCGAGGCTGCTGCACGTCCCCGTGGCCCTGGTCTCTCTGGTGGACGACCGTGAGCAGTTCTTCGCGGGGCAGGTGGGTCTGGAGGAGCCGGTGGCCCTCGAGCGAAGGACTCCGCTCTCCCATTCCTTTTGCAAGCACGTGGTGCTCACCGACGAGCCGCTCGTGATCGAGGACGCTCGCCGGCACCCTCTGGTGATGCACAACCCTGCCATACGCGACCTCAAGGTCGTGGCCTACTGCGGCGTGCCCATAAGAGCTAGCAACGGGGAGGTCCTGGGCTCGCTGTGCGCCATAGACCATGAGCCCCGGCAGTGGACCCAGGAGGACGTGGATACCCTGTCCGACCTGGCGAGCGCGGTGATGGCCGAGCTGAGGCTGCAGGAACTGCTGCTCAACGCCGAGCGCGAGAGGAGCGAGCGAGAGGCCCTGCTCCAGGCCGTCAGCGATGGCATCTACGTCATAGACACGGGTGGGGCGTGCACCTTCGTGAACCAGGCAGCCACCGCCATGCTGAGGTACGAGGAGGGCGAGCTGCTGGGCAAGTACATGCACGGCCTCGTGCACCACCGTAGGCCGGACGGCACGGAGTACCCGGAGGAGGAGTGCCCTGTGCACCGCACCCTGCTCACGGGACAGCCCTTCCGCAACGTGGAGGAGTTTCTCTGGAGGAAGGACGGTACAGGCTTCCCGGCTGAGTACTCCTCCAGCCCCATCATCATCGGTGGGAAGATCGTGGGCGCGGCCGTCACCTTCAGGGACATCACACAGCGGCATGCGCTGGAGCGGGTGCGCAGGGAGTTCCTGCAGGAGATAGACGATGAGCGCCGGCGGCTGGAGACCATCCTGGAGAGCCTGCCTGTGGGGGTGCTGATAGCTGAGGCCCCCACAGGCAGAATAGTGCAGGGCAACGGGCAGGTCGAGGCCATCCTGGGCCACCCCGTGCTGGAAACCCTCCAGGTGGCGGACTACTCCAAGTGGCATGGCTACCACGAGGACGGCACCCCTCTGGGCGCGGAGGAGTGGCCGCTGGCCAGGGCCGTCCTGCACGGCGAGACGGTGAACGGCCAGGAGCTCCTGTACCGCCGCCCTGACGGACAGGATATCTGGCTGAGCGTGAGCGCGGCACCGGTGCGCAACAGCGACAGGCAGCTCATCGGCGCGGTCGCTACCTTCCAGGACGTGACCGCGCGCAGGCGATCCGAGGAGGAGCGAGCCAGGCTCCTGGAGCGTGAACAGGCCGCTCGCGCCGAGGCCGAGAGGATAGCGCAGGCGCTGTGGAGGAGCGAGGAGCGCCTGCGCCTGGCCCTCGAGGCCGGCAGGATGGGCACCTGGGACTACGAGCCCGCGACCGACAGGATGAGCCTCTCCTCGACGATGGAGGAGATGCACGGCCTGCCGGTGGGGGGCTTTCGGGGAGGCTTCGAGGACTTCCTCCGGTTGGTGTACCCCGCGGACAGGCTCAGGTTGCGGGACGCGCTGGACTCCGCGGCGAGGCACGGGGGGAGCTTCCACTCCGAGTACCGGCTGGCGGCCGTGGAGGACGGCTTCAGGTGGATCGAGATCCGCGGCAGGGTGTTCTACGACCCCTCGGGCACCCCCGTGCGCCTGAGCGGCGTGTCGGTCGACGTCACCGATAGGCGCAGGGCCGAGGACTCCCTGCGCTTCCTGGCCGAGGCCGAGAGGGTGCTCGGGAGCTCCCTGGACTACGACTCCACGCTGCAGAGCATCGCCCAGCTGCCTGTACCTTTCCTGGCCGACTGGTGTGCCCTCGACCTGCAGGATGCGGACTCCCACTCCCGAAGGGTGGTGAGCGCCCGCTGGGACCCGGCCTCTTCCCAGGTGGTGGTGGAGGAGTGGGAGGGAGGCGAGAGCCCAGTGTGGCAGGCGGTGGTGGGCAAGAGCCAGCCCCTGCTCCTGCCAGAGGTGACCCAGGAGCTGCTGGATCGCTACCTGCCGAACGCTGAGCAGCAGGAGATGGTGGCCTCCCTGGGGGCGCGCTCCGTGATGGGTGTGCCGCTCGCCACTCGGGGGCGGGTGAACGGCGTGCTGTGGTTCTTGATCACCACTTCCGAGCGCATCTACACGGAGGACGACCTGGCGCTGGCCCTGGATCTGGCGCAGCGAGCGGCGCTGGCGGTGGAGAACGCGCGGCTGTACGATGACCTCCAGGAGCAGGCTGGGCAGCTGCAGCAGCTGGCTGAGGCCGCGCTGGTGATCAACGCCGCCACCTCCCTGGACGCCATCCTGCGGGCCGTCAGCGAGACCGCGCGCAACATCCTGGGCGCGCATCTGGGCCTGGCCTACCTGGCCGCCGACTGGGAGCTCGAGAAGGCGCTGGCCTCGCTCTCGTGCTCGGAGCGCTACTCGCAGTGGGCTGGGTGGACGCCCTCCCCGACGCTGCTGCGGTCCCTGGTCGGCCTCCTGGGGGAGTCGCGCACCGCGCGGCTGACCCTGGCCGAGATGCAGGCCGACGAGCGCTGCCTGCGGCTCCTCGAGGGTGAGCATGGTGACCCCCCGCTGCGTGGGCTCCTGCTCGCGGCCCTCACCGACAGGGAGGGCAACAGGATGGGCATGGTGGTGCTCGCGGATAAGCGGCAGGGCGAGTTCACGCTCCGCGACCAGGCCATGCTCCTCCAGATCGCCCAGCTGGCCTCGGTGGCCACGGACAACTTCCAGCTCCTGCGACAGACGCAGGAGGCGGTGCAGATGCGCTCCGAGTTCCTCGCGATGGTGTCCCATGACCTGAAGAACCCGCTGGTTTCGGTCAAGGGCATGGCTCAGCTGCTGCGTCGCCAGCTGGAGAGGGGCGACTGCCTGGACGTCCAGAGGTTGATCGAGGGGCTCGACAAGATAGACTCCGTGGCGACGCGGATGAGCGCCCAGATCAACGAGCTGTTGGACACGGCGCGCCTCCAGATGGGTGAGCCCCTGGAGCTTGACGTCCGTCCCTTTGACCTGGTATCTCTGGCTCGGCAGCTGGTGGAGCAGCACGCCCGCACGACCAGCAAGCACAACGTCGAGCTGCGGACCGATCTGGGGGAGCTGGTGGGGGAGTGGGACCAGTTGCGGATCGAAAGGGTGCTATCCAATCTCCTGTCCAACGCCATCAAGTACAGCCCCGAGGGAGGTGACGTGGTGGTGACCGTCCGCACGGAGGAGGCGGATGGGCGCAGCTGGGCAGTAGTTGACGTAACTGACCAGGGGCTGGGCATACCCGCCCGGGAGCTCCCCAGGATATTCGATCGGTTCTACCGGGCGAGCAACGTGGAGGGGAGGATAGGGGGTACCGGAGTGGGCCTGGCCAGCGTGCGCATGATCGTGGAGCAACACGGGGGGCGCATCTCCGTCACCTCGCAGGAGGGGCAGGGCTCAACCTTCAGTGTGTGGCTGCCCCTGCCGGGAGCGGCCTGATCACGGCGCGGTCCGGCAGCGCCGGTAGGCCTGCCTCGCGGCCCTGATGCCTTCCCGTAGAGAGGTAAGCAGCGCGGGTGGATAGGATGGGATCACGCAGCGAGCCATCTGCTCCAGGACGTCCCGACGCCCCACGAGCATCGGCCGGCTCCACGACTCCAGCCGTTGGCCGCGCAGCACGAGGAACCCGTCCAGCGGGAGCCATTTCCCCCGACGCCGGTCGTACCACAGGGCCCTCCCGCCGGCCGCCTCCAGGATCACGACCCCCCCGGCCACGTCCCAGATCTTTGGAGCCCGCAGCAGCGCGAAGTCCATCCAGCCCAGCGTCACCGCCGCCAGGTCGTAGGCTATCGAGCCGGTGGACCGTGTGTCCATGATGCGCAAGCCGGTGCCGGCCATCTTGGGAGTGGTCCTGAATCCGGGGTGCCTGACCCCGAGCAGGCCGGAACCGGGCACCTCCCGGGGATGCAGGGGTTGGTCGCGCACGTGCGCCATGCCTCCCCGCCTCGCGTGGAGCAGCTCTCCGGTGCCCAGCCATATGGCGCCCACTACCGGGACCCTCCTGTACAACACCCCCACCGAGATCCCGTAGAGGGGCAGCCCCTTGAGGTAGTTGATGGTGCCGTCTATGGGGTCGACCACCCACTGGTAGTCGGCGTCGTGGCCGAAGCCGCCTCCCTCCTCTCCTAACATGCCGTGGTCGGGGAACTGAGTCCTGATGCTCTCGGCGAACAGCTGCTGGATCTCCCTATCTACCTGAGTGACGGGGTTGGAGACCCCCTGCCCCTTGTACTCCACCGCGAGCTTATCCCTACGAGCCACGGCCATCTCTGCTGCTTGGGATAGCATCCGGAGAGCCTCTAGCTCTATCAGTTGCAGGTCATTGAGTCCGCTCACACCATTACTCCGTGGCTGCCTGCTTGTGCTTACGTAGAGCTTCCCTGATCTGTCTGTAGCCAATCAGCTGCACCCCTTCTGCCTCAACGAAGCTTGCCAGCTCGTCGCTCGTGAACGCCTCGTAGTCTGCTACTCTGGCTTGCCAGTCGGGAGCGATCGTTTCCAGCTCTGGAGTGGCGATGGCTGGGTGGATGATCATCAGGGACAGTCCCTCTGGCAGATCGGCTATGGCCCGCTTGGCCTGCTCCACCCTGTCCTCTGGGTCGTCCAGCGGGAGCATCGTGAGATTGTCAAACGGGATAACGCCAGCAGTTATAGCGTCCTCATACACCTTCAGCATGAGATCGACGTCGAATCCGGGGTTGCTTCGGATCCACTCAGGAGTCTGTGATGCTAGGAAGGGCGGTATCTCGTTGTCCAACGCTAGATCGATGTAAGCCTGCGCGAAGCGAGGGTGGAACACCGTTCCCATGTGCGAGTCCAGGTGCGTGACGTCTATGCCCGCAGCGAGCGCCCGCCCAAGCTGGCCCGAGAGCTCGTGGGCGACTGCGTCCTGGCTAGCGTCGGCCTGGATCCTCGCCGGGCTCTGTGGCATGTATCCCTCCTCATCCAACAGGCCGCTGGCTGGGTCCGCCGTGGAGACCGGCCTCCATCTGTAGGTGGACCACTCGCAGTTGAGGGTGAGGTGCACGCCCATATCCGCCTCCGGATGCTCCCGGCAGTACTGGGCGACCGCCGGAAACCACGGGCAGGGCACCATCGTGGCCGCGCAAGTCACCAACCCCACGCTGAACAGGTCCCTTATGGCCGGCAGGGTAGCGTGGCACATGCCCACGTCGTCGGCGTGCACCACTAGCAGCCTCGTGCCGGGTTCGTAGCCTAGTCTTGTCAGTGCGATGCTCAACTTATCCTCCTATGCTCCTATTGATGTCGTCCCCCGCGGGAGGTTAGGTCTCCTGGGGCAGAGATTCGGGTCCGCTAGCGGGCAACCGGAACCAGAACCTCGAGCCTTCTCCCTCGCGAGAGCTCATGCCTATCCTGCCCCCGTGGCGCTCCACGATGTTACGGCATATGTACAGCCCCAACCCCAGCCCTGAGTAGTGCCGTGGGGAGACGTTGCGCCCGCGGAAGTACAGCCCGAACACCTCGGGCTGCTGGTCCTCGGGGATACCTATGCCGTAGTCCGTGACGCTGACCTCCACCTCGGGGCCGTCCCGCCTCACCTCCACGATCACCCGCCTGGAGTTGCCCGAGTACTTGACGGCATTGGAGATGAAGTTGGCCACCACCTGCTGCAGGCGATTTCTGTCGCCCAGCACCCAGACGGGCTCAGCTGCCAAGAGCTCGATCTCGAAGCCGCTGGCCGCCTCCCTCTGGTCCATGACCACCTCCCGGACAGCATCGGTGAGCTCCACCTTCCTCAGGACCAACTCGAGCTTGCCGGCTTCTATCTTCGACACGTCCAACAGGTCGTTGATCAGCTCGGACATCCTGTCCACCTGGCGGTTGATGATCTCCAGGGGACGCCGCAGCACCCCCTCGCGGGACCTGTCCATGAGCACCTGCGCGTAGCCCTTGAGCAGGGTGATGGGGGTCTTGAGCTCGTGGGAGGCTGTGGCTATGAACTGGTTGCGCAGCTCCAGGGCGCTCTCGATCTGCCGCAGCAGCTCCGACCGCTGCTGCTCCAGCTGACGCTGCTGCGTGATGTCGTCCACCAGCGCCACGGCGGCCACTATCTGCCCTCGATGGTCGCGGATGGGCACGGAGCTCACCTGTAGGTGCCGCCTCTCGCCGTCTGGCCTCTCCAACTCTAGCACCTCGCCCTGGACCGCTTCGCCCGCCCAGAGCGAGCGGTGCACCGGCCACTGGTCCATCGACAGCTCTTGACCTTCCTCGCTCCTCAGCACGTACCCGAGCTCACTTTGGTAGATGCTGCCGCTCCTGCTCTGGGGACCCAGGATCTCCACTGCCCGCTCGTTGGCCACCACCACTTGGCCTGCCCGGGCATCGATGATCAGCACGCCGACCGGCAGGTGGCGCAGCACGGTCTCCAACAGGTCCCGCCGGGCCTCCGATTCCTCCAGCGCTTGGCGCTCCCTCTCTGCTGCGCGGGCCAGCTCCCGCTCCGCCCGGGCCCTCTCCTCGAGCTCCCTGCGCGCGGTGGTGTACAGCTGGGCGTTGTCCAGCGCCATGGCCGCCATGTTGGCCAGCTGCTGGGCGAACGCCAGGTCCTCCTCCGTGTACCTTCTGCCCGATTCCGAGCTGGCCAGCGTGATCACCCCCTGCGTGCTGCCCCTAGCCCTGAGCGGCAGCACCATGCAGGATATCAGCCCCAGTCGCCGGATGAGGTCTACCTGTGCCTCGTCCTCCAGCAGCTGCCTCAGCACGTCCTCGTCGATCTCTCGCACCAGGAGCGGCTGCCCCGACAGCAGCATCTGCCGCACAGCGTCGCTCATCTGCCCTCGGCGCTCCCTGTACCCCTCCACCATCCGTACCCTCTCGGCATCCATGTGGGCTATGGCCAGCCGCCGGAGCTCGCCCTCGTCGTCCAGCATGTCTATAGCGCACCAATCGGCGACGGCGGGCACCGCGAGGGCAGCCACCTGCCGCAGGGTGTCCCGATAGTCCAAGGAAGACCCCAGCATCAGGCTAGCCTGCACGAGGAACCTGCTGTTGACCTCCCTCCTGTGCTCCGCAGTGATGTCGCGGAATATGTGGATCACTGCCTCCACGTCCCCGGCATCCCCTCTTAGGGGGACGCACCTTAGCGTGGCCCATCGCTCCTCGTGTGTGGCCCTCGAGCGGTATCGCAGCTTATAGCTGCAGGGCTCGCCTGCGGTCAGCGCCCTGCGCCATGGGCTCACGGCGGGGTCTATAGCTGCGCCCGTCTCGGCGTCGAACACCTCGAACATCCTGTCTATCTCGTCTGGATGGGTCGACTGCAGGTGCGTAGGCGAGGCAAAACCCAGTATCTGGGCTGCCCTGTCGTTCGCGTAGACTATCTCGCCGGTGCTCGCCTGGACGGTCACTCCATCCTGGATGTGGTCGAGCACCTCCTGCCAGCAGCTATCCCTCATGAGCGATCATGACTCCCCGGTGGGCTCTCGAACCTCTCAGCAGGATCCGTACCTGCATAGCCTCTTGGTGGCGTGCTTAACCAAACTCTAACCTGCCTTTGACGTCTCTGGCCGTTGCCTGGATAATCTCTGTGAGATATTATCTAGCATCCAGGTGGGATGCAAGGAGGTCGCATGCTGCGTAGGCTGGGGATTCGGGAGGTGCACATCCTGCTGCTGCTCATAGCCCTCTGGACCGTGGCGCTCGTGCTGCTCAGGCCCCACGTGCGCGTGCAGCTGCTCGTGTGGCTGCTAGGTCTCGTGCCGATACTCGTCATGCTCCTTCGGTACAGCGTCAGGCAGGATTAGCCAAACCCTGTATGTAGGTCAAGCATGCCTCGAGGCACTCCTGGAGGGGCCTGTCGGTATCCACTACCAGCTTCGGCTCTGAGATGGGCTCGAAAGATCTCTTGACCTCCAGGTACAGTTCGTAGCTGCGGTTGCCGGCTGGATGGTGTCCCTCGGCCTCATCGGCTAGCAGGCGCCTCCGGGCGGTCTCGTCGCTGCAGGTGCACTCTATGATGCCCAGCTGGACCCCCAGTGTCCTGGCCCATCGCCCAGCCTCTTCGACCTGGTAGCGGTGGGCGAAGGGCCTGCCATCGACGAGCACGACCAGCCCCGGGTGCCTGCCCAGCAGGTAGGCCGATGTCCTGTAGATCACCTCCATGCAGAAGTCGTCCTGCTCTCGTGAGTACTCGATGTACCTCGGGGGGAACAGCGCCGCGCGCACCACGTCCTTGTCCAGCACCACCGCCGCAGCTAGGTGCTGCGCGATCGCCCTGGCGAGCGTGCTCTTGCCTGTGCCCGGTGGACCCGCCATAAGCACTATCATGCCTGCCCTCGTAACTTGCAAAAGCTGCTACAGTTTATATATTGGCATCATGCGATATTATGACCTATAGGAGCATGGCTATGAAGCTTAGGAGAGCCACTAGGGACAAATGGATCCTCGGGGTGTGCGGAGGGATAGCGCACACGTTCGACCTGCCGCCGATGGGCGTGAGGTTGGCCACGGTGGTGCTGGCGATAATCATCCCGGGGCCCAGCCTGGTCGCGACGTTCGTGGCGTACCTGGTGCTCGGGCTGCTGTTACCTCCCAGCGATGAGTTCTAGCGCGGTGTAGTCATGTAGGCCGCATGGGTTTATACTGCAGGTATGAATCCCAACGGCCTGCTGGATCGCCTGCTGCCCTATAGACCCAAGCTGCTGCTGCCCATAGTGCTGATCTCCCTGCCGTTCGGGGCGATCGGCTCATTTCTGCCCCTGTACGCGCACTCCCTCGGGGCTTCGGCCTTCGAGGTCGGCGTGGTGTACGGCGCGTTCTCTCTTGCTGGCCTGGTGTGCAGGCCCCTGGTGGGTGTGGGGGTGGACCGTCTCGGTCGGGAGCAGTTCGTCATCGCCGGCATGGTGGCCTACACCCTGTCGTTTGCTATGTTCTCCCTGCTCGACGGCGTCACGATGCTCGTGCTGGCCCGCGTGCTGCAGGGCGTGGCCAGCGCGGCCTTCTGGGTGGCCCTCTCCGTGCTCGCCGGTGACTGGTCGGAAGGGGGCCTACGCGGAGCCCTCTTTGGGGCACTGAACCAGGCGTTGAACATAGGCATGGCCTTGGGGACGGTGCTCTCCTACGGGCTGATAGCCTACATGGGCATCCAGAGTGGCTGGCGATGGACCATGGCGGCGTACGCGCTGGTGTCGGTGTGCGCGCTGCTCCTGATGCTGCGCTGGCTGCCGCGAGGGGTAGGACTCTCCGGACGGGGTGAGCCTGCGGATAAGCGCCCAGCATTGGACAAGCGCGGCGTGCGCGTGCTGTCGGAGGTGCTGCTGGTGCTGCTGGTGCTGTCCTCCTGCTACTCGATGATCACCCCCTTGCTGCTTGTGTACTTGGAGGAGCGCTTCGGTGTGAGCGAGTTCGTGATCGGGCTGGCCTACGCGCCCGCGGCGGTGGTGTACGCTCTCGCACCGGCGTATCTGGGGAGGCTGTCCGACCGATGGGGGAGGAGGCCGGTGATTTGCTTGGGTCTGCTGAGCAGCGGCCTCGTGGCCTGCTTCTTCCCGCTGGCACCTAGCCTGTGGGTGCTGAGCCTGGCATGGCTGGTGGAGGCGCTGTGCAGCTCTGCCGCGGTGCCCGCGCAGGATGCCCTCGTGTCCGACCTCACAGGGGGTAGCGTGCGCGGGCGAGCCTATGGGGTCTACGCGGCCACCACTGGCCTGGGATCCACCGTGGGCCCGCCCCTGGGGGGATGGCTGTACGATCACGTCTCGATGGCCGCTCCCTTCTGGGTCAACGCCGTGGTGCTGGTCCTGGGAGCCTTGGCCCTGTTCTACATACTGAGGCCCCTGCCTGCGTCCCTTGAGGGTCGAGCTAGGAAGGTCCGCGGCAGCCTAGGTCCTGCTGATCACTAGGTTCCAGAGAACGAGCACGATCGCGGCCACCAGCAGGATGTGAATGGCCGCCCCCAGCAGCTTGAGCGCTAGACCTCCAGCCCACAGCACCAACAGCAGCACCACTATGCCCCATATCAAAGGTCTCATGAGTCACCTGCCCCTTTTTCTTCTAATTTACCCGCTGAGTGGGGTGATATGCCATGCTAGCCAAGGCGATCTACCAGCTCATGGAGCCTAGCTAGCAGGCGTGAGGGCTGATCCTCGGCCTGCAGGAGAGGGGACCATCTGGTGAGGATCAGCCAGATCTCGGCCGCGGCCACCGCGCGCGCCAGCCCCGGCAGCGACGTGATACCCCTGGCCTCGGCGTAGACCTCCAGCACATCTTCCTCGGGGACCATGCCCCCCTCAGCCAGGGCAAGGCCTATGAAGGATGCGAGGTCCCAGGTGGGAGAGCCGCGATGGATCCCCTGCCAGTTAGCAAGCAGCAGGTTGCCCGCGCCATCCAGCAGGAAGTTCCCGGTGCGGCAGTCCCCATGACATATCCCATGAGATACACCACCAGCAACACCATAAAGATAAGAAGCCATGGACACCACACGAGCCACAACAGGATCGATCCCGGCGATATCCAGCCACTCGCGCGCGACCTCGGCAGGAGGCGGGCCAGCCTCGAGCCAGGCAGGAGGCTGGCGGCCGTGGAGCCCCGCCAGCAACTGGGCGGCCCACACGTACATGCCCGGGGTCCAGGCCTCGGCCGGCAACGCAGGAGAATGTGCCTCCAGCAGGAGAGCGCAGCCCTCCACCCCCTCCCAGGAGGCCACCAGCCTTGGGGTAGCTATCGGCAGGGTGGGTGCAAGCTCACGGTAGAACGCCAGCTCCCTCCTAAGGTCAGCCTGCAGGCCCGGGCTCGCGTGAGCGAGAGCGTACTTGAGCACGTAGCGCTGGGGAGGAGCGATCACGAGCAGGGCATTATCGAGTGGGCCGGCCGTCGGGGCCAACTCCACCCCAGCAGGGTCGACGCCCAGCTTAGGCAGTATCGCAGCTAGCTCCGGCACCTCCATGGTGCGAGTATAGCAAAAACCCTCTTGGTGCTATACTTTGGGTCACGCATGTTGTTATAGGAAGGGGAGGGAACATGGCCGGCAAGTTGATCACCCGACTGGATCACGTGGTGGTAGCCGTAAGGGACCTGGCTCAAGGCATCGCCAGGTACAGGGAGATGGGTTTCGACGTCCGACCCGGTGGCAGGCACGAGGGCAGGGGCACCGAGAACGCCATCATACGCTTCGGGCTGGAGTACATCGAGCTGTTGTCGGTGTACGATAGGGCGGAAGCCGAGAGCGCCGGCATAGGCAGGCGCACGCTCGTGGAGTACCTGGAGCAGTGGGACGGAGGGCTGATAGGTTGGGCCGCGGCTACCAACGACATAGATGAGGTGGCCGAGCGCCTCCGCAGGCTCGGCAAAAGCTTCGAGGGGCCCTTTGCCATGAGCAGGCAGAGACCTGACGGCACGAGGCTCTCCTGGAGGCTGCTGATCCCCGAGGGCACACCCTGGAGGCGTCCTTGGCCGTTCGTGATCTCTTGGGATATGTCGGACGAGGAGAGGCTCGCGCTCGAGGCCCCGGGCGATCACCCCAACGGCGCCACGCGCATCGCCTGCCTCAGCGTGGTGGTCAAGGACCTGGAGAGGACGCTGGAGCTGTACCATGAGGCCCTGGGGCTCGTGGAGACCTCGGTATCGCACGTGCAGTACATGGGGGCGCGCAAGGCGGTGTACCTCATCGGCAACACGAGGGTGGAGTTGCTGTCGCCCACCCGTAAAGGGGTGATCGCCGCGATGCTCGAGGAGCACGGGGAAGGACCCGTGGGGCTGACGCTGGCCACCCCCAACAAGCTGTTCCAGCTAAGGGAATCCCCGGTCAAGGTAAGGTCTTAGGGGAGAATCCTGGTAAACTGGGACTATGCAATCTCTCCCCGGGGGTAAAGAGTTGGTCCAAAGGCATACATCTGCACTCCGTCCCCAGGTGTGGATGCGGCTCTGCTACTGGTGGTGGTTTGCCGCGATCGGGGCTTTCACACCGTTCGCGTCTCTCTATTACAGGGAGATGGGGCTGGAGGGCATACAGATAGGGGTACTGACGGCGATGAGCTCCGTGGGCACAGCCTTCCTCGCACCTGTGTGGGGGGCGATGGCTGACAAGTACGCCGTGCACAAGGGGCTGCTGGGGGGGCTGCTGCTGGGCGGCGCCCTGGGAGCGTTGCTGCTGGCGAGGGCAGGAAGCTTCCCGCACGCCCTCCTGGCGGTAGCGCTGCTCGCCGCCTGCGTATCGCCGGTGCCCTCCTTCCTCGACTCCTACGCGGTCCAGATCAGCGAGCGCAGCGGCACATCCTACGGTGCGATGCGCGTGTGGGGGTCCATAGCCTACATCCTGGCGACCTGGAGCTTGGGGCACCTCATGGGGGTGGAGGTATCTCGCCTCTTCATCTACTGCTACGCGGCCTGCCTGCTGCTGACAATGCTCTCGAGCTGGGGGCTGCCGAGGTTACGCGAGCACGCGGTGCACGCCATGTGGTCCAGCTTCAAGAGGGTGCTGAGCAAGCGAGCTCTGGTCGTGTTCCTGCTGCTGACCTACGTCATCGCCGCGGCGATGAGCACGATGTACTCCTTCTTCGGGATATACGTGAGGGAGATAGGGGGCACGACCACCATGCTGGGGACGGCGTCCTCCCTGGCGGCGATCAGCGAGCTGCCGATCATCGCGGGCAGCGGCTTGCTGGTGCGGGTCCTGGGCCCTCGCAGGCTCCTGATGATCGCCGTGGCCTCGTACACCGTCAGGCTGGGGGTGTACGGCTTCCTCCCCTATACCCATTGGGTACTGGGCATCCAGCTCATCCACGGGCTGTGCTTTGGCGCCTACCTGGTGTCCACGGTCACCCTCGCCCATCGGCTGGCGGGAAGGGAGCTGGCGGCCACCGCGCAGGCCATGCTGGCCTCCATATCCATGGGCTTCGGGAGCATCACCGGCTCCGTGATGGGCGGTGCCCTGCTGGACGCGCTGGGCACGGTGGGCATCTACAAGCTGGCCGCTGGGATGATGCTGGCGGCGCTCGCCGCGCTCACTCTCAGCATGCACCTGCTGGAGGAGGGGGAAGAGACGCAAGCCACACCGGCGGAGGCCAGCGAGGCCGCCGCTAGCCCCACGGGGCAACCGTAGGCCGCATCTCCCCGGTACAGGCCCTGAGCACCGCAAGGCGGAGAGCACCCAGGCACGCAGGGCGTCAGAGCAGTCCGTATGATACACAGCGTGCAGAGACCGTAGACACCACACGCACCCGGCTCCAGCATGGTACCTGAGGACGGAGACGTGCTTCGTGGCAGATCAGGTGGGCATCGACGTACCGCAGATCCTGCGGCTGGTGGGTGGACACCAGGCAGCTCCTGCCATCCTCCACCAACCGCTGCAGCCTGCCCAGGATCCGCAGCCTGGAGGTGGGATCCACACCGCTGGTGGGCTCTTCCAACAGGTACAGCCGCCGATCGATCCTCGTCAGCAGCGTCACGAACAGCCACCTGGCTCCCCAGCGGAAGCCTTGCCCAGCTTGAGGTCCCACAGGTGGGCCAGCATCTCTCGCTCCCTGGCGTCCAATCCCTCCTGGTAGTCCTCCACCCTGTGGCTGGCCCTTAGCCCTCCCAGCCGGCAGAGGCACTTGGCCAAATCCCTACCTCGCATCTGTGGGGAGAAGAACAGCTCCTGGGTGAGGTACAGTATCTGGGCCATGGGAAGCAGCTCCATCTGCCCGCTGGCTGGCAGGATGCCGGTCATGCAGTCCAGCAGGGTGATCCTATCAGCGCCGTGGGACTCCACCAGGACGTTGAGCTTGTCCGGCACCAGCCGGCAAGTCACCCCCCTGAGCGCGCCCTGCTCTGGCAACTACCAGAACCCCAGGAGAGGTGATGGTCGATATCCGCCAGACCGGGAGGTAGGCATGGTCTTTGGAACAGGTCAGCTCTAAGGTGTTAGATGAGGCATGTCTAACACAAGCGCTGAGGTGGATACCGGAAGCAGCCTCCACTATGTCCCAGCATAGCTCAGGGCAGCGTACACCGCTCCGACTCTTGATCAATGTTCCGACGACAGCCACAGGACTCCCTCAACATGAGCTGCGTAGGCAGTACAACCCTACGAGGCTCCCCCGTGTACTCCCCGTTCAGCCTCTCCAGCAACATGCGGGCCCCCAACCTACCCATCTCCTCAGTAGGCTGTCGTACCATAGTGAGCGTCGGGTGCAGGAGCTCAGCCAGCTCGAAGTCATCGAAGCCGACCAAGGTGACGTCTTCCGGTACCCTGAGACCGAGAGTTCGCAGCGTCTGCAGCGCCCCAAGTGTAGCTAGGTTATTTACGCAGAACAGCGCTGTAGGGGGCAACGGGAGCTCGAGCAGCCTGCGAGTGGCGGCTGCCGCCCTGGGCGCGTCCGGGGCATCTAGCTCCACCATGGGCTCCAAACCCGACTCCCGAAGGGCCTGCTCATACCCCGCAAGCCTCTCGCGCACAGTGTAGAGCTGATGCTCAGCTCCCACAAAGCCAATCCTCCTGTGCCCGTGCAGGATAAGGTGCCGCAGGGCAGCATATGTGCCGCTGCGGTTCTCTACCAGCACAGTGTCCACGCCCAGCCCGTCCACTGGTCGGTCGATCGCCACGACCACCAGTCCCGCCTGGATCTCCCGACGAAGGTAGTCATGCCCGTTAGGCGCCGGCACCAACAGCAGGCCCTCGAGTCGGCGCCGGAACAGCATCTCGACGTACTCTCGCTCCCTGTCCACGTCCTCGGAGGAGGCACACAGCACCAGCGAGTAGCCAGCTCGCCTCGACTCGTCCTCGACGGCCTTCGCGATGGAGGCGTAGAAGGGATTAGAGATATCAGCGATCAGCAGGCCGAGCATGCGCGAGCCGCCGCCCTTGAGGCTGCGCGCTACCTCGTTGGGGCGGTAGCCCAGCCTCCTCACCGATGCCAGCACACGCTCCCTCGTCCCTGGGCTGACGTGCTCCTCGCCGTTAACGACGCGCGACACCGTCTTTATAGATACCCCGGCATCCCGGGCGACGTCGTGTAGGGTCACCTGTCTCTTCACGTCCCACCTCTAGCAGCTCTATGGGACATTCTAGCTCAAATCGCTAGTCCCGCACCATGGTGGCGCGTGTTATCTCCTGGTCGGTGAAGATGTCGGTGTCGTCCCTGCTGCGGGTGGAGAACTCCGACACTATCGCCCCCTCGGGCCCCGCCTGGAACCAGTGGAGGGTGTTGGGGGGGATGGTGTGCTGCTCCCCTGGATGCAGCTCGATCTCGTGCCACACGGTGTAGGTGTGCTCCCTGCCCTGTGGGGGCCTGGCCTTGGGAGAGGGGGTGGGCTCCCCCTCCAAGTACAGGTACACCAGCCCACGCCTGCACCTGAAGGTCTCCTCCTTGCCCGGATCATCCCCCACCGGGGGATGCCTGTGCTCGGGACAGGTCTGGTGGGGGAAGAGTACCAGCTCCTTGGTACACACCCTCTCGGTGTTGATGTAGGTCACCAGCTGCAACCCCGTGTGCTCCAGGTCTCCCAGCCCGAAGTCGGCCACCTCTATTTGGGCGCGTTCCTGTGGGGTGAGGACTATGCCCGCCTCCTCCAGCATCTGCGCCGCCCTCTCCTGCGCCCTCCTGTACTCCTCCCTGCTCAGCATCTCCATACCTCCGATCTTTGATGGCGAAGTAATCTTAGACTTTACTCTAGCTAAGGTCAATAAGCGCTCACCCCTGAGATCGTACGTATTGTCTTATGGTACCCTTACTGCCCCCCAAACTGGTATTACTTTCTCTCAAGTGGTTGTATCGGTATTAACGGTGCTTGGTGCAGGGCAGGAGACATCCGACGGTCAGGAGCCACATTAGTCCTTTTGCATCCTGTTAGCCGTGCGTCTTCCCACGGTTTATACCCAAGCACTTCGCCAGGATGTTGCCTGCGTGTAAGTAGTTGTTCGCATTCAGTAGGGATTGTTCCTTGGTCAGGTTATTGCGATCCGGGTGGAAGGTGCATCGTGAGCATGAGGATGCTGTATTGGGCCGCCGCCCTGCTGTCGATAGTGTTAGCTGTGGTGATCTATCTCAGCATGAGGGACGGAGAGGATGTCACGAGTAGAAGACACCCCCCAACCCCTACGTTTGTCTTGCTGCCGAGCCCAACGATCCGCGTGATCCCCACCGCGGTGCTTCCAAGTGCTATGCCTACTGTGTGGACGCCGACCCCAACCCCAATGCACCTGGCCACTCCCACCCCGACGTCCCCTCCGGTTCCATCCGAAGATCAAGCGGAGAAAGTAGTGCACGCCTACTTTGAGTCTATCGACTCCGAGGACTACGAGGGGGCGCTCGCACGAACTCACGGCAGAGCAAGGGAGCAGACATCACAGATCGTGGACGAGATCAGGAGCCAGGAGCAAGAGAGTGGACAGCAAGCGGACATCCGTGTCACCCAGCTCCAGCTAAGCTCTCAACCAGCGCATGGATCTGTCAGACCGGTGGACGTCGTGGCCACGGTTGGAGCCTATGCAGACCTGGGGATAGCGGAGGTAGAGGTCCAGGAGCTGCACACGGAGGCGGTGTTCGACGTCGCCTTGGTGGAGGGTGAGCCTAAGATAGTGGACATCCGGCAGCGCTCCTAGCTTCGCTCTACGTGTATGCTTAGGTATAAGGCAAGCCTCGTACACCAACCTAGATGCTTGCTATAATCGCATTACCGAGATTCAGCAGCAAAGTAGACACGGTATACCGAGTTTTCGGGGTATGGGATTAGGACTTTACAGGACCAGGCTAAGATTAGGCTGGAACTCCCTCTCCAAGGCTTTCGAGAGGAACCAGACGCTTGTGGGCAACACCTTGGCCATCATCTTTGGTGTGCCCTTCCTGTCCTTTCTGCCGTCGGGTGTGCGCTGGGGAGTACCTATAGCTATGGTGATGTTCACTATCTATAGGGTGCTGAAGGAGTACAGGATCATAAGGAACTCGCTAACAACCCCACATATTCCCCTTATAGTGATCGTTGGCAAGGAGAAGCATGTGCGAGAGGAGATAGAGCGAGAGGTACGTGAGATATTGAGTCCACTAGGCTTTCGCCGGAGGACTATGAGCGCTGGTGGAAGTTGTCCCGTGAAGACTACATCATCTATAAAGATGATGACCTGTCCAGAAAGATGCAAGAATGGGAGGCTTTGGTCAAGAAATTTCGCAAGGCTGTGGACCACATCGAATCTCGGGTGAGGAGAGACGTCGTGTTCCACATTTTCCTGAACTGTCCAGCTGCCCTGGCCGTGGGGCTTGGAGCGAGCATAGACTGTCTCAAGAAGGTGGTCGTGTACCACTACAACGTCGCACCCGAACCAGTCTCAGAGCTCAACGGATCTCTATCTGGGAGTTATCGCTATCTGCGTGTCATAGATCTATCAAATATTTCCCCACATATCCTGAAGCAACGGGTGGGCCCAAACTATGATTACATAAATAAGCAACAAGTACTGATTACTGATGGCAACGACGTGTGTATGGCTCTGGGCCTGAGCTCGCACAATCCGGGGGCTGCAGCTCGATCTTTCGCTCAGAAGAATAAATGGTCCCTCATCTGCTTGGACAACAAATATAATGGGCACTTGAGTAGAGACCAAGACTGGCTACAGGTGATGCGCGAGGTGGTGAGTGAGTTGCTGCGTCTGGGAGGGCAAGAGGGTGTTAGGATACACCTGGTGCTCAGCGCTCCCATCGCTATGGCGTTTGCTATAGGTATGGGGCTAGGGATGCAGATGCAGGTGACTGTGTACAACTGGTTTAGGGAAAGACAAACCTACATAAGAGTGCTGGACCTGAACAAACTCCAACTATTATAAGCTAGCACGACCAGCCTATTGAGTGGTTCTGAGGCACGAGACGCGGCAGAGTGGGGAAACTGGTTGTCTTCCACATGCGCACGACATTGCTGGGATGGTAATGCTAATCTGATGATATCCTAACCTGATAGATCTCAGGCTGAAGTGTTACTCTCTTAGAGTTCAGACAGTGCTTAGAATGGCTTCGCGGGATAGCATCGATATGAGTCAGCCTCGAGCGCGCAATCTAGTTCCCGCGATAGCCTCTTAGACCAGTACTAGGGGGTTCCAAAGGATTAGTATGTTTACTTCTTGGTCAGGTGCCAAATCTGGCCTCTATATCCTGCAGGAACCTGCCCACACTTGACTCAGGCTTCACGATAGCGAGGCCTGACAGGACCGGTATAAGCAGGTAGATCGGAGCTGCGGGCAGCAGGCACAGCATCCCAAGGCCAAGGGTGAAGATGGCACATCCTGCGGAGAGCAGGCCAAGAACCCACCAACCAAGGAGCAGTGCCACGCCTAGTTTGATGGAGCTGCGGCGTTGCTCGCTGAAGCCCAGGATAATGTGACCCACCCCCAGGAAGCCCATCCAACCTAGCAGCACCTCGATTATGGCAGCAAAAAGCCTGGTGTTCCCCGAATCGTTCATGTAGACTCCTTCCCCCTCACTGAGATAGATAGCATCTAGTTTACAACATCTCGTTGTTAGGTCGGTAAACTCGCGCCCAAGACGTGGGTTTCGTGGGGTGTGCGAGCGACCATGGTCTCCGTGTGAATGCTCTGGATGGGTCGCACCGTTTATTGTTGGGATGTACCCTGCTCGAAAGAGATTAGACATATCTGGCTGTGGAGGCTACAATCTATAGCATGAGTACTCAGAGAGAAGACACGCACAAAGTCGGTGCTGGCCGCCTGGCGGCGATCTACACCAGGAAGCCTGTGGGCTCAGATCGGGACAGGACCCCTCCGGAGAGGCAGCGCGAGATGTGCGAGGAGCTGGCGGTGGACCTGGGATACACCACGAGCGAGGAGCTGGTGTTTGCCGACGAGGGGCCTCCCACCAGCGACTCGCGGCCCGGGCTGTTGGCGCTGATGCAGGCTCTAATAGAGGGCAGGGCATCGGCGGTGATCGTTGATCGGGTGGACAGGATAGCTCGCTACGAGACGAAGATGCTCGAGCTGTTCCTAAATGGCCTGCGTAACAGGCATATACCGATCTACGTAGCGAGGATGCCCAGGGGCTACAGGTATGACCTGGAGTCCGGCAGGATAGTGCAGGACGAAGAACGTGCTTAGGGGATGGGCTGGGGCTCACAGGTGGGGCCCAGCACCTTGGGTTTGCCACGCTCTACAACGAGCCTGTTGATCCAGAGCACCCGTCCGGGCTCTATCGAACCTATAGCGTCAGGGTGCCAGGCGTGGTAGACGAACCAAGGTCGGCCCTGCTTATCTACCGTAATGGAGTTGTGACCTGGTCCGGCCGCGTCGCACCTTGAGCGCAGGATGGGGTTTTCTGGCGCCTTCTTGCATGGTCCTAACGGGCTCTGACAGGTGGCGTACCCTACGGCATAGTCCGAGGTGTTATAGGCGTTGGCAGAGTAGAACAGGTAGTATCGTCCCTCGTGCTTCCACATGAACGGTGCCTCGATCCAATTGATCTCCCAGTTGGGTTCTCCAGCCAGCAGGCGCTTGGGTTTGCCGACCATCCTGCGACCATCAGGGGAAAGCCTTACGCCGTAGATGTAAGTATTTATCCCTATCCTGTTGCCGTCATTCTTCCAATAAAGGTACAGACTGCCATCATCATCTCGGAAGGGGTCTGCGTCTATCGCCCCCCCCTCTTCCTGCTGACAGATGAATGGCTTCTTGCTCCGATCCACGTAGGGCCCCAATGGCCTGCGACTCTCCGCTATACCGATGCACTGCAGCCCGACGTCGATCCACTCCGCCGTGTAATACATGAGGTACAGACCATTGCGTAGCTTGAGCACCTCCGGTGCCCAGGTGTTGCCAGCCGTCCACTCGGCCATCTTGGGCATGGCATCCGGGCCCTCCTCCCAGTGCACTAGATCCTTGGATATAAGAGTGGGGTAGTGCTTGCCTCCCGAGGTGGTTGAGAAGGCATAGTAAGTGTCTCCCTCCTTGAGGACGAACGGGTCCGGGAAGTTGCTATCGTACACTGGGTTGGTGAAAGTCCCTGTCGGGGTGCCCATGTTACCCTCCTTTCTGGGGACCGTGGGTGTGGAAAGCAATGCTGTGTTCGTAGGTGTGCTGCTTGTGGGGGAAGTGCTTCCCCCACAAGCAGCCAGCAGTACGCAGGCTGTCATCAAGATCCACTTTATGTGCCGCATCTACCTCTTCCCATCAGGATAGTTGGCAGTATAGCATCAACGCGCTCCCCTGTCATGCAGGACGAGACGTAGACACCCTTGCTTTCGAGACCATATATCATCCCGAATGTGGTCTGCAGGAACTAGACCTGGTTCTTGCTATAGGCTAACCATGTGACCGTCAGCCTGGAGGTCACAGTGTGTATCTTCGGTGCCCAGGCAATAGGGGCAGGCAAGCTGGAGAGGCTGCGTGGGGTGCTGCGCAGCGGGGTGGGGCTCAACTACCTGGTGGGTGGGATGCTGGTGGTGGGAGTGTACCTGTTTGCCAGGGAGATCCTGGGGCTGTTTCTGACCGATGGGAGGACGCTGGAGATAGCCAGGGAGCTGCTGTACATCACTTTGTGGGGCTACCTGGTGTTCGGGCATGCCCAGGTGTTCGCGGCGCTGATGAGGGCAAGTGGGAAGGGCAGAGACCACATCCCGCATACCCCCTTGGACCCTCATCCTAGGGTATCAAGCTGGCAGCAATCCCCACCAGGAGACCCACACAGGACCGGCTTGAGAGTAGTCAGGTTCGGACGCTCACTGCCTTGCGAACGAGTTCGCGTATCCTCTCCTCTACTTCGGGAGTCAGCTCCTGTAGTGCGAAGGATGTGGGCCACATATCCCCCTCATCGAGGTTGGCTACATCGCTGAAGCCCAGTGTTGAGTAACGCGACTTGAACTTCTGGGAGTTCTGGAAGAAGCAAACCACCTTGCCGTCCTTGGCGTAGGCAGGCATCCCATACCAGGTGCGCGGAGAAAGCTCGGGAGCAGCCTCCTTGATAAGGGTGTGCAGCCTCTCGGCCATGCTGCGATCGGGCTCCGGCATCTCGGCGATCTTCTCCAGCACGGCCGCCTCGCCATCGGTCTTGTTCGAGGAGCTTACTTCCCGGGCGCGCTCCCTCATGGCCGCACGCTCCTCTGCGGAGAAACCCTTAGAAGAAGCAGACCTTGCTCGCCCGCTGCGGGCGGATTCCTGGGGATTATCTTGCTCTGGCATCATGCCTCCTTACAATACAATACGATATGATATATTTGTCCCAGCGCTGTGTGTGGGTGGGTCCAGTATAAACGTCCATCGGACCGGCGTCAACCATCCAATACGGTCGTACATACTTTACATAAAATGGCCGACTGGCATGCTGCCCGACGACACCTGCTATTGCCCCCCTGGTATCATAGAGAGACGTGTTTCCAGGAGAATATGTATTATGAAGATAAGAGGCAGGCAACTAGCGTACTTGGCAGCCCTCATGGGAGGAGCTGTGGCCTTGGTGGGCGTCATCCGCGCCCGCTGTGCTCCGTCGGCTTGCCCCTACAGCCAACGCGTCGTCCTAGAACTGCCGCGCCCGTTCTTGGGGCGTGAGCGGTTGAGGCGCATGCTCGAGCCCCTGCCGGGAGAGAGGGTGCTTGAGGTGGGGCCCGGATCAGGATACTATGCCCTCCACGCTGCCCAGTGGGTAGCTCCTGGTGAGCTGCACGCCCTCGACCTACAGCAGGAGATGCTCGATCTGATGATGCGGCGCGCCAGGGAGCGGGATATAACCAACATCTATCCTCAGCGTGGAGACGCTAGGGAGCTGCCGTACGCGGATGCCAGCTTTGATGCCGCCTACCTGGTCGCGACCCTGGGTGAGGTGGAGGGTCAGGACGCAGCTCTGCGTGAGCTCCGTCGCGTGCTGAAGGCGGGAGGACGCCTCGTCGTCGGTGAGTCGCTGCCAGACCCGCATATGGTACCTTTCGGGTTGCTGCGCTCACGGGCTGAAGCTGCTGGCTTCCGCTTCCAGCGCAGGGAAGGGAGCAGCCTGGGGTACCTAGCGCTGTTCCGAGCCGGGTGACCGCCTCTGCGAGGCCCTTGGAGTGGATACCTAGCTCCGACGCAGCGGGATCCGGAAGATAGAGCCCGCCGTGCCATCGGTCACGTAGAGGGCATCCCTCCAGAATGCGAGGTTGGTGGGTGTGGGTCCTCCCGATGGGATGCTGCAGACGATTTCTCCCTCCAGGGTCAGGACTTGCACCACTCCCGCCCCGAAATGGGCCACGTACAGGCGACCATCTGGACCGAAGCGGATGCCGTCTGGGCCGCACTCCCGCCCTGAGCTGTTGTCGGATGCAGGCGACAGCTTGGCCAGTGGCGCGACCTCCAGCACGGTCCCGTCCTGCTGCAGGGCGTAGCGATGGAGGATGCCTGTGTGGGTCTCCGCCACCAGGAGCTCCCCTCCGTCCGGCGTGATGGCTATCCCGTTGGGGAACGCCAGTCCAGCGATCACACGCCTAAGCTCTCCTTGTGGGGAGAGCGAGTAGACGCAGCCTATGGGGTTGGAGGGGTTTGATCCCATGGGGTCGGTGAAGTAGAGGGTGCCGTCGGCGGCAAAACACAGGTCGTTGGGGCCTAGGAAGCGCCTGCCCTCGTACTCGTCCACTACGACCTCCCAGGAGCGCGTCTGCGGATCGACGCACAGGATAGCCCGGAGGCCGTTGTCCGCCACGTAGAGCTTGCCATCGGGGCCAAGGCGCGAGCCGTTGGGACCTCCACCAGTGTGCACCAGCACCTCGAGTTCGCCTCTCGGGGGCATGATGCAGACGTTGCCTCGGTAGATATCGACGCAGTAGAGGGTGCCGTCGGGGCCAAAGTTGATACCCTCGGGGAACCCCAATCCGTCCAGGATCCTCACGGGTGGAGAGAAAGCCAGCATGCTACCTCCTTCGATGGATATACAACCAGTATCCCACAAGGGCCCCGGCGATGCGCAAGGATATATACTAGCTATGGAAGGAGGTATCCTTATGGTGCTGGTACGTAGGGTGTACGACGAGCCCGAGGAGGGCTACAGGGTTCTCGTGGACCGGCTGTGGCCCCGGGGAGTGAAGAGGGACTCCCTGCCTTTGGACGAGTGGCTCAAGGATCTGGCGCCGAGCGACGAGCTGCGCCGGTGGTACGGACATGACGTCGGGAAGTGGACGGAGTTCAGGCACAGGTACCGCCAGGAGCTGCTGTCGGAGGATCGTCAGCAGCTCCTCGATCATCTTAGGCGTAAGGCGAGGGAGGGCCGCCTGGTGCTGCTGACCGCCACCAGGGACGTCGAGCACAGCAACGCCGAGGTCCTGCGCGAGCTACTGGAGGAGGAATAAGGGCTATGAGCTACGCTATCGAGGTGACGCACTTCTCCAAGCGCTACGGCTCCCGACTGGTGGTGGACGACCTCTCCTTCCAGGTAAGGGAGGGAGAGTTCTTCGCGTTGCTTGGTCCCAACGGCGCGGGCAAGACCACGACGATCGAGACGCTGGAGGGCTTCAGGCGTCCGGACAGTGGGGAGGTTCGCGTGCTGGGGCTTGACCCCGTCCGTGACAAGCGGCAGCTGTACCGGCGGGTGGGGGTGATGCTGCAGGAGGGGGGACTCTACCCAACTGCTAAGCCCCTGGACCTGCTGCAGCTGTTCTACGAGTTCTACCCGAATGCCGAGAGCCCCGAAGAGGTGGCCGAGCGCCTGGACCTTGGAGGATTTCTCCACACCCCAATTCGACGCCTGAGCGGCGGGCAGCGCCAGCGTCTATCGCTAGCGCTCGCCCTGATGGGTAGGCCGTCGGTGCTGTTCCTGGATGAGCCCACCGCGGGACTCGACCCACACACCAGGCGCTCCACCTGGGATATGCTCAGGGGGCTGAGGTCTGAGGGCACGACGATCATGCTCACCACTCACTACATAGAGGAGGCCGAGCAGCTGGCTGACAGGGTGGCTATCATAGATCGAGGGAGGCTAGTGGCGGTGGATACTCCGGGCGCGCTGATGGCGGGCGCCAAGAGCCGGATAGCCTGCCGCACCGATCGGCCAGTGGATCTATCCCGTGTACGGTTGCCCTTGGAAGCGGGCGCAGATGGATGGTATACCGCGCAAGTGGAGGCGACGCCCGAGGCGGTTAGGGTGCTGGCGGAAGATCTGGCGCTGCAGGGAGTGCTCCTGCTGGAGATGCGCGCTGGTAGCGCATCCCTCGAGGAGGCTTTCCTGGAGCTCACGGGTGAGGAGGAGGCTGAGCTATGAGGGCCACCTGGGCGCAGTTCAAGTTCGAGCTCAAGCTAGCCCTCCGTAGGGGGGAGGGCCTGTTGGTGACGATCTTCATTCCCCTGCTCCTATTGGTGTTCCTGGGGAGCGTCCCGTTCTTCTCACCCGACCGCAGCCGGCGCGTCGCGGAGGTCATGCCAGGGCTGCTGGCGCTGGCGGTGATGTCCACCGGCATGGTGAGCCTGGGGATAGCGACGGCCTTCGAGCGGCAGTACGGCTTCCTCAAGCGGCTAGGGGCAACCCCACTGACACGTCCACAGCTACTGCTGGCCAAGGGATTGACCACCCTGCTGACGGTATGCTGCCAGGTGCTGCTGCTGTGGCTGGTGGGCTGGTGGGCCTTTGGCTGGCGCCCGCAAGGTGAGGTGTGGCTGGTCGCGATCTGGCTGTTGTTGGGGCTTGCGGTGTTCGTGGGCGTGGGCTTGTGGATGGCTGGGACGCTGCGGGCGGAGGCGACCTTGGCGATAGCCAACGCGCTGTACCTGGTGCTCATGCTGCTTGGGGGAGTGGTCGTGCCGCTGAGCAGGCTGCCAGATGCCATCGGCTCGGTCGTCAGGTTCCTGCCCACGGCGGCGCTGGCGGAGCTGTTGCGGCAATCCCTCATCACCGGTGGCAGACCAAGCACGCTCAACGTGGTGGTTCTCCTCTTCTGGACGATCCTTGCCCCTGGGGCAGCTGTGACCACCTTCAAGTGGGAGTAGCCCTTGGCGTGATCCTTGCGCAGTCATCTCCTGGAGGTGATATGACATGTCG
Organism: Thermobaculum terrenum ATCC BAA-798; assembly: GCF_000025005.1. NCBI lineage: Bacteria > Bacillati > Chloroflexota > Chloroflexia > Thermobaculales (SeqCode) > Thermobaculaceae (SeqCode) > Thermobaculum (SeqCode) > Thermobaculum terrenum. The sequence continues at coordinate 545,090 of NC_013526.1, forward strand.
CGCAAGGATAAGAGGCCAGAAAGCCAACCTGAAAGGAACACCGCTGAGGAGAAGAGTCGTAAGGCAACTGAGAAGGGCATCTTCGATGAAGAGCCAGGAGGGAGCCAAACAGAGGGTTCGGAGGAGAGAGGCCCCGATCCCGGGCAGTACACCGATAAGGGCTCTCCCGGCTACCTAGGGCGGTAGGGCGCTCACTGCCCAGCCATAGGGATCTTGCGGGCGACGGGTATCCGTCCGGAGCTGTCGCCCCTTCACCTCGTCCTCTAGGCGGAGCATGAGCTTGCAGCCGTTCCGGATCGGGCCCTCACGGCAGGTGCCATACGGGCATTGGGTGTGGATCCGATTATCCTAGATCATCTATGGTGGATCTGAGGATGTGGTTGCCGGTGTCGACCTGACACGCTTGGGGTGCTCCTCATATGGCGTTGAAGAGCACGTAGGTACGGATAATCTCACGGAGCCTAGGGGTCTCTCGCTCTATGTTGGGGCTGACACATGCCGGACACACGGCGTCCCCCCACCTATTCCGCTTGGCGGCTCCCGCTGAGAACACATAACCGCAGCTCCGGCACCTGTATCGCATTGCCTCACCTCTCGAGGATTGTACCGCCCCTGAGAGGTCGCGACAAGTTCTCCCAGGGGCGGCTGAGCGCTCTAAGCCATCAGGTCGTAGTCCTGGGGCGACCACGCCAATGTGGCGTAGATCTGTACCATCGCCGCGTGATACAGGAGGGAGGTGGGCTTGGTAGCCTCGAACACGAACAGCCCGGTCTCCGGGTCACGCGCGGACCGCCACATCTCATCAGCGTAGTCCTGCATCATCTTGCGATAGCGCTTGTCGTGGTTGATCGACTCCAGCAGCAGCAGGTTCTTGAAGAAGATAGCGTTGAAGGGTGGGTCCTGCCTGTACAGCCTACCAGCGCCTCCGTAGTACTCTAGAGCAGCATCAGCTATGGCCTCGGCCCTTCGGAGATACTGGCTATCACCGGTGATCCTGTAGAGCAGGACGCTGGCACCGATCATGGTACCCTGATTGTAGGACCACTGGGTCTTCTCGATGTTGCCGGCCAGGTCTATATGATCCCAGTACAGACCGTTGGGAGCCAGCAGGCAGGTATTTACCCAGTCATACATGCGCTTGGCCCAATCGAAGTAGTAGCGGTCGCCGGTGATCTCGTAGAGGTGCAGCCCAAGCTCAGCCCCAGGGGCGTTGCTCACGGTGTTGCGGTCTCGACTCCAGGAAGCCTGCGTCCAGAAGACCCCTCCGGGGCAGGGGTGCGTGGGATCGTTATCCCAACCGTACACCACCAGGTCGAAGACCTGCTTGGCGCGTGCTAGTGCCTGCTGGTCGCCGGTCATCCTGTACCACTGCACCTGCTCGAGCGCTATCCACTCGTTATCGTCGTAGAACTTATCACCGCCCCAACCCAGTGGCGGGCGCACATAGGAGTCGTACCCAGGTGGGGTAGTGGTGTTGTTCCAGTAGAGCTCTACCCCCTCCAGCCTGTCGCCTACGTCGTCCTTGTACTGGGCGCCTATCTTACGGATACCGGCCAGGTCGATCGTTGCAGCCATCGCCTGGGAGAACGGCCACACGTAAGAATAGGGATTCTGTCCAGGCTGCTCTGGGTACTGCTCCTTGTAGAGCTTGACATCGGGCAAGTATAAGTAGCGCTGCATAGCATCATAGGAAGCTATAGCCCTGCGCAGGTTCTTCTCCTGCCCTGAGCGCGCGTCTGTGTCTGATGAGCTGTAGGCTACAGATACCACAGCCACGACGAGCGCCAAGCCTAGATACCACAACCTCCTGCCTACCATTCGCTTAACCTCCTGCAGAACTTGTTGGATCACGTCCATGGCGTGCAGGATAACAGAGTTATACGATTAAGTGCAAGATATATAGGGCCCAAAAGGGTTATTATTTCAGGTGTTATAGATATAATTTTCGGGCGCTGGCCAGCGCCACATGGACTAGCGGTTCGATGGCAAGAGGCACACTCGGCGACGACTTTAGGCGCTGAAGAATCTTGTTCTAGGAGGTCTTCGCAGGCCGTACCGACGAACGCTCTGCACGCGCAGCATTCGACTTGGCTGGCGATCATCCCGTTAAAAGGGCGAGCGCTTTCGAGGGTGGCAAACTGCTTGGCAGCATCCGGTGCTTCCTCCATGCTGCGCCAACGGACTCCCAGCCCATCATCACATCATACATTCGGTCCCCGTACAAATAGGTCCCGACGGACCGCAGGAGGTCATTGACAAAAGTGTGCGCCTCCTCGCTGGGCACAGCCCAATCGAAGTTCCCGTGCTCGTCCGCCACGTAGCCGTCGAGTGATGTGATCGCCGAATAGATTAGCACTCCTACAGGGTATTGCTGCTGTTGTACAGCTTGCGACCCTTCGAGTGGCGGCGGGATATCCAGACCTGAGGAGCGCGCCTGCAGCCAGGCTCTCGGCACATCAGCATCTTTGCCGTAAGCTCGTGCTATCTGTGAGCTGCACAGCTCACAGATAGCACTTTGGTCGCGTCAGCTGGTCGGTGCTCCTAAGATTGGCGGCTTTGAGGACTTGGGACAACGGCAGGTAGGGCCTTCGGAGTAGGAGTACCTCAGGCCCTTGCCCGGATAGGTGTGCGAGCTTAATCTATGTCTTGATCCTGGGACTCACCTTACCCTGTAAAGCGCACTTGCGCCGCCGACCGTCTGACCCGCCTCGTTGCGCTGCGCGACGCTCACGAGATACTCCTCGCCACCTTGTGCTTCGCGTGGCACCTCTAGCCGCAGCGCCATTGGGTGAAGCTGGTTGGGCTGCTTCTCCACGCGGATAACCGCCTGTTCTTCCCGTACCTCCACCAACCGCTTGCCGCCGCGGATGATCACCTCTCCTCCCTTCACGCTTACCTCCCCGATACCCGTCGCCGACGGGCAGTCGAACCTCGATCCCTTCTCCAGGGTGAGGATACCCCGACAGCAGCCGAGCATGGCTTCCACGCGTGTGCGCTCAATGAACACCAAGCCCCCCTCCATCTGTTCATCACCTGGGGTTTTGGCAGTCAGGTCCACCTGCGGGAAAGCCTTGCCGTCCTCGTCAAGGCCGAGGTAGAGGGGGATAGCCATCGGTAGCCGGCTCCGATCCACCAGGATCTCCATCGTGTGTTCGGAGTTGAACAGGTTGCCTGCGAGGAACGGGAAGGCGAGCGTAGTCGCCGAGAGCACGTCGATTACCGATAGATTGCGTTGTGCCAGGTTGTTGCGCCTGACAACAAGCCCTCCTCCCGCGGTGCTCACCGTTGTGAAGGCATAGTCGTTATCGGCGTTCACCATCGCCAGCAAGCAGGGATGCCAGCTCATGCCGCTGATCCACCCCCACAAAGTATCCACCTGGGAGGAGGATATCGTGAACTTAGCGATCGCGCTACCCCCTGCGGGGATAGAGGGGAAGGTGGCAGTGACTGGCGTGGGCGCCACGTGCGTAGCATCTACCGATGTCCAATCGGCAGGGTAGACGAACTCCAGCCCAACATAAGGGGTGATGCGCGCGCTCACCGTCACGTTGCGCGCTTCCCTCGGGCCATTGTTGGTCACCCTTATGTACAGGTAGTTGGTCTGCCCACGCTCCACATTGCTGGACTTGCTGGGATCACCTGGGTCGAACACATTGTCGTCCGTGATGCGCACGACGATGTCGGAGAAAGTCCAGAAGTTACTGCCAGGAGGGGTAGAGGGTTCAACTCCCGTATCTCCCGTCCAATCTTTGATAAACACGTCGGAGAAGTCCAGTGCGCGTAGCATGTTGATGCGCCCGTACCCCATCTGGTTGTTGCGCGTGCCGTTTGGAAAGCCGGGTGCATCGGCATAAGCTCCCCCAACCTTGTCCGCCGTGCGCTCTATAATGTCTCGCACTTGCCCGGGTGTCAGCGCAGCATACTGGCTGCGGATAGCGCCGGCCAGTCCCGCCACGTGTGGGGTTGCCGATGAGGTGCCGTTGAACTGGAAGAAGTAGTCGCCGGCAGCATCTCCACAGCTAGGGTAGTTCACGCATGCTACCAGCCGAGGACCACCATTGTTGGTGTTGTATCCACCTGCTCCCTGGATATCCGTCGTGGGGATCTGCACGCAGGGGGCAACCACAGATATGCCAGGACCGAAGTTTGCGCCCCAGCACTCGCCGTCAGCGCTCATTGGGTTCTTGCGGTTATCTGCCTGGTCGGATCCCCCTACAGCTATCACCAGGGGGTTGCGGGCTGGATAGCGGTTGATGACGCCGGTGTTCTCGTTGCCGGTGGCAGCCACCAGCACGCACCCTCTGGTGTTGACAGCGTTGTTGATCGCTGGATCGATTATGGCGAAATTCCACCCAGTGGGGCCGAAGCCATCGCCTGGGGCGTAGACACCGAAGCTCATACTGATGACGCGCGCGCCGTTGTTGGCCGCCCAGTTGATACCCGCAGCGCACTCCGCATCCGTCCAGTTCTGGAACGCCACCGGCATCAGGCTGCAGTTTCCCGCGACCCCCGCCACACCCGCCGAGTTGTTGAAGCGCCCTAGCACTATGCCAGCGCAGGCTGTGCCGTGCGGGCCTGTGGGTGATCCCGGCGGAGCCATAGTGCCTAAGTTGATGCCCTGGCCTGCTGCACCCGGAGCAAACTGGAGATCTGGGTGGGTCAGGTCACAGCCCTGGTCGAGCACGCAGACGATCGTCCCCGCTGCCCCCGTCGATATATCCCAGCCTGTGTTGCCGGGCCCCCCAGCCTGGATGCGCGTCATGTCCCATTGACGCGGGAAGAGTGGATCGTTGGGCACAGCCGTGATGGGTACGACCATGGGCATGGTCTCGAACTGCACATCGCTGACCAACTCGCGTTCGCTCTCCAGCAGCATGCTCTGCAGCTCATACGCATTGCGGTCCTCGGGGTGATCGAGCACGTAGTAGCGGTACTCGCCAAGGTACTGTGACTTCTCCCGTACTTCTGACAGGCCATAGCGCTTCAGCCTGCGATCGAGGTTGCGCTGAACCTCCTCCCCGGGCTGCGTCGTACGCAGCAGCAGGACGTTGGGCAGGGGACAGACCAGCCCCCCAAGCCCTGGCACATTGCCGAGCCGGTACACAGGGCCTATCCATTCCAGCGCATCACCCATGGCGTTCTGTAGAGCGTTGAACCTCTCCTGGTCGATGCTCCCGGCTTGTGAACGCACCCAGAAGCGACGATCGGTGTGGTTGATGACCTCAAAAGGATTGGCCGGGCGCGGCACCCGCTCGAGACCGCGCTCAATCCCTGGTGTCGGTCCTCCTGGCGCTGCCAGCGCCATCCCATACTCCCTCACCCGTTCCTCCACGTCTTGAGGGGATTGCGGCTCCCTGAACGAGAGCAACAGATGTGTGGGATCGAGCACCATGATCGCGCCCGACCCATGCCTGAGTTCCTTGGGAAACCTTTCCATTTGGCATCCTCCTCCTGCCGGTCTTAGCCAGCAGCTGTAATGCGTCAAGTGTAACCTTGAGTGATCTGCTCCACAACCCTCCAAAGTATAGTTTTCGTGACCCTATTACCTGCACGGAAGTGTAGTTTTGGCATGTGCTGGATATCGATGGCCCACCATGAGCATCTGCAGCAGCTTTGCAACCCAAAGCGCCTTGGTGGAAAGACACCCACCAAGGCGCGATACCTTCAAGGGCAACTAACGCTGAATGCGCAGCACCTCGCCCTTTCCTGGGAGTATGGCCCAGTTAGTCACGTAGATGGTGCCATCCTCGGCGACAGCTACTCCTCCTGGTGCATACAGACCCTCAGACATTACCGTTGTCCTGCTGCCGTCCGGCCTGATGCGCACAAGGCGACCCTGCAAGCTGGACGGATCCTGGGGATTGGCGTTGGCTAGGCTGTTCTTGAACATCTCGAGCACGTACAAGCTATTGTCTGGCCCCCAAGCGACGTCGATGATGTTGGTGAAGCGACGAGCGTACACCTCTCGCTCATGGCCGTACATCACGCGGTACACTCTCGCACCGAACTTCGGGAAAGGAAATCCTGTAAGCTCACCCACGTAGTAGGCCCTATCTGGGCCTTGATCCACGGAAGTTGGTACTGGATCCATTCTCACAAGTTGACCGTCCGGGCCGGGCACCATCCTCTTGGGGAAGGTCGCCAGAGTGGATATGCGTCCATCGGATCGACGGACTTTCAGAAGAGAATTGCCACCTGCGTCCGCGATTATGTGCCGGCCGCGCAGCGTGAGCAGGGAGTACGGATTACTATCTGCGCCATCTCCTGCTGGATCATGCTGCTTCTCATAGGTCCACAGGTCGGCTTTGCTGCGCCTGACACCATCTGGTCGTATCTTGATCAATCTACCGAAGTTCACCCCTGACTTGCCCAAGGCAGGCCGTAGAAAGCCCCCGCCTATGAGCACGAAGTAGTCCAATGCCCGATGATCTTGCACCTGGATGCTTGACCAGATAGCGGATACATCGTGTGGGCCGATCGCGAAGGATCCATCGGGACTGGCCGCAGAGGGTAGACCCCTGACTACTCTGGCTTGCCCACCATGCCAGATCTTGGTGATAGAGCCTGTGTTGCCGAAGCAAGTCCTGCCCTCGGGACCGTTGACACATGGCCCTGACCCACCCTTGCCGGCCTCGGCTATGTATATGGCTCCATCTGGACCGAACGCCAGGTGGCGAGGATTGTTTAACCCGGTGGCTACTATCGTCACGGTTGCCGCTTGGGCGCTACTTGCTGGTGAGACCACACCGATCATCAATATCATGCATGCGAGGCCCCAAGTGGCGATATATCTAAGGTAAGACATGATTGGCTCCTTCTATTTGTGCAACAGCTCACTAATAAGCGGCAAAGGTCTACGTGGTCATGAGTCGCCCCCTCCTTCCTCGGGGTACCGAGGGAAAGTCATCTGGCCGCCCACTTGCGGTGGGAGCTTGCACACCTCATGAGGTGTGCAGATGACCGACAACTGACGTTAACTGTCACACCTGTAGGCAGCGTGTAGCAGTGGTGGATTAAAGGTGGTAATGAGGCTCTGATGTTGAGAATATAGCTGCTACTAAGGTCTGAAAAGGTTCATGAATGGCCATAGTGCTTCTCCGGGTACGTAGCCTCTGACCCCTTTGAACTCAGCGTACGCCCACGAGCCCTCTTCCAGGAGATCCCATATACTCCGCTTGTCCACCCCTACTATGGACCCATTCGGGATCCTTGCTACTACTCGGTAATGTTTGCCCGGCCCAGCGTACATATCGACTGGCTGGCCGGAGAAGGATGGATCCTTCACCTTGTAGTACTCATCCCCCCAGAGCGGGGGCGCCGGAGTGCTGGGCTTATTTCCCAGCTATATCCAAAGCCTCCTTCTATGCTGCGGTTGTCCCTTGAGGTTGAGCGTGATGAGGTACCAGGTCTGGTTGGGTGCCACTTCAAACTGAAAGCTCCAGTGCCCAGTGCTGTCCACGGGTGCGTAGATATGTCTGTCCAACAGGAATGAGTTTGCGCAGAAGCAGTGTACTATGGAGTCGGGAGGTGCGGTGCCCTCTATGGTCAAGCTGCTGCCCGTGGCCGCGGTGCCGCTTGCCGGTGAGGTGATCTCAAACGGCACACTCTTGTCTATCTGGGGTGTATAGCGCACCTCGTAGACCAACTTCGGAGCACAATCGGGCTCATCACATCCCAAGCTCACCACTATGCGATTGTCGCCGGGCACTAGGGGTACCGTTGCTGTCCAGTGCCCTTTACTATCTGATTTAGCGGACTCTGCCCATGGGTTGTCCAAGTCCAGGTAGTTGTAATAGTCTGCGCGCTGACCGAAGGTGTTCAGCACTTGGACTTCTAAGCCTGCAGGGCTGATAGTGCCAGCTAACCTCAAAGGAGAGCTCGTGACCTGCAGGTGCGACTTTGCTGGCGAGGTGATATGTAGCCTATATGCAGGTGGTGATGTCGGCCATACCAGACTTAGCAAAATTACCAGCAGCACGAAACCTATGCTCAGCGGCGACCACAAGCAGCAACCACCGCCGCTAGCGGCGCTACCGTCCTCTCGGCTCGTACTGTTTCCCATATCAAACAGGAAGAAGAGTAGCAACAAGTCATCCAAGTTGTTACGCTCTTCCTCATGCGCTTCCATGGGATCACGTTCGCTCTCGTGCGTCTCCGTGTCGTGCTCGTACATTTGGGTGATCGATATGCTTGCTTCTATAGAATATTATATTCAGGAGACTATGGTGCACAAGCACCATGAGCCATCATGTTCCATAGAGTGGGAGTGCTAGGCGTGCTGCTCTATGGGTGGGTGCACTCGCCGCTAGGGGGGACGCTGCCGTAGACCTCTACGGTATGCCCATGACGCTCTCCAGCCCATATGAGCCGCGTGTAGCTCGGGCGCAGGAGCGCCTTCCATAGCAGCGATTGCTCGAACAGCTCCTCCTCGGGAGGTAGCAGATCGAACACCGAACGGGATGCCAGCAGGATGAGCTTCTTGCGCGCCCGGCTGAGGGCGACGTTGAGCCTGCGTGCGTCCAGGATGAAGTCGCTGCGCTGCAGCAGGTAGGCGGGATCGCTCTCGGTGGCGCTGACGATGATGACGTCTCGCTCATCGCCCTGGAAGCGCTCGACCGTGTCGACCGCAGATTTGACGATCTGCCTGGTCTCCGGATCCCGACGCACTATGTAGGGCACGTGCTCTCTGAGATCCATCCTCTGCATCCTATGCGGCACGACCACGCCCAGGCCAGTGTCCACGTCGAGCTCCAGCGGTGGGGATGCGAGGACCCGCAGTACGGGTTCCAGCAGCTGGCACTCGAACTCGTTGCGCGTCTGGCTCTGGCTCTCGTCATGTAACACGACGGTCAGCGGGTGCTCAGGTGAGAGCACCGCTTGCACGAAGGGATCGTCCACATCCAGTGCTGGGAGGACGTCCTGGCGCTGAGAGTAGAAGTTGAGGTCGTCGTACCGCTTGTAGATCTGGTCGGAGAGGAACCGGGCGATGTCCTTGTGGAGGCGATAGCTGCGTTCGAACTTGATCATCTTCGGCCTGGGCTGCATCTCTGCGAGCGTTTGGAACAGGGAGCGGTAGGTCTTGAACTGCTGGAACGTGCGGCGGAGCTCGCTCTCCCAGTCGTGCTGGACTATGGGAGGCATCTGGCGATGATCGCCCACCACGATCAGTTGGCCGTCCAGCTTCAGGGGAAGGGCCGCCATAATCGCCTCTGGAATGTTCATCTGCGATGCCTCGTCCAGCACCAGGCACTCTATGAGGTCGTGACCAAAGAGGCAAGCGGGGTTGTCCAGCTTGCATCTCCAATGCTCATATATCATGCGCCTGATGGACGCTGGGGTGGCGCCGAGTACAGCCCAACTAAGGGCTTCTAGCTCCCGGGCAGCGTTCCGGCAAGCCTTGTTGCTCGTGTAGAGCTTGATGCGGGGGTGCTGGAGGGAGGAACTATCTTCTCTAGTGGTCACCCGCATCAGCGGGAGGGCCCACAGCCGCTTGTCAAAGTACTTGAAGAAGCGGTCCCTCTCGGCGGCAGGCAGCTGTGACCTGATGCTTTCCAGCTGTTCGAGCACCTCCGCCACCTTGCCAAGGAGCACGTCGGTGGCGGCGTGCGTCTTGCAGGATAGGAGCACCCTGAGGCGCATGTCCGCTGCCATGGCTCCTTGGATGCGCGCCAACACGGCGTACGCAGTAGTGGTGCTCTTGCCGGTGCCCGGAGGTCCCTGTACGAGCAGCAGGGAGGCTTCCCCGAGCTGCCCTACGTATTCCCGCTTGGAGGGTTCCATCTCGCCCAGGTATCCGATGCTCGCCAGCCATTCCAGTCCCTGAAGGAAGAGCGCCTGCGCCTGGGCAGCCTCTTGTGGCCAGCATACCCTCTGCGCGCCTGGGGACACCAGCCGCTCATACAGAGCGTTCCTGCTCTCGCGCAGCCCTCGCACGACGAGCGCGCAGTACAGGCCATACCAATCATTGGGATCTTGATCGAGCACGTACTGCTGACCGTCCTGCAGGGGGGCAGCCATATCAGATTTGTCATTGGTGCCGAACACGTAGTGCTTGATGTTAAGAGGATTGACACCGTGCTCATTCCTCACCGTCACGTCGACGTAAGCCTCGCGCACCTGTCCCTGTTCGTCTCCCTCCGCCTCGATGTGGTCGATCTTGGCTCTTAGGCCGTACAGGATCTGCCTGAAGGTCGGGGCGAAAGGCTCCTTATTGGTGGCATCGGGGCGCGTGTCGCGTGTCCATCTCGGGGAGATTATGACCTTGGAGTCCTCCCCCAGGTCGACCAGCGCCAGGATCTCGTCCACGCTGAGGTCGGTGCCCGAGGCGTCAACTATCAGTCGGTAGCGAGATGGGCTCTTACCCTTGGCCAACAGATCCTGTTGCTCCGCGAGCATCTCGGGTGGCTGCAGGCGCTCCTCGTAGCGCACGATCAGCGAGACGCCTGCAAGCACCCGATCCTCAGGCCGCCTCTGCACGTTCTCCTTCCATGTGGATAGCTCCACCATGCGCTCCATGGTAAGGAACTCCTCCAGCGCATCCGCCAGGGTGCGGGCCGACTCCACGTCCCGCAGGTCGGGCAGCCGGAAGCCTTTCTTAGTGGTGTACTTGTTGGGCTCCAGCGAGGAGGCGATGTGCTCTATAGCCTCCAGGCGCTTGACCTCGAACGCCCGCAACAGATCCAGCGTGATGCCCCTTCTGTACCCTGCGTAAGGATCTCCTCTGCCCTGGAAGTACTCCGGGGGATCCAGCCTTCCCCAGGCGGCGTAGGCGTACTCTAGGGGGATGTCGCTGCCGAAGCGTGGGCGTGACATGTACCAGGAGGAGTCTTCCTGGTCTGAGAGCTTTCCCCAGCAGTCGAAGATGCCCACCTTGAAGATCTCCTTGAAATTCGGGTTCCCGTCCCATTGGAAGCGCTTGCCGTTGACCCACAGATCGCTGGCCACCATGTAGAGGCTTTGGCAATGGAATGGTAGGTTCTTGAAGCGCCTGATCTCCTCGCTCAGGAACGTGACCATGGGCGAATCGAACGCTGCCACCTGGGTGATGAAGTCATGTAAGTTGGTAGCTCCAAAGATGGCGTCCAAGTGACGCCCAAGACTCTCCAGCAGGTGCTGCTGATCATCACGGTCATAGAACACCAGGTGTATGGGCGCCTCGCCGTTCTCGTTACGCACGGCCAGTTGATCCAACGCCACCAGGAGGTTCTTCACCCAATCCAGGAAGAGCTCCCGCTCGCTGCTGGGGTCTGGTGGCCCCGAGGTGATGCGCACGACGTTGCCCGACCTGTGCTTCACGCCGCCCTTGTGGGCGACGATGCGTGCCCCCAGCATGTATATACAGTCCTGGAGGTAGTCGTACTGGGAATCGATGTAGATCATCACCAGGTTGGGATGCATCTCCGGGGAGCAGATCGGCAGGGACGAGTACCCGTTGTCGGGGATGTCGGACCGCACGCTCTCTCCCTGCTTGTACCTGTGACGCACATATCGCTTGGCGCGGTATATGAGCTCGTCGAGCCTGGAGGCGAGTGCCCAGGACCTCCGCAGGCTGCGTACTAGCTCCCTCTGCTCTGTGGGCGTCTGCAGTCGACCGTTTACGATCCTCTTGAGATTCGCTACCTGCTGGACCTTCGTCAGCCCTGCATCCAGCAGGGCTGACTTCTCAGTGGTGGAAATGAAGGGGATCATGGAGAGATCATCATGCTCGTAGGCCCATTTGAGGCAGAAGCGGGAGTAGACGCAGGCATCACAACCGGCATTCAGGTGGAAGAAGACGTCCTCAAAGCGAGAGGCCAGCACCCTCTCGGCTCTGGAGTCCTCCCCGAGCAGGAGGCTGTCCAGCATCTGCGCGAAGACGTCGGGGTCTTCCACGATCTGTAGGCAGGCACCCTCGAGCCCAAAGAGCTGGAGTGCCTGCTCTCTCTCCTTTTCAAGTTGTCTCTTCGCCTCCTCATCCAGCGAATCGTCCGGCTCCGAGCATCTATAGATGATGCCCATGCGCAGAGATTTTGCCTCGATACCTGCGCTATCTAACAGCTGCCGGACCATCCGTTCGTAGCAGGCCAGCTGCAGCCGATGGTCTATGGTCACGACCGCCGAGTACTTGATATCGGCTATCAGGAGGTGTAAGCCTCCCCCGTAGTCGCGCTCCAGCCGCAGCAGGTCTGGCCTACCAGGGATCTGCCATCCCCTGTCGCTCTGGGCAAAGGTCATCCCCGGCTGGTAGAGCACGCACACTTCGCCGGGCTCAAGCTCCTGGATGCACTTGATGATGTGGGCGCTGTGATCGGCATCCCCTTGGAAGGTTGCAAAGGATTCTAATCGGTAGTGCTCCCCGATCTTGCCGATTATCTCCTGCTCAAAGACGTTGCCGGCGGAGGTGAGCATCGGCGGCACCTTGTGAGGTGACAGGCCGCATCTATGCAGGAAATCGTCGGTGTTGCCCTGGTCGTGTAAGCGCAACCTCAGGAAGCGCTCGCACTGTCCCACGCGCACGAATTCCGCCAAGCTGGTGGGCGTGATCCTCCGCTCCCCTGGATAGGCATCCCGCCTATCGGCACTTGCCTGCACCACAGTCTCCTTCCTCTCCATGTCGCTCACCGGAGCGGCTAAACATCTGGATGTAAGAAACTTACACCAAAGCTCAGGTGCCGTCAAATAGCTCGCCAAGATCTAACCAAATATTAACCTATCTAGCGCTAATTGTTGTATTATGTAAGGGCAAGCAAGGAGAGCATCATGGAACACTCCGACGACCCACCGATCTGGCACCATCTGCTGCACGACGAGGGTTTGGAAGCCTCTCAGGGGTGCCCTCGGTGCGCACAGTACGAGCAGATGCTGCTGAGGCTAGAGGAGGAGCTGTCGAGCATCCGCCGCTATCTGCTGATCTCCGACACCCGCAACCAGCTTCGCTACCTAGCACTTCGCAGGCGCGAGCTGAGGGACGACCAGGATATAGTCAATTAGGTTAGGCACCCACCTTATTGAGTATCCCCTGAGCCTCATCTCGAGAGGAGCCGGCGGCCACAACCACCACCGTCAGCCCTTGGGCGATCGCGCCCTCAACCTCGTCTATCTCCTCATCTGTGGCGCCCAGATCCTCTAGCAACTCGTCTATGGCCGCGTCCGGCTGGTGTGCATAGGCCACTGCCAGCGGGCCACCCACAACGGCGCCTAGGTTTGGCACTAGGATGCCGGTGCTGCCCACGCTGATCCCCTCTCCAAACGGGACGTTCTCATCGGTCACCACCTCAAGCGAGCCCATGCGGCCTACCTCCATCTCCTCCTCGGAGGGTATCTGCTCCGGGTCTGCTGGGTTGGGCACCACTATGCTGATCTGTTCGGTGCTGAAGCCTCCATCGCTGAGGGCGCGCACGGCGTCCAGCGCCAACTGCTGGCTCTCAAATGCCCTCACCGCTACCCCTGGGATATCTTGGGCCATGCGATCACCTCCCCATATGGATTTCTCGATGACCATTGAGCAACAAGCATACCAAGCCCCAAAGAGGTGGCAATGGCAGGGATAATACCTATAAGTGGTATCCTTCTTGCGATGTGGGGAGCGTCGCTTGTTGTACAGCCAATAGGAGGCGTGAGATGGCTGCGACTGACGTGGTCTGTGGCATGCAGATCGATGAGGAGCAGGCAGAGGCTTCTGGCCTCACCAGCGAATATGGCGGCCAGACCTACTACTTCTGCTCGCCCGGGTGCAAGCAGACGTTCGATCAGAACCCCGAGGCCTACGCTGCTGAGCAATCCGGTATCTAGATGCTGGGGCGCCACGCACGTTTTGGGTGTGCGCGGGCCCCCTGCTTACCTGTGGACTTCCACGCCTTTCTGCCCTATAGGCAGTAATGTAAAGCCCCGAATGCAGGCCGAAGCCCCGTATTGAGCGTACGCACCGCGCATATCGAGCGCCCGCTTGCCACCCCAACCTGAGATTTCCTCCTGATTTGTGGTGTAGCATGACAGAACTTTCATCGGTTCCTGGCTTGGCTCTCATTGGTTGTTCATGGCCAGCAAATAAGATAGAAGGGTAATCCTAAGATAGAACAGGAAGGAAGCCCCTTGCGCTGGATGCTGCTGACGCTCATGATGGCTGTGGCTCTTTACGCCGCCTGGATGCACGACACCAACCGTGCGCTGCCCTTTGCTAAGCTGCCGCCTGTCAGGGGCACAGAGATCGCTCGCGTGTTGCCCGATCCCACAGCCACACCGGTCAGCAAGGTACGCGTACCTCAAGGAGTGCCCATAAGACCGTCGCTGCAGAAGCAGGTAAACGCGTTGATGGCGGATGTAGAGCGGGTGCGAGGGCTGCGCTTTGAGCGCCGCATCGTCCCTCGCTTCCTCACCCCTGCCGATTTCAGGGTTTACTACAGCCATATGCTCGATAGAGAGTGGCCACAGGCCCAGCGGCAGGCTCAGGAAGACACCCTCATCATGTTCGGCCTGGCATCCCCTTCATTTAATATCAACCGTGTGTTGGAAGATGACCCCAGCAACTCCATTCTAGGTTTCTATGAGCTCGACAGCAAGCGTATGTTCATTATCGGACGACCCAACGATCTAGATCCGGCCAACAAGGTGACCTTGGCCCACGAGCTCACACACGCCCTGCAGGATCAGCACTTCCGTATCCAGTCCATGTATGAGCGAGCCCGCGACAACGAGGACGCCGAGCTGGCCCTCCGAGCGCTTGTGGAGGGCGATGCCACCCTCTCCGAGATGCTGTACATGGGCGATACCAAGATCGATGAGTCCCGGGCGCAGGCCATCGCCCGTCAGGACGGTACCACGTTCACCAGCATCTCTACCGGTCCAGCTGTGCTGACCCTCAAGACCCTCTTCCCCTACCTGCAGGGAGCATCTTGGGTGGGGCAGCTGTACAGGAAGGGTGGGTGGGGAGCAGTGAACCGTGCGTACGGCGATCCTCCGGAGTCCACCGAGCAAGTGCTGCATCCTGGGAAGTACCTCAGGCGCGACCATCCGACCTCGATCAAGCTGCCCCGCATGGACGGCGCTCTTGGTCCTATGTGGCAGATGGTTGCCGAGAACACTCTAGGGGAGCTCCAGGTGCTGGCGATGTTCCTCCCTCAAGGGAGTGATGTGGCGAGGAAGGCGGCGAGCGGATGGGACGGCGACCGCTATCGGATATACCGGTACGGTGAGGGCAAGGTGTTGGTGTGGGAGTCAGTTTGGGACACCACGAAGGACGCCCGCGAAGCTGAGCAGGCGCTCAGGCAGCAGCAGATAGCGCTCAACGACGATGTGTTTGGGCGGGATCCCGTCACCCGCAACGGGGTGTTCTATCTGGACGGCGCTGACAGCGACGTGCGCGTAGCGAGACAGGGCAAGCACTTGTATCTAGTGGTGTCCTCGGGAACGACCTCACGTACGGCCGACAAGGTCATGCGAACCCTCCTGGACTAGCGCTACGAGCTTGCCTCGGATTGGCTGCCTTGGCTGTAACGCTGAGCGTTTTGGGGTGTCCTTATAAGGTGAACGCTCCTAAGAGCACGGAGGGATTATGGAGAAGTTGTGCTCCAACTGTGGAGGCTACCATGTGGATCACCTGGAGATGTTGCGCCTGACTGGCGGCAAGCTGTGCTGGTGCGCCCGCTGCGGCTGCAAGCGGAAGCTTAAGGCGATGCTTGCGACACCCGATGGTGTGCGGGCGCTGGCGGAGATCCGGGGGCCACAGGTGGAGAGCGTTATGCGCGCGCTGATGAGCCAGGACTAAGCCATCCTGCATTGCTGCTAACTATGCAATGGCAGCTCCACCACGGGCTCCTCCGTTGGGAGACCGTCTTCCCGTGCGCAGGTCAGGCAATACCCTTCTAGGCTAAGCACCTGCTCGGGGCGACTACCGTAACGATAGACGGTGATCCCCTTGCACCCCAGCTCGTACGCCAGCCTGTAGGCAGACTCCACGTCCTCGGGCGTCGCCTCTTGTGGCAGGTTGATCGTCTTGCTCACGCCGTTGTCAACGTGCCTTTGGAAGGTGGCCTGCATCCGCACGTGCCACTCCGGGGATATCTCTAGCGCCGTGGCAAACACTCGCCGCAGGTCCTCTGGCAGGGTCGGTAGATTTCTCACCCTGCCGGTGGCTACCACGTGCTCCCTGAGGTGGTCGTCTAGCACACCTCGCCTGCGGGCCTCCTCGAGAAAGACGGGGTGTATCTCCTGCTTGAGCTCCCTGCCTCCCAGGGCGCGGCGCGTGTAGGTGAGCGCGAAGAGGGGCTCTATGCCTGCAGAGCAGTTGGCGATGATGCCGATCGTGCCGGTCGGCGCTATGGTACGGGTAGTGGCGTTACGCATCCTTGGTCCACCCCGCCGATCGTAGTCGCTTCCTGGGTAGTTGGGAAAGACCCCGCGCCTCTCAGCAAGCTTGACCGAAGCCTCTACCGCTCTATCCTCCACGAAGCCCATCAGCTCTTCGGCCAACGATAGGGCCTCCTCTGAGTCGTAGGGCACGCCCAACTGGAAGAGCAGATCCGCCCAGCCCATTACTCCCAGCCCTATCCTGCGGTTGCGGCGACATATGTCCTCGATCCTGGGATCGGGGTAATGGTTGATATCTATGACGTTGTCCAGGAAGTGCACTCCGAGATCCACCAGCTCCCCTAGTTTGTGCCAGTCCAGTTGTCGTTGCTCCGGAGGGCCCGTCACTACCGCGTTGAGGTTGATCGAGCCCAGACAGCAGGCCTCGTAGGGGTGGAGCGGCTCCTCAGCGCAGGGGTTGGTCGCCTCGATCTCTCCCAGGTGCTTGGTGGGGTTCTGCCTGTTGATCGTGTCCAGCGCCACCAGCCCGGGCTCGCCGCTGTCCCACGCCTCCTGGATTATGAGCTCCCATATCCTCCTGGCGTCCTCATGCTCCCACACCGAGCGATCGCGCGGGTTGACTAGCGGATACTTCTCGCCCTTCTCGATGGCGCGCATGAACTCATCGGTGACGCCGACCGAGATGTTGAAGTTGTTGAGGGCTCGCCTGTCTCGCTTGCTCGTCACGAACTCCCTGACGTCGGGATGGTCTACGCGCAGGATCCCCATGTTGGCGCCTCTGCGCTTGCTCCCCTGCTTGATCGTCTCCGTCATGGCGTTGTAGAGCATCATGAAGGACACGGCACCGGAGGAAATACCCCCGGTGGAGTGGACCACATCCCCGCGTGGCCGCAGGCGCGAGAAGGAGAAGCCCGTGCCTCCTCCGGTCTGCTGGATCAGCGCCGCGAGCTTGAGCGTGTCGAAGATTCCCTCCAGCGAGTCCTCTACAGGCAACACGAAGCAGGCCATACACTGGGAGGAAGGCGTGCCAGCGTTCATGAGAGTAGGGCTGTTGGGTAGGAACTCCAGGTGCGCCATCGCCTGGTAGAACCTCTCGGCAGTGGCGGCTACCTGTGATCGCGGACCGTAGAGCGCATCGGCGTCCGCGACTGCCCTCGCCACACGCCAAAACATCTCGGCCGGTGTCTCTATGATCTCCAGTTTGGCGTTGCGCCGAAGGTACCTCTCCTCCAGCACGATCAGCGCGTTGGTGGAAAGCTTAGGCTCTTCCATGTCTCCTCTCCTCCGATCCTCAGAGTTTAACATAATCTGTGAGGTTTGTGACATATTGCTGGCAACGTGGACATTGAGAGGCTATATTGCTTGGTATGAGAGGTTACCACAGCAAGCAGGGAAGATCGAGACCCTGGATGGGTTACTTGGCAAGGGTGATCTTGGCAGCTGCGGCGCTGGTGCTGGTGAGCGCGGTTGGCTACTGGGTACTGGCCGAGGACGTGTCCCGGCCGTCTTCCGCCGCCCATACCGCTACGCCCACGCCTGTCAAGGCAGCCTCCGCCGTGCCGACCAGCACGGTGGTGCGCCCGACGCCCACTCCCATCCCGCCAACCCCCACCGCCAAGGGTCGTAGTGTGAGTGTGGGACGGGAGGTGAGCCAAGTATACAGGAGTTCGGCCAACAGGGCCTACGCACGGGCCCGCGCGAGGCACAGGGAGAGCAGGATGCCCAAGGTGCCTCCCACGCCAACGCCTCACCCCACTCCAACAGCCCTGCCCACGCCCACCCCGACGCGCGTACCGCCAACTCCTACCCCAACTCCTCTCCCTCCAACCCCGACGCCCACTCCTGCGCCTCCGCAGGACGACTTTGTAGGTTATGTAGGTCGTATAGATGCTGCCACTCGCAATCGTATGCGCTACTCCTGGAGGCCTGGATGCCCAGTGCCTCTTGAGGATCTCAGGCTGGTCACCGTCCGGTACTGGGGCTTCGACGGCAGACCCCATATGGGGGAGCTAGTGATCCACGAGAGGTACACCTATGCGATAGTGCAGGTGATGCACGAGCTGTACGATGCTAGGTATCCCATCGAGAGGATGCAGCTGGTGGACGTCTACGGCGGGGACGACGACAGGTCCATGGCCGCCAACAACACCTCGGCCTTCAACTGTCGTGCTGTGACGGGGCGTCCCGGTGTGTGGTCGGAGCACTCCTATGGCTGGGCGATAGACATCAACCCTGTGCAGAATCCTTACGTCACAGCTAGTGGTGTGGTGTTGCCCCCTGCTGGCCAGCGCTACCTGGATCGCACTCAGGACCTTCCTGGGATGATCAAGCCGGGGGACGTCGTCGTGAGGGCCTTCGAGCGTATAGGTTGGCGATGGGGCGGCTATTGGTCGGATCCCAAAGATTACCAGCACTTCTCAGCGACCGGTAGGTGAGACCAGGGGCCAGAGTGCTCAAGGATTGACATTTTTCCATTGAAATGGTAGACTTTGATCGACTGAGGGGGAGTATCTTAGTCAGGCGCCATCGTCAGTACGGCCACAAGGCCCGGTGTCGCCGGCTGGATGAGCCAAGAGAGACCTTCAGCTAGAAACTAGCTGGAGGTTTTGTTATGTCTGTTGACCTTTGGATCTGGACCGTATTTCTGGGCGTCATAGCTTTCTTCCTCTTACTCGACCTCTTTGTGTTCCACCGGGAGGCGCACGTAGTCTCCATGCGGGAGGCTGCGACATGGAGCGCGATCTGGGTGGCGATGGGGCTGGCCTTCGGAGGGCTCATCTGGGTGTGGTTTGGCCCCACTGCCGCGGGAGAGTACCTGGCAGGCTACCTCATCGAAAAGAGCTTGTCGGTGGACAACGTCTTCGTGTTCGCGCTGATATTCTCCTACTTTGCGGTGCCGGCTGCCTACCAGCATAGGGTGCTGTTCTGGGGAGTGGTGGGTGCCATCCTCATGCGCGCTGCGTTCATCGCCGCGGGAGCCGCCCTGCTGGAGGCTTTCCACTGGATAATCTATGTGTTCGGCGCACTGCTGGTGGTCACGGGTGTGAGGATGGCTACCAGAAGGCATGAGGAGGTACACCCCGAGCAGAACCCTATCCTAAGGCTGGTCAGGCGCCTCATACCTATGCTGCCGGAGTACAGGAGTCAGAGGTTCTTCATCCGCGAGGGCGGCAGGTTGTGGGCCACGCCGCTGCTGGCGGTCCTGATAGTAGTGGAGACCACAGATGTCATCTTCGCGATCGATTCCATACCGGCGATCTTCGCGGTCACTCGCGAGCCATTCCTGGTGTTCACCTCCAACGCCTTCGCTATCCTGGGTCTGAGGGCACTCTACTTCCTCCTCGCGGGGATGATGCATCGGTTCGTGTACCTGAAGTACGGCCTGGCGGGCATCCTGGTGTTCGTCGGCGCTAAGATGCTCCTGAGCGATATCTATAAGGTGCCTATCTGGATCTCTCTGGCGGTGATATCCGTCCTGGTGGGGGTATCGGTGGTGGCCTCCCTGCGCGCCACACGGAAGGAACCTTCCGAGCACGTGTACGAACACAGCTAATCACCCCTACTTTTTCTCAACCCTCCCTATACCCCTGGTCCACCCTAGCGGTGCGGCCAGGGTGTATGCTGTGAGGGTCGGGCGTACAACCGAGGAGGAGACAGATGTACGGCACTATAGCCCAGCTGCGGGTGCGAGCGGGCATGGAGGGGACGCTGGAGGCGCTTATGGAAGGTCAGAGGATGAGGCACAGAGACATACCGGGACACCTGATGTCCTGTGTCCTGCGCTCCGATGCTGATCCCAATGAGTACTGGTTGGTGGCCCTATTTACGGATAGAGAGTCCTATATACGCAATGCCGACAGCCCCGAGCAGGACGAGGAGTACCAGATGCTGAGATCCGTGCTGGAGTCGGACCCCATATGGCACGACGGTGAGGTGGTGTACACTGACACAGGCAGAACCTAGCCCAACAGCCTGATCACGACCTTGCCGAAGTGCCTGCCGCTCTCGAGGTACCGGTAAGCCTCCGGAGCCTCTTCAAAGGGGAAGA
The DNA here is from genome assembly GCF_000025005.1 of Thermobaculum terrenum ATCC BAA-798. Classification (NCBI taxonomy): domain Bacteria; kingdom Bacillati; phylum Chloroflexota; class Chloroflexia; order Thermobaculales (SeqCode); family Thermobaculaceae (SeqCode); genus Thermobaculum (SeqCode); species Thermobaculum terrenum. The sequence goes on from NC_013526.1 coordinate 565,422, forward strand.
CGCGGTCGATCACGGGGCACAGCTGCCAGCGTTCGATCGCCTTGTTCATCTCCTCGAAGTCCCGCAAGCTGCCGACGTAAACGGAGTCCACCCGGATGCCCTTGTCGTTCCCCTTCGCAGCTTCCAGGTCCCCGGGAGCACCGCTCAGCAACCCCACGAGCGTGACGTGGCCTCCTTCACGCGTGGCCCTGAGCGACTTAGGCAGCGTTTGGGCCCCGCCCACCTCCACCACGTGGTCAACGCCCAGGCCGTCGGTGAGCTTGAGAACCTCATCATCCCAGTTGGGCTGCTCTCGGTAGTTGATCCCGGCATCGGCGCCCAGCTGACGAGCCCGCGCGAGTTTCTCGTCGCTGCTGGAGGTCACTATGACCTTGGCTCCTGCATGTTTGGCGATCTGGAGCGCGAAGATGCTCACCCCGCCGGTTCCCAGCACGAGTACCGTCTGTCCGGGCTGAAGCTTACCCAGCGCCATCAGGCTGACCCAGGCCGTGACGCCGGCACAGGGCAGCGTCGCCGCCTCCTCAAACGATAGGAAGTCCGGGATGTGGACCGCTCCCGTCTCCTCAAGCACTACGTACTCCGCCAGCACACCGTCCAGGTCTCCCCCCAGCGCCGATGAGGTCTTGGACTCATCCGGAGGACCATCCACCCATCTCTGGAAGAAGGCACTTGCCACCCTGTCCCCCGTCCGAAAGCGAGTCACTCCCTCTCCTACCTGCACCACTTCGCCGGCGCCATCGGACAGCGGTACCAACGGCAGGCGTGGCGATCCCCTTCTGTAGCTCCCGCGGGCTATAAGCAGGTCGCGGTAGTTGAGGCTCGTGGCATGCATCCTTACCAGCACCTGCCCCGGTGCGGGAGAGGGCGTGGGCCGCTCGACGAGCGTCGGCGTCCCAGCTTGCAGGTCTCTAAGCTCATACGCTCGCATATGCACCCCCTATCCACGGTTAGTATCCCTTCCAGTGTAGGGGTTGGCATCAGCACCCGCAAGTGCTAAGACCAGAGCTGGGGTGCCCTGCAGTTGAATGCTCCGCTGGAACTCGGCCAAGGGCTCACCTGTATCGGCATCCACCAGGACGTACACCCTCGATGGTATAGTTTGCACAGGCTGATCCGCCACAGTTTCTATAATTATCCCATCTGCCCTGTCCCAGATAACCATCCAGACAGGAGCGTTGTGGATAGATTCTGGCCCGTCGGGATAGGGCTCAAGGGTAAGTGTGGCTAGCCCATGCAGCGCCCTGGGCTCGCTGTGCAGCGCACCTCCCGGCCTGTTCCCGCTAGCCATTTGGATGGCCTCCTCCCTGCCTATCTTGGGTGGGTTGAGTGCTGGGGAGAGCAGGAGGTCTATGTCCTCAAACAGGACGGGCTCTGTGATGGAGGTGGGAGTGATGCTGGCACTCAGCCCGCTGCCCTTCCTGTCATCAGCCCACTCCTCTTGGGAGCGGCTGGGTGAGCCCACGCTCTCGTTCCCGGCTCCAGCCAGCACCGCATAAGCCACAAGCACCAGGGCCATCGAGACGGCCAGGGCAACTGTTCCTGCCAGCAACCTGCTTAACCTGCGCACCGTGTACTCCTCCTTGCCTACTGCCTGTCGTCGAAGGTCCAGTACTCGCTTTGAAAGGTGCCCTCCACACCTGCTGTTCGGGACGTAGTGGCTGAAGTCCCCATCGCGCGCAGATCTCGGTGGTCGATCGCCAGGTCCCGCTGAACATCGGCGGGTCGAGCGACCCGCCACGCATACGGTTATAGGTGTAGTTCGTCTCCGTAAAAGCGTCTATCCTTGGCTTATCGAACCGCATGCGGTCTACAGTACTGATCCATGTCCTGTATCCCTGCGGGTTGATGAAGTCCGTCGTATAGCAGACGCAGTCGGTGAGGGAACGATTCCAGTACACGCGGAAATCGAGCCAGGTGACAGTAGGCGCGTCCAAGATAGCGTCAATGCCATGGGCTCCATCCTGGCCGATCCACCCCGCGAACACCTTGGTGGGGTAGGCATCGTTCAGTGTATGATCGAACACGACGCAACCCGCCTGGATCCACTTACAGTCTGGTGCCGGCTGGTTATTCCAGACCATTATCCAAGCACTGGTAGAGCTGGGCTTGTCAGAGATTATGCAGAGCGTTGTAGGATCGTCCTGCTCTATTATCGCTCTCCCACCATAGTTTCCTTGCAAGCGATATCCACCTCTGTACCAGCGAGAGCCTCCTCCAATTGTGCGGTCTCCGCGATAGGCTGAGGCACCACTTGGAAAGAGGGTGAGTGCCACCGCGGCCAGATAAAGCCCGGGCGAATGAGCGCAAAGCGCACGGGGCAGATCATGATGCTCCTCCGATTTGCGCATCTACATCTTGCCCGTACCTAATCGTAAACTTCAGCTGAGAGCACACCAGTTACATAGGTGCTCAATCCAGAGTACGCACGTACTCAGTTCGCAGTGGAGGTGTGGACTCGCGCTGGGCCGTTGCCTTGCCCCATCGCCACGTGTCGCAGTATCTGCTGATGCTTGCGGCTCAGATGCGTGCGGGCAGTGGATATATGAAGGTATCTCATTCCCCCGTAGACGCCAATCACTACCTGGCGCAGCATCTCTCCCAGCCGCTGCTCCTGTGGCATCACCTCGACCAGCAGCGCATGGGAGCCGAGATCCCATAGATCCTCAGCATGTTCGGGGCAGGGATTGCCCGTTACCACGACCACGTAGGGTCTCTTTGTCAGCACCCTCTCCACCACGTCGAGGGCGTAGCAGCGAGGTTCGTCAACCACCAAGTTCATAGCTGCATCGGCGGAGAACTCGAAGCCCTGCATCCTGAGGGAGCCCTCGATGCTACGTCCGCAAACGGTGACCCGCATCGCACCCAGATGAGTTGCTGCTGATTGTCGCCAAGGTCTTGGCCTTCCACGGGACCTCTCCTTGTGGTGATATCACCACTTGCTTTCCATAACGTTGTAGGTAGCTGTTTGGTCACGGGGTTGACCGCGCGGATGAAACCCGCATAATAGGCTCAAGAATATTAGCTGCCAGGGCTGAAGGAGCCTTCCCTTGTGGTACGCGATCGTGGCTGACGACCTGACCGGTGCCGCCGACAGTGCGGCTAGATGCCTGCCAAGCGGCCTGCGGGCGCGGGTGAGCATAGGCGGAGATGCCTCAGCTTGGTACGACGTCGAGGCGTTCGACACCGACACCCGCCACCTTCCCCCGGCTATGGCGAGCGAGATCGTTGCCGGGGTTGTGGAGCACTGCCTGCGGATGGGGGCCGTTGAGGTGTACAAGAAGGTGGACTCGGTCCTGAGGGGGAACGTAGGCGCCGAGCTCGAGGCCGCCATGCGGGCGGCCGGCGCGGAGCTCGTCCTGCTCTGCCCGGCCTTCCCTGAGCAGGGCAGGACTGTGGTCGAAAGCCATCTCCTGGTGAACGATACGCCCGTGACTGCTACTTCCCTGGGACGCGAGGTGGGAGCTTCCAGCTACGTCCCGGAGATCCTCGGGGCGCAGACTTCGCTGCCGGTGGGGCTGCTAGGGCTGCGGAGCGTGCGCAGTGGCCGTGAGGTGATCGTCCAAGAGCTGGAGGCGTTGAGGCGATCGGGCGCTAGGATCGTCGTGGCCGATGCCTGCTCCGGCGAGGACCTCGCGGCTGTAGCCGACGGAGCACGGGCCCTGGGCCGCAGCTGCCTGCTTGCCGGCTCCGCGGGGCTGATCTCAGTACTCGCTCCTCATTGGGCCCGGGCGCTGCCGCCGCCTCAAGTGCTTGTGGTAGTGGGCTCGCTGCACCCTACCGCCCGGGCGCAGGTGCGGCTGCTTCTGGAGAAGGAGTCCTGCGCGCTGGTGCACACTGGGAATGATGAGGAGCCCGACGACTCCAGCAGGGTGATCGTCCTCCTCACCCCGGATGAGGGCACGGAGGGGGATCATGTTGGAGAGCTGGCGAAGCGGGCCGCGCAGGTACTGCGCTCGCGCCGGGTATCTGGGATGGTGGTCACCGGCGGCGACTCGGCGAGGGCCGTCCTAGAGGCCATCGGGGCCTCAGGAGTAGCGCTGCTGGGCGAGGTCGTGCCAGGCTTGCCCTGTGGACGCCTGGTCGGCGGGGATTACGACGGCCTGCCGGTGGTGACTAAGGCTGGCAGTTTTGGTCGAGAGGAGGCACTGTGGTGGGGAGTGATCAAAGTGGAGGAGATGATTGGTGAGAGATAGACCTTTGCTAGCGATAACTATGGGAGATCCGGCGGGTATAGGTCCCGAAGTGATAGCGAAGGCGCTGTCGCGCCGCGAGCTGTACGACCTGTGCAGGCCGATCGTGGTGGGGGACACCTCTACCATGGAGCGCCAGCTCACGTGCGCCCCGGGGGTGAGGTCGGTCCGACAGGTGGGGGAGCCCGATGAGGCTGTTTGCGAGTACGGGACGCTGGAAGTACTCCAGATAGCCACGGACGTCTCCGCCGTGCGGCCCGGACAGCTCTCGCCCGAGGCCGGGAGGGCGGCGGTGGAGTGCGTGCGGGTCGCGGCCGCTCTGGCGCGTGACGGCAGGGCAGATGCCATCGTCACAGCTCCCCTCAACAAGGCGGCGATGCACCTGGCCGGGTACAGCTACCCGGGCCACACAGAGCTGTTGGCTGAGTTCTTCGGCGTTCAGCGGTACTCGCTCGTGCTCACCACCGGCGAGCTCTTCGTGTTCCACGTGACGACGCACGTGTCGCTGCGGGAGGCCATCGAGCTGCTGACCGTCGACAGGGTGCAGGGCACAATCGAGCTGGCGCATAGCTTTGCCACCACCCTGGGCAGGGAGCGGAAGTCGATCGGCGTGGCAGGACTGAATCCTCACGCCGGAGAAGGAGGACTCTTCGGGCGTGAGGACGAGGAGGTCATCCGACCTGCGATCGAGGCCGCCAGGCTGGAAGGAGTCGACGTCGAGGGCCCCATGCCCGCCGACGCACTCTTCCCAAAGGCCGCCCAAGGGAAGTACGACTTCGTCGTGATGATGTACCATGACCAGGGCCACGTGCCCTTCAAGAGTCTCTACTTCGACAAGGGGGTAAACATCACCGTCGGTCTGCCGGTGGTGCGCACCTCGGTGGACCATGGCACGGCGTTCGACATAGCTGGGAGGTGCATGGCCAGCGAGGAGAGCATGGTCAAGGCGATAGAGCTGGCCGCGGCCCTCGCACCCGCTTGGGGCAAGGTGTGGGAGGCGGTGAAGACGGACGTGGCTTAGGTCCCGATCAGGCAGAGAAATACGCAAAGGGTCTTCAGGGGCTGATGCCGGTGGAACTCCCTGGCAAACCCCATCCCTTGCGTGTGCACCTGGGTATACACAGCATGTGCCACGAGCGGGGATCCATGTGCCTCCCGACAGGGGGTAAGCTCTCGCAACTCCCCGAGGATGTCCCGTAAATGGGATGCTTGCCCTCGGTCGCATGTGCTCTCTGGTGTTAGCCTCACGGGGTCGGGATAGCCCTGGCTAGGTTTATAATACACATATCTTGATAGGTGGGTGATGACCATGGCACGGATGTACCCCAGGGAGATCAAGCGGAGCACCACCAGCGGTGCGGAGAGGCTGCTGTTCGAGGAACTCAGGCGACAGCTGCCGGACGAGATCATGGTGTTCCACAGCGTCTGCTGGCAGGATCCGCCGGTAGATGGTAGGGGTCTGAGTCGCGACCGGGAGGCTGACTTCGTGATCCTGGATCCATCGCGCGGGATCCTCGTGCTAGAGGTGAAGGGTGGCCAGGTGTGGCGCGATCCCGACACGGGCCTGTACTACAGCAACGAACACCTTCTCGAGGAGAGCCCCTTCGAACAGGCTAAGACCAACATGTACTCGCTGATGCAGAGGGTGAGAACAGCCAACACCACGGCTCGATGGGCTGGATCCTATCGCTTCGAGTACGCAGTGGCATTCCCCGATTGCTATCTTCTGCCAAATATGGCGGATGTGATGCCATTGCCCCGGCACAAGGTGATGGACTCCACCGACTTAGAAGATCTGGGCTCCTGGGTGCGCAGGGCGCTCGGCCGAGGGGATCCCAGCAGGAAGCTTGAAGGTGAGGCACGGGCGGCGCTGGTGCGGCTGCTATCCGCATCCTCCGAGCCCCCGCCGCTTGGGCTTCTAGCGCTGATCGAGGCGCAGAACAGGAGGTTCGAGGAGCTTACGCAGGGCCAGCGAAACATCCTTCTAGCCATGTCGGAGTACAGGCGACTAGCGGTTGCGGGATGCGCGGGCTCGGGCAAGACCTTCCTGGCGATGGAGCAAGCCTACCGACTGGTGAGCCAGGGGCTCAGGGTGCTCTTCACCTGCCACAACAGAGCTCTCGCCGATTGGGTACGCGAGAGCCTCACGAAGACGTTAGGCGGCTTACCCGATAACCTACACGTGGACGAGTTCGATGGCGTGGCCATCGAGCTCTGCAGGCGCCATGGCGTGTCGGTGCCGGATCCCGAAAGGCTGTCCGAGGCTCAGAAGACCGAGTTCTACCGAGAGACCCTGCCGGAGCTGCTGGACACTGCCCTGGGGCATATGACACAGGAGGATAAGTTCGATGCCGTGGTGGTCGACGAAGCGCAGGACTTCCACGTGCTTCGCTGGGGGCCCCTCCTGGGGTTGCTGAAGGATCCCGGCGAAGGCCACCTATACATCTTCTACGACAGCAACCAGAACTTGTTCGTGCCAGAGGTTGACTTCCCCATCCCCAGGCCGCACCTCATGCTCAGGCAGAACTGCCGCAACACGCAGGCCATCCACTCCCTCGCGGCCAAGTACCATTCTGATCCCGATAGCCTCAGCTGCCTGGGTCCCGAGGGGCTACCCCCGAAGGTTGTGGAGTGCGAGCCTACCGCACAGCTCGCGGCGCTGCGACGGGAGATCATAGAGCTCCGCGAGCAGGGGCTATCGCCGTCCCAGATAGTGGTGCTCACACCTCGCAGCTCCAGGCACAGCGATTTTAAGGAAGGCACAGATGTAGGTCACGGCCTCCGGCTCACGTGGGGTAAACCGGACTCAGGGCACGTAGCGATCCGGAACATCTACGCCTACAAGGGGTTGGAGGCTGATGTGGCGATCGTAGTCGAGCCCCATCACATCCATAGGGAGAAGCTCTCGCAGGTGCTGTACGTGGCTTTCTCGCGTGCCAGGCACCACCTGGTAGTGCTGGGTGGCCTACCTGAACCTCGCTCAAGCTAAAGCTGTTCGGCGCCGATTTTACATAAGCGACAAGATGACAATTTATTCATCTATATTGACACCATTCCCAAAGGGACTTATATTAGGGTGCAGATCGAGGTGACATCTTAGGTCACAGTACTTCCAGCTCCTGGCTGGGGATAGGAGAGTCCTTTGATCGAGAGCATTTACCAGATAGGGGAAGCCGTGCGCAAAGAAGGCCAGGGTACACGCGCTTTCTTGGAGTCGCTGGCTGTCGAGGTGCCTCCTGTCAAAAAGGGCTCGGCACACATAGCTATATTCGACTTCAATCTAGAATCGGGAAAAGTTAAGGTAGAGCTTAGAGAGGCCGGCCGAGAAACGCCCCAGAGATACCTTTGGATAGGTAATGCCTCGGGGATGAACGACCAGGACAGAGTAACCACGAAGGATCTCAAGTACTTAGTGTCCCAGATAGTGCCAAACCTGTTGTTGGGAGCCAGGTTGTCCGATCACTGTCCTCTGCGTGAAAAGCTGCAGCAGCTTGTAGACGTCTTTTACCTCGACATTGGGGAAGCCTATGAGCTGGGTCTGCCTATGGACAGTGGCTACCGCCGGTACAGAAGGCTATGGGACCTAAACAGGATGGGTAAGGAAGGTCCGGACCTAGAGGCTTTGCGAGAGCTTGCTAAGCAAAATGGGGATGCTAAGGCATTACCGGAGGTAGTAGCTCAGGCTGTGATAAAGGCTTTTGGCCTCGATAGTACTGTTGTGCTATTCACACTCTCAATAGATGGTGAGTTAGTGGTTGATGACCCTGATTATCAGGCTTACTTAGAAAGGTCCTATATAGAGGATGCTTTCGAGGATCCTCTTGAGGGTGTATGTTACCTGACGGGCAAGAGAGGACAGGTAACCACGGATATGACCAAGTTTAAATTTAAATATTACATCACCGATAAGCCTGGATTCGCATCTGGTGCTACCAAGAAGGGGTTTATGTCGAATCTAACTATAGGCAAAGAAGCCTATGTGTCGTTGCTTGTAGGTGAAAGGTTTATACAGCGATATCTAGGATTCAGGTTGCAGAGTATAGGCGCCAACGGGTACGTAATTCCGGATGTCTTTACAAATGAGCTCTCAAATAGGTATGCCCGTAACCTCCTGATATCTATCCAGGATTTGAAGCGGAAAGTAGATTATGACCTTGGACTGCAGGATCGTGTGGACTTAGTCCTAAGCAATGAGAGAAGTTTTGGAAGCTACATGGTCAATCTTCTCTTTTATAAGCAGAGCAAGGAAAACTTCAAGGTGCTTCGCCTCATACAAGATGTGCCCGAGTACAGGCTGCAGGAGATCAGGCGTGCCTTGGACGATATCTCGGAGCTGTTCCCCGAGCTGTACGGCTTCCGCTACGGACTAACCCTGAGCAACCTTGGATGGCTGCTGCCGGTGCGCAAGAGCGGTACCGACCTGCTGGTCAAATCCGTGCTCGATTTCTACTCCTCGATCATAGAGGGCGGGGTGCTGGAGAGGCGGGAGCTGGTCGAGGCGTTCCTAGAGCTGGTGCGGGTCTATATGTTCGGCAACCCCAACTACCAGGTGAGCATCCCCAAGGATGACGAGCGAGATTGGACGGTACTGAGATACCTGGCACAAACGAACGTACTGCTGGCCTTCCTTAGGAGCATGGGCCAGTTGAAGGAGGAAGAGATGGACCAAGGTTATCTACAAGACCTCATGCTCTTGGACGAGCAGAGGGAGTACCTCTCGCGCCTGAGGTACACCCCTCAGCAGACAGCGCTCTACCTGTTGGGCACGATCATGGCCGACATAGCCAGAGAGCAGGCGACCATGGGGGGTGAGAACGGCTCGGGTGAGAAGGTTATCCTGAACAAGCTCAACTACGAGGGTATGACCCTGCAGCGCGTGCAGCGCCTGGCGGTCGAGCTGTTCGACAAGATGAGGCAGTACAAAGTGCTCACCCCCTGGAACGAGCAAGCCTTCGCTCAGGCACAGGGCCTGTTGAGCGAGTACGCCTCTCGTTGGAATCTCACCCCCGCCGAGAACGTATACTACATCCTCAGCGGGTACAGCCACTCCACCCTCCAGGCCATGAAGCATGCCCGGTCCCGCTCGAGGGAGGGGGCACAAGCCATAACTACATTGAATGGGGAGTAAACACATATGCCGATACTAGATAGCGATATCCTCTACTTGTACGATGCCAAGCTGACCAACCCCAACGGTGATCCAGACGATGAGAACCGACCGCGCATGGACTCCGTGACCGGAAGGAACTTGGTATCCGATGTCCGGCTCAAGCGTTACCTGCGAGACTACTGGCTCGATGATGGACAGGATATATGGGTTCGCAAGAACGAGGACGGCACCACCACGGATGCCAAGAGCCGGATGAGCGTGCTGCTGGAGGAGTACAACCGGACCAGCGGGCAGAAGCTGTCGACGAAGGAGGCGCGCAACAGCGGGGAGTTCCGATCCTGGTTGCTGGACCGCCTGATGGACGTCCGGCTGTTTGGAGCCACCATGCCCATGGAGAACAGCTCTATCACCTTCACTGGGCCGGTGCAGTTCAGCTGGGGTTACTCTCTCCACAGGGTGGAGATCAATAACTCCGCGACCATATCCAGCCACTTCGCTGGCAGGGATACTGAAGGGAAGGGGGATTACGGCACGTTCGGCAAGGACTGGCGGGTACTGTACTCGCTCATAGGCTTTCACGGCATAGTCAGCCGCAACAGAGCCAGGCATACGGGGCTGCGAGAGAGCGACCTGGAAGCGTTGGACAGGGCCATGCTGGAGGCGATCCCGACCGAGGCCACTTCCAGGAGCAAGATAGGGCAGATACCTCGCTTCTATCTGCGACTCGAGTACAGTGAGGGCTATCCCTACAGGGTCGGCGACCTGCGCGAGGACGTGGTGCTGGAGCCGGTCCAGGGCAAGACCTTGGACACGCTGCGCGATGTGAGGGATTACGTTATCAACCTGGAGAAGGTGGCTGACAGGATAGCCGTCAGGCTCGATGGTCTGGCAGGGGCCAGGCTCTACGTACATCCCGATGTGACGTTCCGGGGCCTGGACAGCCTGACTGGGGTGCTCGGGGATAAGCTGCAAACACTCTCGTAGAGGGACAGAAAGTGCCCAACAAGATGATCATATTCGACCTAGCGGGCGCCTATGCGATGTTCCGCAAGTTCTACACCAACTCCTCGTCCCTGTCCTACCCGTTTCCTCCGAGGACCGTGCTGGCAGGGCTGATAGCGGGGATAATGGGGTACGAGCGGCAGGGGCACAGGAACACCTATGCCGAGCACCTGGCACCAGGTGTGGCGGACATCGCGCTGTCGGTACGTGTGCCGGTGCGCCGTGTGATGCAGACCGTCAACTACGTGATGACCGAGGGCAACGTGTGGTCCAGGAATGCAGGTGGGTTCGATGGCAGCAGGGAGCGCACACTGACACCGGTAGAGTGGGTCTTCCCGGCGTCAGGACGCCGCCAGCTCCGCTATCGAGTCTACCTCACGCACCGCGATGAGGGTTGGCTGGAACGCTTTGCCGGCTACCTGCGATCGGGAGCAGTGTACCCACCCTATCTCGGGATGACGGAATGCCCGGCGGTGATCGAGCCCGTAGCGGAGGTCGAGGACTGGGAGTTGGGGGTCCGGGAGGAGGTCCTGCCCATCTCGACCGTGATCAACGCCGACAAGATAGTGGATCTGCCGTTGCCGGATGCGGACGCACAGATCGTGAAGGAGCGCATGCCGATCGCCCTGGACAACGATAGGAGGTTGCTGCAGATAGGCAACTTCGTGTACGAGCAGCGTCACAACAGACCCATCGAGGCCAAGGTGTCCGTGCCGGTATTCACCGTCACTTACACCGACATCGATGGAGGACAGCTCACAGAGCACGGGGTATTCATGTCGGAATGAAGTTCATTGCCAGGCCAGCCGAGACCAGAGGGGGTAGGGAGTATCCAGAGGAGCTCCTAGCAGACCACCTAAGGGTGGTGGCGGAGGCCGCTCGAGGGTACTTGGTGGGGCCTTGGCCCGACTCCGAGAGGCTATCCGAGCTTGCGTGGGTGGCGGGGGCCACCCACGACTTCGGCAAGTACACCACCTTCTTCCAGGAGAAGCTTCCCCCTCTGGAGAAACCTCCCCCCAAGCCCGAGTACACCCACCACGCGCCGGTCTCGGCCTTGCTGGGCGCCTACGTCTGCCGCCAGCGCTGGCACAGCGACCGGGAAGCTGCCCTGTTGGTGTTTCTGGCGATATGGAGGCACCACGGCGCCTTGGTATGCCCGTCCATGATCCTGCCCGGTAAGCAGCAGTTGCGGGATAGCCCGTTCTACAAGCGCATGATCGGAGGCATAAAGGCCGAGTACGAGGCGATAGCTGCCCAGATAGCCAACATGCAGGGGGAGCACAAAGGGCAGATAATCTCCGAGATGAGTGCTCTGGGCGTGCCCGAGGTGGAGGGCTTCCTCTCGGGAGACGTGGTCCCCGGCCTGATGAGGGATCTGTATGAGGCTTACATGGACCTGTTCTTTGCCTCGGAGGATCCCGGGGCGATGCGCACCTACTGGCACGCGCTGCTGCTGTTCTCGGCCCTGATAGATGCCGACAAGCACATCTCCTCGCGAGTGGGGACGCGAGATGCGCCCCGCTACGACATCCCGTACGAGCTGGTTGAGCGGTACGTGCAGCGCATGCAGCGGGAGCACCAGAGTGTGGCTCGAGCCGAGCTGCTCGAGATCAGGGACGGCGTGTTCCAGGAGAGCACACGCTTCTTCGAGGAGACGCCTGTGGAGGAACTCTTTCCTGGTCTCTTCAGCCTCACGGCGCCAACGGGATCGGGCAAGACCTTGGCAGCGCTCGGTGCGGCCCTCAAGCTGCGGGAGCGCGTCCGGAACACCAAGGGGTGGACGCCACGGATCATCTACGCTCTACCGTTCACGAACATCATCGACCAGAACCATGATGTAATCCAGAAGGTGCTCAGTGAGCTGCCAGGGTACTCAAGTGATCCCCTGGGATACCTCATCAAGCATCACCACCTCGCCACTATCCAGGGGAGTAAGGGCTCTGAGGAGGACGTCCCCACGGAGGAGCAGCTGCTGATGGTAGAATCCTGGGACTCGGAGGTGGTGGTCACCACCTTCGTCCAGCTGTTTGAGTCCATGGTAACCAACTCCAACCGCAGGCTGAAGAAGCTGCACAACGTCGCCGGCAGCATCATCATCCTCGATGAGATCCAGAGTATACCCTACGAGCAGTGGAGCCTAGTGCACGAGACCATCACCACGCTGGCTCAACACCTAGGCTGCACCGTGATCCAGATGACTGCCACTCGCCCGCGCATACTCCCCGAAGCCCGGGAGGTGCTGCCACAGCCGGATAAATACTTCGGGCTATTGGACCGCACGCAGATCGTCCCGAGAGCGGATGTGCGGTCGCTCGAGGATCTGCAGGACTTGGTGCTCGAGCTGGGCGAGAGATACCACTCCGTGCTCGTGATACTCAACACCATACCCAGCGCTGTAAGCTTCTATCAGCAGCTGACATCCTTGGACGGCATAGAGGGTTACCGTGAGCCCTCGGAGCTAGATAGATCTAAGGATGATTGGGACCGCTATTGGGACGACTATTCCCCCAAGGGGCGCATGCTGGTGCACCTGTCGACTAACGTAGTGCCCTGGCAGAGACGCCATCGGGTAGTTGGCCTCGCAAGGATCCTGCGGCGACGCAAGGAAGAACTTCGCCCTATAGTCGTCTCCACCCAGGTGGTGGAAGCTGGGGTGGACCTGGATTTTGATGTCGTCGTGCGGGATCACGCGCCGCTGGACTCTATAGTGCAGGCAGCGGGACGCTGCAACCGCTCCTGGGCTGCCGATGACCAGCGCCCAGTCTACGTTGTCGGGCTGCGTGATGAGCGAGAGCGCCACCTAGCCGAGCGCATCTACGGGAAGGTACTCACTAGGAAGATGGAGGAGGTGCTCTCCTCGCCAAAGGACGAGCCCGAGCTGTACGCAGACATAGAACAGTACTTCGCGCTGCTGCCCGATCTCCTGACGGACGATGAATACAGGGCGTACATATGGGCCATGCGCAAGCTCAACTTTCGCGGCAAGGAGGGCGAAGTCTCGATCTCGCAGTACCGGCACATCGAGGAGGCGGGCGAAGCCTATCCTGTGATCGTCGAGCTGGGGGAGATCGGCCGTAGGGCGCTGAAGAGGCTGCTGGAGGCGCGCGAGGCCTACGCTAGGGTCTCTGCAGCGAGCGTAGACGAGAAGTTTCGGGCTCGCACGCAGCTCAGGAACGCTTATAGTTGCCTTGGCGAGTTCATCATCACACCTTACTCTTACAGGCTTCTGGCCAACAGGCCTCCAAGGCACTCAGAATTGGAGGACCACTTCTACATAAGCACTGACGACCTGGCCGAGTACTACGATCTTGAGACTGGGTTTCGATTGGACAAGATGGGAGACGAGGCGGTGATGCTATGAGCGATGGGGTGACTGGAACTTTAGTTTGGCAATATTTAGTTTGCCCAAGGCAAGTATGGCTTATGTCTCATGAGATAGAGGGTGAACAGGAGCATGACCTGCTGGCAGAAGGAAGGCAGATACAAGAAGAGTACTATCAGAGGTCTGCTAGAGAAGTATCGCTACCGGGCATGCGCATAGACCGCATCAGGAGGGAGAAAGGACAGCTCGTGATCTCAGAGGTGAAGAAGTCCTCCAGGTACATGAGAGCTGCCCGGCTCCAAGTATGCTACTATCTGTGGCGGCTCCAGCAGGAGGGAGTGCAGGCCAAGGGGGAGGTGCTGGTGCCAGAGGAGCGCAAGCGCGAGGTAGTTGAGCTAACCCCGGAGGCGCAGGCGGAGCTTGAGGAGGTCATGCGAGGCATCCAGGAAGTTATGCAGGCCGAACGCCCCCCGGACGCTCGGAAGATCCGCTACTGCGGTAGCTGTGCCTATGAGGAGTTCTGCTGGGCATGAGGAAGCCGGTCTACATCTTCAACGCTGGCACGCTCGAGAGGGAGCAGAACACCTTACGGTTCGTCACGGCCAACGCCAAGCGCTTCGTGCCCGTGGAGACCACGAGCGAGATCCATGTCTTCGGTGAGGTAACGGTCAACGCCAAGCTCCTGAACTTCCTCAGCCAGCACGGCATCCCCCTGCACATCTACAACTACTACGGTTACTGGGCGGGCTCGTACATGCCGCGGGAGCAGTACGTCTCGGGCTACATGACCCTGCAGCAGGCAGCCCACTACTTGGACGATGCCAAGAGGATGCAGCTTGCGAGGTCGTTCGTGGGCGGGGCGCTGGAGAACATGCGCAAGGTGCTCGCCTACTACAACCGCCGAGGTGCCGGCCTCTCAAGCACTTTGACCGAAATGGAAGCCGCTGCCCCGCTTCTGGAAGCCTGCCGAACCACCAGCGAGCTGATGGCGGTGGAGGGGCGCTGCCGAGAGGCGTACTACGGCTGCTGGGACGAGATCTTCCGCAGCGACGAGTTCAGCTTCGGCAGCAGGACTCGCAGGCCTCCGGAGAACAGGGTGAACGCACTGGTCTCCTTTGGAAACAGCCTGCTGTACGTGACGGTGCTGAGCGAGATCTACCGCACCCACCTGGATCCCCGCATAGGTTTCCTGCATACCACCAACCACCGCAGGTACACCCTCAACCTCGACGTGGCGGAGATATTCAAGCCGGTCATAGTCGACCGGGTGATCTTTAGCCTTGTCAACCGGGGAGAGATCAAGGCCAGCGACTTCCGAGCAGACTCTTCGGGAGTGTTCCTCAACGACCACGGTCGCAAGGCGTTCGTGGAGGCGTACGAGGAGCGTCTAAGGGACACCTTCCAGCATCCCAGGCTAGGCAGGGCGGCCTCCTACCGCAGGCTCATACGCCTGGAGCTGTACAAGCTCGAGAAGCACCTCCTGGGGGATGAACCCTACGTACCTTACGTAAGCAGGTGGTAGCGTGTTCGTGATCATGACCTACGATGTGGGCGTGGACAGGGTGAGCAAGGTGCTCAAGGTGGGCAGGAAGTACCTAGTGCACATCCAGAACTCCGTGCTCGAGGGAGAGCTCTCGCAGGCACAGTACAGAGCGCTACTGTCCGAGGTGCGCAGGGTGATCCGGGAGGACACGGACTCCGTGCGCTTCTACGTCCTCCGCACTACCCAGTACATGCGGGTGGAGGAGCTGGGCACCCCCCGCCGCGAGGAGGGCAATTTCTTATGAAATTACCACCTATTAGCTCTCGTCAACGATGCTAGGACGAGGGGTGCAAGGGGTTGTAAGTTGAGGTACGTATGTTTCCTTGCAGCCTAAGCTGGGAGCGTGTGCCTGCATCTGGGGTAGTTGGTGCATCCCCAGAATTGCCCCCTGCTGGAGCTCCGTAGCTCCATGAGACCCCCACACCTCTCGCACCTGTGCTCGGCGCGTGGCCTCTCCACTTGGGCTGCCGAGATCGGCGTCCCCGACCAAGCCCTAGCGATCGCCTCCCTCAGCTCAGCGGGGTTGTACGCTCGGCGTGCGGGCACGCGCAGCAAGGGAAGCCCGCAGCTCTCGAGGACTCCATCCACGAAGTCATCCCTCTCCCTGCGGTCTTGCCGGCTATGGGACTTGTCGTCGAGCTCTATGGCCAGCCTCGGGCGCAAGCTATCCATGTCGCACAGCACGAAGTCCAGATGCTTGCGGTTGATCCTGTTCCAGGCAGCAAACTGGCCCTCCCGCCTGGGAGCGTACACCAGGTCCGCCAGGTTAACCTTGGGACATACGAGCACGCCGTCGCCGCAGATAGCAAGCAGAGTGCGCAAGAAGGAGCTCTCCGCCGGGCTGAGGAAGTCATCCCTCAGCCTGTATACGTGCGTGCTTGTGCTGCGTGGCTTGATCCCCAACAACGCGAGCAGCGTCCCAAGGCATCCGGGTCTTGTGGAGTCTCTCAACTTAATTCGCCTCCTGTGTTGGTTGTTTCTCGGGCATTATGACGTCTGGGGATGAAATCTAGCTTACAGGCGGCTATCAAGTAGGTGACTAATTTAATACCTCGGCCCGCGTTCGCGGTAATATAGTCGCTAAGTGCTGGACGGAGGTTGAGAGCATGTTCACTTTGGAAGCTTACGTGAGGGGCTTGGAGGGGGATACGCCCCGCAGGTACGGCTTTAGTGCCGGCAGTACGCGGGAGGTCGTGGATTGGCAGTACGCCTTCCGACATGCCCTGAGGCGCGCTCTGGGGCTGGAGGCGATAAGGCAGCGGGTACCAACGGCTCCTCCGAGTGCCCAGCGTCTCTCCATGGAGCAGCTGGAGGATCACGTGCGCGAGGACTGGTTGCTGGAGACGGAGCCAGGTGTATCGCTGCCGTTCTACCTGCTCAGGCCCCTGGGCACGGACGGACCGTTGCCCGTAGTGATCACCCCGCACGGGCACGAGCCGGGTGGCAGGCAGGCCGCGGTGGGGATAGCTCAGTCCGAGGAAATACAGCGGGCGGTGGACGAGCTCGAACAGGATGTGGCCCGCCAGGTGGTCCGCCGAGGGTACCTGGCGATCGCCCCAGGGATGCGTGGGCTCTGGGATATGCGCTTGCCAGATGACCTTCGGCAGGGGACCTTCAGCTCATGCGCCCGCCTGCAGTACAGGGCGCTGCTCTTCGGGCGGACCCTGCTAGGGGAGAGGGTGTGGGATATGATCAGGCTGATCGATTGGGCAATCAGCAGACAGGACGTGGACGCTCGACGTATCGCGATCACAGGCAACTCGGGCGGAGGCACCGTGTCGCTCTTCACCGCCGCAGTGGATGAGAGGGTGGGCGTCTGCGTGCCCAGCTGCTACTTCTGTACCTTCATCGATTCCATAGGGCTAATAGAGCACTGCGCGTGCAACTATGTGCCAGGGCTGCTGGGCCTGGGGGAGATGGCCGATGTGGCGGGACTGGTGGCGCCTCGCCCGTTCATGGCGGTGTGCGGCGAGGCAGACCCGATATTCCCGATCGAGGCCTCGAGGCGTGCATTCGGGCAACTGCGGGAGATCTACGAGCTGCTGGGAGCTGGCGATCTGTGCAGGCTGAGCGCACAGCCTGGCGGTCACCGCTACTACGGGAGGGATGTGTGGCCCTTCCTGCGCGAGGTATGGGGCGTGTAGAGCTCTACCCCAGCTCCAGCACCTGCCCGTCCGCAAGCAACCTGGCGCGCAGCTTGGGATAGCTGACCTCCTGCAGGCTCACGGCGTCCTCGATCGCGATCACTGCTGCCGTAGCGGCCGCCTGAGCGAGCGCCATGAACGTCCACTCCAACCGAACCGCCCCGTAGCCTACGTGGCTTGCGGACAAGGTGGTGGGGGTGATGAGGTTGCCACACTCCTCCGATCGCGGTACCAGCGCGCGGTAGGAGATCCCGAAAGGGCCCCATTGGCGCCCACCGAAGACGAACCCCTCGTTGTAAGCGGCACCGTCGCGGACGATGCGCCGTGTGGCGTGCATGTCTGGGGGCCAGTAAGCCACCGCCACGGGATCCGGTACGCTCGCGCGTCCTGACGTATGGCGCTCCGTGATGACGTAGTCGC
The DNA here is from genome assembly GCF_000025005.1 of Thermobaculum terrenum ATCC BAA-798. NCBI lineage: Bacteria > Bacillati > Chloroflexota > Chloroflexia > Thermobaculales (SeqCode) > Thermobaculaceae (SeqCode) > Thermobaculum (SeqCode) > Thermobaculum terrenum. Next base: position 583,153 of record NC_013526.1, read on the forward strand.
TCACCATGCGGCGAGCTTCGCGGACGTAGAATCGGCGAGGCCAGCCATGGTTGTCCACGAACTCGTCCTTGGCCAGCCCCCACTGCGACCACTCCTCTCTGACCTCTCTCGGCACTCGGGGGTCGTTGGCCAAGAACCAGCAGAGCCCCTGCGTGAACAGTAGATGCTCCCGCAGCACCCGCTCGCGTACCTCGTAGCTCCCGCCGGGATAGGCGTGGTTCATACCGTAGAGGTTGGCCGACAGGGCGTGCCAGCTGCCGAGGTCCGTTTTGCCGTGGGGGATATTGGCTGCAGGTATCCAGAGATGCCCGCCTGCCTCCGCGTACCGCCGGTAGATCTCATATTGCCAGGGGTCGTAGCCCGGCGGCTTGCTGAAGGGAATCATGTTGGCTGGGTCGCGCGTGAGGCACAGCCGAAAGCAGTAAGCCTGCACCCTATGATCCCCCTCGCCAGGGGTTCCCAAGGGCTCGTCCTGGATTGTAGGGATGACCCCGCTCTGCGGGTCGCCCGGCGTGCAGTACGGGTCCACGCGAACCTCGAATTGACGGTAGGTGTTCTCTCCCCGGATGCCGTTGAGCGTCTCCCCGTAGAGGCAATTGGGCTCCCGACCTATCGTGGTGGACACGCCTGCAGCAGCCAGTAGATCGCCCTCATAAGTGGCATCTATGAACACGGTGCCGGGTACCTGAGTGCCGTCCTCGCAGCGCAGCGCCGATATCCTCCCGTTGGCATCCAGGCGCGCGCCGTGCTCCTGATCCAGCCGCTTCCCGAGGATCACCATCACGCCGTGCTCCCTAACCAGGGAGTTGAACACCTCCTCCGCGACGTGAGGCTCAAACCTCCACAGCTCCGGCACCTTGCGGCGAGCAGCCAGCATCTCTTCGAAAGCCTCTAGCCGGTGGTAGCGCTCGCTGATGCGTCGGTAATACTCCAGCGCCAGTCCTCCCACACATCCCGCCCAGGTGGTAGCCAGGCTCGACGATCAGGGCCCTCAGGCCCATGCTCGCCACCTGTACGGCGGCCATCACCCCGGCGCTCGTGCCTCCATAGATCACGACGTCTGGATCTCTTATCCTTCTACCTCCCAGGATAGCTTGTCCTCCATTGTGCCAGCCGCCAGCTGCCCCCGCAAGCCAGGACCATTGATACTCTTGTCCTAGGACCTTTTGGCCACTGACCGCTGGCAGCTTCTCCTCTATACTGGCTGAGTCGTAGATGTACAGGGAGATGATGTTTTGAGAGACCGCGTCATACTGAAGGCTCTGATCCTTGTGGTCTGCCTGCTGCTGAGCTTCCCAGCGGTTGCAGCCCCGCATGCCAAGGCGCTGGATAGCGAGGAGAGCGAGTTCCTCAGGCTGATCAACGCCCACCGTGCTGAGCTAGGGCTGCCGGAGCTCAAGTTGTCTCCCAGGTTGACCAGGGCCGCGGAGTGGATGAGCCGCGATATGGCCGATAAGGGATACTTCTCGCACACGGACTCGGAGGGTAGGGACCCGTTCGAGCGGATGGCGGCTTTCGGGTACGCCTACAGCACCGCCAAGGGCGAGAACCTGGCGCTGGGCTATGGCTCCGCGGAGAGCGCCTTTAGAGCCTGGATGGGATCTGCGGGTCATCGCCAGAACATGGAGAGTCCGTACTACAGAGCCATCGGTATAGGCAGAGCCTATAGCTCGACCTACGGCTGGTTCTGGACGACGGACTTCGGCGGGCTGAGAGACACCGAGATCTCCCTGTCCCTTGGAGGGTACTCAGCTCGAGATGGCAGCTGGTACGTGTACTCGGGGGAGCAGCTGCCGTTGGCCACCGGTCGGGTGGTCGGGAGCTACCCAGGATGGGGCGTGGATCTCCGGATACAGAGGCTAGTGCTGGTGGACGGCAGGTACACCTGGCGGGACTACGCTTCCCTGGGGGACACCCTGTCGTCCAGCTCCCGTTACAGCAGGACTGTCTCCCTGCCTGCCGGACGCTACAGGGTAAAGGCTGTGTTCCCAGGGGGTAGGGATGTCCTCCGCTCAGTTAGCGGCTATCGCTACCTGCGCGTGCGCTAGTCCCTGGCCAGGGTCAGCGAGAGGGTTGCGAGGGCTCTTGGGAGCATGGCGAGGGCGACGCCCCCGTCACGCACGGGCAGCTCCTCCAGCTCTCCTCCCCACAGGTCACACCTGTGCGCGGACTCTACCCGCAGCAGCCCCGAGCCCACCATCGCCAGGCTCTCCTCGTCGGCCGCGTTCTGTAGCCGCAGCAGCACCCTCTCTCCATCCCTCCAGATGTGGAGCGTTATCACCGGGAGCTCAGGCAGCTGCAGCCAACTGCCCTCCTCCGGCAGCTCGCCGCCCGTCGGCTCCCACAGAGGCTGTACCAGTGGTGGGAGGGCCATCTCCAGCCCCAGCCTGTGCGCTCTAGTCTCCTGGAACTCTCCCCTGTAGGGCAGCAGCCTGTACCTGGCGCTCACCCTGCCGGGTTGGTGGGCCCGGAAGTTCGTCTCCCAGTAGTTGTTGGTGACCCATCCCAGCACCAAGGGAGCCTCCAGCTCCACCCGCTGCTGGTCCCAGCCGAAGGTGAAGCCCCCCAGCTGCACCATCGGGGCATCTGGGCAGGCGATCGTCACACCCCCATCGATCCCCTCCAGGTCCACCCAGCCCTGCACCGTGTAGTAGTCCCGACAGGCCCTGGGCAGCTGGTCCTCCTCCACCCGCATAGCCTGGCCGCCCACGTCCACCCTGGCGCGTGGGGACCGCAGGGCCAGGGGGAAGGCCAGGTAGGTGGCCTCGGGGTAGGTGTGCTGCCCCATGTCCCAGCTGGCCTCCACCTCCAGCCAGTCCTCGTCGTGGGGGATGATGGTCCTCTCCATGAGCTGCCCTCCCACGGGCAGCTCCAGCTCCTGGAGCACCTCCACGCCCCAGGACCACCTGTACACCACGTGCCGCAGCAGCCTGGTGGGCCCCGACCTCCGGGCCTGCCAGCGCCCTCGCCAACCCCTGGCGAGGCCCAGGCGCCTCTCCACCGGCGCCCACAGCGCTCTGCGAGGGTGCTCCAGCCCCGGCTCCCCTACCGGCGTCTCGTGCACCCAGCCGCCCAGGGTGTAGGGGGAGTCCGGGTCCACCAACTCCCCGTTGAGGGCGGTGTGCCAGGACCTGATGCCTCCCCGCTGGGGATCGAACTCCACCCTGTGGCGACGGGTCTGTACCACCAGCTCCTCTCCCTCGCCCAGGGGAGATGCCAGGAGCTCCCGGGACACCACCTTGTAGCCGCAGGCCGGGACCTCCACGGCCTCCGCTAGCGCCCAGCGCATCCCCAAGTCTCTGCTGGCCCAGTGGCGAGCGGCGGTGGGATCATCCGCCCTCCCCCTGGGCAGGAGGTGTGCCCCTCGCAGGGGACCCACGACCCTGGTGGGGAAGGGCAGGGAGTTGCAGAGCAGGATATCACCCTGTTGCCCCCTCACCCTCCTGCCCAGCTCGGCGGAGGCATCACGCGCCAGCAGCAGCGACAGGCTCCTGGCGGTGTGGGCGTAGGAGGCCTTGTGCTGCCACTGGCAGAGGGTGTCCTCCGCCTGGGGCTGGTGCACGCTGATGTCCGCTCCCCAGGTGTGCTCGTCCCACAGCATGAGCGCCTCCCAAGCCTCATCCCGCAGCCCTGACCATCGCCGCGTGGGAGTCCCCAGGGCAGCCACCAGCGCATCGGCCGCCCTCAGCCTGCCACGGCTTGCGCGGTTGATCGCCGTCTCCCTGGCGCTGGAGCCGCAGCCGAAGTTCCAAAAATCCGTCCAATCCCCTCGATGGGTGGGCAGCAGGTCAGCATGCTCCTTCACCGCCCGCCACCAATGGGATGGCAGGGAGATGCGCAGCCTGGGGGTGCCCACCTCCTGGTTCCACCTGCGGACGAACTCTGGTAGGGTAGGGCTGGGGGGAGCGTTGTCCCCGAAGGCGTCGTAGATCTGCAGCATGAGCACCGGCAGGGAGTAGTCCTGGGAGCGCAGCCAGGACTCTATCCTGGGCCACCAGATGTCGCGGAACTCCTGGAGGTCGCGATCTATGCCGGCGTCGCGTGCGAAGCCGTAGTCCCAGCCGTTCCATGCCAGGATGCTCCTGCCGCTGGGTCCCTGCCACCAGAAGGCGTTGGGCCAGCGCAGGGGGGAGCCGCCGAAGTGGATGTTGGTGGCCATGGAGAAGCCCTCGATGCCCGCCTCCAGCAGCACGTCCACCAGGGGCCAGTTGTGGCCGTTGACGTCCGACTGCATGGCGTACCTGATGGGGATCCCCATCTCCCGCAGCCTCGCCACTGGTTGCAGCCCCTGGCAGAGCTCGTCGGTGTCGTACAGGGGAGTGATGTTGTAGGACATAGCGGTCACCTCGATGTTGCCAGCCTCCACCAACCTCAACAGCGCCTCCACCTCCTGGTCGGATGCCCCCTCCAGCCACCGAAGCAGCACGCCGGTGTTCTCCACCGTCCATCGCAGGGCGTGGGGCTCTTGGCTGCCCTCCCACTCCCTGCACAGCGCTATGGCCCTCTCTAGGAACCGTTGGTGCAGCTCCCACACCACGGGCTGATCGTGTGTGTACCCCACGTCCGTGTGGCTGTGGTGTATCAGGTGCACCTCCTCTATCCCTATGTACATGCTCGCCTCCTCCTGGGTTTTAGCCTTCAGGGTACAACGGCTGGGTGGGCGCTGGCAAGCCCTCAGCTTGGGGTAAACTATAGCTGACTACGCGCACGGAGGTTGAACATGCTGGATCGCCTGAGGCGGTGGCTGGTGTACAGGCTGCTGACGACCTTGCCTCCCCGCAGCCGCACGGAGGTGTTGTGGGCGCTGCAGGCGGCTGCCAGGGGCAGGGCCATACCGCGCAGGGAGCTCGACTGGCTCATCTCGGCCCTGACGCTGGGGGAGCTGAGGCTGCGCAACGCCATGGTCCCCCGGGTGGACGTGGTGGCGGTGGAGGAGAGCTCCTCGCTGCAAGAGGTGGCCGAGAAGATGCTGACGCATGGCAGGCGCAGGCTCGTGGTGTACCGGGAATCGATCGACGACCCAAGGGGTGTGGTGCACGCGCTGGATGTGCTGGGGGCGCTGGTGCGCGGCGAGGAGGCGCGGGCTGGCGACCTCGCGCGCGGCTGCCCGATGCTGCCGGAGTCGCTGCCCCTGCCCGAGGTGATAGAGGTGATGCGTACCCAGAGGAGCCAGCTGGTGATGGCTGTGGATGAAAGGGGAGGACTCGCGGGCATCGCCACCCAGGAGGACGTCCTCGAGCAGCTCACCGGCCCTCTGCCGGACGAGTACTCCCGGGAGGACGAGCGGCTGGTGCGCGTCGTGCGTCCCGGCGTGGCTATAGTCCGCGCAAGCACCGGGATAGCGGATGTCGAGCGAGCCCTCGGGATCAAGATGCCCCATGAGGACTTCGTGTCGCTCGGAGGGCTCGTGTACGAGCGATTGGGCAGGGTCCCCCGAGAGGGGGACGTGCTCGAGCTGCCCGGCGTCCGGATCGAGGTGCTCGCCATGGAGGGCGCCCGGATTAGGGAGCTGCGGGTCGAGGTGCCGTCCTTGGCGGGCAGTCGCTATCCCCAGCCCCCACAAGGAGACCGACGGAGGCTGGAACTCCGCATCGGCCGGGATGTGGTCTGCGGCGCGGATACCATCGGCGCGCTCTCCAAGGTGGTGGTGGATCCCGTGGCCGGCAAGATCAGCCAGCTCGTGGTGCGTGGCCGGGACGACGTGGAGCGGCTGGTACCGATCGACCTGGTGGAGCGCGAGGAGGAGGGTTACATCTTCCTCCGTGAGGAGTGCTCCAGCCGCAAGCTTTCGACCTACGACCCCCGCGCGTACGTGGGGGTCGCCGGGGGCTGGAGCTCGGAGCGCACGGCCTACTCCCAGGAAGAAGCGGTGTACTCCCTGGAAGGTGTGCCCCAGGAGCTGGGACACAGGCCCACGGCCAACCATGGCACCGCCTTCACGGGTGTGGAGATCACCCGCAGAACCGTTGTCAGGTGCGATGGAGGGACCGTGGGGAGGGTGGACCTCGTGCTGTTCGACAGGTCTTTCGGGGGCGCTACCCACGTGGTGGTCCGGCGGGGCCTGGCTGGCATGCTGGCCCCGAGGGACATCATCGTGCCCCTCTCCTGGGCTACGCGGATCACCCCGGAGGAGATCGAGCTGGGAGTGAGCTGCGACGAGGTGGAGCTCCTGCCGGAGTACAGGCCCGACGTGGAGATCCTGGGGGAGGTCTACCAGGCGCTGAGGGAGGACCCTCGGTTCGAGGGCGTCGACTTCTACGCTGTGCACGTGGAGGTGGACGAGGGCATTGTCAGGCTGCGGGGACACGTGCGGACGCGGGAGCTGCGCCAGGCAGCGGAGGAGCTGGCCTGGCGGGTGAGGGGCGTGCTTGGGGTCGACAACGGCCTCTTCGCCGACGAGGAGATCACCCAGGAGGTAGCCAAGGCAATCGAGGGGGATTCCAGGGTGACGGTGCGCGACCTGAAGGTGACCTCCCTGCTGGGGGCGGTGGAGCTGGAGGGGGTAGTCTCCTCGGATGCCGAGCGAGAGGTGGTCGCCGAGATAGCTCGCCGGGTACCAGGGGTGCAGGGGGTGAACAACCTGCTGCGGGTCGAACCCAAGTCCTGAGATCCCGATCACCAAGCTCGCGGGGTTCACAGCTTGGGTGTAAGCCTGCTATGATGCTAGGACGAACCTGCTACATGTTGGGAGGAGTTGCTCTATGGAGCAAGAGCATCGAGCCTACCTGGGATACGCTGGCGAGCTGCGCAGGCGGGCCGAGCCCCTGTTCGAGTCGATCTATCAGCACCCGTTCGTGCAAGGGATCGCACGCGGCGAGCTAACTAGCGAACAGTTGGCGCACTACGTCCGCCAGGACTTTCAGTACCTCACAGTGTTCTGCCAGGTGTACGGCCTGGCCATAGCTAAGAGCCGGCGTCGGGAGGACATAGCCTTCTTCAACGGCCAGATAGGCTTCATCCTGGACAGCGAGCATCACCCCCACAACAACTTCGCCCGGGTAGCTGGCTGCTCGCTCGAGGAGCTGGCCAGGGACGCGGAGCTGGCGCCGACCGCCCACAGCTACACCCGCCATATGCTCTACGTAGCTCATAGCGGGACCCTTGGGGAGCTGCTGTGCGCGCTGTATCCCTGTCCGCTGACCTACTGGGAGATCGGCCGGCGGCTGCAGGCCGAGGTGGCCCCGGATGCTTCCCATCCATTCAAGGAATGGATAGAGTTCTACGCTAGCCCCACCGTAGGTGACATCTGCGGCGAGTTCGGGGAGAGGATAGCACGATGGGCAGAGGGCACCGGCGAGGAGGAGCGCGCCCGTATGGCGGAGTACTTCCTGACCAGCTGCCGCATGGAGTACATGTTCTGGGATATGGCATACAAACTGGAGCGATGGCCAATCTAGCACGGAGGAGGATGAGATGCCTATCGTTGAGAGAGATGGTACCTGGTGGATAGCGGGGCAGAGGTTCTGCTACGCGCTGCGGCGCGACGAGGAGGGCCAGCTGCGTCACCTACACTTCGGCTCCCTTTTGACGGATGCGGATGTATTGGGGCGGGCTGCCAAATTCACTGGCCCATTCATGGGAAACTTGGGACTGGAGTACCCGGCATGGGGAGGTTTGTACTTTGAGGAGCCGTGCCTGAAGCTCTCGTTTGCAGACGGCAGCAGGGGAGCCTTGCTGGAGTACTCCTCGCACAGGATCTGGGAGGAGGAGGGTGTCAGCTGGCTGGAGATCACCTTGCGGGATCCAGCTTACCCACTGCTGGTGAGGCTGGCTTATGGGCTGCACGAGGGCTATGACCTCCTCGAGAGGTACGCTGAGGTGGTCAACGAGTCGGGGGAGCCGGTGCAGCTGGAGGAGGTGCTCTCCGCCGCTTGGCACCTGCCCCCGGGAGGGGGCTATACCCTGGTGCACCTCGCCGGCCGCTGGGGCGCGGAGACCCAGGTCATAGAGGAGCCCGTGACCCCGGGCAAGAAGGTGCTCGAGAGCCGCAGGGGACACACCAGCCACTTCGCCAACCCGTGGTACGCGATCACCCGGGGAAAACCCCTCGAGGAGAGCTGCGAGGTTTGGTTCGGGGCCGTGGCCTGGAGCGGCAACTGGAAGCTGGCGGTCGAGGCCGACACCACTGGCAGGGTTCAGGTCTCCGGCGGCATCAACGACTTTGACTTCGCTTGGCGGTTGGGGCCAGGCGAGAGCTTCCGAACCCCCTCATTCTTCGGCGGCTTCACCTCCGGGGGGCTGGGGGATGCGAGCCGCGTCCTGCACAGGTTCGAGCGGGAGAGGGTGCTGCCCAGGGAGTTCGCCTCCCAGCCACGGCCGGTGCTGTACAACTCTTGGGAGGCCACGGGCTTCGACATCAACGAGGAGAACCAGTCCCGCTTGGCGGAGATAGCCGCCTCGCTGGGGGTCGAGCTGTTCGTGGTGGATGACGGCTGGTTCGGCGCCCGCGACAGCGACCGCGCTGGGTTGGGCGACTGGACCCCCAGCCCCAAGAAGTTCCCCCAGGGGTTGGGTCCCCTCATACAGAGAGTGAAGGACCTTGGGATGGCGTTCGGGCTGTGGGTGGAGCCTGAGATGGTCAATCCGGACAGCGACCTGTACCGAGCCCATCCTGACTGGGTGTATCACTTCCCGAAGAGGCCACGCACGGAGAGCCGCAACCAGCTGGTGCTCAACCTGGCTCGGCCGGAAGTCGAGGAACATATCACCAGCGTGCTGGACAAGCTCCTGTCGGAGTACGACATCGACTTCATCAAGTGGGACATGAACCGCCCGTTCTCGGAGCCTGGTTGGCCCGATGCGCCGCCGGAGCGGCAGCGGGAGGTGTGGGTGCGGCATGTGCAGGCCGTCTACCGGATCCTGCGCACCCTGCGGGAGCGGCACCCACGCGTCGCGTTTGAGTCCTGCTCAGGGGGCGGAGGCAGGGTGGACCTGGGGATCATGGCGCTTACCGACCAGGTATGGACGAGCGACAACACCGACGCCTACGACCGCCTGTGGATCCAGGAGGGCTACTCCATGGCCTACTGCGCCCGGACGATGATGTGCTGGGTGACGGACTCTCCCTCCCACTTCTCCAACCGCGCCGTGCCGCTGCGCTTTCGCTTCCACTGCGCGATGATGGGGGGGCTGGGCATCGGTGGCAACCTGCTGAAGTGGTCTGAGCCGGAGCTGGAGGAGGCTCGTAGGCTGGTAGCCAGGTACAAGGAGATCAGGCACATCGTGCAGTTCGGTGACCAGTACAGGCTGTCCTCCCCTCGCAAGGGGGACGTGACTGCCGTGCAGTACGTGTCCCCAGAGCGTGGGGAGTCGGTGTGCTTCGTGCTGAGGCCCGTGCACAGATTGATGGATCCCATGCCGAGGGTGCGGCTGCTAGGACTTGACCCCGATGCCACGTACCAGGTCGAGCCTCTGGGAGTCAAGCTCAGGGGTGACGTACTGATGGCCCACGGCCTCGAGCTGCCGCTTTGGGGAGACTGGGCGAGCGAGCTGCTCTGGCTCAGGAGGGGCTGAGCAGCCGCTCCAGCTGGAGCGGTCCCAGGGCCAGCAGGACCATGATAGCCAACCCGCTCGTCGCCAGCGGCAGCGCTCCCAAAGGCAGCGCGAGCAGCGGGTGGGTGTCCCACAGCCATAACGCGCCCAGGGCAGGCAGCGCCACGGCCGCCAGCACCCCTAGCCCTGCCAAGCCGCCCACCGCACTGGCCACGAAGCTGACCTGTCGTCCAGCGTCCTGCCAGTCGAGGCGCGGCCACCTGACAGCCACCCAGAGCAGAACGCCAGCCAGCGTCACAGCCAGCAACGTAGTGATGAGCAGCATGTAGATGGTCGCCAGTGGGTGCAGGCCAGCCCACAGCCCGTACGCGATGTCAAGGGCCGCTGCCAGGGCAAGGGGAGGTACGGCCGCGTAGAGCCACTTGCCCACGAAGATCTCCCTCGGTGACAGGGGGCAAAGGGTCAGGAGGTAGAGCCTCCTCCCCTCCCGGTTGATACTTGGCTGCGCAAGCGTCATGATCATGAAGTACATGCCCATGTCTATCGTCGCGAAGATCGGCCACCCCTCACCCCTGGTGGAGGCTACCGCCAGGCTACGGTAGACGCCAGCGCCGAAGATCACCAGCGGATACAGCAGCCCCACCAAGTGCTGGGGATCCCTGCGCAGCTCCTTCCAGTCCTTGGAGGCTAGCGACCACCAGGGAGGGCGAGCACCCGCGCGATCACGCCCGGATCTATGCGACCGCGTGCTGGTGGCTACCTCCTGGAAGGACGCCCAGCCCAACTCAAACACCCGTACGGAGAGCCAGAGCCCCAGCGCTCCGGCGGCCGCGGAGGTCACGGCGGTCCCCAGCAGGTAGGCGGCAGCCCTCAGTTCGTCTCCCTGTAGAGCCAGAGCGAGCGCTTGCCCAGGCCAGCTCGTTGGCAGGCGTCCAAGCCACTCGAGCACTGCCCCCGAGCCAAGGATCTCGACAGCCCTCTGGGCCAACAGCTGCGAGCCCGCGTAATACGCCAGCCCCAGCCCAGCACCCAACAGGGAGGCGATCGCCCTTGCCCGAGCAGGAGGGATCCACCGCAGCACCGCCACCGTCAGCAGCGTCGCTGCTGCCAGCGGCGCCGCTGGCAGCAGCAGGACTGCGAGCATAGCCAGCGGCCAGTAACTGCACGGGTGGTCGAACGTCAACCCGAGCCCGGCGACAACCAGCGCCGAGGGCAGCAACGCCAGGCCCAGCAACCGCAGGTAGGATGCTATCAGCTTCTCCAACACCACCCACCAGGAGGCTACCGGCGTCAGGAGGAGCAATCGCAGATCTCCCTTCGTCGTCAGCGACTCTAGCAGCGCGGGTACGGCCATAAGGAATAGGAACGTCACGCCGGCGGTCGAGCACCACAGGAGGAAAGTTCGCAGGTAGCCCCCGCTTTGTGCCTCCCCGAAGAGCGATACGATGACGAGCAGCACTGCGGCGGCCACGCACAGCACCGCGACTGCTGAGCTCACAAGCCCCAGCCAGGGCCTGCGGGAGTCCTGCCGGGGGGATGGGCGGAGGAGCATCTTGATCCTTAGAGTCAGCAAGGTCCGCATATAGTGCCACATGGCCTAGGCCTCCGGCACGCCCTCCGCCTCCTGCGTCAACCGCAGGAAGACGTCCTCGAGGGTCGCGTCCTCTCCGGCCCTGGCGGCATCCCTCAGCTCCTCCAACGATCCCTGCGCTACTATCCTGCCGCGGTCCAAGATGGCCACCCGGTCGCAGATCTGCTCTGCCATCTCCAGGATGTGCGTGCAGATCAGCACGGTGCGGCCCTCGTCAGCCATCGCCCGGAGCGTGTCCTTTAGCAGGCGCGCGCTGCGGGGATCGAGGCCAACGGTGGGCTCATCCAGGAACAGCACCTGTGGCTGGTGGACGAGCTGCCCGCATAGCGCGACCTTCTCCCGCATGCCCCGAGAGTAGCTCCCGATCTGCGAGTCAGCGACCTCCCTCAGCCCGAAGCGCTCTAGCAGCTCATCTACCATGGCAGCTACTGGCCCCCTCACCCTGTACAGCTCAGCCATGAGGGTGACGAACTCCCTGCCGGTGAGCTTCTCATAAAGGTAGGGCTCGTCCGGCACGTAGCCGATCAGCCTCTTGACCACGATCGGCTCCCTCTCCGGGTCGTGGCCGCATATGCGCACGCGACCGGCGGTCGGTCGCAGCAGGCCGGTGAGCATCCCGACCGTGGTGGTTTTCCCCGCGCCGTTAGGTCCCAGCAGGCCGACTATCTCGCCCTCCCTCAGCACCAGGTCGATGCCGTCCACCGCGAGGTTGCGGCCGTAACGCTTGGTCAACCCCTGCGCCAATACTGCCCCTTCCAAGGTCTACCTCCGAGCGTAACCAGATCGTAGCTATTGTACATACTGGCAGCGTGGCATGCATCTGGCTGTAAGGGCCGCAAAAACCAAGGAGGGCTTATGGAGACTCGCAGGATAGGAAGCTTGGGGGTATCTGTGGTAGGCCTGGGATGCAACAACTTCGGCCGCAGGCTGGACTACGAGGGCACCAAGAGGGTGATTGACGCCGCGCTGGACGCGGGGATCAACTTCCTGGACACCGCTGACGTGTACGGTGGTGGACAGAGCGAGGAGTTCATAGGGCGTGCGTTGGAGGGCAGGCGGCAGCAGGTGGTGATCGCCACCAAGTTTGGCAACCCTATGGAGGGCCAGGGCCAGGGAGCCAGCGCAGCATATGTGCGGGTGGCGGTGGAGGCCAGCCTGCGCAGGTTGCGCACCGACTACATCGACCTCTATCAATTGCACAGGCCGGACCCGAGCGTGCCGATCGAGGAGACGCTGGCTGCGCTAGACCAGCTGGTGCGCGAGGGCAAGGTGCGGGAGATAGGCTGCTCCAACTTCTCTGCCCAGCAGCTGAGGGAGGCCGAGGATGCCGCGAGAAGCGCCAACACAGCGCGCTTTGTGAGCGTGCAGAACCACTACAACCTGCTCCACAGGGAGGCAGAACGCGAGGTGCTGGGGGAGTGCGAGCGCCTGGGCTTGGCGTTCCTGCCTTACTTCCCGCTCGCGAGCGGCCTGCTGACTGGTAAGTACCGCAAAGGACAGCCCCCTCCCGAGGGCACCAGGCTGGCATCCAGGCCAGAGTCGCTGCGCGACGAGGTCTTGGAGAGGGTCGAGGCGCTGATCGCCTTTGCCGAGGCAAGGGGACGCACCGTGCTGGATCTGGCCGTTTCCTGGCTGCTCTCCCGCCCGGCCGTGGCCTCGGTCATAGCCGGCGCGACCAGTCCCGAGCAGGTCAAGCACAACGTGGCAGCTGCGAGCTGGCAACTATCCCAGGAGGAACTAGAGGAGCTGGACCGTATAGTGCCTCCTGGGGAGAACTTGGCGTAGCGTTGCCCCGCTCACCCCTCTCGTGAGACAATGTCGATCATAGCATCGTTGGGAGGTGAGAAGTTGTCGGACGTGAGCGCGCTAGGGCCCATCGTGCAGGTGGGCATGGTGGTGAAGGACATAGAGAAGGCGGCGCGCCGCTGGGCGGCGCTGCTGGGCAGCCCAATGCCCGAGGTGATCGTGACAGCCCCATGGGAACAGGCGCACACCGAGTATCGCGGGGCACCGACTCCGGCCCGCGCCAAGCTGGCCTTCTTCCATCTAGGGCAGGTAGACCTCGAGCTGATAGAGCCCATCGACGGCCCCAGCACCTGGCAGGATCACTTGCAGACGCATGGGGAGAGCATCCATCACGTGGCGTTCCGCGTGCAGGATATGGAGGAGGTGATCGCCGCGCTGGAGGCTAAGGGGCTGTCGCTTCTGCAGCGAGGGGATTACACCGGCGGACGCTACGCCTATCTGGAAGACTCCGGGGCGATCATCGAGCTGCTGGAGGACCTTCCTACCAGCCCATAACCTGGAAGAACGGGTAGGTGCTCCCCTAGCCGAACGAGGGATACCCCTGCCATCTCCCGCGGGCTATCCTTGAGGCAAGGACTCAAGGAGGTGATCTATCATGGCAGAGAAGCAAGGCGCTTTGGCGGAGCTATCCGACCAGCTGGCGGACGTGGTGGAGGCCGCCGGCACGTGGGTGGTGCGGGTGGACGCGCGTCGTGGGCACCCGGCCTCGGGGATAGTGTGGTCGGCGGACGGCAGGATAGTCGCCGCTGACCACACCCTGGAGCGAGAGGAGGACATCCGCGTGACGTTGCCCAACGGGGAGTCCCATCGAGCCCGGCTGTTAGCGCGCGACCCCGGCGCGGACCTGGCGCTGTTGGCGGTAGAGGCTGAGGGGCTCGCATCCCCTGTGCTCGCAGATCCGTCCGAGGTACGCGTAGGGCAGATAGCCCTGGCCCTGGGCAGGCCCTCGGGACTCATGGCCTCGCTGGGCGTGGTAAGCGCCCTGGGTGGGCGCTGGCGCACCGCCACCGGGGGCGTGCTGGATGCCTATGTGCGCAGCGACGCGATGCTTTACCCCGGTTTCTCAGGTGGGCCGCTGGTGGACGTGCGGGGCCGATTGGTGGCGATCAACAGCTGGCATCTGAGCGGCGGAGCGGGATTCGGCCTGCCGGCGGCTACGGCGCAGAGGCTGGTGGAGGCGCTGGCCAGCGGGGGCGTCAAGAGGGGCTACCTGGGTATAGCCACCCAGCCAGTGGCGATCGACGAATCGCTCAGGGCCCGCCTGGGGCTCAGCCAGGGGAGAGCGCTGCTGCTGGTGGGGGTGGAGCCCGGGTCTCCGGCGGATAGGGCTGGGCTGTTGCTAGGAGACGTGCTGCTGGCGTTCGATAACGCGGAGCTCTCCGGTCCCGAGGACCTGCAGGCTCTCCTCACCCACGACAGGGTGGGGCGGCCAGTGCCCATCAGGGTCTTAAGAGGTGGCCAGCTGACGGAGCTCCAGGTGGTGCCTGGGGAAAGGAGCTAGGCGATGCTTGGTAGGTGGTCCGTGTTTGCGGCCTCGGATGAGGCCGCTGAGCTATCGCAGAGACTACTCGATCGTGTGGTGATGATACGTTCCCGCCACGGGGTGGGCTCAGGCATCATCTGGGCGCCCAGCGGCCTGGTGGTGACTAACAGCCACGTCGTGCCCCAGCAGGAGGCCGAGGTCCGGACGCGGTCCGGCGAGGAGGTGCGGGGTACTCTCCTGGCGAGGGACACCAGGCGGGACCTGGCCGCGCTCTCCATACCCTTGCGGGACTTGCCCAGCGTGGAGGTGGGCGACTCCGGCTCGGTGCGCGTGGGCCAGCTCGTGCTGGCGGCTGGGTCCCCCTTTGGCGTGAGGGACGTGATCACCGCCGGGGTGGTGACGGCTGTGGGGCCCGTGAGCGCGCTGCGCAGCCCCCTGTCGTTCATCCAGTCGGACGTGTCGCTCGTGCCGGGCAATTCCGGGGGGCCGCTGGTGGACGTTGGCGGCAAGGTCATCGGGCTCAACTCGATGGTGATCACGCCCGGCCTGTCGCTCGCCGTCCCCTCGGCAGAGGTGACCGCCTTCCTTCAGGAAGCGTTCCGTCCCAGGGCTTTCCTCGGCGTGCGGGTGGTCGATGCTCCCGTGGGCGGCGTCATGGTCGTAGGTGTGGAGCCTGGGAGTGCGGCCGAGCGTGCCGGTATCCAGCGCTTCGACCTGCTGCTGGCCGTCAACGACCGCGATGTCCGGAGCGTAGGGGATCTCGAGCGGGCGCTCAGGACCTCATCCTCCTCTCCCCTGCGGGTGAGATTGCTCAGGGACGGGAGAGCGATCCTCTTGGAGCTCGAGCCGGACCTCCGGACCGCGGCCTGAGGGCTGCCGATGATCAGGGTCGGTCTGGTGTCCCCCTACCCAGCGCTGAGGGCTGGCCTGAGGGCGATGCTATCGGGCCAGCCGGAGGTGGAGGTCGTGGCCGAGGGTGAAGACCCAGGGGCTGTGGCCTCCGCGGGGGTGGACGTGCTCCTGCTAGATGCCCCCGAGGGAGGTCATCCTCCTGGCGTGGAGCAAGGCTTGATTATCCTTGGTGATAGGCTGGAGGCCGATCTACTGGGGAGCGGCCATCCGGTGGGCTTCCTCCCGCGCGATGCCTCCGTGGAGGAGGTGATCGCCGCAGTCAGGGCAGTCGCCAGTGGGCTCTCCGTGGTCGCGCCCACCCTGGCAGCTCGTATAGTCCGGCGCGAGCCCGAGGAGGTCCCCTTGACGCAGCGGGAGGTCGAGGTGCTGGCCCTCATGGCTGACGGACTACCGAACAAGGCCATAGCCGCGAGGCTGGGCATCAGCGAGCACACGGTGAAGTTCCACGTGGGTTCCATCCTCGCAAAGCTCGGAGCCTCCAGCCGAGCGGAGGCCGTGGCGATCGCCGCCCGCAAGGGCCTCCTATTCCTGTAATCTTAGGTCGCTACGTGTGGTAAGCTGTACGGAGGCTACGGGCTACCAACACCCATCGCTTCCCTTATGCCGCGATCTCCTCTGATAGAGGCAGAGAAGCTTACCATGGAAATCAGACACGAAACGAAGTAAGGCTCACCGTAGATGCCTTTCGAAAGTTTATGGCAGCGGATTGGCAGCTCCCTTGAACTCGTTGTAGACCAACCTGTGGGCTTCCGTATCGAACGTGACCAAACCCATGGTCGAGATGCCGTTCAGGTTGCGATTATAGGTCATAAGCTCCTTGTAGTCCTTAAGCAACCAGAACGTATATCCAGCTATGAAGCCTAGCCTGCTTGGATCCATCACCTGCTGCCAATGTGCTAGGAACTTGGCAGCATGCCATTCCTCTGTGCCTGGTTGTTCCGCGGATCCGTGATCACCGTAGATGGACCAGGTACCGTTCTCTGTAATGAGAATGGGCTTGTCGGGATACGAGGCATGTACGGCGTCAAGGACTGGCCCAAGATCGGAATCCTGACCATAGAAGTACCCGAAGTACTCATTGAATCCTATGACGTCCGCAAGATCGAACGCTGGATCCCAGCTGCTGGAAGAGGCCCAAGTCACGGGTCTGTGCTGCAAGTCGATGCTCTGCACCGCCTCCTTCATGTCCCTGATCCACTCTCTGTAGACCTGAGTGTCCGCCCAGATCTGTGATTCGTTCTGCAGACACCACATGATCACTGATGGATGGTTTGCCTGGTTCCAGGCCATCATCAGTGCTAAGGCCCGAGATAATCCATAACTCTGGGTCTGCAGGTCCTCCTGTGCTGTGTCGAGCCACATGTTGTCTATATCATCGAGCACAAGCAGACCATGTGTATCGGCGAACTCGTACACATAAGGGTGGCGGTTGTAGACACAGTTTCTTATAAAGTTAGCATGCGTATCCAAGACTAATCCTAGCTCTCTGTCGTACTCCTCGAGCGTTAGCGATCGCCCACGCTCTGCCGTCTCTTCATGCCAGTTAACCCCTTTCAGGAATATT